>CAYPWL010000041.1:0-25699 GCA_964414425.1 uncultured Saprospiraceae bacterium
AGCAGAGGAAAGATAAATGATGGCTTTTGTGTTTGCACACAAGGCTTTTTTTATGTGCCTACAAGAGATATAGTCATAGTCTGGAAGGTAGGTTGAGCATAAAGCGGTTAAGCCCCTCAGCGCCGATGATGAGAATTCCCAGAGGGACTAAAGGTGCCAGAGCACCTTTAAAGAGGAATAGCCAAACCACGGCTTGCTGAGTATGCTTTGATTTATTACCATTGTATAGGATTATGGTTAAGACATTTCAATCTAAACTTGAGGTATTCGAAGAACGACTGTATGCACAACACGTAAAAGTACCTGATGATGTGGTAGCCTATTATAAAAGGGAGGGTATCAAGCGTTTTATAGCACAACTCAATGATGGTATCCAGTTTCCATGCGCTATACTTTCAGCTGGTGAACACGGCAAATATCTTATAATCAGTAAGGACTTAAAGAAGAAGAACATGCTCACATTGGGTGATCAAGTGAAAGTTCGACTTGAACCTGACGATAGTAAGTATGGTATGCCATTGCCGATAGAGTTAGAAGAGTTGTTGGTGCAAGAACCAGAGTTTGAGCTATATTTTGATAAGCTGACGCCGGGAAAACAGAGAGCGCTAATATTTCAGGTAGCTAAACTGAAGAGTGAAAAGAAGAGAGTGGAGAAATCTATCGTTATATCACAGTACTTGATAGAATACAAAGGAAACTTAGATTTCAGAGTGCTCAATGAAGCATTTAAACGTGGTATCTAATAAAGGATCCTTCATGTAATTCACATTTAGTGAGTCACCGTCTCACTCCAACCCACAGCTTCCTTTATTTCATAGACTTGCTTATCAAGCTCTATTAATATATCAGGTGATTCGTTGAGCTGATATCTGATAGTCGTCCCATCCGGTTTAGTCAACAGTCGAGAGGGTAGATCACTTACATGTTCCATGATATATTGCTTGTTCAGTTTAGAGCTCATCAGGTCATCTACGACAGATTTTAGTTTAAGTAGTCGCTCCTCATCTATATTGGCGGTGTGGGTCCCTAAATTTTTGACAAACTTCACGCCTTTATACTGTACCCGCCCATCGTTATATATAGTGATCAAGTCAACAGGACAAGTACCATAGCATGCGTCCCGCTTTATTTGCGCTACGATTAAGTCTGATTGGGCTACTGACTCATCAACAACCTGCTTTTGTAAATTGGTTTCTTCTATTTTTTTGGATTTACAACCATACATAAAACCAATCAGAGTTGAAACCAGTAGTGCGATTCTTATAAAATGCATGCTATGGATCATTTAGTGATTATCGATAAATACTATAGTTTAGTTGTTAAGGATTAATGGTAATCCTTGATCTCCACCACCTACGATAACTACCTTAGCATTAGGGGAAGCAGCTAGCTCCAGAGTGGCTTCTATTCCCTTATCCTGCAGTATTTTATCACTGAGAGAGGCATTTAGAATTCTGTTTGCATCAGCCTTCGCTTGAGCCTCAATAATTTTACGCTCCGCTTCTTTACGCTCACGCTCAAGTTTAAAATCGAATTGGAATGCCAATTGCTCTTCTTCTAACTTCTGCTCAATAGCCTCCTTAAGTTTGTCTGGTAATTGAACGGAGCGAATCAATATCGCATCCAACGTGATATGCTTTGTTTTGATGGCTGCTTGAGTTTGACTGAAAATTTCATCTTGGATGGCCTCTCTTTTGGTAGAATACAGTTCCTCTGGGAGGTATTTTCCAATGACTTCTCGAGTAGCCGAGCGTATCTCGGGCTTAATGATACGTTCTGCATAGGCAGGACCTATTTCATCATGCAGATAACCTATCTTTTCTGGTATTGGCATAAATCTATACGAGAGTTCAACTGCAATAGATAGACCATTTTTAGATAATACATCCATCGTTCCAACTGACTCATTAGTCCTTATATCATAGACAATCATATTATCCCATGGCATAACTACTTGAAAGCCTTGATCATATATTTTGTCCTTTTTAATACCTCCCGCAAATCTCTTAAACTTGACGCCTTTAGCACCTGGAGGAATAGTGATAAATGTAGTATTCGAAAGAAGAGAAAATAGTAGAATGACCACAAATCCAATCACTATGTATTTAGTGAAATTGCGTCCTTCAAATGGATTGTTGTTTGGGTTCATATTTATTGTCGCCATGTGTTAATTTTATTTTCTACAGGTAAAAGTATTAACCGGGGTAGTCAGTTCCCATTTTTATAATAATTCTCAGTTCTTAAATGTACGGTATTCTTTCTGAGAGAGTATAGCACCCCAGCAAATCATCCAGATAAGCCCACTTATTCTATTGGACTTATAGATATTAATTCAAGCTTGTTTAGCTCTATATACTTAGTCTTCATGATTCTTTGACTGATGGCTAATATTTCATCCTTAATTGATTCTTTCTTGCTGTCATCTAAGTCATAACGACTGTATTGTTTAATAACTTCTCGAGTTGCATATTTTATCTCTGGTTTAATTCGTACGTCGTATGACGGTCCTATTTCATTATGAAGATGCCCTATTTTGTCTGCAACGGGATTAAAACTATATCTGACTTCAACAGATATTAGTGCTTCATCCATTGAAAATGTAGTTACAGTGATTTTGTCTTGTTGTGTGGAAATGTCATATGTGATAAGGTGGTTATATGGTGCTATAAAGTATAATCCTGGCTCATAGACTTTGTCCATTTTAAGCCCTCCATCATAGGTTTTAAACATGACGCCTCTTGATTGATCGGGAATGGTGTATATGGTCGACTTTATAAAGAAGAACAATAGATACAGAACAATTGTGCTCAACACACCGATGAGGACATAGTCTTTTACGGACCGCTGCTTTGTAATTTTGTTTTGTCCATTCATTTAGGAGGAATTAGTCGGACGTAATTTTCTTGATTTTTAAAAGTACTTCTTTAGCTTCAATATTTGTCAAACAGTTCATATGACCCTTGGGACATGAGACTCTACCCATTTTACTGCAGGGCTGACAGTCTAATCCCTTTATGATATGATGCGAAAGGTCAGTACGATCACAGCCATAATAAGGATAAAATCCAAAGTCATCAGATGTGCTGCCCCATACTACGATTTGAGGCTTTTGCAGAGCGGCAGCGGCATGCATCATTGCTGTATCTCCTGTTATGAGTAGGTGACATTCGGAGATAATCCTGAATGATTGCTCCAAGCTGAGCTGATCTATAAGGTTTATACAATTAGTTTTATCGAACCCCTTGTATTCTTCCGCTACATCCTTTCCGCCGATCAACATGTATTTACGTTTAGAGCTTTTGATAATACCTTCTATAAGAGCTCTGGGTACTCTCTTAGTTACCTTACTTGCTCCTGCATTGATGACGATATGGTCTGATATATCTTCTGATACTGGGAGGTCAACCTGATCATCCAAGAATAGGTCTAAGCCTACGCCATCATTATCTACTCCAAGCCCTTCTACTGCTGCAAAATGCCGATCGACTGTGTGGGATTTATTAAGCAGGTTGATCTTTAAGATGAGCATTAACCATTTTCTTATGGGCATTTTGTCAGTCTTGATCAGAGATTTATGCTGCCCCTCATGAGTGGCTCTTGACTTCCTGCTATTATTAAGATCTATGATGTGGTCATATTGATTCAGATTGTATTGTGATAGTTGATCGGGTAGTATGACAGAAGAGATATACGGGTTGTGTCTCAGTATGGGTAGATTGATCTCATCGGTTACAAAGTCTATACGAGCATTGAGAGACTTTTTGAGGCATCTTGCGACGGGCGTTGTAAGTATGACATCTCCTATTGATGATAGTCGTATGATTAGAATCTTCAATCTTGCTGTAGAACTCTTTTGTAGTGAGTAACTTTACAAGTAAGATATCTTAAGCTTGGATATAAAAGAAAAAACTATAGAAGAATATGCTGCTCTCTACTACAGAGGTGAGAGAATAAGCAATGCCTTACTAACCATATTAGGCATTGCTGGTGGAGTGTGGACCCTATTGCTCTATCTATGGCGTCAAGGCAATCTATCTTCAGGACTCTTTTATAGCGCATTACCATTCGTATTATTCTATACGATCACTGGGGGCTATCGCTTTTTTAGATCTATTAATAGATTTAATAATATTAAGAATCTCGGATTGAGTTATATCACGACAAAAGAGTATGATCATCTAACCGGTAGGGTAGAGCGGTTTCGTCGCAAGCGAAAAATTGATATGGCCTGTGTATTATTAGGATTCAGCTTGATTGTCATTGCATTATTATTCAACCGCAATCACATTTTTTTAGCAACAGCCCTGAGCATATTGGGATTCTCGTCAACGCTGCTAATGTTTGACTTGTTTGGTCAGTTTCGTACGGATGAATGGTATCGACAGATTCAAAAAACGAAATAATTATCTTGCTTAGGTGAGTTCAGGCCAAAAAAATGGGCAGATCGGATAAAATCTGCCCATATCAACTACTAAAACCTAAACAAACGTAGTATCAACATTAAACTGTTGCAAAGGCGAAGTTATAGCTATATCGAGCGGATAAAATGGGGTATACCCGAGTAATTGGTATTTTTTTGAAGAATTGAACTATGTTGAGATTATGAAGAAGTGGGAATTGCTATCATCCAAGTATTTATTCACTCGTAAGCCCTGGTTGACGATAAGAGAGGATCGGGTGAAGCTGAATAAAGGATTGATCATGGACGGTTATTATGTCTTTGAGTATCCAGATTGGGCAACAGTACTGGCTATAGATACGGAGGGCTATTTTATTATGATCCAACAGTATCGCCATGCCTTAGGAGAGATCAGCTATGAGTTGAGCGCTGGTGTATGTGAAGATGAAGATCAGGATCATTTAGCAAGTGCACAGCGTGAATTATTAGAAGAAACTGGCTACGGTGGTGGAGAGTGGAAACTATGGACGGTAAACAGTGCTAATCCGGGAACACATACTAATCTGACTTATTGCTACATAGCAGTGGGCGTCGAAAAGATACAAGAGCAAAAGCTTGATGGCACAGAAGAAATCAGTGTACACCGATTGAGTAAGGCAGAAGTCTTGGAATTGTTAGAACGCAATCAGATCAGACAGTCCTTACATGCAGCAGCGCTATGGAAGTATATAGCGCAAAAATAAAAATGGGGATATAGCTGCTAATACTATATCCCCTGTAGTCAAAAAATCATTACTAACTCTAACTAACTATAAATTTGGAATGATTACTCTCTCTAAAACATGGATAACTCCATTGGTAGCTTGCACATCTGTGAGTACAAGTGAAGAACTTTCTCCGGTTTGATCTACTACTTCAGGGCCATTATCTAAGTTGATTGTGAACTCTTGGCCACTTACAGTCATGACCGTCATATCATCTCTGAGATCAGCAGAAACTACGTTTGCGCCACCTACGACATGATAAGTAAGTACGGTAGCTAACTGCTCAGGAGTTAATCCTGCTACTACCTCAGATATATCATCGAAAGCTGAGTTGACTGGTGCAAAGACTGTAAACGGTCCATCACCAGAAAGAACAGATACTAAATCTCCGGGGGCTGCTCCTAATGCACCCACCAGTTGTGTGAAGTTAGAATTGGCCGCTGCATGACCTACGATGTCAAGAGGTAACAATACTTGATTTACGACATGGATTACACCATTAGTGGCGTCAATGTCAGCTGTTGTTACCTGTGAGTTGCCATTAATCGTCACTGATGATCCGTTTCTTTCTACAAGAATGGACAACTGTTGTCCGCCCGGTCCGCCTGAGGATGCTGTGCTTGCATAAGTTTGACCTTCGTTGAGATCTGAAGACTCGATACTTCCACCTAATACATGGTACAATAAGATGTTACTTAACTCAGCATCGCTGATTGTTGCTAAGTCAACACCCAATTGTGCAAAAGCGGCATTAGTCGGGGCGAATACTGTAAATGGACCTGAGCCCTCGAGAGTAGCGACTAAATTCGTTCTCTGTAGTGCCTCAACTAAAGTGCTGAATTGTGAATCATTAGCTGCAATCTCAACAATCGTCTGAGTATCATTAGTAGCTACTTCCTCATCATCACTACAAGAAATAAACGTGATGCCGATAAGCGCAATAAGGAAATATAAATAATTTTTCATGTGAATTGATTTGTTAACTCTATAAATCAATTCAACTTTAGTTTGTTTAACTTTTTATGAAAAAAATTAAACAAAATATTCTAAAAGAGATAAGACTTGGGGCTCCATGCTTAGAGTAACTGCACTTTTTCTTTTAGAATTTTTAAGAATAATTCAACGTGCGACAGGTGCGTTCGGAAACTAAGAATCGCAAGTCTCAGCCAAAATGAACCATCAATAGTTGTTGTCGATACAAAGAGACGTTGATCTGCGACAATCTCTTTCCACAGGCGTTCATTAACCTCGTTGAGGTCTCTCTCTGAGCTAACATACCTATATATGCATACAGATAACTGGGGGGTAGGACCTACATCAAAACCTAAGTTTTGTACTTCTCTATAGAAGTACAGAGTGAGCTTGTGTTTTTCCTCTAAGCTTGCTCTGAAGGCATCTTTGCCATGCAGCTTAAGAGGTATCCACATTCTCAGGCCTCTAAAATGCTTGGTCAATTCTGGAGAGAGATCTGCAGGTGAGATATCTTCGGTTCCATCATAGGCATCTTGGAGATAGTTGGCCATGTAGTGGAATGACTGATGAAGCGTCTTTCCGTTCTTTACAATCACGACTCCTGATCCATAGGGTAGGAAGAGACTTTTATGTGGGTCGAGTACTATGGAATCCGCAAGTTCTGCTCCCTCGAAGAGATGTGCCAGCTCGGGAATCAATTTGAAGAATCCTCCATAGGCTGCATCTATATGAAACCACATCTGATGCTCGCGACAGATCTCGGCAAGTATTGAAAACTGATCGACTGCACCTGTATCTGTACTGCCACAGGATGCGGCGAGGAAAAAAGGTTTAAGCCCTTCAGCAATATCCGCCTGAATCTGTTTTACCAGTTCATAAGGTGACATCCTAAATTGATCATCGAGTGAGATCTGACGATATATGCAATTGCCAAGGCCGGCAATTTTCGCGGCTTTGTAAACACAATGATGAGTCTGGCTAGAGAAGTAGATTACTGATCGTTCGATTAAGGGCCCTACGATACCCTTGCTATCTCGTGCGGTAACTATAGCAATAAGATTAGCGATGGACCCACCACTTGTTATATTGCCAAGAGCAGTATTGGGATACTCCATAAGATCGCATACCCACTTGATGAGCTGATTTTCCAATGCCACTGCTCCTGGGCTTCCAAAGTACAGTCCAGCGTATCTATTGAATACCGATGCTAAATAGTCTCCTAATGCAGCGGTGTAGATACCGCCGCCAGGTATGTAACCCATATGTCCTCCTGAGGCAGGATTGACACCGACATGATCTACTGTACCCTTGAGTAATGCAAGGATATTAGCAATAGGGGACTGATGATCTATACAGTCTTCATGTAAAATATTAAGTTGGTCTGCAGGAACTACGTAAGCGGGAAGTTGGTCAAGAGTATTAAGGAACTCTTCAGCATATTGGATTACTTCATTGCGGATTTCTGATCTTTTCGTTTCATTAGGCTCGAGTGCCTGAGCTTCTTCTTTTAGTCGTAATAACTCGTCTATCATTCTTACTACTTATTGGATCATCAAGAGTGCCTCAATGAAATCATAAAATACGAGCTATTATAATCTTTACAAATCTGATCTCGTTTATTCTTAAAGCGTCGTTATGAATTTTAAATCACTTGGTAAGTTAGTTGTAGTAGCATTGATCGCTTGGACGCTACTCGAAGTATTTAAATCCGTCGATCAAGCGCAAATGGCTGCTGAGATGGCAACCGCTACCTTTGCATAGATTTAGTCTGATATAGCGGTCATGAGTATTCTAACCATGAACTAACCCGCTGTTTACATTTCCATCCTATATTTCCCTTATGGGAGCACCAAGAAGTGACTGAAATCTTATATACACTTCTTGATAGTGCAGTTCTCCGAGAATAATGATTAAATACCAAGATTTAGTGGCCTTTTCATATAGGGTAAATTCTCAGGGTTCAGTATATTAAGTACAGAAAAACAAAGTTCTTACTTTATGAAATACCTACTCTATACTGCCCTCTCGATGGCAGTACTATTAGCGTCCTGTACATCTGATGAAGAACTCGGTGACTCAAGTCCACAAATGATAACTTTTGATCGGATAGCAATTGATCAATTGATCAACGATACTGTCAGCAAAGGGGAGATATTTGATTGGGAGATTGCTCCGGCAGATATGATACATAGCGCTGCTTTATTAAGCGATTCTATCATCTCTATTGGGTATACCATAGATGGTCAATTGGATGCCGCCTCATTTATTGGAACCCAAGAAGGCCTCGATGATCAATGGCTCAACAAGAGAGATGAGATTATAGCTGAGATCTTAGAGAGGGAACAGAGCATAAGGGCTGATCATCAGTTGACTGTCGAAGGGCTTCTACCATTTGGATTAGATGATGATATACCCACTATATCTATCCAGATTACTGATGCTGACATGATAGAAGAATTAAAATCTCGAGATGATATAAGATATATCGAGCCTATGGGCTATGAGCTCAAGGAAGACGTTCATCTAAAAAGCTCTTCTGGTTGTGATGGGTCTCCTGACAATATCAACTCAGCTGATTATACTCGGACATCTTCATTCAACGGTAAGATTCCTTGGAATTTCAGCAATCATAATATCACCAGTGCTTGGAGCAGATCATCAGGGGATAATATTGGTATTCTCATTGTAGATACGGGAGCTTCAGATAGTCAGGATAATCTCGGCTCTCAGTTTGCGTCAGGAAATTCACCCTCAAGGAACATCACCAAGTTAAGCACGCACTACAGCGGTAGATGGTGGTGGAGAAGTAAAGATAGCCCACATGATCGATGTGGACACGGTACATCGATGGCTGGGTTTGCGGGAGCGCCGTGGAGTACTGATGGTAATAGTGTCGGTGTGGCGTATAGATCTAATATTGTTTCTGTTAGGGCTGTTAGTGATGTAATCATCAGTAGCTCCAATGAAAAGAATGGTGTCAAGGACGCTCTTATAATTGCAGGTAATCGATCGGATGTCAAGATCGCAAGTATGTCTATCGGCAACATCATCAGTTCGGGTACGGTGCGAGATGGAGTGAACTATGCGTATAATCGTGGTAAGCTGATCTTTGCGGCAGCAGGCACCTCTACATCGTTCACTAATTTTGTTGGAGTCATATTTCCTGCTAATCTCAGTAATACTGTAGCAGTGACCGGTGTGCGGGATCAGAGCAGTTATAGAAGATGCAATAACTGTCACTCAGGAAATGCTGTTGATTTTACGATCCAGATGCAGCGTAGCAATGACTCTAATCGCAATTCTGTATCCTTAGCCACATCAACTAATACGCCTAAGTATGTGGGTGGATCAAGCGCTGCTACAGCCACAACAGCGGGAATAGCGGCGCTTGTATGGGCGACTAATAGCAGGATGTCCAGAAGTCAAGTATTAGACAGAATGAAACGAGCTTCAGACTTTTATCCGAGCCGAAATAGCTCGTTTGGATACGGCAATATCAATGCAAATGCCGCCGTCCGAGGACTTTCGTTCTAAGATCGATAGAGTCTGCATGAAGAAAATGAAAAAAGCGCTTGATAGATATCAAGCGCTTTTTTTTCTGCTATCAGCAAACCAGGTGTAGAACTCCTATACTTTAGGTGTGCTGTATTGTTGGCCCTCGATCATCATCTTGGAGATGATCTCGCACATAATTTCCGAGGTGCCTCCACCGATCTGTCCGAGTCGAACATCACGATACATACGAGCTAGTGGATAATCCTCCATAAAGCCATAGCCTCCAAACATCTGCAGACATTGGTGAATCACTCGGTCTGCGAGCTGGGTCCCAAGAAGTTTAGCCATAGATGCTTCTTTGACTATATACTCACCTTTTTTATATCGGCGGTAGAGATCATACACGAATATCTTGGTCATTTCTATTTCTGATGCCATCTGAGCGATGCGATGTCTAAGTACTTGAAACCTATTGATCTTCTTACCAAATGCCTCTCGCTCGTTAATATATTGCAGGGTGACTTCAAGTGCATAAGATGACGCTGCGACACCACCATTAGCCATAGATAAGCGCTCAGAGACAAAGTGCTGCATGATGTAAAAGAATCCATGATTCTCAACTCCTAAGAGATTAGAAGCTGGTACTCTGACATTATCTAAGGCGATCTCACCTGTATCAGAAGCATGCCAGCCTAACTTACGGAGGGCCGTGGCACTCAAGCCATCAGACTCTCGATCTACTATAAATAAGCTGATCCCTTTAGCCTTGAGATCTGGAGCAGTCTTAGCCACTATAATTAGGAAGTCACTCTTGACTCCATTAGTGATAAAAGTCTTGGAGCCATTTATAATATAATCATCGCCATCTCGGACGGCAGTAGTCCTAACGGCAGAGACATCTGATCCCCCTCCAGGCTCTGTAATCGCAAGACCTCCGATAAGCTCTCCCTTTATACCTGGTACGAGATACTTTTGTTTCAGTTCTTCAGTACCCTCGGCATTAATATGATTCAGTGCCAGTAAAGGGTGTGCCCCTATCGAAGCGCCAAATCCTCCAGAGTTCATACGTGCTATCTCTTCGTCAAAGATGAGATTGTAGAGCACATCAGCGCCCATACCACCATATTGTTCTGGGAAGGTCATTCCGAAAAATCCCATAGACCCAAACTTGCGATAGATTTCTCTGGGCAGGTGGCCATCTCTCTCCCACTGATCGATATTGGGCCGCACTTCCTTCTCAAGAAAATCTCTAAAAGTCTGTCGAAATAGCTGATGCTCCTCGGTAAAGAAGTAATGATTCATGAGTGATTAGTTGTGGATAGGTTGTCAAATAGGATTGTCATGATTTGATCTTCTTAGTAAATGTAGTGGATCACATCTTATATTCTCAATGGCTTATTGGCAAGTGAATGATGGAAGCCCAGCAGATGGTTAGTGTGTCATGCGACTTGATAAACACCGAGAGTCAATTATATCGATTCAATTACACTTCTTTATGCTATGATATTCCTACCATTATGTAGACCAATGAAATACAGAAACGTTGCTTAAGACAAGGACGAAGTTAATATAGGGCGTAGGATTCTCGGCCAGAGGAATAAAAGATGGTCTGTTTCAGATATTTCTTTTTTTCTATTTCAATCAAGTCTTGGGCTTAGATCCTGCCTTAGCTGGTTCAGCGTCACTTGTAGCCTTGGTATTTGATGCGGTATCCGATCCTTTTGTAGGCTTATGGTCTGATAGATATAACTCTAAACGCTGGGGTAGGAGGCACCCATTTATGTTGTGGTCAGCACTTCCTCTGGGGTTATTTACCTACGTACTCTTTCAACCTCCCGCTGGAATCGGTCAGATAGGCTTATTTATTTGGCTCACAGTCTTCAGTATTTTGGTGAGGATAGCTTTGCCCTTCTTAGTTGTGCCTCACATATCTCTCGGTGCGGAGTTAACAGAAGACTATAATGAACGTACCTCCGTGACGGCTTATCGGATCATGTTTGCGGCATTGGTATCTCCGATTGTCATGATTATAGGATTTACACAGTTTTTCGAAAACGTCGATGGTGCCAATGGTATGTTTAATGCTGCAGCCTATCCGAGGTTTGCATTATTCTGTGCCGTACTCATGGTTGGTTCTATACTTATTATGATATGGGGGACACGACAGGTGATACCCTCCTTACCCCCAATTGCTAAGGATCACCTCAGGCCTTCTTTTGGTGAGATGTTCAAGGGTTTTCGAGTGGCAGTTCGGATGAAGTCATTTGTTAGCTTGGTAGGATACATGATGATTGTTTATGTCGGCTTGGGTATCGGGATTATATCGACTACCTACTTTATGACGTATTTTTTTGAGCTTACAGAGTCCGAGATGGCGCTGTTGCCGATAGGCTCTGCTGTGGGCGCGCTTTTCGCTTTGGGATTGGCACCTCGCATGAGCAAGCGATATGATAAGAAGAAGGGAGCGATACTAAGTACTATTCTGTTTGCCTTGTTTTTTACCGCACCATTCATATTGAGGTTATTGGGACTTTTCCCTGATAATCATACACCACTCCTGTTGCCCTCATACGTGTCGCTGTTGACTATAGCATATGGATTCCTATGGGTTGCTATGAGCTTAGGCACATCCATGATGGCTGATGTAGTAGATGAGTATGAAGTGATAAGCGGGTTGAGACAGTAGGGCTTATTTTATTCTGTGATGTCATTCGCTCATAAGATGACCACTGGAGTCGGGACTTTCTTAGCGGGCTTGATACTGAGTATCATCGCATTTCCTATTGAGTCGGATATCGATGCAGTGCCTATAGAGACGATTAGAGATTTAGGCATGGTGGGAGGCCCTGTGCTATTCATTATTTACATAACCTCCTTGGCTTTCTTAGTAAGATATCCGCTGACTCTTGAGTTATATCGGAAGATCAGAAAGCAGCTTGATAGTAGAGATACCCCCTAAAACAAGAAAGCACATCTCATAATTGATATGCGCTTATTGTTTATGAGTCCTTCTGGACGCATATTTTTTGTGAACTCTGACTTATTTGATAAGCTCTACTTCTACTGCTAACAGACCTTTAGGACCTTTCTCTGTGTTAAATCTTACCTTATCATGTTCTTTGATCGCTTCTTCGAGCGCATTGATATGCACGAAGATACTGTCGCGAGTCTTGTCGTCAGTAATAAAACCATATCCTTTCTCGGTGTTGAAGAATTTTACTGTACCCACTCTTTTTGCATCAACAGGCTCATTCTCTCTATAAGGTACACCTAATGGAATATCCTCGGCCTTGATGACCTTTTTATTTTTAGGATCTGGTGGAGTCTCAGAGAGGTTGCCATTTTCGTCAACGTAGACCAACTGATCTTCAAACGCTACCTTACCTCTGTCCATTTTTTCTTGTTTGCGCTTCATGCGCTCCTCCATTTTGTCTTGCTTCTTTTTTCTTTTCTTTTTTTCCCTTTCTTTTTTGCTGAACGTCTGTTGAGATCTGGCCATACCAAATTTTAGTGATTAAGAATATAGGAGGAAACTTCAGCGATTTGGGAAATAGGTTGGTCTCAGCTATTTCAAAAAATACAAGTTCAAGCTCCTTTAACGGCTGCAAAGATATTGTTTTTTAACAATTGTCGTCAATCGAGCTGCTGAGGATACTATTTGTACAATAGATAAGGTAGTGTTTCTTACAATAGAATATTGTTCAGTTCCTATCGTTTTTAGCACGATAGCAGATAAATAATAAAGATATGAGAAAGATTTTTGCAATATACGCCTTGGCCATTTTATGTATGAGTTGTGGCGATGATATGGACCCTGGAACACCCGGCCAAGGACCTATAAATACAATTAGTGAAGATGCTATATTCTGGACTGGCCCAGAGATTACCTTCACCTTAGGAGATGGATTGGATCACCGACAAGAAGTCAATCAAGATCGCCTCACTGATAATGTCATCATTACTCGGAGCACCGTCGGAGGGCAGATTTTTAATTTCGTTACCGAGACTGCAGCATCAAGTAGTGTTAGCCCGCAGGGTACAGAGTGGGCGATCGGTCGATCCGATAACGCAGAGAATATAGTGTTTGCCCCTTTTAGAGACGCAGTAGGGGATCCTCGGGATCGTGTCGTTGGTCAAGAACTCGTATTGCACCTCATCGAGGATGACATCTATATTGATGTCACATTCACCTCTTGGTCAAGACAAAGAAATGGTGGGTTCTCTTATATCAGAACAACGCCATAATTAAAGCTATCCCGAGTTTATGACAAGCGCTGGATGATAGCGCAACCTATTATTATAGGTATACGTATTCTATTCGAGTGGGACTATGGTTTTTCCGTGGTAGCCCACTATTTTTATAGCAATAGCATCTAATATTTATGAGGTTCACTTATTTATGCTTGCTCTTGGAGATATCCAGCATCGGAATAATCGCTTGTAGCGATAGCGATCCTGAAGTGGATCGCCCTAATATTTGGGATGGCCCTAATCTTATATTTACGCTTGATGATGGAGCTGATTTTAGAGAGACCGCGAGTCAAGATATGATCACACCTAATGTGATATTAACTCGCAATATAGAAGGCGGGCAAATATTTAACGTTGTCTTAGAGGATGTGGCAAGTCGGATGACAAGTCCAGCTGGTACTGAGTGGGCAGTAGGGAGAGTGGCTAATCTTGACAGCATAACTTTCGCGCCATTTAGGACGACAGTTGGTAGTCCTCAACAAGTAGTTGGTCAAGAGTTGGTACTTCATTTAATTGAGGATGATATATTTTTAAATATCCAGTTTACATCTTGGTCGAGCGGGAATAATGGATTTCAGTATGTTCGCGCCACAGAGTAAAAAAATAGGAAACATAAGAACCAAGTGTAGACATTGGCTATTCAATATGAAGCAAGATGTACAACTTACAATAAACCATATATCCCATGATTCATCTCAATTCTAATTTTATTGCGACCATATTTTTGGGGATAATGATCTCGGGATGTACAAGAGATCAAATAACACTTCCGGTTACACCGACAGATCCTGTCGATACCATGTCTATGGATATGATGATGGATACTATGATGATGGACACCATGATGATACCTACTGGACCGATTATATGGGAAGGTGAGGAGATGACCTTTACACTTGCTGACAACTCGGATCATACCTTGGTTGATAATCAAGATTTTTTAACTGATAATGTCATCATTACTCGGAGTGTAACTGGAGGGGAGATATTTAATATCGCAGTAGAAGAAATCTTCACCAAGGATGTCAGTCCTTTTGGGACGGAGTGGGCGCCTGGTCGTACTGCTGATGGTGTCGAAAACTTGACATTCACTTCTTTTAGAAATGCTGTTGGTGGAGCTCCTCGGAGATCTGTTGGGTCAGAGCTCGTCATGCACCTAATCGAAGATGATATTTATCTAAACGTCACCATCACTTCGTGGTCAGACAGAAAGCAAGGAGGATTTGAATATATCAGATCTACCCCAAACCAATAAATGTCTAAGCTTTACAATAGAGATATCAAGGCCTGTCATTATTGATGATAGGCCTTTTCTTATCAATTCAGTTTTATCATTTGGTCCTGTTTTTGAAGAGATATATTCACAATGGCAACCACCACTGAGAAGGAGGTCTCACTTAAACTCTCGCATAATATCTATGTGGTTGAGTTGAGTAAAAAGATCTGGACAGATAATTGGAAATTCAGAAAAGCTAACCCTCACTATAAGGGCATAGCGGGCTGTCTTTATGTCGGCATTACCAGCCACTCACCTCAAGAGCGATTTAAAAAACACAAGACAGGCCATCGTAATAAGAAGGGTATTAAGATATCTTCTTCCATAGTTCAGAAATACGGCTTGTATCTACGTCCAACACTCTACACTGAGCTAAACCCTATGACTCGTATGCGTGCCTCTAAAATGGAAGGACGCTTAGCTGAGAGCTTGCGAAAGCAAGGATATGCGGTATGGTGGAATTAGTCCCTATAGGGGGCAAAATTGCCCGGTCTCTTTTGCATACTTGAGAATACCGCCTCAAGTTGATTTTTATCACCCATAATATCTTGTTGATGACGAGACTCTGCAAGCAGTAAGTCATTTGGATGGAGATGTGCTGCATCATTGATAAGCTTCTTTGCCTTTACAACTGCACTTGGACTCTTAGAAGCGATTGTTCTCGCAAGGGCCATGGCATCATTGTGAGGATTATCAGAAACATGAGTGGCAAATCCATACTCAACAGCATCGGCACCACTAAACTCTCGGTTAGTGTAGGTCAGTTCGCGGAATATATCATCACGTACATTGCCTCGCATCAACACCGATCCAGCCATATCTGGTACGAGGCCCCACTTCATCTCCATGACAGAGAGTCGAGTATCTGCGGCAATATATTTTATGTCTGCTCCAAGCATAATCTGCAATCCACCACCAAAAGCAATGCCGTGTACTGCAGCGATCACTGGAACCTGTAGTTCTCTCCATGCATAAGCTACGGTCTGCCATTTATTAGCAACTCCATAGGTGCGAGCCATGAGGTCTTGTGCTCCTAATCCATTGCTATCCATACTAAAGTTGGACAGATCAAGTCCTGCGCAAAATGCTCGCCCATTACCCGATAGGACGATAGCTCTGATCTCATCGTTTTGGGAGAGCTCCTGAGTAGCATTGATGATGCTCTGAAACATATCCTCATTCAAAGCATTCATCTTTTCTGGACGATTAAGTCTCACATCTGCAACAAAATCTTTAATCTTTATTTCGACAACGTTTTGCATAATCTCTCTTTTAGTACTACTAAGATCGTATATCTATTGACGGGGAGAAAGAAAGAAATTGTCACCTTATGACATGCACGAGTCTTTATCCGAGGCGTTTTTTTGTTCCTGCCATAATTCTGGCTACTTCGACAATCGCCCTCGTATGTACCCCTTTACCTACTACACCACCTCTATCGTAGACTTCTACTTTAAATTTGAATAATCTCTCTTCCTGGCCCATGTATGAGGCTTTAGCGGTGACCTTTTCTCCTACAGGGGTGGCTGCCATATGAGTTATATTTACGCCCACACCTACGGATAGTTCTCCATCACTTAGGAGTGGCACCATCAGCTGAGCAGCACTTAGCTCCATAAGCGCAATCATCTTAGACGTAGCAAAGACAGCTGGAAACTCTCCACCTATACTATCGGCGAGTGCCTCGGCAGTATCTTTTTCTGTGACTGTCATTGACACTTCGTGAATACTTCCTTCTTGGATCATATCGTCATTATATTAAGATGTCGTGAATATAGAGAAGTATAACAGACGATTAGCTCTCGCCCACAGAGATGAGACAGAGATTATTGCCAGTTGCGGAGCTTAGTCTTCAGTTCCGATAGGGTATCTGCTGAAATCTTATTATTCATCGGTTTGCTACTACCGATTAGCTCATGAGCTTTTTCTTCGATAAAATAGCTTACTTCTATAGGCAGGCCAGGATTGAGTATGTCGTCATCGAGTTCATCTAAATCAACATCTAATCCAGCGTCCAATACCCTATTGAGATTGGTATGATTATACGGTAGGTGCCAGCACTTGAAGGTCTTACTGTATTTGCGATAGGGTAGCTCTTTGACCTCACTGATAGTTACGCTATCATACTTAAAGAATAGACCCAGTCTATCTTTACCTCGATGATTTATTTTACGCAGTTTTATCATACCCATATTAGCCAGTGTGCGAGCCCGCATGTATAGCCATGCCGAACCCGTACATTCAAAAATACTACCAATATTTATATTGGCGTCGAATAAGATCGTGCAGATCAAGAGTATTCTACATATATTAATTCAATGAATTTGATTTTTCGCGTGTTTGTATTGGTGGCGTCATCAGTTTTGATCGGTTGTGAGGCCTCTAATTCCTCATCTCAGCCTCCTATCGATGCCAAAGGATTGTTCTGGTTTGGTGAGGCATCCTCTGACGAGGATCTACCAGATCACATTGACCCAAAATCTGTGTTATGCTATGGAAAGGGTCTCAAAGTAGGTAGATGTATCAGCGATCAGTTGAGCAAAGGGAAGTGCCTCGGCCTTTCTAAATACAACAAGAAAGTAATTGCAGTAGAAGTGCATTGTAATGTAATGTCAAGGGACTCGGTCGAGTTACCTGTAATGAATTAGTCAATAATCCACTTATAGTTACATACTGACAGCATGGAGATACCTTCAGCTTGGTGAACAGGAGTCTTGTACGCTACAGGGAGTAGTGAGTTGTTATTTTATACTGATAACCAGATTCCTGCATAATAGCTGCATACGCTTACAGCGCTACATAGTATGACTCCCCACAGGATATCTATAGGCACGATGCTCCATGACCATCCTTTAATAACCGCCATGTTGGTCAGTTCATAGGTCATGTATGTAAAAAATCCAAAAAGTGCCCCGTAGAGTAGTGCATGTTGAGGGTCTTTCAATTTTAAGGCTGGCCACACTGCGAAAATCAGTATGCCCAGTATGTAAAGTGCATAAAACATCAGAGCCGCAGACCAGTTAGGAGGGCTTGCCATAAGATGTCCGATGTACTTCTTGTATAGTGGGCGACCAAGCCAACCCAACCATATGATGTCAATTGCAAAAAAGATCGGGACGGTAGCTAAATAATGCAATATGAGCTTATACATATTCCTAATATTATAATTAGTTAATACTTGTAGAGCTCATATGTTCGATATGTTATAGCACTTTTTGTAGATCAATAAAGGCATTGAAGATATCTTCAGGTCGATTAAATTGAGAGCTTACTCGCTACTTTGAACTCTTAAGCTACAGTCTTGAAATTTCCAATATGCCATAGCACGCCGGCAGGATCATGCAAGAAGAACTCACGGCCCCAATCATTATTGACAATTTTGGAGAGCTTGACGCCTTTATACTTTTGCGGAAGCTGCATGGCATCAACTTTTCTCCAGTAGTCATCGAGTTCTTCTACTTCCAAAAAAACCATTGAGTTGTTTACCCAGTCCTTAGTATAATAATCTTGTAGATAAAAGCCGATGTCCTCTGCAATGCTGAAGTAACTCATCTTAGCTGAGATGACGGATTCATTAAATCCCATCTCTTGATAGAAGCGCCTGGATTGATCATAGTTGGAGGCTCCTATGAAAGTTCTGATGGATCGTATTGATTTCATGACAAGGGAATCATCTCATTTAGTTCTTGCCCTAAGGTAACAGTATCACGAGCCAACTCATCAAAATCACTGAGGATACTGCGATGATTGGAGATGGCTACCCTGATACAATAGCACCCCTTAAGTGTCGTATAGGATGGTATAGCCAGCCCACGCTCATGGATCTCTGCTAAGATTTCCTTATTGAGAGCGTTAAGCTGAGTGTCTGACATGTCTCCAGGATTATATCTATAACATACGATATCCAGTCCTACAGGTGCCATCAACTCAAGCGACTCATGACTCTCGACGAGCGTAGAGAGATAGTTGGCTTGATGGACATTTTGAGTAATGAGTCGCCCATACTTGTCGAGTCCCTGCTCCTTGATGGACATCCACACCTTGAGAGAGTTCATCCGTCTGGTGAGTTGTAAGCCATACTCGCTGTACCAGTTTTTACCTGAGGCCAGTCCTCGCTCGTTTTCCATGAGGTATTCTGCTGATACGACGAAACTGTCTCGATGCTGCTTGCGATCTCTCACAAGGACACATCCTGCCTCAAATGGGATATGCATCCACTTGTGTAAGTCTAATGCCACGGAGTCAGAACGCTCAATCCCAGACAACTGAGGCTTGACAACTTCTGATAGCATGGCGATAGCGCCAATAGCACCATCTATATGAAACCACATTCCATGCCGTTCGCATAGATCTGCAATAGCATGTAAGTCATCTATAGCGCCTGTGTTTACCGTTCCAGCACTGCCGATCACACAGAGTGGGTGGTAACCATCGGCCTGATCTTTTTCGATCGCCTGTATTAGGGCTTCCAGATTGATGGTGTAATCATCATTTACGGGTATGTTGACGAGATTGTTCTCGCCGATCCCGAGCATCTGTATCGCTTTGAGGTTACAGTTATGAACCTCTGTTGAGGCATAGACCCTGAGCTTATATGAGGCATCTTGCAAGCCTTCTGTCCTGATATCATATCCAGCTTTTACGTTGCGTGCTACAGTGAGGCCTACGAAGTTGGCCATTGAGCCACCGCTGGTCAATAGACCGCTGCCAGTATCGGGGTAGCCTATGATATCGATCATCCAGTTGATGACTTGGTCCTCGAGATATTGACCGATATGATTGCCGGCACCGGCATTGGTATTGACGAGTGCAGTTAGATACTCGGCCATCATGCCCATCAGGGAGCCATTGCCCATATACCAAGCCCAAAACTTAGGATGTACCGTGCCCATAGGATAGGGCAGTACCTTGTTTTTAAATTCTTGATAGACACTCGCCGCACCGAGGCCAGCTCGAGGGGCATCTGTATCGAAGTCATGTTTTACTTGATCGGGTACTGGAGTCCAGGGGCGCTGATCTCGCAATGACTTGACATGATCGATACTATCATCGATCATCTGGTGCATGAGTTCTCTGATGGAGTCCCAGTTTTCTGGGTCCAAGGTTTCCTCATGGCCTGTGCCTTGTGGCAACATAATATGTGCTTTAGGTGATGATTATGCCGTGACGAGCTCTTCCTTTTGGTTCATACCATTGAAGAAGTCGCTCTCGTCAGAACTTGACACTTTCAATCCTCCTCTATCATCTCTCAAGGTCCGTGAGAAAAGGGATAGATCTCCGTCAGTAAGAAACTGCCAAGTCAGTTTTGACCAAGACGTATGATAGTGCAACGTATTGTAATACTCAGGAGCAATCTCTCTGATCTTAGGTAAGTTATTCCACGGCACATAAGAAAAATCATGGTGCTCATTGTGGAATCCTACGTTAAACGCCAACTTGTTGAGCGGTCCGTAGTAGCTGTAGGTCTCTTGTGGAGCTTTTACTAAATAATGCTCTTGTATCCATCTGCCACCCAATGGGTGCAATCCTACTGAGAAGAAAAAAGACAGCGTGAGGTAAACCAACGGCATCCATCCAAAGAAATAGACCAATGCTGCATCAAAGGCTAATACGGTAAGTAGGTTAACCCATATCCAGATATTGCTAAACTGTATCTCCTTGAGACGTGGTGGTCTCAGTGCTTGAAATAATGGGAAGAATAATAACCATAGAGACTTGCCGATAAATGAATTACCGATCATCTTGGCCTCCCACTCACTGGCGAGGTCAGCATCTAAATCATAATGTCCCTGAAATGCATGATGCTTTAAGTGATATTTTCTAAATCCTACAGAGCTTGGAAAGGCATTAGGAAGATCACAGAGTATACCTGCCCATAGATTGGCGATTCTGCTTTTGAATACCATGTTGTGTGTACACTCGTGGATCAATACGAACAAAGCATGATTAGCAAATGCGCCTATGCACCAAGCTGCAGCTGCAACGAAGTACCAAGCCACATCTTTTAACGCTATAGAAAGAGCGATCTGCGCTCCGACGATAGCCAATATGAAAAATATCGTATTGATATTGCGACCCATGAGGTCTTTTATCTGAGGATACTTCTTTAATATTTCTTTAGTTCTGGCGATGTGTGGCTCGGCAGAATGACTGTGATTATAGTCGCTTGTGAATGGTCCCATAAGTTCTATTTATGTCGATTAAAACAACGTTGAGCAAAGCTAATTAATTAGACTGTCAAATACGGCGGCAATAAAATTGTTTTGAAACGATCTACTTAAGACCTTGCCAAGCGACAAAAAAAGTACCTTGCCATCGACCGTTACAAAGAACTATGTATTACACGTTCGTTAGAAATTCATGTGCAGTTTTTGCTCGATTCTTCTTTAAAGAGGTTGAAGTGAATGGACGAGAAAACATCCCAACTGATGCAGGATATATCTTGGCGCTTAACCATCCCAACTCATTTATAGATGCTGTTTTGTGTTCGGCTTCTAATCCTCTGGGACTACATTATTTGACACGGTCGGATGCTTTTGTACCGCCTTGGGATACTGTACTGCAGACGCTGCACCTCATACCAGTCTATCGCTTGAGGGATGGTATTAAGAAGCTCGCCAAGAATGATGAGACGTTTGCGAAGTGCTATCGGTTATTTGCAGAGGATTCAGGAGTGCTCATTTTTTCTGAGACCAGTACAGCTAAAGAATATTATCTGAGACCTATCTCTAAAGGTACTGCTCGCCTTGCCATCAACGCACAGCTCAACAATTCCAAGCCCATGTATATCTTGCCAGCAGGGATTACTTATGTGGAGTATGATGAGTCGGGGCATAAGGTATTCATCAACTATGGTAAGCCGATCGATATATCATCTTACTTAGAGGACTATGCTGAGCAGGCTCCAAGGACTCTAAATAAACTTAAAGCCGATGTCAGTAAGAGTATCAATGCGCTCCTCGCTGTGCAGTCCCATGATGATAGTTATGAGCGTAAATCTCAGATCATACGCCAGTATGGTGATCTATGCACCTTTGATGAGCTTAAGCAATTGCTCGATGATTATGAGCGAGTAGATAGTAAACCTATAAAATCTTTCCCCTCCATAATGCATACGCTGTTGTCTATTCCTCATTGGCCAGTATTTGCATTGATCAAGAAGGTGCTCAGTAATTTTAAAGATCAGCAGTTTATTTTATCTGTCAAGTTTTTGGTGGGTATAGTAACCTTGCCCTTTTACTGGCTCTTCATATTTCTGTTACTCTTCTTTTTTGCTGGTTTAGGGATAGCTGCTTCAGTAACAGGTTTGGTTGTATTGTCCCTTCTCCTTAGGGGACAGTGTAAGTGACAATAAAATACAGCAAGTTCCATCACTTTTCCTTCCTTCATTAATCAGATTATGTTCTAATTTTCTCAACACAAAAGAATATAACTATGGCTAAGGAGTATGATTATATCATCGTCGGGGCTGGGTCGGCGGGATGTGTATTAGCTAATCGGTTGAGCGCAAGCGGTCAACATCAAGTCTTATTGATAGAGGCTGGTGGCAAAGACAATCATCCCTATATCCACATCCCAGGAGCATATCCTAAGTTGCATAGATCTAAGCATGATTGGCAGCTGTGGACGGAGCCACAGTCACATGTTGACAACCGAAAGATGTATCTGCCGAGGGGTAAGACCTTAGGAGGCTGTAGTAGTACCAATGCTCTGGCTTATGTCAGAGGTAACAGAGAGGATTATAATGACTGGGCATCGATGGGGTGCACAGGATGGGATTATGATAATGTCTTGCCTTATTTCATCAAGTCAGAAGGCAATGCTGATGTCAGTAAGCTCGATCAGGGCTATCACTCAGACCAGGGAGCTCTGGGAGTAGGCTATGCCCAATATTATGAAACACCATTGGCACAGGCCTTCATCGATTCGGCGAGGTCAATAGGATTACCAAACAATACTGATTACAATGGAGCTGTTCAAAATGCTACAGATCGTTTCCAATTTACGATCAAGAATGGAAAGCGCCAGAGTACGGCTGTGGCGTTCCTCAAGTCAGCCTTACAGCGATCCAAACTCGATGTGATGACCCATGCGCAAGTACAACAGATCGAGATACAAGATCAGCGAGCTACAGGTGTCCAGGTGCAATCTAAGAATGGAAGTGTCAACTCTATATCAGCAAGCCGAGAAGTGATCCTATGCGCAGGTAGTTTTCACAGTCCTCAGATCCTACAATTATCTGGGGTAGGGGATAGAGATGAACTCACACATCACGGAATCGAGTCTAAGGTGGACTTGCCTGGCGTAGGCAAAAACCTACAGGACCACCTGTTTTATTTTATCTCGGCTCATACTCATGATAAGGTAGGATTTAACCACAATAGCACCGTGCTTAACCAAGTCAAAGACATATTCGGATACCTCACGCATAAGAAGAATCCATTGTCCTGCAGTCCATTGGAGGCTGTGTCTTTCTTTAACCTTGATAACTACGATGATCGAGTCAATTTTCAATTTCATTTTGCACCGTTTCATGTCAATGATGGGCGCCATGAGGATATCTATGACTTCAGTACCATCCCCACAGATCGGGATGGTGTGACAATCTGTCCCTCGCTTCTACACCCTAAGAGTCGTGGCACGGTGTCCTTGCGATCTAAGTCAATAAGTGATGCCCCAGTGATCCAGCCAAATTTCCTCAGCGAAGAAGAGGATCTACGTCAGCTCGTCAAGGGAGGTAGAATCGCCATGGATGTCATGGGGCAAGATGCCTTCAAGAAGTATATCGAAGAGCCAATAGAACTATCGCCAAAGAGCTCAGACGATGAAATGATTGCCTATATCAAGCGCCGCCTCGAGACGATCTATCATCCTGTCGGGACCTGCAAAATGGGTACGGATGAGATGGCAGTAGTGGATCCGCAGTTGCGAGTGCGAGGACTATCAGGACTGCGAGTAGTCGATGCATCAGTGATGCCGACTATCACCAGTGGCAATACCAATGCGCCTGTAATCATGATTGCGGAAAAGGCTGCCGATATGATGCTGGAGGGGGAGGTGTGATATGACATAAAGTCATATGTATGAGCACCTGCATGCCTTCCTAATATTGCACCTTACGGGGGATTGCTAATTCAATCATCTCTCGTAGCACTTTGACTTCGCTACTGAGGTCTACATCATCATCTTGTAGCTCTAATTGAGATAGAACAGAAAATATAAGCTATCTTCTCCATATTGATTCCAATCTTTTTGTAGGATTTTATTCCGATGACTGCCAAATCGTAGTTCGGTACGATGTCTATTCCACTTGGATTGAATGTCTGTTGATGATTCAATCAGTATCATTCCATTTTTGTTATTCTTTATTTGGAATACACCGGCATCTGGTCTTTGCAACTTATAAGCTGCCTTCAGGACTTTTTTCCTTTCCACTAGAATTCTATTTATGAGCTATGCTATAAATATTGTTGGAGGTTCCTTTTGAAATATTCCGCACTTTGAGAGGCACTCTCCATTGAACTGCTTGCAAAATTTCCTCCTTGTTCTAAATAGTAATATTCAAGTCCTGATTTTATTGGATCTGGCAGCAATTTTAGATAGTCGATTGAGCCATTGCCCAATTCTGTATAATCTCGGGACACCTTGTCCATATCCTTAATATGCCACAGGACATATCTTCCAGGCTGAGAATCAATCAATTGCTCAGGTGTATATTTTGAAGAGTGCATGACCCAATACATGTCCATTTCAAGCTTCACTAAGGATGGATCTGTGTCTCGAATGATGATATCAAATCCATTTTCTCCGTCATGATCCTCAAATTCAAAGCCATGGTTATGATAAGCAAATCCCAGGTTGGCTTTGGTAACTTGTTCGCCTATTCTATTGAGCAATCGAGACATCAGCTTAAAATTGTCAATCGTTCTTTGTTCGGGTGCTATCCATGGCCAAGTGATATACTTACTGTTCAATGCTTTGGCTCCAACAATACATCGATCGACAAAACGCTTTAATTCATCTTCTCCTTTGTCTAAATAAGGGGAGAAGCCATAATGGCCGCTCGTGACAGATAAGCCCATATCATCTAATATTTGCTTGAATTCTGCGGACTTAAACCCGTAGTACATGCCCTTCTCATCATCAAAACCATAAGCCTCAAAGTCTTGGTACCCCATTCCTTTAAGAGCTCTTAAAGTCCCAATTGGATTTTTAGCCATCGCATCTCGTACAGAATAAAGCTGATAACCCATAGGATAGTTAGATTCTGCAATAGGTGACAAGCGTGATAGGGGCGCAATCGCTGTAGCTCCGATTAAACCTGTATTCTTGATAAAATTTCTTCGATCCATTTGATAAAAATACATAAAGAAGTTAAGCCAATCACCCCTTACCTCTTGTAGGCTACCATAGATACCTCTTAAGGTTGCTTTCAAGGTCATTATGAATCTATGCAAGGCATCACAATTCTTTCCTCCATTAGAGTACTTCTGAGTGATGTTCCACCCCTTCATTTTAAGGCTTTTATATGAGCGCCATCCA
>CAYPWL010000042.1:0-23952 GCA_964414425.1 uncultured Saprospiraceae bacterium
ATAACACTCGGTATGAGAACATACCGAGTACGATCCATACCTTTGTCCGTTCTCGGCAAGCAAAAGAAGACAACCATGACCAACAACGAATTATTAGTCAACGAACGACAAGCAGATTTGGGTAATTTTATGGTCGGCAGATTATTACCTTTCCGCAAAAAGCGGCAAGTCGGACCCTTTACGTTTATAGACCACATGGGACCCGCCACCCTCGGCAACGGTAAATACGTTGATGTTGACCAACATCCTCATATTGGATTGAGTACGTTAACCTATCTTTTTGCAGGAGAAATTGAGCATAAAGATAGTGTTGGTAGTCATCAAATCATCAGTCCTGGTGATATAGGTTTTATGACTGCCGGCAGCGGGGTGACCCATACTGAAAGAACACCGATGGCGAGAAGAAATAGCGAAAATTTTAATTTTCACGGTTATCAAATTTGGGTGGCACTACCCAAAGAACAGGAAGAAATGGACCCTCGTTTTGATTTTTATCCAAAAGAGGACGTTCCAATCTGGCAAACAGATAAGCTAACCTTAAGGCTCGTCGCAGGCAATGCTTTTGGAAAATCTGCTCCGCTGCAAGGTTATTCGCCCATGTTTATGGTTGATATTTATGCGAAAGGCGAAACGACTTTAAACCTCAAAGACCAACTTAAAGGCGAAGTTGCTTTTGTGATTGTCAAAGGCGAGATTACTTTGGAAGGACAAACAGTTAAGGCTGGTCAAATGCTTATCAGTAAGACCGATGAACAATGTGAAATCTGTTTAGACAAAGGTACACAACTGTTACTTTTCGGAGGAGAACCCTTGTCTGAAGAACATTATCTGCTTTGGAATTTTGTTTCTCACAGCAAAGAGCGTTTGCGACAAGCGAAAGAGGATTGGCAAAATAAAAATTTTCCGAAAGTGCCCGGAGATGAGACCTACATTCCGATTCCTGATTACAAAAAGAAAATTGATCGGAAATGAATACCATAGATAACAGAAAAGGTAAAATAGATTTTAGAGTACAAAAAATGGATGTGATTTTTGAGCAAATGGACGGACGCCCCGACATTGCTCACCGACATGATTATTATACCTTATTATTAGTAGATAAATCCGTTGGCATTCATACTGTTGATTTTATAGATTATCCCTTTGCCAATTCAGAGGTACATTTTGTAAGTCCGGGACAAGTCCACCAGGTGGCGCTCACTAAAAAACCTAAAGGAAGCGTGATTACTTTCACCAAGAGCTTCTTGATTGAGAATAATATACCACTAAGTTTTATTTCTAACATTAATTTGTTTCAAGCATTTGGGAATACCCCTCCGCTGAAATTGGATATGCCGACTTTTGAGCGATTGAGTAATATTATTGAGGAAATGGATACTTGCCTATCGACAGATTTGAACTACGGAAATAGAGCCGTAGGAGCATTATTGCAGCTTTTCCTTATTTACTGTAACAATAGTTCCAAACTGGATAAAGCCCAAATTAACGAAGACAATGCGGGCATTTGTATTCTAAGAGATTTTAAGGGTTTAGTGGATAAAAAATTTAACGAGTGGCACAAAGTCAAAGACTATGCTTTAGAAATTCATATATCTCCTAAACATTTGAGTCAAACGGTTAAAAAAGTAACGGGCAAGGTGGCGAAAGAACATATTCAAGACCGATTAATTTTGGAAGCTAAAAGGCTTTTATTGTATACTAACTTGAATATTAAAGAGATAGCTTACAAAGTAGGATTTGAAGAACCGCTACACTTTAGCGGTTTTTTTAAAAAGAAAGCAGGCGTTTCACCCAGTCAATTCCGAGACAACTAAATCTTCTATTTTAGCAATTCCGACATTTTTATATATCCAGCCGCCTTTTATATATCTTTCCTGCTTCACTCCGACCTTATCTTTGCATTGTAATTAAACAATTAAAATTAACCGTTTAAAAAAATATTACGATGGAAAAGAATACCAATTGGTCAATAGACAACGCACATTCAGAAATTGCTTTCAAAGTAAAGCACATGATGATTTCAACAGTAACAGGTCATTTTGAAGATTTTCAGGCAACAGCTAAAACTGATGGAGAAAATTTCAATAATGCTGCTTTAGAATTTAGTGCTAAAACAGCCTCTATCAATACAAAGAATAAAGACAGAGATGCCCATTTGAAATCGGATGATTTTTTCAATACTGAAAAATATCCTGAAATGAAATTTGTTTCAAAATGGTTTAATGGCGAAAAACTAATTGGCGACTTGACCATAAGAGATGTAACCAAAGAAATTACTTTAGAAGTTGATTTTAATGGCATAGCAGTTGACCCTTATGGACAGACAAAAGCCGGTTTTGAAATTAATGGAACAATCAGCAGAAAAGATTTTAATTTGACTTGGAATGCAGTCACAGAAGCTGGCAGCATTGTCGTTTCTGATAAAGTTAAGTTGGTTGTTGACGTACAATTGATAAAGCAAGCGTAGTACAAATTAAGGAATTACTTGAACTAACCTCATCAATTTAAACACAAATAACATCAAAATCCGAATTATCATGGACAGAAAGAATTTTATAAAAAAATCATTGCTTGGAGCGGCTGGAGTTGTTACAGCAAGCACAGCCACTAACGCAAACAATGCCAAAGTAAAAAAATCGACTTATGACAAATTGATGAAGCAAGTCGGGTTTAATCATTTACCAAATAAAGAAATTACTACAATGAAATCAGTTTTGCATAAAGCCAATACAAGAGGCCACGCCAATCATGGTTGGTTAGATTCTCACCACACATTTTCTTTTGCTAATTATCGCAACCCGGAAAGAATGAACTTCGGCGTGCTTAGAGTTTTGAATGACGATATAGTAGCGGGCGGAAAAGGATTTGGAAGACATCCACACGATAATATGGAAATTATTTCCATTCCATTGCAGGGAGATTTGGAGCACCAAGACAGCATGGGTAACAAAACGGTTATTAAGCAGGGAGATGTGCAAGTCATGAGTGCAGGTACAGGCGTTCAGCATAGCGAATACAATAAAAACAAAGATGCCGAGGTACGTTTTCTTCAAATTTGGATGTTTCCAAACAAAAAGAATGTAACGCCTCGCTATGACCAAATCACATTGGAGAGGAATAAATCAAACAATAGGTTTCAACAGATTTTATCACCAAATGCAGAAGATGAAGGTGTTTGGGTACACCAAAATGCTTGGTTTTACATCGGTGATTTAGAAGCAGGGTGTGAGGAAACGTATAAACTTCATGATAAGAAAAATGGTGTTTACGCTTTTGTATTAGAAGGAGAAGTGAATATTTCAGGACAAGATTTAGAAAAGAGAGATGGTTATGGTGTTTGGGATACCGATTCCATTTCGATTAGTGCATCTAAGGATGCGAAGGTTTTATTGATGGATGTACCAATGCAAATGAATTAAAATAAATGAAAAGTTTAAAAATTAAGATGCCGAAAGCGAAAACTGACATTCATCCTTTAATTCAAAAAAGATGGAGTCCGCTTGCTTTTGCTGATAAAGCCATCACAGACGAGCAAATGGAGGAATTGTTTGAAGCGGCAAGTTGGGCAGCAAGTGCCTACAATGAGCAGCCGTGGGAATACATATACGCCCACAAAGGAACAGAAGGTTTTGAAAAACTATGGTCGTGTTTGGCGGAAGGTAATCAGCCGTGGACGAAATCTGCGAGTGTGCTTTTAGCAGCTATTCATAGAAACACCTTCAAGAAAAATGGGAAGGTTAACCTTTGGGCTGCACATGATTTGGGCATGGCAAATGCCCAACTTTTACTACAAGCAGTTCATCGTGACATTTACGGTCATTTAATGGCTGGATTTGATAAAGAAAGGCTACAACAAGTATTGAATTTACCAGAAGATAGCATTTCTGTTTGTATGGGTGCTTTGGGTTATTTAGGAGATGTAGATTCATTAGCAGATAACTACAAAACCAGAGAACAAAGTCCTCGAAATCGAAATCATGTTTCAACCTTTACAAAAATCGTGTGAAACTTTTATTTCTACAGCATAAAATTAATTAGGAATGATTGTAAAAAATAAAATCAATATTGGCAAGCTTTACAGCTTCACAAAAGGGAATTTATGGTTTTTAATTATTAGCACTTTGTTTGCTGCTTTAGCCACTTACATGTGGGATGAGACAATATTCAAAGGTTTGTCTTATCCTGCAGGGTTTTTAGGAACCGCCTTAGCTTTTTTAATTGGATTTAGAAATAATTCTGGATATGACAGATGGTGGGAAGCCCGTAAAATTTGGGGTAAACTTGTCAATGATAGCCGCCACTTTGGATTAAAAGTAGTAGGATTTATTTCTAATCATTGGAATCAGTCAGAGGACAAATCCTATATAAAAGAAGAACAAAGAATATTAATATACAGACATACTGCATTTGTATGGGCTTTAAACAAACACCTAAGAAAACTTGATTGGGAAGATACAGTTAAACCTTTTTTGGATAAAGATGAGTTTCAACAATTGAAAAAGGAAAAACATATCCCTCTTGCCATTTTGAAAAATCAGATTCTACACTTAAAACGTCTATACGAAAATAAATTTACTGATGACTTCAGGCATATGCAGTTTGACGCCATTATGGAAAATTTTAATGATGCTCTTGGAAAAAGTGAAAGAATTAAAAATACAGTCTTTCCCATGCAGTATAACTGGTTTATGAAATATGCTATCTCTGTATTTTCTTTTATTTTTCCATTTAGTTTGGCTGGGCATTTAGCATATTGGTCTATTCCATTCTCTTTGTTAATTGGCTATGTATTTATTATGTTGGAATATGTGGGCAGATATATTGAGACTCCATTTGAAAATCAAGTAAATGATACTCCAATGGATGCTCTAAGTAGAACTATTGAAATAAATTTGAGAGAGTTATTGGATGAAAAGAATTTGCCAGAAACTATTAAACCAATAAAAGAAATGTATCTATATTGAGGAAGCCAGCCGAGAACAATAGATATGACGGAATAGCTCCTTTGTCACTACTCCGCATATCATTATCCGTTTCGATACGCTAATCTAAAAACAAATGATCTTCGATTCATCCGATAAAAGACCATTTGAAAGTAGGTCATAGCAGGTACATATGGAGGGGTTCGAACATTCTTACGCTCTATGCCTTTATACTTCGTTATACACACCTTTAAACAATACTTATGCGAATATTGATTTCTCTCTGCATTGTCATTGCAGTATCATCTTGTCAGAAGAAAGAGTCTCATTCTCAAGATCATCATGATCAAGAGCAAGCTACAACCTTCCAAAACAAGGCTCACGAAATAATCTATGAGGTTGTACAGAAGGTGGGCGACATGCCCGCACTTGTCGCAAAGAAGGATGTTGTCTATACATACACGTACACCACGCCAGATGGTCAGTCAGATATTTCAACTGAAAAATACCTGTTTCAAAATGAACTATCATATGGTATGTATAAGCAGCATCAACGCACATTGCCTAATCTCGAAGGCACGATCGAACAAGGATATGACGGACAGGAATATTGGCTGAAGAATGAAGGATCTATAGTGACAGACAGCACAGCCCTGGCACGAGTCACATTTAATCGACCAACTAACTACTACTGGTTTGCTATGTTACCCAAACTATTAGACCCAGGCTTGACCTATGAGTATCTGGGAGAAAAAACATTTCATGATAAGGCATATGATGTCATCAATGTTTCGTTTGGCTCAAGTCCAGATAAACCTACAGATATCTACCAAGTCCATGTTAATAAAAGTAGCGGTATGATAGAACAGTTTTTGTTCACAGTTGCGGACTTTGGATTAATTGATACACCATTATTGATGGAGGTAGACTATGAAAAGATTGACGATCTTCTGATTCCTACTAAGCGACGATACAAGCAATCTACCTGGGATGCGGATGTAAGTGATGCTCCGTGGATACAGGTCAACTGGACAGATATCAAGTTTAATAATGGTCTCACGCCAGCGGACTTCAAAAAATAACTGGACGTCATGAAGGACACAGTTCGAATTCAATTGAGTGTCTTTCTATTGACACCGAATGAATCAAGATAAGCCTTACCTTAGAATCTCGTCTGTGGCGTGGTGAATATGAGAGATGTCGTTGGAACATTCGTTTTTTGTATCCTACTTGGGATTAATCTTACTGGACAAACCTGCTGTTCAGGAGGGGTCCCTGTAAGTAGTAATCTCGGTTTTGGTGCAGATGAAGCTAAGACCTTACAACTGAGCTTTACAACGGATTTTAATGTTCTGAAATCCCTCTATTCTGGAGCAGAGCAACTTACTGATGGACTAAGAAAAAGGACTACACAATCCTATCTACTGCGGACCGCCTATGGTTTCGCCAATCGATGGACCGTCGAATCTTCTTTTTCACTGGTGCGTCAAACTCGCAGAATTTACGGAAGCAATAACAACGTGGACCAGCAGTCCACATTTGGGATCGGTGATCCTGTGGTATTATTAATCTACGATGTGCTCCAGGGACCCATTAATATTCGATTGGGTGTAGGACCACAGATACCACTGGCGCGGACAGACTTCTTGAGTGATCGAGGATTGTTTTTAGTAGAAGATTTACAACCTGGCAGCGGTGCTTGGGATGCGATATTTTTCACCTCGGCTACTATACAATCTCGAACTCGACCTACTAACTCTATATTCTTTAATGCTATCTATAGCGGAACTGGCGTAAATCCAGATAGCAGAGGTGGACTACAGAGTTATGAGTTTGGCAATGACCTGCAAATTGTAACAGGCGTCAGTGATCAGTTTTTATGGTTCAACCAAATCTTCAGTCCGTCACTGGGTTTGAGATTTCGTACTGCTCAGCGTGATGTTTTAGATGGTTTTGATAATAGCGGTACAGGAGGCACATTTCTATTCTTACGTAGTGGATTGGGTTTAAGCCTTCGAGATGATTATAGAATCGATCTAACGGGAGAAATCCCACTTTTTACACAAGTAAATGAAACTCAATTAGCAACGACGTACACCCTCAATATAAGCTTGTATAAGCGATTTAGCTTTTCGAAAAATGAAATTTTTCAACCGATCACTTTTTAAATGCTCAATATGAATTTTAAGGCAATCTATGTACTCATATTCATAGCTGCAATCTTTGCAGCATGTGGCGAGGACTCGGGCACTCCTACACCGACGTTTAATCCAGGTCCAGGAGTAGACCCTAATCAGTGGTTAATTCCTCAAGAGGAAGTCTTTGATGGCGGCCCAGGAGTCGATGGCATACCTGCCATTGATAATCCTCAATTCACGAGAGCAACAGATGTCAACTTTCTTAGCTCTGATGATTTGATGATGGTCATCCCCGATGGCGATGGCGTAAAAGCCTATCCAATCCCAATATTGGATTGGCACGAGATTGTCAATGACGAAGTGGGTGATGAAAAAATGGCGATTACGTACTGCCCGCTTACTGGCACGGGCATAGGATGGAATCGAGTCATCAATGGACAAGAGACGACTTTTGGTGTATCTGGACTCCTCTTCAATACGAATCTTATGCCATTTGATCGCTTGACACAGAGCACCTGGTCTCAGCAGCGCTTAGATTGTGTGAATGGGAGCTTGATTGGCACACAATCCGAAAATTTTTCTTTCGTAGAAATGGAATTTAGTACGCTGCTTGACGCTTTTCCAGATGCTCAAGTTATGAATACAAATACTGGATTTGATCGTGATTATGATAGATACCCGTATAATGACTACCGCACTAATAATAGTAGGCTATTATTCCCTATATCCGTTGAGGATGATCGACTATTAGCTAAGCAGCGTACGCTGGGTGTAATCAACCTGAATGGTCGCAACAAGGTATACACCTTTAATGACAATGGAGCCATGATAGATGCCTTCACCGACAATGTAGGTGGCGAGGAACTGTTCATTATACGTAGTGAAGAACTAAACTTCATGGTGGCGTTTATAAACGATCGTAATTTAACCTTCATCGAGGGCGAGTTCCCGTTCGTAGCTTTTGACGAGTCGGGCATCAAGTATGACGTGTTAGGGCGATCAGTTAATGCGGTAGATATGAATTTAGAGTTACCTACACAATTTATGGGTTACTGGTTTTCTTGGGGTACATTCTATCCTGGGATAGAACTGGAGTAATCCTACTCTTCTAATAAGTCTGGCCTTCGATCCTTAGTGCGCGACAAGGCTTGCTCATAGCGCCATTCGTCAATAAGTGCATCATTGCCAGATAGGAGTACTTCTGGCACCTCCATACCATCATATTCTGCAGGTCTCGTGTAGACTGGTGGCGCCAGCAGATTATCTTGAAAAGAATCACTCAATGCCGAGCTCCCATCATTTAAAACTCCTGGCACTACACGACTGATGCTGTCAACGAGGATTGCTGTAGGCAGCTCTCCCCCACTCAGCACATAATCTCCGATCGAGATCTCGAGAGTAACGTACTTGTCTCGTATCCGCTGATCGATACCCTTATAGTGGCCTGATATAATCATTATGTTTTGTGCAAGCGATAGTTTGTTGACTCTCTGCTGATTGAGTTGATGACCGTCCGGTGTTACGAAGATTATCTCGTCATAACTCCTAAGCTTCTGCAGTCCTTCGATACATCGTGACAATGGCTCAACCATCATCACCATCCCCGCACCACCGCCATACTGATAGTCGTCGATCTGTTTATGTTTACCATGACCATAATCGCGCAGATTGTGGATAGCTATTGAGACAAGCCCCTTGTCCTGAGCACGCTTTAATATGCTGTGCTGGAAGGGACTCTCCAATAGTTCTGGGAGACAGGTGATAATATCAAAATGAAGCATCTATGCTTTTAGAGCTGCGTAATGCTTGTAAAATAACGGTATGGTCTCTATGCCCTTGATATAATTCCAGACTCCATAATGTTCATTAGGACTATGGATATCATCAGAGTCAAGACCAAATCCCATAAGGATGGTTTTTACTTCGAGGATATCTTCGAATAATGCGACTATAGGAATACTCCCGCCACCTCGTACCGGTATTGGATCCTTACCAAAGGCATCCTTCATTGCCAGATGAGCGGCTTTATACTCTGCTGTATCCGTAGGTGTCACTGCCGGTTTGCCACCATGATGCGGTCTGACTTCTACTTTGACACCTGCGGGCGCAATACTTTCGAAATGAGATTTGAACAGTTCAGTGATTTTCTCTTCGCTTTGATTAGGGACCAATCGCATACTGATTTTAGCGAACGCTTTAGACGGAAGTACCGTCTTAGCCCCTTCGCCTATATATCCGCCCCACATCCCGTTAACATCGAGCGTCGGTCTAATAGACGTGCGCTCCAGCGTCGTATATCCTTCCTCTCCGTGTACATCCCCGATTTCTAAGTCTTTCTTATAATCCGACAGACTAAATGGTGCTTTATTCATCTCAGCACGCTCTGCCTTGGACACCACCACGACATCATCGTAAAATGATGGTATCGTAATACGATTCTGATCATCTTGCAATGACTCAATCATCTGACAGAGGATATTGATCGGATTAGCAACTCCACCGCCATATACACCTGAATGTAGGTCTCGATTTGGGCCAGTCACTTCTACCTCGACGTAGCTGAGTCCTCTTAGGCCAACTGTAATCGATGGTACATCATTAGCAATGATCGAAGTATCCGAAACGAGTACCACGTCACATGATAATAGGTCTTGGTGCCCCGCCATGAAATCACCGAGATTATCCGAGCCCACTTCTTCTTCGCCTTCGATTAGGAACTTAACGTTACATGGTAAGCTCTCCGTTGCAATCATGGCCTCAAATGCCTTTACGTGCATATACATCTGACCTTTGTCGTCACAAGAACCACGGGCAAATATTGCACCCTCTGGATGCAGTTTAGTTTTCTTGATTACTGGCTCAAAGGGTGGCGAGTCCCATAAATCCAATGGATCTGGGGGCTGCACATCATAGTGGCCATAGACTAACACCGTTGGGAGGTGGGCTCCAACCTTTTTCTCCGCATAAACTATTGGATGGCCCGGCGTCTCGTACTTTTCTGCGACATCGACTCCTGCGCTGAGCAGAGAATCTATCACAGCATCTGCCGTACGCTTGACATCTTGCGCATAAACTGGATCAGCGCTTATCGATGGTATCCTAAGGAGTTCAAGAAGCTCTCTAATAAATCTCTCTTTATGTTCTTGGATGTAAGTAGTGGTATTACTCATAGCCTATAAAAGTATAGTAAATGGAAACAAGGAAAAACGATTAAACAGAATAATACTCAAATTTGAGAGTATATGACTATTCAAGTGAAGTTTGGACCAGAAGTAGGCACTGAGCCTTGCTCTATCGCTTGAGTGCTTCCTTAAGTTGAACCTTCAATGCGGTCGGGCTAACGAGCTTAGTTAACTTTCCTCCTACTGCAACTGACCAGGAGCCGTTTTCTTCTGATACTACAAATGCGGTTGCATTAGTTTTTTCTGATACTCCAACTGCTGCACGGTGGCGCAGGCCCAGGTCGGCATCCATAGAGTTATTCTCTGTAACAGGCAGTATTACGCTGACTGAATAGATCCTATCATTAATCATGATAGCGGCTCCGTCATGAATAGGAGACTCCTTTTGAAAGATCGTGCGCAACAATTGAGACGACACCTTAGCGTCGATTACCTGCCCTGAATTATTCCATATCGGGGTTTCTCTATTATTGCTGAGTACAATCAGTGCTCCAACCCGTTCTTCCCTAAAACTTTGCATGGCGAGATAGATATCATCTACAATCTCCATGACAGATGAATCATCAGTTAGCACCTGATCACCCCATAATCTCTCCAAAAAGGTAAAGCGATTCTTCAGCGTGTTATTTCCCAAAAAGAGTAGAAATTGCCTAATCTCAGGCTGAAAAATAATGATCAATATCAACACTCCAAATCCGACAAACGGCCCTAACAAGAAGGTCAGCAGCCTCATATCCAGATAGCTGACCGCATACCATATACCATAGAGTAGCATCAACCCAATAAATATGTTGAATGCAATAGTACCTCTCAACAGCTTGTAGATCTGCCATACCAGAATAAGTACGATCAGGATGTCGATCACATCGAGGATACGGATATCAGTAAGAGACATTAATAATTGCGTCATGAATAATTATAGGTGAAGATACTACCCTGCGATTACTTAGACTACTTTAATGTCCGTTGGTCAATACTTATTAGACCAATTGCATTTCATTCATATAGGAGAGCGATATTAAACTACTTCTTAAGCAGTCATCACATAATCCTGATGGATCAATTGTAATCCACTATATATGAGTTCTTGGAGTTGATCATTGCTAGCCGCTATCTCTTGTAGTACCTGCTCCACCTTATGCGCCTTGGGATGATGATGCTGAGCAAGCAATTCATATAGCTCGATTAGGATTAACCATTCTGTCTGATAACTATCAAGTACATGATCGGTTAGAGCACTGAGTTTCTCAACCGTCACACCAAGAATACGATATGATCTGATACGCTGATATATATCCTCCAGAAGATGTATTATTGATTTTTGGGCTAAATCTTCAGATCTCACATGATCCAATAGATCAAATGAACTGAGGTCTGCCGGACCCGCATATGCAGAGATCACTTTGGAACCTATAGCAAGATGATATATCCCTTGATCTGGATGAAAGATGTGTCTATCCTCATGTAATACACTACATCCTTTTAAGGCAATCAACATAATCTTGCCATGTATATTACGAGTACCCGTTACGACATGGCCAGTGATCGTGATACCACCTTCGAACTCGAGGCTGATATCATTTCCTTCTACGATGCCGTAAGCCTTCAAGTCTCGTGGAGACATATCCTCTAACTCCATGTTGATCCCGACCAGCTTGCCGATGGCGGTACCAAAACCCGTCTGATGGCGATCCGTACTCTGTCCGATGAGTTCTCGCTCTCTATAGGCTAATGCTGTTGGACCAGCAGTCTGTATATAGCAGAGCTTACCATCTCCAGTAGTATATCGCTCTGTGAGGACACCAGAAATCTGTAAACCAGTACTGAGCTCTATCGTGCCTAACTGCTTGGATCTGATCAGCTTATCAACGGCATTGAGTCCTCCCGTACGAACTGCCATCGTCTCGGCAAACTCATTGAGGACTTCGCTCAGATAAGAAAATGACGGTGTCACAAATAGTTGTGGCTGCGGTTGTGTCACGTCAAATGATTGATAGACTGCATCAATGCTAAGCGGTAACTTTTTCACCTCCTCAGATAAGCACCACTTGCTCTCTCCTATAGACGATAGCAGGCCCGCCCCATAAATCTTAGGATCATCCACTGATCCGATTAAACCATACTCTATAGTCCACCAGTGGAGATTTTTAAGAAGTTGCAATTCTGATGGTTCTTGCATTTCCTCTTGTAGCCTTACGACCTCTTGTTCGAGTTGAGCGATTCGATCAGGTTGCACGTCTTTCTTTTCCTTGAGGCTTGCTAATTCTCTTACGGCAAGAAATAGCTGACGATCCTCATGGGAGCTAATCGCTCTTGCTCCGATCTCACCGAACATCCTTAGATACTCTGAATAATCTGGATTCGCTATGATCGGCGCATGTCCTGCCGCTTCATGTATGATATCAGGTGTGGGTGTATACTCGATGTTTTTGATCAGGCGTATATCTGAGGCAATCACTAAGACATTGTATGCCTGAAACTCCATAAATGCTGCTGATGGTATCAGTCCATCAACTGCCACGGCCGCCCAACCTATATCCTTGAGGATGCGGTTCATCCCATACATACTCGGTATCTCTTCAGTGCTGATGCCTGTCTGAGTTAGTCCAGTGAGGTAAGACTCATGAGCCACTGATGGCAAGAAGTTAGCACTCTTACGCATCACATACCTCCAGACGGCTTGATCTTCGGACGTGTAGTGATCATAATTCTGAGGCAAGATGTATTGCTTAAGATGATCTGGTAACCGCTCAATTATTGGGTTGGATATGGTAGGATCAATCATCTCTTTATTTTACTTGGCTAATATGGTGTAGAGCTCACGTGCTGCTTGATACTTCCCTTTGAATCTACTGATCACATCCTGTCGCAATTCATCCGCAAAATCCGTTAAGTATTTTTCTAAATGCTCGGGAGTTTCATAGTAATAATTACTGATGTAGTGAGCAGACATGGGATCATCACTTTGCAGTTTTCTAAAATCATAATGAGTAAAACATCCAGTCTCCACAAGATCATCTAAATGCTTCTCAACAAAGAACTTCTCCCATGCAGATACCACTTCTTTATTTACTCGACTCTTGACACTATAGATATACGCCACTATATGATTTGTTTGATGACTTACAGTGTTCCTCTGAGCTCTTGCTCGCGCTCTATCGCCTCAAATAATGCCTTGAAGTTCCCTTTACCAAAAGACTTAGCTCCTTTACGCTGGATAATCTCGAAGAACATCGTCGGTCGAGGTTCTATGGGTTTCGTAAAGATCTGCAATAAGTAGCCCTCGTCGTCTCGATCTACCAGTATACCTAACTCTTTTAGTGGTGCCAAGTCTTCATCGATCTGCCCCACTCGGTCTGTGACGACATCGTAATAGGTGTGAGGCACTCTTAAGAACTCTATACCTCGACTCTTTAGGTCTCGAACAGTCTGGATGATATCATCAGTTGCCACGGCGATATGCTGGACACCCTCACCCTCATAAAATTCTAAATACTCATCTACTTGAGATTTCTTTTTACCTGCTGCAGGTTCATTAATTGGAAATTTAATACGCCCGTTTCCATTGCTCATCACTTTGCTCATGAGAGCTGTATACTCCGTCGAAATATCGTTGTCATCAAAACTAAGGATGTTAACAAAGCCCATGACTTGCTCGTAGTAGGATACCCAGTGATCCATCCTGCCCAAGGCTACATTGCCCACCATATGATCGACGTACTTAAGACCTACTGAGGTTGGATTGTAATCGGGAGTCTCCCACTTCCGATACCCTGGCAAAAAATGTCCTTGATAATCCTTACGCTCTACGAAGATGTGTACTGTCTCCCCATACGTATATATACCAGATCTTACGACCTTACCATGGTCGTCTTCTTCTACAGTGGGTTCCATGTATGACTTAGCCCCTCTCGACATCGCTGTATTATAGGAGTAAGTGGCATCGTCTACCCATAGTGCGATTACTTTGACGCCATCTCCGTGTTGATCGATATGTCTACCTATATCAGTACCACTTTTCAACGGAGAGGTAAGAATAAGCCGAATCTTATCTTGTATGACCACAAAACTTTCTCGATCTCTCAGGCCTGTCTCTAAGCCCGCATATGCGTATGACTGAAAACCAAAGGCTGCCTTATAAAAATGTGCTGCCTGTTTGGAGTTGCCTACATAGAGTTGAAGGTAATCGGTACCATTGATCGGCATAAAATCTTGCTCAGTAGTCATCCCTTTGGACTGCTCAATAGTATCAATCATAGTTCATATTTTTTGATAGAGAGTAATATATCGTTCACCCCTTATAAAGAGTAATTCTCGGTGAAAAGTTTTCAAACTCCTTGACCAAATTACACGAATGAAGTGAAAAGGTGCCACTTACAATTATCTGATCTATGTTACATATTTTGGTAGCGCTCCACGTGCAAGATTACTATATGATACAGGAAGAATTTAAAAATCATAAAATGCCAGATCTATCATTTGACAACTATCTTACAAAACGACTATAAGGAACTGCTCATACTTAAGGGGAGACACACACAAATCTTGTCTTATGATCATAAGATTTAATAAGGAGTTTATGAGGTGTCCTTAAAAATAACACCTTCTTCTGATAACACCTAAATGCAAACAATGATGAGACAATTGTTAATTGTCTTCTTTTTTGGTTTATACGTATGTAGTCTCTCTGGACAAGAGATACTGTTAACCCAGACTTCGTCAAACTTTTCTCCCGGAGTGGGTGAACCCTTTGAGTTTATTGTCAATGTCTCATGTAACAGCACAACATCCGACTGTCTCAACTCAAGGGTGACAGGTACTATACCAGAGGAACTGGACTTTATAAGGTTTTCATCACCCCTACCTGATGGGGTTGCAAGTGCAGATTATGATCCGGTTACCCGTGACTATACCATAACATTTGATGACGCCCCAGGTAATGCCCTTGGTAATGGGTCGAGTGTTCAAATATTAATACAAGTAGAATATCCAATATTTTCTATATCAGGAAGTAGTGCAACTAATATCATAACAGCCAGTTCTCCCAATGCTGGAACTGTTACAGACCAAACTACAGTTAATTTAGCTCCAGGGAGTCAACAAATTGACCCAAGCTTATTTCAAGCCAACAAGTCTGGAGATCCAAATCAGATTGCTGGAGGTGTACAGTTTTGGGCGGTACGCTTTGGAAACGGCGGCCTCAGCCCCATCCAAAACTATCAAATAGTTGATGTGATACCGGAAGACTTAAATCTCGTACAAATCAGGACTCCTGAGTTTCCTTTTGTCGATCATACCGCAGAACTCTATTATCGCTCCTCAGATGATCCTACTAACTGGATTTTATGGCGAGACTTTAACTTGAATAATAGGCAAGTAATATATACTGAATTTTTAAACCTCCCGGCCAGTGTTCGTATAACAGAAATAAGGTTTGACTTTGGTGATGTTTCCGCATCACCTCTTTACAATGCGCTGAGATACCCAGACAATTTCAGAGCCGCAATCGTGCTTTACGCAGAAATTGATGACTCTCTTCCCGATGGTTCTATCTACACCAATTGTGCAGACTACGCCGGACTCGATACAGGTAATAACCAAATATCAGATCAAGCTTGCCTCTCTACTACCATTGATGATGGATTAGAAGCGGATATAGTGGGTGGAGAAGTGAATTTTAAAAATAGATCAGATATCAATATTACTACATCACTGATCGGAGACACTATATCTGTAGAGTACTTATATTTCAATCCCCCATTTATGACTCAGGATATATACGGCGGGGTAATGTCATTATTGTTGCCACCTGGTGTAACATACATACCTAATTCACTGAGGGAGACCTTCGGCTGTACGGCCTTTGATGGTCAAACACCTATTATCGAGGTAGCCACTAACTTTGATGGAAGACAGATTGTACGATTTGTTTATGATAATTTATTTAATAATGAATTTGTTATTGAAGCGACCGGATCATGGTCAGGTTGTGGTTTTTTATTTGACGTGGTTGTAGGCAATAGTGCTCTAGAAGGAACTAACACGGTTGAATATTATTATAACGCTACGGGTTCAGTTCATGCTTCTTGCGGCACTGCTGATGTAAACAATATATTAGGCGGATATGCAGCTGATTATTGTCAAATAAGGCAGGATCAAATAGAAATTTTTAGAGGACTAGGATCTGCAGGTGTAAAAGCTCAAAAATCTGCTATAGGTAGCTTAGACACTGATTACAGCCAATATCCCAATGTGAGCACAACAGTACCGGGAGGAGTTGCTGATTATAGGATTACTATTACTAATCCTAATAACTCTCAACTTGATGATATAATGGTCTTAGACGTACTACCTCACGTAAATGATACGCACGTACTTAACGAGAGCTCAGATCGGTTTTCTGAATGGCGACCTAATCTTGTAGCACCAATATCTCCAGTACCTGGGATGATTACGTCATATACGACAGTCGATAACCCTTGTAGAGATGAGTTCGCAGGCCCGAACCCAACTCCGTACCCTGCAGGATGTAACAATCCTAATTGGTCTACCTCTCCACCGGTTAATATTTCGGATGTTACTGCTTTAAAATTTGATTTAACAAGTATAACTCTCGATCTCAACGATACAATAATCATAGAGATCCCGATGAGAGTCCCTGTTAGTGCACCGACTTCTGGAGAGATAGCTTGGAACTCATTTGGTTACACCTCAAGGAATGTTTCGACAGGTGCAAATTTACTTCCAACAGAAAGCATCAAAGTTGGTATACAAGCCACCCCGAACTCTCTACCGATTATCGGTGATTTTGTGTGGGATGATCTAGATGGCAATGGCATGCAAGACCCAGGCGAACCAGGAATTAATGGTGTTCGAGTCGGGCTATATCGTGACTCTAATGGCAATGGTATTGCTGAGCCAGGTGCCGGAGATACAGAACTCTTATGGACGATCTCAGCAAATGGCGGTCAATATCTATTTTCTGACTTTCCATTAGGAGATTATTTTCTAGTGTTTTCTGATTTTCCATCAGGATATAATCCCACACACTCAAATGTAGGAAGTAGAAATGTAGACTCTGATGGCCCCATTACAGCATTACAATTTTTTGATAACGCAACGTCTGAATTAAATTTTGATTTTGGACTATTTAATGGCATACCACCTGCTCTTGTAACTTGTAACTCTGCCCTATTGGTCAATGAAGAATTTGAGTCTAACTTTACAGCTTGGACAGATAATGGCAATACAAGTATAACTTCGGACAGCTATACAGGATCTAGTGCTATGTTAATTAGCGGAGGCACTGGTGGTCGACACCAAAGCATACCTGTAATACCGGGTGAAACATATACCGCTTCATTTTTTGCTAAAAAACAAGGATCTGAAGAGACATTTGGAGGTCTCATCTTCAGGGATATCACTGGTAATAGAGTATATCAGCGTTCCAGAGAGGTTTTTCAAGACTTCTATGAACACCATAGTGTTACGGCTACCGCACCAACAGATGCAGCGACCGTAGAAGTATATGGAACTAAAAATGCAGGATCGGGCTCGGCTTTCTTTGATTCATTCTGTCTAGAACTTATTGATAATGTATGTACGCTGCTTGAGGATAATGATAACGATGGCATATCATATCAATGCGATATAGACGATGATAACGACGGGATACGAGATCAAGATGAATATAACTGTTGGGGTGTATTTAGTAGATTAATTTGGTGGAGTCACAACATGAATGCTGCTCCTATAGATCCTGAAATACTTGCTCCTGAATTTATTGCGAGAGCAACACAAGAAGTCTATGGATCTGGCATCAGCACTACCATTGAGAGCACTGTGCTCTCAATAATAGGCATTGACCAACCCACTCTTAGTGACGCCATGGCCGATCAAGACTACGTGGAATACAGTTTTACCACAGCAGCAAATATAAATGCTATCTATTTCAACAGTTTTTCTTTTACCAAATCAGGATTTTCAAATGGTGCAGTTCCAGATAATTATGGATACGATTTTTCAATCATAGTATCAGATGATGGTTTTGTCACATCTCAATTGATTTCAACGATTTACACAATCGATTCCAATATCGATCCTTCATTTACCTCGGTTAATCCCGAAGCTGATGATAATTTCTATTTACTATTACCCAATACGACCTATTCGTTTAGAGTGTATCTCTATGGAAAGACTACTGATATCAACACACCAACATGGTTCGATGATTTTGCAGTAAACGTTAATGTCTGCGAGTTAGAGGCTGATGTTGATAATGATGGTATAGTAAATCATCTTGATTTAGATAGTGATAACGATGGTATATATGATCTAAATGAAGCTGGACATACTGGTGTCGACGCTGATATAGATGGAGTATTAGATGACGCTTTAGCAAATAGTGGAACAAATGGATTTTTGGATGATTTAGAAAGTCACCCAGACAGAGGTGTAAGAGTCTATTCTATATCAGATAGTGAAGATATACCCGATCGTATATATGATCCATATGAACTGGACTCTGATGGTGATGGATGTAATGATGCAAGAGAAGAAAGTGTCAATGATCCCGATGATGATGGATTTGTGGGGGCTGGTGCGCCAAGTGTAAATGTGAATGGACTGGTATTAGGACATATGTATAGTGCACCTCCTAATAATCTATGGCAGGACGCATCTCTTATCAAGTGTCTCAATCTATCGGGAGTCATATTTGAAGATATCAACTATGGTGGTGGATCAGGGAGAGATTATGTCACTGCAGACCTGTCAGCTCAATCATCATCATGGAATCCAGATGACATAGCACTTGATAATGTCATATTGGAATTATACGATTCAGGTGGAAATTACTTAGGAACGACGACGACTGACGCTCTTGGAAGATATACTTTTATTGATGCTGGAACCGGTGACTTCACTGTAAGGATGGTGAGTAGTTCGATTATCTCTAATCGCCCATCTAATGGCACTCCGCTGGCCACAATACCTGTACAAACCTACAGACACGATGGACTAACACCATTTGTTAATGAGATCGGTGGTTCGGATCCAACAAAAGAAGATGCCGGCATTAATGCGGCCAATAATAATGTATCAACCTTGACAACACCAACTAATGTGGCTCAGTCAGTATCTACAGTTATGATTGGATCTACGGATCTCTCTGGAGTGGACTTCGGAGTGAACTTTGATGTCGTAGTCAATACTAATGAAAGTGGCCAAGGTTCTCTTAGACAATTTGTCATAAATAGTAATGAGCTTGATAATACGAATCTTGACCAAGAAGACGCCCCTATTGGAGGAGTCGCTTTTGACAAACCCTTGGGTTGGGAGACTTCTATTTTCGAGATTGATGGGGTTGGTCCACATGTGATAACTAATCCTACTAACTACCCTAATATTACTGATGATCGTACGCATGTCTCTGCTTATACGCAAGACGGATCAATACAAGGAGACATTGCAACGAGAAATATAAATGTCGAATTAACAAGCTCGACTAATGTTAATGATGGATTTATTATCGATGCTGATCAAGTTTCGATCTCGGGATTCAGTATTAATGGATTTAGATCCGGAATCTTAGGGAGACCAAACCATACCGCCACTCATATATGGGGTAACTATATAGGCACCCAAAATGATGGAATCACTGGTCAAGGAAATACAAGTTATGGAATCAATCTTGATGGTTATACTGATAGTTTTATAGGAACTAATGGTGATGGCAGCAATGATGGCAATGAAGGGAACCTAATCTCCGATAATGATCAAGGTGTGCAGATCAGACGAACTGACAATGTCTTGATCGCTGGTAACATAATAGGATTAGACAAATTTGGTTCCGCACCTCTTGGAAATCGGTTTAACGGATTATTTGTAAGGGATGCTGTAAGCCGCAATGTCATAGGGTATAATGGGGCTACGTCTTCGCAACCGGCTGACATCTATAGAAATGTGATCTCCTCAAATGGAAATGATGCAATCCGATTATTCAATTCTGACAATCAGGTTATATCTAACAACTACTTAGGAACTGATATATCTGGCACCGTGGCCAGAGGAAATAGGAACTTTGGTATACAACTTCAAGGCACGTCCTCCAACAATATAATCGGTACAGATGCAGATGGCAATAGTGATATCTTGGAACGTAACATTATCTCAGCTAATGGTACCGGCATAAGACTACAAACAAATGGTACTGGTGCTAATAATGTAATCTCCGGAAACTACATAGGTACTGACCTGAGCGGCAATGTTGATCTCGGCAATAATACTAACGGGATCGAAATTACAGGAAACTTTAGCAATACTATCATAGGTACAAACTCAGATAATATCAATGATGCTGTCGAAGCGAATGTGATCTCTGGCAATGGTGGAGATGGTATAAGAGTATCCAATTCAAATAATAATCTAATAGCAGGTAATTATATAGGAGTGGGACAAGATGGTTCTACTGATATCGGCAATGGAGGACGAGGAGTTTTTGTGACAGGTACTTCCTCATTAAACATTATCGGATACACTCCAACCAGAGTGAATAATGATGAGTTAATCGTGGGGAACTTCATTAAGTTTAATACTGATGCAGGTATCGCGGTATCAACTTCCTCTCTTCAAAATCGCATCAGTCGTAATCAAACTGCAAATAATGGGAATTTAGGTATAGACTTAGATTTTAATGGTGTCACCTCTAATGATGATGGTGATACAGATTCTGGAGCTAATGATCTACTTAACTTTCCAGTTCTAACGACAGTTTCATTGATTGATGATAGACTGACGATCATAGGATATGCTCCCAATGGTGCTAATATTGAGTTTTTCGTAGCCGATGGCGAAGCCAATCCTAGTCCACTTCCAGGTGGATTTACAACCTCCTTTGGAGAGGGTGCCGTATACTTATTCAATTCTGTCGAAGGAAGTACTGACGACCTATCAGGATCTGTTGGAATCTATAATAATGACGGAACAGGAACCATCACCAATCGCACACAATCTCAAATTCATTTTGAAGTTGATGTGACTGGGCTTGGACTTACCGAAGGTTCGTTGATTACAGCTACCTCAACTGACGCGGCCAATAATACTTCGGAGTTTAGTGGAGTATTTGCCATTACGATTTCTTGTGGAACGGCGATTACAAACCCGCATGTGATGTACTATAGACGTCAATAGTTATCTAAAATTAATACCTCCTTATAGACAATAGTTAGTCTGCGAGGGATCAGGTAATCTGGTAGAGCTGTTGAGTTTAAGTAAGGCTCAATGTATTCCTAATAGGTGATTAACTATCGCTGAGTTTATCTACTCGTTCATCGATTCTTGTCTCGAGTTTCTTTTTTAATGCTATGGCGGCATCAACTCTTTTCTGAATCTGTTCTTTGTCCTCAGATGTAGTAGCTTCTTTTAACTGAGCCTTCTCATCAGATATTTTTTGCTCGACATCCGATAGTATGGCTTTACGCTTCTCGATGTTCTCAGCTTCATCAGCTTTGTCAAATATGAGGCTATCCGAAGACTCAGAAGTCTTGTCTAGCATATTTGCATTTTTTATACGATGCTTCTTAGGTATAAACACTGTATCACCCACTTGCCGCTGATTCATAAAGTTAGGTGAGACGATCTCTATTCCATCTTCATGTAGAGAGTCGATCACATGACCTGTCAACATAGACCTGGCAGTAATGATGGAGTTTACATTTTCCAATAAACCATTAATCCTATAAACTACTGAAAAGTCCCCCAGCGCTGTAATCAAAACAAAAGGGTCTTTCAGCTTAGCGCGCTCTGCAGCTTTAATCAAAGACTCCTCGATCTTAAATCGATTGACATCATAGCCGAGAGAAACCTCAGTGAACAATATAGTGCCCGAAGACCTCGTAACGTTGAAAGGACTTGTGGCTAATAAGAGATTGGGTATGCTCGTCAGGTCTCGATTAGGAGTCTGCACCTCTGTATCAAAGAGCCCCTGCTCTGTAACCCTCCCAAAAATATCGTTGATCTCGATAAAATCTCCTGGTTTGAAATCGTGACGCAACTTCAATGAAATACCCGCCAAGGCATTACCAATAAAAGTTGTAGAACTCAGACCTAATACTGCCGAAAGCACGATGCCCAGCAAGCTCGTAACCGAGTTCTTTTGTTCGGACTCCATGGGTAATGCTAAGATCACACTGATGATCCCAAAAAGCCCTATGCTAAATAGAATCAATGATCTGATCAGCTTCTTATCGGTCTTACCCTTTGCTTGTCGCTCAAGGAGACGCTTGGCGCCGTAATAAAACAGGATAAAAAAGATGATCGTAAATACAGTAGCGGACCAAGTACTGAATATCTCAGCTAATAACTCCATAATCAAACATTAACATATAGTACAAACTCAAATGTGTGATGATATAGTCTCCTTCAATAATCAAAATTGTTAAATAATCGGTACTAACCTCTCCATCTAAAGGATTGATTGTCTATCGCTCTCATCGTGCATAGTATACCCTCAAGGTGATCATACTCATGCTGTAGTAGTTCTGACAGATTCCCTTCGACCTGCCATTCTTGTGAGTTCCAGTGTTGATCTCTGAAGCGAATAGTAATACGACGGTGACGCCTGACCTTTACCAGTAAATTGGGGAAACACATACAATCATCCCATAGCTCAAAGGTCTCCTCACTCCTATCTATAATCTCGGGATTGATCAAGATGAGGGGTTCATCTATGTTCATATAGATGAGTCGCTTCATAATCCCTAATTGGGGTGCAGCAATCGCTCGTCCAAATCGATAGACCCGACGTATCTCCGCCATCACATTATGTAAATCCTTTACCCATGATGATACATCCTCAAGCTCTGTTTGTCGGACTTGCTCCGACACTTCGTAGAGCATTGGGTTTCCCAATTGTAGTAGATCTTGTAATCCTTTCATACCAGAGGCTCCTGCTTACTAATCGAGATAAGTATTAACCTATTGTATCCGACGTGTCTGACGGTTGGCATTCATATAACTGAGGCGTGTATCAAATATATGTCTGATCTTATGCGCTCTTTCTAACGCTTGATTTGCTTTCACTCCAGAAAAATTAGTCTTGATCACGTATTCAAAAATAGTTATCCACCTATCAAAATGCTCAGAACTCGTCTGCAGACCTATATGATGTGCAAAGGGATTGCCTTTATAATCAACCTCTCTCAGCAATACGGCGGTCCAAAAGCTATACATCTTAGTCAGATGTTGTTGCCACTCACTCCTATCGATCTTATGTAGGAATACAGGGCCGATAAGTCGATCCTCTCGGACAGCTCTGTAGAACTTGTTTAAAAACATGACAATGTCGTCCCTTGATTGAATGTCTTCCACGTAGAATCGTTTTTTCTAATTCTGTAAGCAAATAGTAGTGCCTATCACTTCAGCCATGATAATCTTCATTTGATTTAAAAGGAGGATTGGTCATTTTGTTTGATGCACAACTCTCTAGCTCAGCAGATCAAATAGGACCTATATCTCTACAGCCTACAATTTACCTATCTCTTTGCATAAACTTACAGAATATATACAGAACAATAGTTTTCTGCCTTTATATCAATTCGGGCTTGGGCTTCAAAGTCTTACTTGTAAAAATCATGTAAACCTTAGGCCCCAACTTAACCAAAATACACATTCCTCTATCGCAAATAAAATCATCCACATTTAGCCCATCCC
>CAYPWL010000043.1:0-23870 GCA_964414425.1 uncultured Saprospiraceae bacterium
AAGAAGGCACGACTGAGATATCTACATACTTGAGACTAATCTACCTAAGTCCATAGGACCTATCAATCATTAGCAAGTTCAATTACACACTCTCAGCTAATCAACTATTAAGAAATCTCCCTACAGTCGATTTGAAAAAAGAGGGGAGTAACGAGTGTTAAGTTCGAGTATCAAGTATCAAGTATCGAGTAGCGAGTGTTGAGTAGCGAGAGGAAGGGGCATCTCAAGTGGGTGACCGCCTGATCTCGTAGAGTCGAGTGCGACAGTACTCGAAAGAAGGGAACGACTAAGTCGATGGATAGCCCAAAACAGCCTTGCAGCAGAGCCTCTGATGGCCAAGGGTTTTGGGTACTTTTTGCCGATTGCAAAAGTACCTCTTCGAAGGGAACTACTATATGGACCAGTGGGAAAGGTAAATTTATAAATAACTCTAATGATGCCATTTTCTTAATCAATAAGAGAGATTCTTAATCAATAGAGTACCCACCTGAAGATACCTCCACGCTGGTCGGTATGAAAAGCCTTTACAACTGTGTTTTTGGATGTAAGACTGAATCTATCGAGCCAACTATTTAGAAATCTCCCTACAGTCGATTTGAAAAAAAAGTTGTTGTCATCTCGACCTTGAGGAGAGATCCTCAGCTAACTGGGTACAGTGCAATTTGATGCTATTTAGGCTATGATCAACAAGAGGCTTTATCACCCTTTAGTCGCCGCCAAAGCCACACACTTCCAAGTTATGCGATTACCATGTGCATCCAAGGGCTCATGGATCAATAGATCCTCTTGCCACGCTGTGATGGTAAAGCCGAAATCAATAAGAACCTCACGGACCTTATAAGCGGGGTAGAGCCTATCCCAATGGTCAGCATGCTGAAAGTTGAGTGGAGTAGCCATGATTAATCGGCCATGGGGACGCAATACTCTGTACATCTCCTGTAGGCCACGGATAGGATCTGATAAGCGATCCAGCAAGAGACTATTGACGATCAGGTCTTGACTGTCGTTGTCAAATGGGAGATCGACAGCATCCGCTAATCCGAAGCTCAAGTTCTTGAGCTCATGTCCCTTGAGCACGGGTATGGTATCGAATCCCTTGTTAGAGACGTCGAGTGTGATGTCCTGACCCTGCACCCAATAGTCGTGGGCTTGCTTGAGCATCTGGTAGCTATAGTCGATGCCCCAACAGTCAGACTCCGGATATCGTTGCGCTAACTCAGCAATCCACTTCCCCACTCCGCAACCGATCTCCACGATATGCTGGGGATCATCGGGATAGGAGGAGGCATCAGCAAAGTCCAGTATACCCTGCATGAGATACCCTCCCCACAACTCATCCGCTAAGTGCAGTGCCACTTGTCGCAATACCATATCTTCATATCTCTCGTATGGGTCTGCTCGAAAAGCAGCCTCTGACTTATGACAGAAGAATGGAATGGCTTTGCGGTATGATAGGGGTGATTTCATTGAGAGGTAGACTTCGGCAGAAGTGCGATCATGTTATATTATTAGTCTTTGGTCAAGATGTCTAACACATCCTCTATATGGTCTTTCAAGCCAAGTAGTGTATTGATATTAGGGTCATTTATTTCGCTTAGCATATTTTTATCAAAGCTGAAAACCGTGCCCGTTTGCTTGGGTTTATTCCATTCTCTCCATTCTTTCGCAACTGCTAAGTTTATACTGACTTCCATAATTCTTAGATTACTCCCTTCAAATAGTCAACAGTTTGGTTTATTGCTTGGTAATAGTCAGAATGAGAATTTATATCTATCCTTTTAGCCATGATGTTTCTGATCTTTTCTACATCACATCTTTGGCAACAAGCTCAATATCTTCACCAACCGTATTGCTTTCTTTTGATCTCCATCTATCTCGACACGACCTTGCACAAATGCGGTCTGAATATCAAGAGCTCCCGAACCTAAATTAAGCAGATGCTTTTCTCTGATTGTTAGGGTAACATCAGGATCTTTGGCAGCACCTCGGCGGAGTGCGCCTGGCTGCTTGTTGAGGTCGACACTCCAAGTAGCGGGAGTTGGGCCTGTGATGTTAAACTGATAGACACCGCTATCTGCTTTAATTGCAGTCGGGTCTTTCTTGATGAATTTTTTAATATTCTCAAAGAAGGCATCAGAGGCAGGCTTGCCTTTCTTTTTCTTCTTATCGGCCTGTGTCTTATAGTTGAGGATGTGCTCTTCAAGTTCATTAGCAGACTCGAGGATATACCGATTGAATACATCAATATCTGGCATAGAGCGAGCGTCAGAAGTAGAGCTGATCGTCAACTGACCATTATAACTGAAGATGGCCACCATCAGTCCCATACCATCAATGATTGGTGCAGTACCCATTACTGATACAAGCTTATGTTTATTGATATATAGCGGCACTTGTGGTCCAGGCACATTAGTGATGACGAGGTTAAACACAGGGTTATGTGCCTTCGCCATGTTATATCGAGAGTACATCTTAGCCGCCTGATTCGCTATACCGAATGGCACTGCTTCTGCCAGGTTGCTGAGAGATTTGGCGCCAAGCGCATTATTATAGGTCTTACCACGGATTGCATTGGCTTGTATAGCCTCCAGTCGTTCGATCGGGTCTTCGATATTAGTAGCGAGTTGTACGAGCATGGCAGAGAGCTTGTTGCCTTCTGCCGAGGTATCGCTCTTGGCTCGATTAGAGATCGGCACCATGGCGACCAGGGGCTTAATCGGTAGTTTGTCTTTGGTCACCAGATATTTATGCAGAGCTCCTGCGCAGATACTCAGAATGATATCATTGAGCGTACATCCCATGATTGACTTCAGGGTGCGCACTCGTTTAAACTCTAAGATGGTCGAGTTCCACTTGCGAGAGGCTGATATAATCCCATTAAATGGTGTTGCTGGCGCTGTAAAGGGCGCTGTCGGCATATCCATGCGCTTCACCCGTGTGAGCACCCCTGCTTTAATAGTAGAGGTGACAGTCTCTGTGACGAGCTTAGGCAGTTTTAGTGGATTCTTGGCGAAGCTGATGGCGCTCTTATAGATAAGCTTGAGTTCGTTAGGTAGTGGCTCTGGCTTGAAAGGTTTTGGCGCTGGTGGCTCCTTGTCCGATGGTGCCAGATCAAATAGGACTGCCAGCATACCTGCACCTGCCATGCCATCGATAGCGACATGATGCACCTTGGAGATAATGGCGACGCTGCCTTTAGGGACTTGCGATACATTGTCTAAGCCCTCAACAAAGGTATAGCTCCATAGTGGCCGTGTCTTATCCAGAGGCTCCGAGAAGATGCTCGAAGACAAGGCTCGCAGCTCTGCCCATCCCCCTGGCGCAGGGAGTGCTACATGCTGTAAGTGCAGCGATATGTCAAAGTTGGGATCATCGACCCAGTAGGGATAGTCCACACCCAAGGGCACATCCATCAAGCGCTTGCGGAGCTTCGGGAGCATGTGTAGACGAGACTCAATGATCTTCTTAAAGGTCTGAAACTTTAGATCACCCTCGATTATCGCCACCGAACCCAAGTGCATGGGGCTGGTAGGGGACTCTCCATATAGGAAGGTCGCATCCATACCGCTCACGCCCTCAATATCCTCAACATCTATTCGATCTAAAAATTCCTTGATCATTTCAGTGTATTCTAAGGTGAAGATTTAATGTCTCTTAATGATAATAAATTATAGGGAGTCTCAAGACAACTCTGACGGATATATATGCCACACTGGATGAGTAGGCTGTGTTACATATGGTATGATTTAACACTTCCTTATGCAGGATAATGTGTTGAGAGTGCGAGAGGTTTTTATCTTTAAAATTTAAAATTTAAAATCAATAGAAATATGTTGACAATGAGATACTGTATGATGATGCTGATTATGGCGCTGATGATGAGTGTATCTGCGATAAATGCCCAAGATGCGCCGACGGCAGCAGGGACATATAATGAGGGTCTTGCCATGCTAAAATCCAAAGAGTATGAAGGTGGCTTAGCCAAAATGGAAATGGCGTTGGAGCTGGCGATGTCTTCTGAAAATGAGCAAATCATCGGATTATCTAAGAAGAACGGTGCAGTAGCAGCCTATAATTTAGGCAATGCTAAAAGAAAAGCTGGCGATCATGATGGTGCCATAGCACTCTACAACAAAGGCATCGAGCTCAACCCAAGCTACTCGTCTAACTATGAGGGTATCGGTAGAGCAGAAGAAGCTAAAGGCGACAAGGTCGCAGCAGTCAACAGCTATATCATGGCAGCTAAGAAGGCTAACGAAGAAGGTAAAGCTGATAAAGTAACCAGCAGATACAAGAAAGCTGAGGTACTCATCGGAAAGACATACGTTTCTAAGGATTATGATACGGCTATCAGTATGGCTGAAGCGTACAATGCGGACGCTCCTGCTAATGCAGATGTAAACTACTACCTGTCGCGATCATTTGGCGCTATGGAGAAGTATACTGAAGGCATCGCAGCCATGAGAAAAGCCGTAGAGATTAAAGGTGGCGCAGTGCCGGACAAGTACACATTTTACTTAGCTGAGCAATTAGAAAAGTCAGGTAACGGAGCAGAAGCCAAGACGCTCTACTCTAAGGTTACTGAAGAAAAATATAAGGCGCAGGCAACATATAGAGCCAGCCAGCTATAAGCCAAGAAACAGATCTCAATGTAACATTGAGGAAAACTACGATCAGAAGCCTCAGCATTCGCTGGGGCTTTTTTGTGACTATAGGGATGGGTAGAAGAGTACGTCCGTCAGGAGGTTCTCTGGTTCAAAAGGTTGCCAGTTTTCTTCTTTATGCGTCAGTCGATCTGCGATGATATTGAGGACTGTAGGATTGACCCCGAGACCGAGATGGCTTCCACGTACTTCGATATTTTGGATGATTGGACTCTCGTTTTTCTCATAGCATACCTCCCACGGCACGATGCCATCTTGCTTAGTATAGATCGCCGTAAAAGGCACTTTAGGAGGAACTGGGATATCTGCCAGTAGCTCAGGATCTACATTCTGAGTGCCCTTGCCAACCGTGATAATGTTGTGTAGCCAGCGAGCATTATTTTGCTCTGTCAAGCCTCCAAATGGTGAACCCATAGTAATGACCTGACGGATCAGCTCTGGTACTTTCTTAGCGATTTGACGCGCATAGATGCCCCCTAAACTCCATCCGATCAAGCTCACCTTCATGCCACTCTCGTCGTGAAGCTCACGAATCTTGTCAATGAGGATTTGGATATACTCCACCTTAGCGAAGTTGCGCCCGATCTCCCAGCCATGAGCATCATAGCCCAGCTTAGTCAAGTATTTCTTAAGAGGCTTATTAGAAGAGTCCGTAGCCATAAATCCTGGCAAGAGTAGAACGGGGTGACCGTCACCGGAACCCTTCTTATGTCTATCCAAGAACTTAAATGGGATCGTTGTACTCCACTCGAATAAGGCACGGCCCGTTTCTGTGGCAAGCCAAAAAAAAGAAGGCTTCTTAACTGCTAACATGGTCTGTACCGATGTGGACATAGGTTTAGGTTTATTAAGTTGGATTTATAGGTTCCAATAGTCCTGATACGGTTGCAATATATAGTTAGTTAGGATATATGTATGGGATCTCTCCCGAAACGCAAATTAAAAAAGCCGAAGGATGCCCTCAGAAGGGGCATCTCCGGCAGTCTTTAAATTGTTATTCAAGGTTGGTCTTGCCTTAGTTCTTGTTTACTAAAGCTGAGAATCTCTTCTTACCGTGGACGAACTGCCCTTTGAGTGATTCTAATGTGTCGAATACGATATCTTGCTGCTTAGAAGCAAGCTTGATACCGCCTGCGAGAGCTTTAGTAGCGATGCCTTGCCACTGCTCAGTTCTTGCGATAGTCTCATTAACGAGATCTTCAGTAGCCTCAAGAGCGAAGTTGTTGACATCGATAGATGTAGACCTTACTCTCTCGATAGCCTGCTCTACATTGAATTTTTTTATTTTCTGAGCGACTTTCTTTGTTGTCTTAGTTGCCATGGTATATGATTTATTAATGTGTATTTAATTTATGATTAGAGTGCTTTAGCCTGTTCAACCCATTCTGATGGATCAAATGACTTGTAGCGTGATCCAGCGTTGTTTAAGATCTCTTGGAGACCTTTTGTGCCTGATGCAATAAGGTCTGCGTACGTATGTATGCCAGCGTCATTTAGGATACTCTCAAGTTTAGGACCGATGCCATTTATGGCTTTTAAGTCTGTCGTAGTTGTTTTTTTAGCAGTCGCTTTTGGCGCTTTCTTTTTGATGTCCTCAGCTACAGCCTTAGCCTTTGCTGTTGCTTTCTTAGCTGCTGGTTTGTCAGTGACTGTACCTTTGATAGCCTCTACTGCTTCGCGTGCGTCTTCTTTGATCTCTTCGACTGCATCAGAGATTTCTACTTTAGCTTTAGTAGCCGCCTTGCGTGCTTTCTTGACGATATCTGTATCAGCTACTTCATCTACAATTTCTTCAACTTCTCCCTTGAATTTTTTGAATAGATCGTTGTTGATGATCTTACCTTTCAAATCTTCGAATAGCTTATCCTCGATACCAAAGATGTCTTTTACTCGATTGGCGCCAGTCTCCACTTCCACCATTACTTTCTCCGCCGTATCGAATAGAATGTCGATGTTCTTTTCAGCGATAGGTTCTGTCTTCTTGAGCGCTTTAGCAATAAGTTCTTGCCATTTTTCTCCTGCTTTCACCGAGCCGTTTAAGATCTCCTCCGATGTCTTAAGGATACCATCGTGAAATTTCTTGACATTGTCTTTGACCTGTGTCTTGCGCTGGTCAGCTGTTTTTGTGTTTGATGTTTTTGTTGCCATGATACGTGATGTTGCGATTTATGAATACAAATATCAATATGGCTTGTTACAGATGAGTTACAAATGGGGGAGGGTGTTTTTTTCATATCGACCAGCGTGGAGATATCTTCAGCTTGGTTAGTACAAGCATTGTTCTCTGCAGATAAGTCTTGTTCTTTTCCTTGGATGAAAAGAACCAAAAATCAAGACCATAAAATAGCTCTGCTGCGATGCTGCTCCCGCTACCCACAGTTTATGGTCAACCCACTCGCTCCTTTTTTACAGTGTTTTTTCATGTAGATCAGAGTGGAAACATAAATTGTACGAGTATTATTATGCTCTTTTGTCTTAGCGCTTTGCACTCATTTAGTCTCGATACTCAACACTCGCTACTCGATACACGTTATTGCAATCGGCCAAAAGTACCCAAAACCCTTGGCCATCAGAGGCTCTGCTGCGATGCTGTTTTGGGCTATCCATCGACTTAGTCGTTCCCTTCTTTCGAGTACTGTCGCACTCGACTCTACGAGATCAGGCGGTCACCCACTTGAGATGCCCCTTCCAAGCCCGCATTCCGTTCCTACCTTTATCTTCATACACACACTCTCTCTTTTTGAACTTTCTCCTTTTAACTTTCAACTCGTGTTGAAAAGAACCAATAATCAAGACCATAAAATAGCTCTCCGCAAGGCTGCTTTGAGCTACCCATCGACTTGGTCGTTTCCTTCTTTCGAGTACTGTCGCACTCGACTCTACGAGATCAGGCGGTCATCCTCAGTTTATGGTCGTTCCATTCGCTTCTTTTTTCATAATGGTTTTTTCAAATCGAGTTCAAGGAGATTTCTTAATTGGTTAGCGCAGAATGCGTAATTGAAACTGTCAACCTTGTTAGGGGGATTAAGGACTTAGACGCATTTTGACTCAAGTATGCAGATATCCTGCCTCGCTGGAAGTCGGACTCAGTCGTTCCTCTTTCGATTTGAAAAAAATCACTTACTCTATGCTACTTGAACTTTACACTTTAATATAACTCTCAATACTCGCTACATCGAACTCTTTTTTCCCCTTGAGGGGCCGGGGGTGGACCTAGCATACATACTCGCTTCTCAATACATGAAAACTCGCTACTTTATTACTTTCAACTGCCCAACTCGGTCCCTACAACTCCTTAACACTCTTAATCAACGCCATCGTCTGCGGCAGCGGGGCAATGCCATACTCTCGATCGAGCGTGGCGACACAAGTATCATAGGTTTTGATGGCCATGGGTCTGTTGCCACGATTGATGTAGGCTTGGATCTGGATGCGGTATGCTTCTTCCCAGAGTGGGTCAATCTGTAGTGCGGTTTGCATAAGACGTATGGCTTCCATGGGGTGCTCATCCAGGATAAGGCTGGCGAGATCGGTGTATGCACCGATAAAGAGCACTTGCATGCGCTCACGTTCCTCGGCACTCCAGTCTTCATAGAGGCGGTTGGGGAGATAGGTGCCTTCGTAGAGAGTGATGGCGGCTCGGTAGAGGGCGATGCACTGCGTTGTATCCTGATCGCTACACTGGTTGGCGGCGATGATGAACTGCTCAGCCTCATGGATGTCGATCCAAATCTTGTCGAGATTGAGATGATAGCTGATGCCATTGCGGAGGATATAGCTGGGCTCAGTACGGCTGGGACGGTTTGGCTCAAGAGCTTTGTTGATGCCGTGCATGGCAACCTTAAAATCTCGATCGCTGGCTTCGCCCCAGAGCCTGTCTATGATTTGATCCTTGTGTAATCCTGATCGAGAGCGATTGGAGATGAAGAACTGCATCAGTTGGATGCTCTTGTCCCTGCCCCAATCCTTACTACTTAAGGTGATGCCATTTCTAACTACCTTAAATGATCCTAAGGTATAGATATGGATCTGACATTGTTCCTTGCGTTCAGTTGATGCTTGTATAGTGGTCATGTGTTGTTGGTCCACACCGACTTTATTTCGTCAACTTGTTGACCTGCGTTGTTAGGGTGGCGATGAGCCCTTTGAGCTCGGCGATCTCATCTTTGACTTGCTTAAAGTCTGACTTACTGGCGGCCCTCCATTGATCGATCTCGACTTTTGCGCTGAACTCTTCGCTGACATGCGCCAGTTGATCTTGGATCTGATCTTGGAGCTGATTGACCTGCTTCTTAGGATCCTTAAGGGTATCCATGATGAGCTTAGGTCCTGTGGCTCTGACTTTTTTCCAGATGTAGAGAGACTTTTCGATGATGCCTTCTTGCTCTTCTATTGTTTTATCCGATGTTGCTTCTTTAGTTAGGGCCGTGAGCTTCTCCTCTATGAATGTCATAGCCGCAGACATATCAGTAAAGTTGATCGATGCACCATCTTGGACATGTGATACTTTACCTCTCCACTGTACTTCGGCCTGTCCATTATCTTCATAGATGCTCTGATTAAATCGCACCATGAATGAGGCCGTCTGTTTATTGTTAGTTGGCATAGTTATACGTTGATCGTGTTAATCGAATTCCTCTTCATCCCAAAAGATACGGTCTTTATAGATGTCGATCTCTCGCCGTTCTCGTTTTGTAGGTCGACCGGTTCCTTTTTCTCGCATCTCTGGCCGCCCCTTACCGACGAACCAGTCGCTGTATTTATTCATCTCGCTCTCTGGCGTGAGATTTTCGTAGCAGGTCACGGCAATCGGTGAGCCTACTCGCTTGGAGATGAGCTTGAGTACCTTAAAGGTGAGATTAAAGCCATTCTTATGTACTTCGATGATCTCGTCTGGAGAGATCAAAGCAGAGGGCTTAACAGCTTTGGATTTTATCTTGACATTGTTACGCTTACAGGCATCTGTCGCTTGAGTCCTGGTCTTGAATATGCGGACACTCCACAACCATTTGTCCACTCTGATTTTGGTGGTTTCCATCTTACTCTTCTATACCAGTTGGAACTTTGATCTTCATAGCCTTGAGAGTTTTGAGCACTTTCTCCGCTACGAAGTAATTGCGGTACCAGCGCTGATCAACAGGCGCTATAATCCATGGTACGGCGTCACACTTATTGATCGCTTCCTGGTAGTACTTCATATATTTATCCCATAGCTTGCGCTCCTCCCAATCTTGTGCTTTATGCTTCCAGTTTTTAGTGGGGTCGTCGATGCGCTCTTGGAGCTTTTCAAGTTGCCGCTCTGGACTGATGTGCATGTAAAATTTGAGGATGCGAGTATTATTATCTTTAGTGAGTAGTGTCTCCCAAGCATTGATGGCATCTATGCGTGCCTTGGCCCGCTTGTTATCGATCCATCCGTGCACACGCTGTATCAGGATGTCCTCATAGTGTGACCTGTTAAATATTGTGATCTCCCCCTTAGCCGGTGTGATCTTATTGACACGCCATAGGAAGTCATGCGAGAACTCCAGGTCTGTGGGCTTCTTAAATGAATGCGCTGAGATACCTGTCGGACCACAATATCTAAACACATTGCGTGTAGAGCCATCCTTGCCACTGGCATCCATACCCTGAAAGATCACCAGCAATGCCTGCTTACTCTCTTTGTACAGATCATATTGCAGTGCCGCAATCTCTTTGGCGAGTTCTTTAGTCTTATCTCTTATTTTTTGTTCGTCGACTCCTTTAGGAGCATCTGTGCTATAGTCGGACAGCTTTATAGCCATAATTATTTGCTGATTTTAGATCGTTTTGTTAAGTATCGTCTGAGTATCTCGTGATATCCATTGCGGATATTAGTAGGGACGTAATCTATCTTGTATTGCAGACATTTCTGGATGATGCGCTCTTGTTGCTCTTTGATTTTGGCTTGATAGGCGGTCTTTAGCTCATTGGATTGTAGCTTGATCTGCTCGCCCGTCTCCATATCGACGAATAAGTGGGGCCTATTCTCAAACTCAAATGCCATCTCCAAAGGCTCATCCATCACGTGAAATACGACTACCTCATGCTTGTTATAATTAAGATGCTGTAGTGCCGCATAGAGCTCCTCGTGATCATCAGCTCGATCAAAAAAGTCGGTGAATATGATGATTAATGATCTCTTATGTACCCGATCCGCAATCTGATGAAGCGTAGCTGGGATGTCAGCCGTCTGTTGGAGTGCTTCTTTCTGTATCTCATTTTCGAGATAACTCAACAACAGTTTGTAATGTGTACTACTGGATTTGTTAGGCGTATGAATCTTAAGCTCTGTGTCGAATAGGCTTAAGCCAAACGCATCTCGCTGGCGTTTCAATAAGTTCATCAAACTCGCAGCACCCAGTGCCGAATATTGAAACTTGTTTAGGGACAGGTTTTTGACTTTAAGATCTTTGGGGAAAAACATAGATGACGAACCGTCCAAGACAATCTGGCACCTGAGATTGGTTTCCTCTTCGTATTTTTTGACAAATAGCTTATCCGTACGAGCATAGATCTTCCAATCCAAATTCTTAGTGCTCTCACCACTATTGTACAACCGATGCTCGGCGAACTCTACTGAAAACCCATGAAATGGACTCTTATGCAATCCTATGATGAATCCTTCTACGACCTTGCGTGCGAGCAAGTCTAAGTTCTCGATAGATTTCAGATCATATACGTCAAAAAAGCTCATATAGTAAAAGTAGAAAGATTAAAATAGAGTGGGTCCCACAACCGTAACCGCCACCGCTATATAACTTGCTTAGGGACAAGTACAGTACATGATGAGCTAAGTATTGGCCGAGATTCTGATAATCAGTGCGTAGTTATAGACCGACGGTCGTTGAACTATGAGATGTAAAAAGAAAGAGCCCTCACTATGATAGTAGCAAGGGCTCTGTATTTCGTTTAGTTAGTTGGATCTGTAATTGATCCTACAATAGTGCGTCAAGCTTCTGAGACAATGTTGCCTTAGTTGCTGTGCCAACGTGTTTATCTACTACTTCACCATTTTTGATAAAGAGTATTGTAGGAATACTTCTTACACCGTACTTCATAGAAGTTTCGGGATTTTGATCAACATTTACTTTTCCTACTAATGCTTTACCATCATAATCTTTTGCGAGATCATCGATTACTGGGCCAACCAATCGACATGGTCCGCACCATTCTGCCCAGAAGTCTACCACTGAAACACTTTGCTCGGCAAGTGCTGTATCTTTAAAGTTAGTATCTGTGAATTCGAATGCCATAAGGGTATTTTTATTTGCTTAATCTAAGTAACCAAACTGTAAACAGAATGATTCCAATTATTTCGTAGAACGAGATATTGGTCGTATTTAATACAGTTCTCAAACAAATATCTTAAACATTGTTTACATATTTTAGAAAAAAAAAAATTGATCAAAACATAGCTAAGCTACTGATCGCAGCTATGGTTGGTCTATTATTTTATATTCTGAAAGAACAGTCGACACTTGTAGAGTCACTTTATGCGACTGGAGTCTTTAGTCTGTGGCGATACGTATGGGATTACACTTTCGGCTGGAGTCCTGTCCCTTTGGTTTACTTCTTCATCCTGCTACTGTTATATATGACTTATCGGTGGATCAGAGGATTGAGAAGAGAACATCAATCCATAGTTCATACGTGCCGGAAGATTATTAAAAGTGTGTTTTTGACCTTATGTCTACTATACAGTTTCTTCTATCTGGCCTGGGGATTTAACTATAAGCGTGTAGACCAGATTGATCAGCTTTTGGACTCATCCTATGTCGATCAGCAGGTGGATGAGCTCTTTGGGGAACTGGAATATGTTTCTGATCACCTATCTACCTTGCGGTCTACCTTAGCTGATTCTATAGATTGGCATGAGGCTATATCGGGAGATGATGATATCTATCGCCCGGACTTAGTCAGCATCTTTAATTCTTTAGATGTGCCACATGCGGGGAGAGTTAGAGTCCGGATGTTGTACCCTAAGGGAAGCCTGCTATATTGGAGTACGGCGGGTGTATATCTGCCATTCGTCAGCGAAGGCCATGTTGATGCGGGACTTCATCCGATCACTTGGCCCTACACGATACTGCATGAGATGTCACACGGCTACGGTCAAACTGGGGAGGATGATTGCAATTTTTGGGCACTTTTGGCTTGTGTCAATAGTAAGAGTCTTACATCGCAGTACTCGGGCTATATGGCATATTGGAGGTATCTGAGGTCGAGTGCCTATCGTGTAGATAAGGAGCGATTTCAGAATATCATGAGCACCGTGAATCCACTGGTTCTGAATGATTTATCGGATATTATCAGCTATAGCAGGCGCTATCCGGATATCATGCCGAGACTTAGAGACTTGGTGTATGATCAATACTTGAAGAGTCATGGTGTGTCTGAGGGCTTGTTGAGTTATAACCGAGTGGTATTGTTAGCCCTATCGTGGCAAGAGAAGTATGGCACACTACAATTAAAAATGAACACCCAAGGTCAATGATCCAGATTGACCAAGCTGGAAGTGATTGTTTACGCCAGCAGCGATAAATACTGACTTCCAGGCATACTGTAGGCCGATGGCTGGCCCTTGAAAAGTAGTGTTGACACCTAAGAATATCATAAGCTCCTCAATAGGATTATAGGTTGCTCCAGCCACAAATGTCGATCTGGCATCGGTAGCATCATATTGATATTCGGCGTGGAGAGCTACTTGATCCGAGATCGTAAGCTGAGCACCAGCACTCCAAATACTACTTACCAAATCATCGGTTTGGTTGAGATTCTCAGCTAATAAGCTCAAGCTTAGTGACTCAAGGACTTGGTAGCTAACGGCAAGATCCACATTGATCGCAGCTCTATTGACGGCGGTGATTTCTTGTATTGACAAGTCTATATATTTTAACGAAGCGCCAATCTGTAACTTGTCCGTGAGTTGTCTCCCATAGGATGCCGTCCAAGTGTTCAGTGAGAACTCAGATATCCCATAATTGTGAAATCCAACTGTTAAGCCTTGATGCTCTCCGGCATAGGTGTAGGCTATAAATGATGAGCTAACACCCGAAAAATAGCGTTCTTCTGTAGACCCTATCAAGGTATTGCCACTACCATGATATAATGTAGACAAGGGATTGTTAATCGTCGGCAGGCTACTCACTTGGACTGACTTAACACCACCGCCTGCGAGTTGATAAGCAGCTAAAGGGCTCTGCCCACTTAGACTAAATCCTATATGAATTAGGAAAATACTTAATGTATATTGCCAGCTTCGGTAGATCATATCTATTTTAGCGTACGCCTTAGGGCACGTGTAAAATTAGAACAATACCTAACGCTTGTAATGGCGAAGTTTAGAAAAAATCATAGCAAGAATAAAAACCCATTTGTGGGACTGTCAATCCGAGTCTTTTTGATGATAGCAGTCGCTGTGGTGCTATTTTTTATTGGGAGACGTGGATTTATTGATGCTCAATCCAATAGCTCGTCAGGGAGTGGGGTGAATGTAGTCTTTGAAGATTACGATAGGGCATACCTCATCCCAAAGTCAGACAGATCTGATATTGAGGTGGTCAATCACAAGTATTACTCTCTGGGTTATGTAGAAAAATACGAGCAGCCAGCATGGGTGAGTTATGGGCTTAATCAATCAGAGCTTGCCGTCCCCAATGTGGAGCGTCATGATCGCTTCTTAGAAGATCCAGAAGTGTCCTCTAAATCAGCTAATTATTATGATTACAGAGGCAGTGGGTATAGCCGTGGGCATATGGCGCCTGCGGGTGATATGGCCTTTAACAAGGAGGCTATGCGGGAGTCATTCTATATGAGTAATATGAGTCCACAGTTGATACCATTTAATGGAGGCATCTGGAGAGAACTGGAAGAAACCGTAAGAGACTGGGCCTATAAGAATGGTCGTTTATATGTGATTACAGGACCGATCTTTGGGGATGTCGATAAGTATATCGGTCAAAAGAATAAAGTAGCTGTGCCTAAGCAATACTATAAGGCAGTAGTAGATATCGATAATCCTGATATCAAGGGTATTGCTTTTATCATGGATCATGAGGTTAGTACGAGACCTATCATGGATTATGCCGTCACAATAGACGAACTCGAAGAGGCGATAGGAATGGAGCTGTTTGATGATTTAATCGAGGACGACATAGAACAGGACATTGAAGGAAATATTAATATTAGATCTTGGCCAGTGAGTAAGAAGCGCTACCAACAGCGAGTAGATCACTGGAACAATAATTAAGTAAAATACACAATCACATTTTAACGGAGAATAGTATGAGCAAGGTTGATAAGTTTAAGCAGGAAATAGAGTCAGCATATCAGTTTGAGGGCGATAGCATCGATATGGGTGCCGCTATGCTGGATGGTGAAGTATTGACGAATACTATCGTTAAGCTGCCGCTAAAAACCTTTAACCGTCACGGCCTTATCGCAGGTGCTACAGGTACGGGTAAGACTAAGACCTTACAGATTATTGCAGAGCAACTATCCGCTAATGGTGTTCCCTCATTAGTGATGGATATCAAAGGTGATCTCAGTGGACTGGCAATGCCAAGTTCTGGGCATCCTAAGATTGATGAGCGCCACGAGAAGATAGGATTTCCGTTTACGGCAGGTTCTTCACCGATCGAGTTTTTGACGCTATCTGATGAGCCTGGTGCTCGACTTCGAGCAACAGTTTCAGAGTTTGGTCCAATCTTGCTTGCTAAGATCCTTGATTTAAGTGACACACAGGCGGGTATACTGGCTGTAGTATTCAAGTATTGCGTAGACAATGAACTGCCATTGCTTGATTTACAAGACCTTAAGAAAGCATTGAACTTCGTTATTGGTGATGGTCAAGATGAAATAGAAGAAGAGTATGGCAAGATGTCATCAACTTCTGTTGGTACGATCATCAGAAAGATTGTTGCTATGGAGCAGCAAGGTGCAGAGGTGTTTTTCGGTGAGCGCTCTTTCGACCCTGAGGATCTGTTGAGGATGGATGATAATGGTAAAGGAGTTATATCCATACTGAGATTGACGGATATCCAAGACAAGCCAGGCTTGTTCTCGACGTTCATGTTACAGCTGCTTGCAGAGATTTACTCAACCTTTCCTGAGGAGGGTGATGCCGGTCGACCTAAGTTGGCGCTATTTATTGATGAGGCTCACTTAGTCTTCAACGAAGCATCGGATGTTCTATTAAACCAGATAGAGACGATCATTAAGTTGATTAGATCCAAGGGGGTAGGTATCTTCTTCATCACACAGAATCCTGCAGATATTCCTGAGTCCGTATTGGGGCAATTAGGTCTTAAGGTACAGCATGCCCTCAGAGCATTTACGGCAAAAGATAGAAAAGCAATCAAGCTTGCTGCTCAAAACTATCCATTGTCAGATTACTATGATGTTGAGGACTTATTGACTTCTTTAGGTATTGGAGAAGCATTTATGACTGGTCTTGACGAAAAAGGAATCCCTACGCCGCTTGCACATACTTATCTGAGAGCGCCGATATCTCGTATGGACGTATTGTCCAAAGCTGAGATAGATGCAATCATCAGCAAGTCTGCGCTCATGGCTAAATATAGCGAAGAGATAGACAGAGAAAGTGCTTATGAAATCCTATCTCGAAAGATGGATGCCATGCAAGCTGAGGCGGAGGCTGAAGAATTAAGAATTCAAGAAGAAAAAGAAAGAAAGGCAGAAGAGAAATCAAGTCGGTCTTCAAGAGGCAGAAGCAGTAGATCTGGAGGAGGACTGGGTAAGATGGTGAAGTCCGACCTTGCTGCCAAAGCGACTAAAGCATTGCTCGGCACTATCGGCGTCAAGGCTACCCAAACGGATATCAAGAGAGTATTTAGAAATCTATTCTAATACGATATTAAATAAATGTAAGGAAGTAGAAAGATGTGGTAGTTAAAACCGCATCAACCGACGGTAGTGTTAAAACCCTTTGCCTGATACTAACTGTGTCTTCTTAAATGAGTTAGGCTCAGTGTCTCGTACGCTCTCATAGTTGATTTGAAATATCGCCCAGGGGGTGTTCTTGTGATGATCCCCTGCGAAATATGTCAAGATCGTCTCAAGATTCAGCGAATTTTTAAAGCCAGGTAACATCTGTATTACCTTGGAGTCTTCATCCATAAATACTGTGGTAGGATATTTAAGTTGACCATGTGTCAGCTTAGAGGCTAAAGCATGGTAGCCCCGTAGACCGCCACGAGTAAATTTATACGTTTCTCCCTTGAAGATGATGTCGTCTCGTTGCTCAGCATCAAACTTTATCGCGACAAAGTTTTCGTTCATGTATTTGATAACAAGGGAATCTTGAAAAGTAGTTTGGTCCATTTTTTTGCACCACGTACACCAATCAGTGTAGAGATGAACGACCACTTTTTTGTTTTCTGCTTCAGCTTTGACCATGCCGACCTGCCAGTTATTCCACTGAATAGACTCTTGGCCATAGCTAACTACGGAAAATGTTATTAAGATGATTAGATATGCGAAGGTGTGCTTCATTAATTATGGGTACCCAAATATTATAATCAGCAAGATAACAACTTACAGATGTTTCTTCCAAAGCACTTAAGTACTATTAACGGATGTTAAAGGAACTTTAACCATTGACTGTCCGAGCAATTCCGTTAATCGTAATGACCTGATATTCAGCACTTTATCTTCTTCTAAGATTAGGGTCCTGTTTATTTTGCCTGACAACTTGGGAGATTTGATTCCTGAGTGCAGTTCTTTAGTAGTTTCTATGATGTATGCATCGTGCCACAGCCTTTTTTTAATTAGGCTATTGAGCAGTGCTCGTCCGCCTTCTATGAGGACCGTAGAGATGCCCGCATGAGCGATATGTTCTAATATCCATGTGAGTTCATCATCAAGTCCTTCGGGAATAATGATTAACTTTTTATGGTCATTATTAAGGTCGTACTGATCATCATAAGTGTATATCCAAGTGTCTCTATCATCAGAGAGTAAGTGATGACCTTTGGGTATTCTCTGATGTCTATCGATTACGATGCGGATCGGAGAGGATCCGGGATAGAGTCGGGTAGTAAGCTTAGGATTGTCAATGATGGCCGTATTAGTGCCAACCATGATCGCTTGATATTCTGATCGCCACTTATGCACGAGCATTTTGGACTGGTCATTACTTAGCCAGATCTGCTCATCATCTTTACCCATATATCCATCCTTACTGCTGGCATACTTCAATGTGATATACGGGATAGTATCATCTATATTGACGATGAACCTTCTATTCAACTCTTTGGCTGCTTGCTGCAATACACCAACTGTTACAGATAGGCCTGCCTGACGCAAGAGCTCGACGCTTTTGCCCTGCATATGAGGACTGGGATCCAACTGAGCGATAACCACATTCTTTATACTAGAGGACAGAATAATATCAGTACATGGGGGCGTTTTGCCATGGTGATTGCATGGCTCCAGGGTGATGTATAGAGTTGAATCTTTTAGAAGTTCTTTGTCCTTACACTTGATGATGGCATTGCGCTCTCCATGTAGCCCACCGTAATATTCGTGATACCCTTCGGAGATAATATGGCCATCATGTACGATTACTGACCCAACCATAGGATTGGATTTTACACTACCCAAGCCTCGCTCGGCTAATGTAAGACAGCGCTGCATGAAGCCTTCGTGTGTAGTGTTATGATCCAAATTAAATCAGATGATCTCTTTTAACTTACTTACCACAGTATCAATTTCCTCCTTGGTGTTGAGAGGACATAATGATAATCTTATGGCTTTGCGATCTTCTGGAATTTTTATGGCTTGGAGGACATGACTCTGTTGCTCAGTACCTGAACTACAAGCGCTTCCCGCAGACGCACAAATTCCATGAATATCAAGGTTAAACATGATTAGGTCTGTCTTGTCAGACTTAGGGATGGATAGGTTTAATACATGAGGTAGGATATTACTACCTCTGGTACCGTTAAAGTCCACACCATCTATATGTGTCTCCAGTTCCTGCTTTAAATAATCCCGAAGTAGGGTGACTTGTTTATTATGTTCTGACTTATTGTGATCCAAGAGTTCTAAGGCTTTGGCAAATCCGGCTATGCCATATACATTTTCGGTACCAGAGCGAAGCTGGCGCTCTTGACCTCCACCTTGGATCATGGCTTTGATCATATTATCTTGATTGATGTAGATGATGCCTATGCCTTTGGGCCCATAGATTTTGTGGCCTGAGCCTGACAGGAAACTGATATTCAACTCTTGGAGGTCAAGCGGAAACTTTCCAATCGTTTGTACCGTATCGCAATGATATAATGCACTGTGCTGCGAACACAGCTTAGAGATTGCCTGGATATCATGCACTGTCCCGATCTCGTTATTGCCATGCATGATAGAGACGAGGGTTTTCTGATTGCTCGATGATAGTAGCTGTTCTAACTCTGCTAAATCAAGTTCGCCATACTGATCAACTCCGAGGATAATTAATTCTACAGTCGGATAGAGCTGTTGTACGGATTTAACCGAATTGAGGACGCAAGGATGCTCAGTTGCTGAGGTGATAATCCTGCTTACCCCGAGATCGATGACACTTCTGAAAATAGCCATGTTATTGGACTCAGTAGCACTTGAGGTGAAGAAGATTTCACCTGTAGACGCATTGAGGATCTTTGCTACTGTCTTGCGTGATTTCTCTACAATAGTACGAGCTGTGCGACCGTAAGAGTGAATAGAGGATGGATTGCCAAAGTCTGCCTGCATCACTTGGTGCATCACATCTATGACCGCAGGGTCCATCTTAGTCGTAGCCGCATTGTCAAAATATATCTTGCTCATAGTTCATGCATCTGTTGTGTCTGGCAATCAGACTTATGATAAATCTAAATTGTTTTGGACACAAAATCTTGTACAATCTTGGCAAGCTCTTTTGCTTTCTCAGGTGTAGCACCTTCACTATATAGCCTGATAATTGGCTCAGTATTGGACTTGCGTAAGTGTACCCAACCTCCATCAAAGTATACCTTTACGCCATCTTGTGTATCGATCTCTTTATCCTGGTACTCACTGGCTACCTTTGCCAGTAGTGAGTCGATATCTATTTCTGGTGTTAAGGCGATTTTATCCTTGGACATGAAGTAATCAGGCATCTGACTGCGATAGGTGCTGAGGTTCACCTTCTTGTTAGCCAATGCGGACAGTAGGATGGCGATGCCTACTAGGGCATCACGACCATAATGCAGCTCCGGATAAATAATCCCACCGTTACCTTCGCCACCGATGATTGCATTTTTGGCTTTCATAATATTGACCACATTGACCTCGCCTACAGGCGCTGCATGATATTGTTGATTATGACTTTCTGTGATCTCGCGTAAGGCATAAGTGGATGATAGATTAGATACCGTTGGGCCAGGGGTGTTTTGGAGGATCCAGTTAGCGACCATAACAAGGGTATACTCTTCGCCGCAGTAATTTCCCTTTTCATCTATGAATGCTAATCGATCCACATCTGGATCTACAGCGATACCAAGATCAGCACCGTGCTCCAGAATGGCTGCTTGGAGATCTGTCAGGTTTTTAGCTAAGGGCTCAGGATTATGAGCAAACTCTCCTGTCATCTCTTCATTGATCAATACGTACGTACAATTGAGTGCATTAAGGAGGTGGGGGACTGATATGGTCCCAGAGCTATTGATACAATCAACGACCACATGATATTTCTCTTTTTTTATAGTCTCAACGTCTACTATGCCGAGCTCAAGGATAGCGTTGATATGTCTCGACATATCACCTTGTGACGATAGGTGACTACCCAGTTGTTCAACATTGGCAAATTCGTAATTATTTTGCTCGGCAAGTTGGAGGATCTTTTGACCTTGCTCTTGAGATATAAACTCACCTCGGTCATTGAGGAATTTTAAAGCATTCCACTCTTTAGGATTATGACTTGCTGTGATGATGATACCACCTTGAGCACTGTGGTCTACTACCGCCATCTCTACCGTTGGTGTTGTTGATATATCTAAATCGATGACATCAATACCCATCATAATCAAGCTATGAACGACTAAGCCATGCACATGTGGTCCACTTATCCTTCCATCTCTGCCGACCACTACTGAGGCTTTGTCTCGATCACCCTTGATAAGGTGGCCATAAGCACAGGTGAATCCAATGATATCAATAGGCGTTAGATCGTCGCCTGGCACGCCTCCAATGGTGCCTCGCATTCCTGATATAGATTTGATTAATGTCATAGTTTATCTCTTAAGGACCGCAAAGCTAAAGAAATCTATATGATGATTAGTGGCGATTAAACTGCTGTATCTTTATCGCTCATGACCGAGATACTCCAGTTTGATTATCACTTGTTTCATCTGATCAATGCAGAGTGGAGGAATGCCTTTTTGGATGCTGTTATGCCCATCATAAGAAGTAAATATGTGTGGTATCCGGTGTACGTCGGCATCATCGCTTGGGCATTTACTCGATATAAAAGCAAGCTCGGATTTCTCTACGTGGTAAGCCTGCTGTCTTGTGTGGCAGTTACAGATCTGTTGAGTAGTAGTGTGCTTAAGCCTCTGGTGCAGCGGTTGCGACCTTGCAATGAACTACTATCGGGTCATGAGGTAGTGCTCAATGTATCCTGTGGTTATGGATATAGTTTCCCCTCGAGTCATGCCGCTAATCACTTTGCTTTGTCGATACTCTGCTTACTCTTGTTTAAAGCTAATAAACCCATGAGCGCTATGTTGATTCTCTGGGCAGCTCTGATCTGTTATGCGCAGATGTATGTAGGTGTTCACTATCCATTGGATGTATTAGGCGGAGCGCTGTTAGGTATACTTATGGCTCGCCTGTGGTATGCCACAACACGTCGCTTCAGTATATCAGAAATATAAAAACAAGTAAGTAGTAAATCGCTTGAATTAAGCACACTTAGTTGTCCTCATCGGTACATCTGTAGTCCCCTAACTTGATCGCCTGTACTTCGATAACTCGATCATCAAAAAAGTCAGCTTCGATTTCTATACATCCCTGTTGTCGCACTGATACTGGCGTAAATCCTTCGGTGACAAATGTCCAGCTGAGACTATCGGGATAGTCATCACTTAAGCCCAATATGATACGTTGCATAGAGGCGAGATCCGAGCCAGAGACTTCTCCAGAGAAGTTCACATCTCCTGCGATCAAGTCTTCGTTACATGCATTTTCAAGCCCCAGTATATGTCGCTGTCCACGGATCACATCCAAGACACTTAGGTCTATAGCCGCTGGTTGTACGATGTTCATACAGATTTGGTCTCCTCTGATCACCGTCTGATTTGTCGCCGACATCTGATAGCGTCCTACATCCAATCGTATGATATCAGAGGTGACATCTACCCCAGTAGCTCTCCTCATAGAGATTCTGTCTACATCTATAAACTCATTGTTACGATCTCTCACCTGTAGCAAAAATGCTGTTGGGTCGTCAGATGGCACGAAGAACTCAAGCGTATCCATACAGCCTAAATCATTAGAAACGACTAATGTATAAGTCCCCTGAATGATGTCGGTGAGATCTTCTGTCGTCGCTCCGTTAGACCACTGAAACTGGATACTGTCACTACAGTTTTCGAATGTCAGGTCAATCGAGCCATTTCCTTCTCCATTGTCCGCCGAAATATCTTGACTGACTAATCTCGCAACTGGAAGATCAGTGATATTGATATTTTGAGTTACAATTATGCTGCTATCAAGGCACTCGTCGGTAAATGTTATAGACCTTCTCAAGTCTGCAAATCCACACATTACTGAGTCGAGATCAAGTATGATGGTGTCTATTGTGATACCACATGCCAGATCAAATGTTGACGGATCTAACAAGTCATTAATGCATATTCCACTTAAGGATAAAGAGTCCCCCATATCTATCAGGCTCAATCCATTGCGTTGAACAGAGATCTGCTGGATACATGTATCTGACATCTCGGCACCGCTGGCGATCCATTGTCGATCGATGAGTAAGTCGCCAGGGCAAGAGTCTATCACGATATCTACAAATCGGACACTGTCAAATCCAACAAATGATGCTGTTCCCAAAATTGAAGGATCAAGACTACTATTACATGAGACCAGGGTATCTGCGGGGCAGCTGAGAGAAAACTCACTTGGCGTGTCAACAACAAAATTAAAGGTGTCCATAGCTCCTGTTACATCTGTAACGATTAATTCATACGCTCCACCAGAGATGTTAGTACGTATCGTGTCGGTTGAGCCATCAGACCATAAGAACATCAGTGAGTCTTGCGGACATAATAGGTCAAAGTCTATCATACCTGATAATCCTCCTGTATCTGGAGTAATCACAATATTGTCAATGTCAAACTCCAGTGGATCTGTAAATTGGACAGTCTGCGTCACCATTATGCTCGTATCTCGGCAGGAGTCTCGTAATGTCCATGCTCTTGAGAATAGTTGTGTGTCATTGACGATGGTATCGTTGGATATCTGGACGTCACTGATCTCAATGCCACATGGCAAGGCAAAATCTTGTATAGCCAACGCCGAGTTTATGTCGTCGGGACAAATACCTGAAATATTCACAGTATCTGTTATAACTAAGTCATTAAAATCTTGATTCGTTACTATGATGATCTGTTGACAGGTGTCTGCGGAGGATTCATTTTGTGCAATCCACGTCCTTGTAATTGTGTCAACAGGGCAAGTGTTAGTGCGCTCATCATTATGAAATAGCGTATCAGCGAAAATCGCCGTTGCCATACCGGTGAAAGATGGACTGTCAAGAAGACATATGACCGCAGTGTCTGCAGGACAAGTGATCATGATAATACCTGATGTATCCATCATCATGGTATCCACCATCATAGTATCCATCATCATGGTGTCCATCATCATAGTGTCCATCATCATGGTATCCATCATCATAGTGTCCATCATCATGGTATCCACCATCATGGTGTCCATCATCATAGTATCCATCATCATGGTATCCATCATCATGGTGTCCATCATCATGGTGTCCATCATCATAGTGTCCATCATCATGGTGTCCATCATCATGGTGTCCATCATCATGGTATCCATCATCATGGTGTCCATCATCATCGTGTCCATCATCATCGTATCCATCATCATTGTGTCCGTCATCATTGTGTCAATCATAATAGTATCAATCATAATTGTATCTAT
>CAYPWL010000044.1:0-2289 GCA_964414425.1 uncultured Saprospiraceae bacterium
ATATGAAATAAAGCAATCCTGAAGGGATGATATTATTATAGAAACAGAAGAATGAATTGAAACCAAACCCTGAAGGGGTGATATAATTAAAATTGATTTTTGAGAATGATGAACTAGATAACATGGCAGGAACCTATACACAATTGTACATACATATTGTTTTCTCCGTCAAGGGCCGTCAGGCCCTATTAAGTCCAGATTGGAGAAAGGAATTATTTAGCTATATCTCAGGAATAATTTCTGCTAAGGGACATAAATCAATCATTGTAAATGGTGTAGCTGATCATGTCCACATTTTATTAGGCATGAAGCCTTCAATTGCTCTATCCGATATAGTACGTGATATCAAGAACAACTCATCAAAATTCATAAACGAGAAAAAGTGGTTAAAGTATAAGTTTCAGTGGCAATCAGGATATGGGGCGTTTTCTTATAGTCACGATCAGATACCACGTGTTTATCAATACATATTGAATCAAGAAGAGCACCATAAATCTCAAAGTTTTAAAAAGGAATACGAGAGCTTATTACAAGATTTCAACATTGATTATAATCAGAAGTATATCATGGATACTTGATAGTGTCACCCCTTCAGGGTTTTCTTTTGCCTTTTTTAACCTCATCTATAGAAATATCAGCCCTTCAGGCTTGATTACCAGTTAATCAGCCTTAAGCTATATGTTCTATTGTAGATATAATAACGATCCATGACAACACCGCCATTAGTGATTTAGCAAGCTCGATAGCAATAAATAAAACATGACAACCCAACGCAGTATAGTACATATAGACTTAGATACCTTCTTTGTCTCTTGCGAGCGACTCCTCGATAGTCGTCTCAAGAATCGCCCGGTGCTCATCGGAGGCACTAGCGATCGTGGCGTGGTAGCGTCATGCAGTTATGAGGCGAGAGCCTTTGGTGTGCGCTCGGCGATGCCTATGCGCTTGGCGCGGCAGCTATGCCCTGACGCCGTTATCATTAGGGGTAATAGTGGAACTTATTCTAAGTTTTCGGAGATGGTCACGGATATCATTAAGGAGTATGTACCGGTCTATGAAAAGTCATCTATAGATGAGTTTTATCTTGATCTAAGTGGCATGGATAAATATTTTGGGTGCTTGAAGTATGCCAGCGAGTTGCGCCATCGCATCCTGAAGGAGACACACTTGCCACTCTCATTTGGGATGTCGGTTAATAAGACCGTATCCAAGGTTGCGACAGGTCTCGCCAAGCCCAACAATGAGCTCAATGTAGAGATGGGCACCGAGAAGCCATTTCTTGCGCCGCTCTCTGTACGCAAGATTCCTATGGTAGGCGATAAAACCTATCAGATGCTCTGCCACCTGGGCCTTAAGCAGATAGGCACCATACAGGAGATGCCCATCGAGATGATGCAAAATGTCTTTGGTAAAAATGGCGTCACCCTATGGAAGAAGTCTAATGGCATAGACAACACTCCCGTGATCCCGTACAATGAGCGCAAGTCTATTTCTACGGAGCGCACCTTTGATAAGGATACAATAGACGTCGCCAAGCTGAAGTCTATCCTGCTTGCCATGGCGGAGAATTTGGCTTTTCAACTGCGTAGAGGGGAGAAGCTGACTTCTGTGATTACGGTTAAGCTGCGCTACTCGGATTTTCAGACCCAGACGCTACAGAGTAGAATCCCGTACTCGTCAGCAGATCATATCATCATCCCTAAGGTGAAGGATCTCTTCAAGCGACTGTACAATCGTAGGCTACTGGTAAGATTGGTCGGCGTGCGGTTCAGTGGATTAGTTGGTGGCAACTACCAAATGAACCTCTTTGAGGATAGCGAGGAAATCATCAGCCTCTATCAGGCGATGGATCGCATCAGAGATCGCTTTGGAGATCGTGCTGTCATGCGCGCAGAGGGGATGAATGCCAGGACTATCGGGCGGCGTAATCCATTTACCGGAGAGCCACCGCCGCTGTTGGCACATAGGCATCAATAATTGAGTTGAAAGTTGGAAAGTCTTAAGTTTTAAAGTTAAAAGTTGATTATGGCGACGATAAAGAGGTTTGAAGATATCTTAGTTTGGCAAAAGGCTCAGGATCTAACAGTTGAGCTGTATCAGCTTTTTGAGTCAAATAAGGACTTCGCTTTTCGAGATCAGATATGTAGGGCTGCCGTATCTATATCTAATAATATAGCAGAGGGATTTGAGAGAGATACTACTAAAGACTTTATCAGATTTCTATACATGGCTCGTGGTTCAAGTGGAGAGGTAAGATCTATGCTTTATTTGGCAATGAGATTAAAGTAT
>CAYPWL010000044.1:2389-17835 GCA_964414425.1 uncultured Saprospiraceae bacterium
TATATGCAACTTGAGACATGTCAACTTACTAACTTTTAACTATCAAACTCGCTACTAAAAAAATATGTGCGGACGCTACGTAGTCATATCAAAGCTTAAAACGATACAGAAGAGGTTTAGGACTAAACCTTTGCCAGAGGGGTTGTTTGATCCTGTAGCTTTTGGTCCCAACCCTAATGTCGCGATTGGAGATTATGCTCCAGTGATCACTAATGAGTTTCCTGATCAGCTACAGCTATTTAGATTTGGGATGACGCCATTCTGGGCTAAGAAGCAGATGTACCTCTTCAATGCTCGATCTGAGGGTGACCATAATAAAGCCGATGATCCCCAGTATCGAGGAGCGATGGGCATCATCAATAAGCCTGCCTTTAGACATGCGATCCGATATAAGCGATGCTTAGTCATCGTAGATGGGGTTATTGAAGGCTCCAAGAAGGATCGCCTGAACAAACCCTACCTGATCTATATGCGAGGGGGTCAGCGCCCTTTTGCCCTTGCGGGCATCTGGGATGTATGGACTAATAAGGAGACTGGAGAGATGGTACAGTCGTTTTCGATTATCACGACGGTAGCTAATGACCTCTTACAAAGAGTCGGTCACCACCGCTCTCCCGTGATACTCTCGGAGCAGCATGAGCAAGAGTGGCTCGATGGAGACCTGCCCTTAGGAGAGGTGACAGATCTCTTGCAGCCCTATCCCGCAGAGGAATTGAATGCATACCCTATATCACCGAGGATTAAGAGCCCCAAGATTAAGGACCCGTTTTTACTTGAGCCTATGGGGGAGCGAATCTATCCGGAGTATGATTATGAACTCTATCAAGAGCTTAAGCTGGAGGGTATGGGAATGACCCAAGCTCGCGAGCGAAAGAATACCGAACCTGAACCTAAAAAATCCAAAAATAAAGAACCCCCTAATGATCGGCAGGGCACGCTCTTTTAGAGATCTCGGCCTCCCAATGCTGGCATAAGCTTCCTTCTTATAACAAACTCACAATCCAAGTACATGTATCTCAACGCACATAGTTGTTATAGCCTCCGCTATGGCCTTGTTAAACCTGAGGAACTGCTACAGTTGGCAGTAGATAGGGGCTATAAGCGCATGGTCCTGACGGATATCAACAATACTTCGGGCTGCCTCAACTTCATTAGGCTAGCCCCTCAGTATGGTGTGCAGCCAGTGGTGGGCATAGACTTTCGCCATGGGATCAAGCAGCTATATGTCGCTATTGCGCAGGATAATCTGGGCTTTGAGGAGATGAACACATTCCTCAGTGGCTACCTTAATCAGGAGGAGATACCTCTACCGGTAGAGCCCCCAGAGTGGCAACACTGTTATGTGATCTATCCCCTTGATAATATCCCACAGCGGGCCTTAAAGTCATATGAGTACGTCGGTGTGCGTAGTGATCAGCTTAATAAGATCAAGCTGGGACATACGATATCGATGGACTGCATGGTCATGCTGGAGTCGGCTACATTTAGGAGTCGCTCCGACTATAGCCTCCATAAGTTACTGCGAGCCATAGACCTCAACACCATATATACTAAGGTGACACCTGAGGATTATGCTTCTGAGCGAGATTTCTTTTTAGATCGAGACGAGCTGATCGGTCGCTATCTCGATCATGTCCAGCTCATCCAGAATACACAGAAGATATTGGATCGCTGTTCTATATCTTTTGATTTTGACAGTAGCAGCCCTAAGAATCAAAAGACCTTTACGGGCTCTGTGGCTAAGGATGTCAAGTTGATGCGGCGACTCTGTCGTGACAACCTGCGGTATCGATATCCTACACCTACAGATGAGATCCTCAAGAGGATAGAAAAGGAGCTCAGCATCATCATAGAGAAGGACTTCGTCTCCTACTTTTTGATTAACTGGGACATCACGAGCTATGCTCGCAGTAGGGGCTACTTCTATGTGGGACGAGGTAGTGGAGCTAATAGCATTGTTGCTTATCTGCTGCGGATTACCGATGTAGATCCTATCGAGTTAGACTTATACTTTGAGAGATTTATCAATCTCTATCGTGAGAACCCACCAGACTTTGACATAGACTTTTCGTGGAAGGACCGCAACGATGTCACCCAATATATCTTCGACAGATTTCCCCATACTGCCTTGCTGGCGACGTACAATACCTTTCAGTTTCGGGCGGCAGTGCGAGAGCTGGGTAAGGTCTTCGGATTGCCTAAGGAAGAGTTAGATCTGATCATTCGAGGCAAGCCAGTATTTAAACAGTTAGACAGTTTGTCACAGCTGGTCATCAAGTATGCGAGTCTACTGCAGGGGTTGCCGAGTCACCTAAGTGTACATGCGGCGGGCATCATCATCTCGGAGCGGCCTATACAGCACTATACGGCCACATTCGTCCCTCCTAAGGGGTTTCCTACGACACAGTTTGACATGGTGATTGCGGAGGATGTCGGATTGTACAAGTTTGACATCTTGGGGCAGCGAGGCCTCGCCAAGATCAAGGATGGATTGAGGCTGGTCCGTGAAAACAACCCTACGCATGACCAGATAGATATCCACGATCTTAAGCGCTTCAAGCAGGATGATGGCGTCAAGGCTCTGCTGAGGGAGGGTAAGGCTATTGGATGCTTCTATGTAGAGTCGCCAGCGATGCGGATGCTGCTCAAGAAGCTTAAGGTGGATCACTATCTGGGATTAGTGGCGGCCAGTTCTATTATTCGTCCAGGTGTAGCGCAGTCGGGTATGATGAGGGAGTATATCCTAAGGGAGCGTAATCCAGAAAAACGCAAGGAGGCTCATCCTGTCCTATGGGATATCATGCCAGACACCTATGGCATCATGGTCTATCAAGAGGATGTTATTAAGGTAGCACATTATTTTGCTGGGCTGACACTCGGCGAGGCAGATGTCCTTCGGCGGGGGATGTCTGGTAAGTATCGCTCACGGGCAGAGTTTGATCGAGTGAGGGACAAGTTTTTTAGTAATTGCCGTGCCAAGGGTTATGCTGATAGCCTGTCAACTGAGGTGTGGAGACAGATTGAGAGCTTTGCAGGTTATGCATTCGCTAAGGGGCACTCGGCCTCATATGCCGTAGAGAGTTATCAGAGCCTATACCTCAAGGCCCACTATCCGCTGGAGTATATGGTGGCTACGATCAACAATGGCGGGGGATTTTATCGTCCAGAGCTATATATCCACGAGGCTCGCATGCTGGGTGGTAACATACATGCCCCTTGTGTTAATAGGAGTGACTATATCTGTCATATCGAGGATAAGGACATCTATATCGGAATGGGATTCGTCCATGGTATAGAGTCAGATTTCGTTAAGCAGATGGTGAGCACTCGACAGTCCTCTGGCCCTTACGAGGACTTGGTAGACTTCGTGGAGCGCACGGGCATCGGCTTAGAGCAGCTAAGTGCGCTGATCCGTGTCAACGCCTTTAGGTTTACGGGTAAGCAAAAGAAAGAATTATTGTGGAAGGCTCATCAGCTCCTCAATAAGTCCAAGAACACTGAGCAACAACAGACTAAGCTCTTCAAGCGGCAACCTAAAGAGTATCAGTTGCCCTCGCTGGAGTTAGAAGATCACGAAGAAGCCTTTGATCAGATCGAGCTGTTAGGATTCCCACTATGCAGCCCATTTGACTTGATCGATTCTGGTGAGCCTATATCTGATATCCGCGCTAGTGACATGGCTAAGTATTGTAATCAGACGATATCTATCACTGGATACCTGATTACGGTTAAGGATACGGGCACTAAGAATGGCAAGCGTATGAACTTTGGCACCTTCATCGATCGATCAGGCTACTTCATTGATACCACACACTTCCCCAATGTCGCACGAGATTATCCCTTCAGGGGGCGAGGAGTATATCATATTACGGGTAAGGTCGTCGAGGAGTTCGGATTCTATAGCATAGAGGTCAGCCAGATGAGTAAGCTCTCCTATATCACGGATCCACGATTTAATGAAAAGAGCTATCAGATCAACGGAAGGTCATTTAGCAGTAGAAGGCGTAAGACGCTCAAAGCGAATTAAAAAAAATCACTTATATGTCTGATCAATATATTCATGGCAGGGGAGCACAAATCAATCCTGATAATCCATTTGACACGACCAGCTATAGCCATAAAGGCTTACACTGGGACGATGATGAAGACCTGCAAGCACAGAAGCGCAATCAATACATCCCCGTATATCCGAAGACCATCCTCAATAAAGTAGATAGCCCTGACCTGAGAATGGGTTACTCAATGAATCCTTATCAAGGCTGCGAGCATGGATGTGTCTATTGTTATGCCCGCAATACGCACACCTACTGGGGATATAGTGCGGGTATCGAATTCGAACAAAAGATACTCGTGAAGGAATCGGCGCCAGAACTCTTGGAACAAAAGCTGAAAAGCAAAAAATGGAAAGCAACCCCCATCATGCTGAGTGGCAATACGGATTGTTACCAACCAGCAGAAAAGAAATACAGGATCACCAGAAAGATGCTCGAAGTGCTCTGGCGCTATCGACATCCAGTGGGAGTAATCACTAAAAATGCCTTGATCAATAGAGACATAGATATCCTGTCTAAGATGGCAGAACACTCCTTAGTTCATGTTGCCATATCAATAACGACGCTCGATGAAGATGTCAGAAGGCGATTGGAGCCCAGAACGAGCTCTGGAGAGAAGCGTCTCAATATTGTCAAGCGACTGTCCGATGCTGGCATACCTGTCATGGTCATGTTCGCGCCCATCATACCGAGTATTAATGATCGAGAAGCGTTTGATATAGGATGGAGGAGCGCTGAGGCTGGAGCACTTAAGATGGGCAGTACTATAGTTAGACTTAATGGCGCCATCGGAGAAATATTTCAGGATTGGCTCCGTAAAAACTATCCAGATCGGTACGATCGTGTGATCCATCAGATCGAAAGTTGTCATGGTGGGAAACTCAATGATAGTAGATATGGCACGAGGATGCGCGGCGAAGGCAACTATGCTGCGATGATCTCCCAACAGCTTAAAATTGCTAAGGACAAATATTTTGCAGGCAAGAAGATGCCTCCATATGATCTGTCACTCTATCCAAAATATCGAGACGGACAGCTGAGCTTATTTGATTAAAACCTAAAAGGTAGCTATAGCTTAGGCAATAAGAGCGGCACTCGAGCCTTATAACTCATGAAGTTGTCAGGCCGCCTCTGCATCATTCGCTTTTCTTTCATCGGAATGGATGCAAAGACAAATAGCAAGATCATCGACAAGGCTCCCACACCCGTATATAGTGGAGCGCCAAATGATAGTCCAATAATAAATAACCCAATCCAGAAGAGCATCTCCCCCAGGTAATTAGGGTGTCGACAGCGACTCCATAAGCCAGTATCCAAGATTTCTGAAACTTTAGGATTAGGTCTCCGCCTAAATTTTGCCAGCTCATTGTCTGCAAAGAATTCGAAGAGAGTCCCTATGAAAGAGACGATAGCTCCAAGGATAAAGAGCACTAAACTACTTATGCTATTTTGGAACATAAAGAACATCGGCCACATCCCGCCAAAAACCAATAATGTCGGAAAGAGATGTATCCCAAAGAAGTTTACCAGAGGATACATTGCCCCAGTATCTGCGGACAGCTTAGTATATCGCCAATCCTCATGCGAAAAGTCAGGCCAAGACCTAATCCAGTTTAGGGTCAGGCGCCATGACCATATAAAGACAACGGCAAAGGCTATAAAATGATAGATGGATAGAGTCGATGGATGGAGATAGCTCCACATCACTATAAAGAAGAAGGGAATCACACTCCAATAAGCATCATATACAGAGCTATTCTTTTTTACAATAGAAAATAAGAAGCATACTACCGTCATGACTATGTCCGCAATTAAGAAAGCCTGGACTTCGCCCATAGACTGAGTATAATGCCAAGTCAGATAACCGCTGATAGCAATGACTATATATATAAGGGCGACCTGTAGTAGATCACCATAGTTTCTATTAGCTTGATTCATAAGGTAAGTGGATGATAGTCAGATACGGTTAATAAGCGATCTTGGAACAACTCACTCTTGAGGAGTTCCTCATCGCTGGGTGCCCAAGTGATATTAGCGAGCATAGGAATAAGACCAGATGCTTCTTTATCCTCGTCATGGGTTGCAACGATGTGTGTAGGCGAGAGATCTTGTATGAGCGTCTCAACGGCTGTCATGCCTGGTGACACATCACCTCCTAAGATCTTAGGTAGCCTGTAATGGTTGAATGGGGTTAGTGCTAAAGTGATAGGAGGATAGCCCCCGATCAACTCTTGCCATCGTGGATCGTAGCCATGGGTAGCAAGCAACACACTCTGAGTGCCATCTTCAAGTAAGAGCGCATCATATATAGGATCAATAGACCTATAGGAAGGTATGTGATGGAGCTTTACTCCAGAGTCTAATAGAGATTGAGGCCATTGATCAAAGGTATATACCTCTGACTGTGGCAGCACCCGCTTAACCTTATCATAGATAGACCCTGGCACAACCAAGAGCTTTGGGTTTAACTCTAACAAGGTTTCTATATGGAAGTGGTCAGGATACTTCTGAGTGATTAATACCACATCGTAAGTAGGCACGTCGCTGATCGGCACTGATTTAGTCTTATGGCTCTGTTTGTTGAACCAGGAAAAAAAATCTATCTCAGCGCCCTTCAACCAAGGGTCTATCAATACTCTGATAGTGCCAAACTCAAGATGCCAAGAGTTATCCATATTGAGGCGCTGTAGCCGCATTGCATTCCTTTTTTAACTAATATAAAGATTGCTATTTAGGTTCATATTCTTGTGAGCATTGGATAGCAGAAATGAAACTATTCTGTGTTTTTTGATAGGAGAAAGCTAAAGACACATACTTAAAAAAGAATTTTATGACGGCTTGCTTACATTTCTGAATTTCACTCAAGGGAGACACAGAGAATTGCTTGTCTTATATGTGCGCACCATTATGGATTGCGCAACCCCAAAACATCCAATTGTATTTTATAGAACAACAGTCTATCTCAGCCTACAAAAAGAAATAATCCCATCTTTCTTGTTGCCGACGATCTCCAGGGCATTCTCCGCCAAGAGCCTATATAAATAGGCCAAATTACTTAAATCAGTTGAACCCAGATTCTTACGTGATGACCAGTCCATCAGGTGGTATTGTATTGCCTGAAAACCAAGGATTTAACCCAAATCCAAAATCCTTTTAAAAGGTACCAAAAATCCAAACGGACAGGTCAGTTATCAGATTCTCGCCGGGCAAATGTGCCTGAAAAGACTCCTAAAGAGTATAGAATCCAACTACAATGAAAACAATGAAAATTTTTAACCCCCTCAGCTTTAGCCCAGCAAGTGCGCTTATAGTAGCATTCGCATTTTTCCTTCAATTCGATTTTGCGTCAGCACAATCGCATTCATGTGGTGTTACACACGAGTTAGAAAAATATCAAACCCTTTATCCTGAAGAATATGAGAAGCGATTAGCTACTTATAATGGCTTCATATCTAAAAGTGTCCTCAAAGTACAACAGCTTAAGAGCTCAGGTACGCAACAGACATGCCCTAATGGTATCACAGTATTACCTATCGCATTTCACATCTTCCATAGTGGAGAGGCTGTAGGTACAGGAAAAAACTTCTCAAGAGACGATCTTAGATTAGTTGTTGATCAATTGAACTCAGATTTTAGTGGCTACTCTAATAGAAAAGAGAATATTACTGGTGACTTCCAATCATTTGAATCAGGTCATACCTGCATACAGTTTGCTATTGGCAAGGTAAATCGCATTAACACATCTACTTGTCCATCTTATGAAAGAGGCGCAACTCACGGAGCTCTTCATGCTTGCTTGCCAGGCGGCTCAGGTGTAGGTAGTGAGAATGATCCTCACGATTACTTAAACATATATGTAACTGACCTCGACAACGGATTTTTAGGAATTGCTTCGAGTATACCTAAGCTATTTGGTCGAGCAAACTCTGATGATGATGGAGTAACTATCAATCATGAGATCATCATCCCAGGCAGATCAGGCTCACTCTACAACAGAGGTAGTGTACTGGCTCACGAGATCGGTCACTGGTTAGGTCTACCACACGTTAATGGTGACATCAACGGTTCTGGCTGCGGCGCTGATGATGGATTTACAGATACATACCCACAAAATGCACAACGTTTTTATCACTGTAGCAATCAAGAGATCCCAACATCATGTGGCTCTGTTGATAATATCTTCAACTTCATGGATTACTCAGCGGACTGTGCTAAGCTCATGTTTACACAGGAGCAGGCTATGACGATGAGAGAAGTACTTGATAATGACCGTCTTCAGCTTTCGAAGTCATTCGCAAGAGGAAATGATGATAAAAAAGAATATAACACAACATGCAAGACGTTTGAGGCTAACTCAAGAAACTTTGAATTCATTGTGGCAGATTGTCATACACAGATGAACTTTTTGGATTATCAAACTAAGTGGTATCCATCAGAGTATAATTCAGATAACTCTTCTAATGGCTTAACACTATTTACTTGGGAGCTTGATAATAGAACTAAGACAGACGAAGTCTTAACAGGACAGGAATTATACATGTTACCTGTGGTCCATGAGGCAGCAAGCTTCACAGATGTACGCGCATTTAATTTGTTCATCCAATGCTGGGATCCATATAAAAGAAAATATACTGAAAAAGTACCTGCAGGTAGACTTATGGTAATCCTTAAGAGATGTCCTACACCAGAGAATGATGAAGTAGAAAATGCGATAGCATTAAGCTTTGGAACAGATTGTTTTGAAGACAGCTATATCCTTAATAGTGCGACAACATCACTTAAAGCACAAGTAGCTTGCTCTAATGATAGAGAAGCAGAGGATGTATGGTTTAAGACCACTATTCCTGAGCAAGCAGGGATGAGTGTAGAAGTAAGAAGAGTAAATACCACAGAAGCTGACCCAATCATCGAGGCATACATCAAGAGAGGAACACAGTTTATCTGTGTAGGAGATCAATCAAGATCAGAGCTTGAGATCACAGACCTTGATCCAGGAGAGGAGTTATACTTCAGAGTATATAACGAAAGCGGTGCCGATGGCGGAACGTTTTATATCTGCTTATCTCAGACAGCATTAAGCAACAACACCTGTACTACCGCTGCCGCCCTTACGGTGGAGCGTAGCTGCAATAGCAAAGTATATCACAACTTCGGAGCTACGGCTTCAGGATATCCAAGTAATAAGGCACTATGTGGTCAGACAGATAGAGCCCTTGATATCTGGTTTACAGCAGTAGTGCCAGCCTCAGGAAACTTATTTGTAGAATCATTTGAAGTAGAGGGTGGTGTATCTGAAGTAATCATGGAAGCCTACGCTGGATCATGTGATGATCTTACACCAGTGGCTTGCAGTAGCATTAAAGAATACTGGCCTGTAAATGACAGACACGGACTTATAGAATTATTTAATCGGACACCAGGAGAGACTATTTATATCAGAATCTTTGGAGGAGGATCGATCCAAGAAGGAGAGTTTGGCTTATGTGCATACGGCGGAGCGCCACAGACAAGCTGCAGAATCAGCTATGTTGAAGCACTTGGTCAGAGCGAGTGTGATGGTACGACGAGTACTTATGAGCAGACTCTAAAAGTAACTTATAGAAACAGCGGTGCAAACGAATTCTTATTCGTTAATAACCAATCATTCAGAATTACACAGAGCCCTCAGATAATCACATTAACTAACCTACCTGCAGATGGCAGAGTAGTTAACGTATCTGCTAACATAGGTAATAGCAGTGATGACTTATGCTGGCAACAGAGTCATTACAGAGCATACACACTCTTCACGGCTCCTGCGGCATGTCTCACAGATGGGATTCCTAATGATGATTGCTTAGGTGCTATAGAGTTAGTTGCAGGAACAAGTTGTAACGAGGAGATCCACAGCAATGTAGGAGCTACCTATTCAACAGATGCCAGCAGATTCTTCTCATGTGGAGTGAGCGGATTCCAACCTGATGATGTATGGTTCAAGGTAAAGGTTCCAAGCTCAGGCAGTGTTACGGTAAGCGCACCACTACTATTTAACGAAAACAACATGATCCTTGAAGCATATAGCGGTCCATGTGATGACTTAACATTAGTAGACTGTGATCAGTTTGGCGGTAGCAAGGGATCAGAGATTAATTTGACTGACCAGGCTGCAGGATCATATATCTACTACAGAGTAGTTGATCAAGGAAACAATACTAAAGGAGACTTTGCTATATGTGCTTACGACGGATCAGTAAATGGTTTTGCCACATCGCAAGCTGCACCTGAGGATTCATTTCCGGCGTGGTACTATGACGAAGCATCAGAGACTATCGTAAGAATCGACGATGATGCTATAGCAGTGGAGAAAGAAATAGAGATAGTAGAAACAGAAGGATTAGACGTGGCAGCATATCCTAATCCAACGACAGATTACATTTTCGTAAAGAGAAATTCAACTGAAGAGAGTGAGATTACACTTATGGATATCATGGGCCGCAGTGTAAGAACGATCAAGACTTCGAATAGTCAGACTTCAATTGATGTACAAGATCTTGTACCAGGATACTATACACTAACCGTCAATGAAAATAATCAGAGAATCAGCCTCAAAGTGCTCATAGCTCGATAAAAGTTAATTTTCATTGATACCTTTTGGGTTTCTGCCGGGGGGCAGGAACCCTTTTTTTATGCCCAATAGTTATCAGAGTCTATTCGCGAACGCTTGGAGGGACTCGAGGATGTACCAAAAGCTTTAGAGTCGTTATTACAATGATTATTGATATAACAACATTGTATGAATTGCCATTATTATATTGATTATCAGCATGTTATATCATTATAATGAGCTTACCATTTTGGTGTGTTGACAAATCAACAATAAGGTTTTATTTAATCTCGATTGTCTTAGCACCGTTAATAAATCGCGATAGAAGAGTAGGAGATTGCTAAAAGAAAAAGGCTTAGGATCAGGCGATTGTTGAGACTCCTTAGATCAAAATTATTTGTTAGGTCTTCGTATCCTGCTTAATGTCTCAAGGGTTATCCCGAGATAGGATGCTATGTGTGTGAGCGGCACTCGCTGAAGTACGCCTGGATAAATATCTAAGAGCTTTTCATAGCGCTGTTCTGCTTTTTGAAATAGAATGGAAGAGATCCTTGTTCTTTGTTGGACAGCAGTCTCTGTCAGAATAACTCTCATTAAATGTTCAAAATCATGATGTCTCTTGGCAAGGTCTTCTATTTGAAGTTTAGAGAACTCAAGCAGAACTGAGTCTTCTAATACCTCTACATAGTGAGGACTGGGTTCGCCTGTAGAAAAGCTGATGATAGAGCTGATAAAACCATTTTCAAATGCAAACCAATCCGAAATATCTCTACCATCATCGAGGTAATAAGCTCGGGCACATCCCTTGACGATATAATAGACTTGATCAGCATATTGTCCCTCTCTGATTAGGTTGGTTCCTTTGGATTTATTGAGCATCGTCACCAGTTGGATTAGGTCGTTTTGACACTCTTTGGATAGTGGAGCATATTTATCTCCGATAAGCTTGAGCATTGATTCTATCATCCTCGGAGCTTACATCCAACTTTTTTTGCTCTGCTCAACCTGATTGATGAGTCTATCCATGAGTTGTTCAGCAGTTGATTTCGCTATATAGGGAATACTCATAGCCCCTGCGGCTGTATGGATGCGCAGTGTTGCTAAGTCTCTACGTTGTTGATAGTGGTTCTGATGGATAGCCAGATTTTGGATTTTATATATTGGGCAAATTGAGTTTTTAAATCCAAGGATGCCACCACCGATGAACAAGTTGTCTTCGTTGAGGGCGTAAGCCGTCTTTTTATATTTTTTCCAACTAAGAGATATACTCACCGCAGCCATTGTAGCGACTATTGATAGCGGGATATATTGCTGGAAATATATCAAGATCGCTAAGACGATTGTAAAAAACACGAGTTGGTATTTGGCGGTTCGTCGGAACATGTGGACCGAAACCTTTTGACGAGAATCAAAGACTTGATTCGATTTTTTCAACCATGCAGTTTTAACATGTGCAACATTGTCGTCCGTGCATCCAGGAATCTCAAATCGTTGTTTATTTTTTATATCCTCGCCTGACTTAGCCTGCCTGAAATAGATGTTATGATAGCCAAGAATTTTCTCAAGAGGATTTTGACCCCATGACATGATTTGGATCTTCTTATCCATGGCAGAAAACTGTTGTTTTGTGAGCAGTCCTTGCTCAACATGAAATCGTCTACCTGATCTGGTGAAACTTAGATTGTAGTGCCTCAGTACAGTAGTAACAAGGGACCATAATATCATCACAGGAATAAAGAGCGCAATCAATACACCGAATCCTACCATAGAGCTTATTCCGCTAATATGATCCATTATATAATGATAGAAATCTATAGGGTTGAAGCCTGTAGCTAAGCCTGAAGCCCATAAGGATGCTACTAAACTTAATACTAAGCCAATGGGCCTGAGATGATTCTGTGTTAGACCTACTTTCAATAGACTCCGAACATCAAGAGACATGATCTCCTTAGTGCGAGGGACACTAACTGTCGTGTCGGAAGAGGCATAATCAATGCTATTAACTATGACTTGTCCTTTTTTCTTGAGGAGTTTTTCACGCAACTTGTCAGCTACGGGTATCTGCAGAGCGTCAATTTTAAGTTCTTTCTGATCAGACCCAGCTGATTCGATTTCTACTGCCGTAACATTGAGTAATTGATGTAAGAAATTTTGACTGAAGTTGACGGATTGGATTCGATCAAAAGGGAGGTCGAGGCGGACTTTTTTCAGTATGCCTTTTTGGATGACAAGTTCTTCGTCTGATATGTGAAAATAATATCTGAAGTAGGCCAATATCGATGAGATCAAACTGAAGACGCCTAATCCAGCTATGACCAACTCGAAAGTATCGAAGTGACTATTTCGTGATCTGCCTAAGGCAACGGCTGCAAGGATAGGCCAGATCTGAACAAGAAATTTTCGGAGGAATCGGAGTATGATAAATATGATCGCCCACTCTGACTGCCGCTGTGGATCACTAAAGGAAAGGCTATTCTTCTTCGTCATCCACTGCCGTTTTATTCAGTAAAAAATGTTTGATAGACATGGCTTCTTCTTTTGATATCCCTTTTATAGATAGATCGCTACTTCTGCCGCCGGCAGTATAGATGTTGAGTTCGCCAAGATCACACATACGTTCAAATGGGCCCTGGTTGACCTCCGCATGTTGTATTCTATTGAATGGTATGATTAGCTGCTTCTTCCATATCAACCCTTCCTTATAGATGACATCAAGGTTTCTCAAAGCATATCCCTTATGTTTAAAGCCTTTTATCGTGATCAGTATGCTGATTCCTGCCAGGACAAGTATGCCCCCTGCTACAGCTATCGGTATCCAAGTATGCTCCAAATCTCCAAAGAAAAAGCCAGCACTGAGACCTACAGCTATCACAGCCCAGATGATGGAAAGTATGGTTAATTCTATTTTGAGATATGACTTATGTAGAGGCACAAAGGAGATATCTTGTACACTTGGCAATATTTTGGTAGATATTTGTTCGTTATATAGGCCACTATCAATCATAGTATGAAAATTGAGTGTATTCCGGTGCAATCCATTACGACGAGGAAATTAATCGATATTGATGTATTGGCAATATCTAAATCGCTTAAAGTCTTCCTTTTATCGACAATTCTCTCTTACAGTGCAGTAGCACAGGATCTCATTGATGTAGTTGTAGAGTTTGATCGAGTTAGCTCATGGCAACAGAGCTTGGCTGCATCACGTGGTCAGGGTAAGTTGATCTTTGTAGATGTATATACAGATTGGTGCGCGCCGTGCAAAATTATGGATCGAGATGTCTTTACCAATGACAAGCTCAGCGAGATATTAAACACGAAATTTATTGCGCTCAAAGTGAATGCCGATAAGGTAGAATCAGATTTTGCCTCATCACAAGGGATAAATTCATACCCGACATTATTATTCTTAAGTCCTACAGGAGAGGAAATCTATCGACAAGAAGGGGCGATATCAAAATATGCCCTAATCGAGAAGTCTCAAGAGGTCCTCCATTATTGGGAAAACAAGGCCGTATTAGACAATGTAGATTACTACAACGCGGGTTCTTATAGCCTCGCTGAGATAGGCAATATCCTTGATGTTGCGGAGGGTTTTCCATTTACTAATAAGGTAGCATTTGCGGAGCGGTATCTATCAGAGACCAGTCCGATCACCGATTTGACCTTGGAGTTGACCATGGATCAGCTAAGTGCATTTAGTGACGACACTTACAAGTTGATCGCACCTATGGTTGGACAGTTTTTGCCCTCCATAGTGATGAATGATCGCATAGGCCGCAAGAAGATTAAGTGGCGCAATGAGATGAAGTCTCTCATGGATCAGCGACTGCAGAAATCCATTAACGAAGGAAACTTCTTGCTATTTGAACATACCGTGCAGATCCATATGGCACTTGGAGATGTCTATGATCGTGATCTGGACAGATATTACAAACAATATTTTAGGCGCAATGATTTAGATCGATATGCCGAACATGCGATTGACTTCGTAGCTAAGCATATCACTGCCAATAGCCCTGAGAAAATACACCACCTTGATGAAGAGCGTTTTAAAGAATTTGAAGAGCTCAGGACAAAGTATGATAGCGAACTAGAAGAAGACATACAAAGTCGAACACCTAATATTGATTCGCTCGAGCGCATTTATAACATCAGCCAGTCAATAGCTAATCAATTGATGGAGATAAGCAGCGACTTTTACGCTTTTTATGAAGATCCAGCATTGATTGCTCAAGCAGAGCAATGGGCAGAGCAGGCCTACGATTATTATCCCATTGATGTCAAATATTACGAAAATCACATTGCCATCTTGGAGACACTCGGAGATGAAAAAAAGATCAAATCAGTAGAAAAGAAAATGCGCAAAGCACCTTTCTATCAAGAGATGCTAATCATCAAAGAACAGCGTCGATCTGATTTGTCTGACTCGTTTTTTAAGTTTTAGAAGTATCGTTTTTCATTACGACCCTGTGGAGAGATCTTCTGCTTGCAAAGCACACTGCGTTGATGGTTGACCTTGTGATTGGGCTGTCCTATCTGAAGAAGCCTCCACAAGGTCGGCATGAAAAGAAAAACTACAAAGGATGAAATAGTATATTCATAAAGATCATCTTTTCACTTGTGAGAGATTATACCTTTTATGTTTATATCCTGACCAATACTGCGAAGACAGTTCTTTACATTGGATTTACAGAAAATCTAGAAAGACGACTCCTTGAGCACATAGAAAATAGTGGAACAAATAACAGTTTCGCTGGCAAATACTATTGCACTGACCTGATTTATTATGAGGTATATCAGTATTTCAA
>CAYPWL010000044.1:17935-23612 GCA_964414425.1 uncultured Saprospiraceae bacterium
CTTGTGGAGAGATCTTCTGCTTGCGTGGATATATCCTTGTGAAGAGTCCTTGTGATTGGGGTGTTCTACCTGAGGATGCCTCCATGCTGGTCGGCATGAAAAGGGGTAAGAATATGGTAGAGTTTTCATCTCGACCTTGTGGAGAGATCTTCTGCCAGCGTAGTACAGTTCCTTAATGATAGATCAGGTGACATAAGTGTCTCCCAAAGAAAGCCTCCACGCTGGTCGGCGTAAAAAAGAGACTATCTTCGTGCTACCGCAATCGCCACACTGATGTTATCGGTGATGTCGATCGGCTCGCCAGATACATCTGCCACTATGCTGATCTTATCTGCGAGAACCTCTGTAGCCACATAATCATTGAACTGAGCCAGTGATTCTGCCACTTGATCATTAGCGCTGATCTGCACTGATATGCGATCGGTCACCTCAAAATCACTTGACTTCCGGATGTTTTGGATGCGATTGATGAGCTCACGGGCGATACCCTCTTTCTTGAGATCATCAGTAATAGTGATGTCTAAGGCTACTGTGATCTCTCGATCGGTTGCTACTTGCCATCCAGGGATGTCGTCAGCGCTAATCTCAAAATCTTCGGTAGTTAGATCATACTTCGCATCACTGATAGTTAGCGCATAGATCCCGGTCTTCTCGATCTGGTCAATGTCCTCTTGGCTAAGCGTATTAATTGCTTGAGCGGCAGCTTTCATGTCCTTACCGAGCTTGCGCCCTAAGGTCTTAAAGTTTGGCTTGATTTTCTTTTTGATGAATCCAGCAGTGTCTTCGAGATATTCGATCTCTTTGATATTGACCTCAGATAATACTAGGTCTTTTATTTTCTCAACTTGATCCTTGAAGGAGTTATCCAGTATAGGTAGCAATACCTTCTGAAGGGGCTGCCGTACTCTCAGACGCTCCTTCTTACGTAGAGATAGCACAAGTGAAGAGATACGCTGGGCGTAGTCCATCCGTTGTTCTAACTCCTTATCAATAGCACCAGCATCTGACTCATCTAATAGTGCAAGATGCACACTGACGTGATCATCTTTGCCAGTAGTGCCATTGAGATTCTTATAGAGCCAATCTGCAAAGAAGGGTGCCATTGGAGCCATCAGCTTGGAGATCGTGGCAAGACATTCATAAAGGGTCTGGTAGGCTGCGATCTTGTCAGCAGTATATTCGCCCTTCCAGAAGCGACGTCTACACAATCGCACATACCAGTTGCTCAGGTGATCCTCAACAAATGACTGGATCTTACGACCAGCATTGGTAGGTTCATAGTCAGCATACTCTGCATCGACTTCTTTGATTAATGTATTAAGTAACGATATGATCCATCGGTCTATCTCTGTACGTTGGTCAAGAGGTATTCTATCCTCTTGATAGATGAATCCATCAATATTAGCATAGAGAGCAAAGAAGGAGTAAGTATTATATAAAGTCCCGAAGAACTTACGCTTAACTTCTTCTACACCAGATATATCAAACTTAAGATTGTCCCAAGGCTGAGCATTGGTCATCATATACCATCTCGTCGGGTCTGCCCCATAATTTGCCAAGGTCTCAAATGGATCAATTACGTTGCCCAGTCTCTTAGACATCTTGACCCCATTCTTGTCAAGGACGAGTCCAGTAGAAACAACATTTTTGAAGGCCACGCTGTCCATAACCATAGACCCTATGGCGTGTAGAGAGTAGAACCACCCTCGAGTCTGATCAACACCCTCACTGATGAAGTCAGCTGGAAAATTACGTTGGAACACTTCCTGGTTTTCCATCGGATGGTGCCACTGTGCATAGGGCATCGACCCAGAGTCAAACCATACGTCGATCAGGTCTGCCTCACGTTTCATCACAGCTCCCGAGTCAGAGACGAGAATTACATCATCTATATAAGGCTTGTGGAGATCTTTTGGCACCTCTTGAGATAGTCCGAGAGCGGCATTTGCCTTTTTAATTTCTTCACCTAACTCTGCAACTGAGCCGATACACTTCTCGGCTGAGCCGTCAGCAGTACGCCATATCGGTAGTGGGATACCCCAGTAGCGACTGCGTGACAGGTTCCAATCCTGTAGATTTTCGAGCCAGTTGCCAAATCGCTTTTCGCCAGTATGGCTAGGCTTCCAGTTGATGGTGTTGTTGAGTTCAACCATGCGCTCACGTCGTGCCGAAGCCTTGATAAACCAACTATCTAATGGATAGTATAATATCGGCTTATCAGTACGCCAGCAATGCGGATAGTTATGCTGATATTTCTGTACGTTGAAGGCCTTGTTGTCCTCTTTCAGCTTAATAGAGATATCGATATCTACGCTACGGTAGTCTTCTTCATCCTTGTAATTCTTGACATATCGTCCGGCGAAGTCTGTTACTGAATCAACAAACTTACCTTGCTTATCTACAAGAGTAAGGGAGCCCATGCCATACTTTTTCCCTACTCTCATATCATCTGCACCAAATGAAGGCGCAATATGTACGATACCAGTACCATCAGAGGTGCTGACGAAGTCTCCGATGATCACCTTGAAGGCGTCTCCATCTTCGGGTTGTACATACGGTAGCAATTGCTCATAACGGAGATGTTCTAAGTCTGCACCAGTGCACTTCTGGGTGATGACATATGGTATCAACTTTTGATCAGGAGTATAAGCGTCATAATCTGCTTCGGCTTGTTCTGGCTTGAACCACTTACTCAATAGTTCTTCTGCCAAGATCAGGTTCACCGGTAACTTGGTGTATGGATTGTAAGTCTTAATCTTCACATAGCTGATCTTCTTACCTACAGCCAGGGCCGTATTAGATGGAAGTGTCCATGGTGTGGTCGTCCAAGCAATGATATAGACATCACCATCGCCTTTATCCTTGTAGAGAAATTCTGAAGCCTCATCTCTGAGCAATTTGAATTGTGCTACGGCAGAAGTGTCTTTGACATCTTGATAAGCGCCTGGCATGTTCAGCTCATGCGAGCTAAGGCCCGTTCCTGCTGCTGGAGAATATGGCTGGATGGTATACCCCTTATAGACGAGATCATTGTCATAGAGGGTCTTAAGGAGATGCCAGACTGACTCTATGTAATCATTTTCAAATGTGATATATGGTTTGTCCAGATCTGCCCAGTAGCCCATCTTCTTAGTGAGGTCATCCCAGAGTTCCTTGAACTTCATGACAGCAGATCGACACTCCTTATTATAATCTTCAATAGAGATCTTAGTACCAATGTCGTCTTTGGTGATGCCGAGCTCTTTTTCAACCTTAAGTTCTACAGGAAGCCCGTGTGTGTCCCAACCACCTTTGCGTTCTACACGTTGGCCTTTCATAGTATGGTACCGACAGAATAAATCCTTAACCGTACGTGCCATGACATGGTGTATCCCTGGCATACCGTTAGCCGATGGTGGACCCTCATAGAATACGAAGGGATTATCCTCAGATCGCTCAGTAATACTCTTTTGAAAGATATTCTCTGATTCCCAAAAAGAGAGTATGCTGCGGTCTATCTCTGGTAAGTCTAATCCTTTGTATTCTGGATACTTGGCCATAATCTATTATTAAGGGCGCAAATATCTGAATAAAAAGGAAGTATCGAGGATTTTAGTTTTTGAGAAAGCGTAGATGGATTGTCTCGTTCTAAAATTGAATTAGGTTTATATCTCAATCTATACTAACAACTCTAATGAATCTTTTCTCGCAAAGGCGCTAAGTCGCAAAGGTTATAACTCGTTATTGTTGGAATCAGAATCTCGACCTCGTAACTCGATACTCTCTTACTCGCTACTCACAATCCCCTAATCCTTCAAGATCTTACGTCGGCTAAACTCACTTTCTTCATACCACTGTGGCCACTCTTGGGAGTTAGAGAGCCTCCATCCTACATTGTAGTAGAGCTGTGCGTCTTGCATGACCCCACTCATGTCCCATGTCTCAGCGTCGTATTCGTCACTTGGAGCGTGGTAGTTGTTAGCGGTATATTCGGCTTTTTTGGCTTTACCATATTCTATGCCTTTTTCGATATGGTCATAGCCTCCTTCTCCAAAGAGGGGTGGGATACCAACTTTGGCAAAATTGAAGTGGTCCGATCTGAAGAAGTAGCCTTTCTCAGGTTCTTGATCTGGTAATACATAGCGATCTTGTTTTGCCAATTCTTCCTCAGCAACCTTGTCCATTTCGCTATGGCCTATCCCAACGATTTGGAAGTCTTTCATGGCACCATTAGGGTTACAGCCATCGATATTGATATTCGCAACGATATCACTGACGGGCACAGTAGGGTTGAGGGCATAGTATTCGGATCCCAATAACCCTTGTTCCTCTGCAGTCACCCATAAGAAGATGACCGATCGATCGGGCGTGCTTTTCTGTCTTTTAAAGTTTTGTGCGATACCGAGTAATGTGCCCGTTCCACTTGCATTGTCAAGGGCACCATTATAGATGCTATCACCATTGACCGACTTGCCGATCCCGATATGATCCCAATGTGCTGAGAAGAGCACGTGTTCTTCTGCGTTAGCGCCACCTGGCAGCACAGCAACTACATTATCTGATTTATCTCTCTTGTAGATGTTGGTCAGGCTTGTATTAACCTTAGCATTCATGGGTACGGGCTTAAAGCCTGGTGTTCGCGCTTTTTTAATCAGTGCACTCAAGTCCAGATTGCTTCGCTCAAATAAATCTTTCGCCATGTCGAGATGTATCCACCCTTTGATATCGGCACCATTTTGAACACTCTCTTTTTCAAGACCGAGTTGTGGCCCTGTCCAGCTGCTTTCTACCACAAACCAAGGATAGCCCGCAGATGAAGTCTCATGGATGATTAATAGACCTTTAGCTCCTTGACGATCTGCTTCTTCATACTTGTAAGTCCAGCGACCATAATAAGTCATCACGTCGCCCTTGAAGAATGTCGAATCCTCCCCTCCGTATCCTGGATCATTGACCAGGACTACGGCAATCTTACCTTCCATATCGACGCCCTCGAAGTCATTCCATCCGAACTTCTCATCTACTATACCGTATCCACAGAATACTAATTCAGCATCCTCGACATTAACTTGATCTACAGGCTTCTGGCAGTGGATCACATAATCAGAACCGAACTTGTAATCTACAGCACCAGTAGGAGTCTTTACTTCCATCGATTTGGCGGGAGTACTGGTGATCTCTATCATAGGGACAGACTGAGTATAGGACCCATCATTACCAGGTTCGAGGCCTAATGCTTTGCATTGGTCAACTAAATAATCAACCGTCTTTTGGTCTCCAGGGCCAAAAGGCATCCTTCCAAAATAGTCATCAGAAGAAAGTTCTTGTATATGTGGTAGAATGTCAGACTCTAACAAGGCCGTCGGGTCCGAGAGTCCTCTATCTGAGGCACAAGAATGTGTAAAAATCACAGAAGCAATCATTGCACCGACAAGGGTAATCCAGATTCTCGTTGACATACTTAAGGCTTGTTTTAACGGTGCTAATGTAATTAAAAATCCGAGCCTCCATAAAATTGAATGCTGGACAGACGACCCTAACAATGAGCATTCATCCGTAATGCCGATGCCACTTTAACATCTCATAAGCAACCTATGGTTAGCATAGGGCGTAATGATTATAAGGCGTGAAAATCTATTAATTATGAGAGTATTGTTCTTTCTTCTCTGTAGTGCGTTTGTAAAAGTTGGTCTCAACG
>CAYPWL010000045.1:0-23415 GCA_964414425.1 uncultured Saprospiraceae bacterium
TTGCAAATAAGTGAGTTACCGTGCAGCCTATGGGCGCTATTCAGTAGCTTAATTATTTTCGGACCTGTCATATACGGCGTTAGCCCATTATCACCAGAGATTAATCCTTTAATACATTTCAATGTGAATTCGGATAATTTCATTCTTCAAATTGTGGATAACCACGGTTTATCTTATCAAAATACCTCTTTTTGATCATTTTTTGATGTTAACATTAAGGATAAGAACTGCTTAGTGAGTAGTAGATAGAAAGTAAGTCTACCTTATTATTCGATCGATTGATAATAAGTCAGCTGCCTTATTTAAGATCCCTCTCGAAACTCATTATAATCGCCCTAACCACCGCATAAAGGAGCCGTTCAGGCTACCCATAATATTCCTACCTTTGCAATCGATTTTGGAGACCATATTATGATTGATCATTTAGAGGGTATAAAGACAAGTATACAAGAGTCGATTCAGCAGTGTTTTGATCATTACATTGCTATGGGGGATGTGATCCTGCAACACACTAAGAAAGAGTTTGAGGGAGACTATACCTTGGTGGTGTTTCCATTCACTCGACTGTTCAGAGATAAGCCTGAGGCAATTGCCACTACCTTAGGAGATCATCTGAAGGCGAATAGTGAGCTCATCTCTGACTACAATGTGGTCAAGGGCTTCTTGAACCTATCGCTCAATCACAGTTATTGGGTTGATCGACTTCATACATTACAAGAGATCGAGGGCTTAGGACAGCTTGAACCAAAGGAAGGTAAAGTCTTGGTGGAGTTCTCCTCTCCCAATACGAACAAGCCATTGCACTTAGGTCATATCCGTAACATCTTATTGGGATGGTCCACGAGCAAGATCCTCGAAGCGGCAGGATACCAAACGAATAATATACAGATCATCAATGATCGAGGCATCGCCATCTGTAAGAGCATGCTCGCATGGCAGCTACATGGCAGTGGCGATACACCTGTGTCAACTGGTGTGAAGGGAGACCATTTCGTAGGGAAGTATTACATAGAGTTTGAGCAACAGTTTAAGGCAGAGTATAGTGCTTGGCAGACCTCAGATCAGGGACAAGAGTTACTCAAGAACAAACTGGCCGAAGGGCAAGATGCTGAAGACTTTTTTAAAAAATACAAGAACAGCTACTTCAACGAGCATAGCGCATTGGGCGCTCAAGCCAAGGAGATGTTGCTCAAGTGGGAATCTAACGATACCGACGTGCGACAACTTTGGGCACAGATGAATGGCTGGGTATATAGCGGATTTGATCAAACTTATGATGCCTTAGGGGTGAGCTTTGACAAGTTATACTATGAGTCTAACACCTACTTGATGGGTAAGGATCTAGTAGCGCAAGGTTTGGAGTCTGGAGACTTCTATCGCAAGGATGATAGCAGTGTCTGGGTAGACCTGACAGAGCAAGGCCTCGATGAAAAAATATTGCTGCGAAGCGATGGCACTTCGGTATATATGACGCAAGATCTCGGTACCGCACAGAATCGCTATGACGACACTGGCGCTACTAAGATGATCTATGTCGTAGCAGATGAGCAGGATTATCATTTCAAGGTGCTTTTTGAGATTATGAAGAAACTCAAGGCGCCATTCGCTGATGGGCTGTACCATTTGTCATACGGTATGGTAGATCTGCCATCGGGTCGGATGAAGTCACGAGAGGGTACAGTAGTTGATGCGGATGACCTTATAGCCGAGGTGATCGGTGCGGTGAAATCTGCCGCGCAAGAGCGTGGTGAGCTCGTAGATCTAACTGAAGAGGAGCGAAGCGAGATCTATCGAAAAATAGGCTTGGCAGCATTGAAGTTTTTCATCCTTAAGGTTAATCCTAAGAAACGCATGATCTTCAATCCTGAGGAGAGTGTCGATATGCAGGGACAGACTGGTCCATATATCCAGAATGCGTATGTGCGTATACAGTCGATCAAGAGACGCATCGCTGGTGAGGTTACGGCAGATAGCACTCAATATACTAAGCTGGATCCTACTGAGATCGAGATCATTAAGATGCTGATCGACTATGAGCAGCAGATAGAGCAAGCGGCGGCGGAGTATGATCCATCAGGCATCGCCACCTACTCGTATGAGTTGGCTAAGCGATTTCATAAGTTTTACCACGATGTACGAGTAATCAAAGCAGAGAGTGCAGAGGCCAAGTCCTTCCGATTAGTACTATCAGATATGGTATCGAGAGTATTGGGACATAGCATGGATTTATTAGGGATAGAGATGCCCGAACGGATGTAATAGTTAATTAGACAATGAGTAAGACATTACAAGATATAATCGGCGAACCAAGAAACTTCTTAGAGGAAGAAATCGAGAAAGATATCGCCGCAGGCAAGGTGCGTAAACCTATACATACGAGGTTCCCGCCGGAGCCTAATGGTTATCTCCATATCGGGCATGCCAAGGCAATCTGTATCAATTTTGGCATCGCACTAAAGTATGGTGGCAAAACGAATCTTAGATTTGATGATACCAATCCTGCTACTGAGGATACAGAATATGTCAATGCGATCAAGCGAGATATTGAGTGGTTGGATTTTGACTGGGGAGACCGAGAGCACTATGCCTCAGACTACTTCCAACAGTTATATGACTTTGCTCATAAGTTGATAGATCTGGGCAAGGCCTATGTAGATGACTCGACTGCCGAGGAAATCGCCGAACTGAAGGGCACACCGACCAAACCTGGTGTCAATAGTCCTTTTCGCGAGCGCAGCATCGCCGAGAATAAGGAACTCTTCACAGGCATGAAGGAAGGCAAGTATGAGGACGGCTCCAGAGTGCTCCGTGCCAAGATCGATATGAGCAGCCCCAATATGCATATGAGGGATCCAGTCATCTATCGGATCAAGAGAGATACGCATCACCGTACGGGTGATAATTGGATTATCTATCCGATGTATGACTTTGCCCATGGGCAATCTGATAGCATTGAGGAGATCACACACTCGCTCTGCTCATTGGAGTTTAGACATCACAGACCGCTCTACAACTGGTGCATCGAAAATTTAGAGATCTTTCCATCCAGACAGATCGAGTTTGCCCGTATGAATGTGGCTTATATGATCACCAGTAAGCGTAGGCTAAGACGTCTGATCGAGGAGGGCAAAGTGACTAACTGGGATGATCCACGGATGTCGACTATCTCAGGGATGCGTCGTCGAGGCTATCCGCCAGCGGCACTGCGGACCTTCTGTGAAAAGGTGGGGATTGCTAAGCGAGATAATATTATCGACATCGCACTACTGGATGCATGCGTGCGAGAAGAGCTCAATAAGACGGCAGATCGATTGATGGTGGTCCTTGACCCTATCAAGGTGACCATCACCAACTATGAGGGTGCAGGTGAGCAGCTTTCGATTATTAATAATCCAGAGGAGGAAACTCCTACGGAGCGTTCGGTGGCCTTTAGCCAGTCCATCTATATCGAACGTGCCGACTTTATGGTTGATCCGCCTAAGAAGTTCTTTAGGCTTGGGCCAGGACGTGCCGTACGATTGAAGGGGGCATACATCATAGAATGCACCGACTATAAGCTCGGAGCAGATGGCGAGGTAGAAGAGGTGATCTGCAAATATTATGAGAACAGTAAGAGCGGTAGTGACACCAGCGGCGTAAAGGCTAAAGGTACCCTACACTGGGTCTCGCAAGATCATGCGGTAGACATTGAGGTACGTCTGTATGATCGCCTATTTACTGATCCAACTCCAGATGCACATGAGGATAAGGACTATATAGACTTCTATAACGAAGACTCATTACAAGTGATTCCTGCAGCCAAAGCTGAGCAAGCAATTAAGACGTGTGAGGTCGGTGTAGGTGCACAGTTTATGAGAAAAGGATATTTTGTGAAAGATCCCGATAGTACAGAGGATCACATCGTATTCAATAGAACGGTAACTTTGCGAGATACTTGGAAAAAATTGCAAGAAAAAAAGTAGCGTAGATGACTCCCGATAAAGTCATATTGCCACAATCCAGATTTCAATTCACTATCAAGCGTCTGTGTCATCAGTTGATAGAGAACTATGATGACTTTGATAATGCGTGCATCATAGGGATTCAGGACCGAGGAGCATTGCTGTCGGATAGGATTCACTCAGTCCTCACAGACGAGATGGGCGTCAAGACAGAATATGGCAAGCTGGACATCAGCTTTTATCGAGATGACTATCGTCGGCGTGATACGGTGATCAGCCCCAGCGCTAATCTGATTGACTTTATCATCGAGGATAAGAAGGTCATCTTGATAGATGACGTACTCTATACGGGGCGCACGATTCAAGCGGCGCTGATGGCGCTACAGCAGTATGGACGCCCAGCAGAAGTAGAACTATTGGTACTGGTAGATCGTCGGTTTAACCGCCACCTACCTATCGAAGCAAATTATAAAGGCTTGACAGTAGACGCTCTCGATGAGGCCTACGTCAAAGTGGAATGGGAACACCAGAGCGGCGTTGACCAGGTTACTTTGTTCAGTAAAAAGATGGACACATAGTATGGCACAAGAGGGTCTGAGTACTAAGCATTTGTTGGGTATAAAGTATATCACTGCTGATGATATCAATCTCATATTTCAGACAGCAGATGGATTTAAAGATGTGCTCAATAGACCGATTAAGAAAGTGCCGACCCTCAGAGATGTCACTATCGCCAACTTATTTTTTGAAAATTCTACTCGTACTAAGCTATCCTTTGAACTCGCAGAGAAACGACTCTCGGCAGATGTAATCAACTTCTCTGCATCCTCCTCATCAGTTAAGAAAGGGGAGACGCTGCTTGACACTGTCAACAATGTTTTAGCCATGAAAGTCGATGTCGTAGTGATGCGTCACCCCGTGCCAGGAGCACCGATGTTTTTGGCGGATAAGATAGATGCCAGCGTCGTTAATGCTGGAGATGGTACCCACGAACATCCGACACAAGCGCTGCTCGATGCATATTCTATCCAGAAGGCGCTTGGTAAGGTCGCAGGAGTCAATGTGCTCATCGTTGGAGATATAAAACACTCCAGAGTAGCACTGAGTAATATCTTCTGTCTGCAGAAGCTCGGCGCGAATGTAAAGGTCTGTGGTCCGCCGACGCTCATCCCTAAACACATAGAGTCACTGGGAGTCGAAGTCGTATACGATCTCGACGAAGCTTTGGCGTGGTGTGATGTAGCCAATGTGTTACGGATACAACTCGAGCGCCAAGATATCCAGTACATCCCGAGCTTGAGAGAATACAACTTGTACTACGGCATCAGCAAAGAAAGACTGAGTCGGCTGGACAAGCAGATTACCATTATGCACCCTGGCCCGATCAATAGGGGTGTGGAGCTCAATAGCGATGTGGCAGACTCTGAACAAGCAATAATCTTAGAACAGGTAGAGAACGGTGTGGCAATACGTATGGCTGTACTGTACCTTTTAGCCGGGTCCAGAGCAACTTAGCGTCTGTTCCAACTGTTAATATCGCATTAAATACACGTGAGCCTGGATAATTTTGCTGCAACATTCTTGTTATAAACAGGTACTACTAATAGCATTATGAAATCACTGATCTTTACTCTCTTTTGTACGATTTTGGTAAGCTTCAATCTCTCATCTCAAGTAGATATAGACTTTGAGGTAGAAGGCTACAATTCTGACACGCTGTTGTTGGCTTATTACTACGCCGATAAGATATTGATCACAGATACACTGTACAGTCAGGGTGAAAATAGATTTAACTACACAAGCGACTCCTTGTTGCCTCATGGTATGTACTTAGCCGTGTCTCCATCAGGAGATTATTATTATCAACTATTAGTGGATAGTGATGATCAAGAGTTCTATGTCAATATTAACAATGATCGTGAGCGTCCAATCTTATTCGAAGGTAGTGACGAGAATCTCATGTTCTATGAGTACATGCACTTCCTCACAGTAAGTCGTGGCGAGATCGCTAAGTTGGATCAAGCCCTCAGTACTACGGATTCGACGATGATCAGTATTACCGATCAGCTTCAGAAGGATAAGGTAAATGTCAATAAGATGGTAGAGCAGCGCCAAGAAGAGATCTTGACCGAGCACCCTAATTCGGTTACTGCCTTATTGCTCAAGTCCAATATACCCTTTCAGTTTCCAGAGTTTACGGGAACCTCAGAAGAGTTGGAGCTTAAGAAATATAGATACTATAAGGATCGCTACTTTGATCAATTAGATATGTCTCATCCAGCCATATTGCGCACACCTGTATTAGATCAGCGTATCAGCTATTATATCGACAATCTTACGCCAAGTGCGCCAGACTCGATCATAGAGTCACTTGATGTGATCTTAGGCTTATTAGAGGATAATCCAGATGCCTTTCAATACTACCTAAGCAACTTCTTGAATGACTATGGTAACTCAAAGTATATCGGCATGGATGCGGTATATGTACACCTTGCCCTGGAGTATTATGGCAAAGGAAAAGCGGATTGGGTCGAAGAAGAGAATCTTAAAGAGATCGTGGGTAATGCTAAAAAGCTCAAGCCGACACTGATCGGTAAGGATGCACCAGACTTCAGTGTTAAGAGTCAAGATGGCACTGAGTATACCCTCGACAGTTTCAATAAAGACTTTACCATATTGATGTTTTGGAAGCCAGATTGTAGCCACTGTACTAAGGCTATGCCCCATATCATTGAGTTCGTAGAGAAGTATAAGGATGAGTCCGTTGACCTCTTAACCATCTGTACTAAGACAGGCAAGGACTATGGAGATTGCTGGGAAGGTGTCGAAGAGAAAGGCATGATCGAGCTACTGAATACAGGAGATGAATTTCATCGCAGCAGAATCTTTTCTAAGTACTATGTCAACTCGACACCGGCGATCTACATCTTAGATAAGGAAAAGAAGATCAAGCTTAAGAAGGTCCCTGCCGAAAATCTTGACGCCGTAATGCAACAGCTTATGGAGATTGATGCGGCTTCGGGCAGTTAATTACATTAGTTGGATTGTGCGTTAGTTGGATTGTGTGTTCGTACTTTAGTTCCTTAGTGTTGAGGTTTATGGGTTTGATTAGTTGATTGACTTTTTTCATCTTGACCATAGGGAAAGATCTTCTGGCATAATATCCAAGCCTTGTTTGGCTTTGTGAGATTCTGTGGTGCTGCCTTACGAGGTCCATTTATCTGTTCGTCATAATCCGTCTAAATGCTGTGATAACAGCGCCTATCAATGCCCCAACACCACTGCATATCAATGGCATACCAACGAGCGCTCCAAATGCAAGGATAGTACCTTAGCTCAACCCTGGAGTACCCATTGATTCTGGATTGAGATATTCGAGTGATACTAAAGTATCGATCAGCAATCCTCCAACAGAATACCTAATACTAAGCCCACTCTCATACCGAGATATCCTGTGCGCTTACCATTCATGAAGTATCATTATTAATCCTTCTTGCGATTGAGGCTTAAGGCCTTAAGCATCCATTTAGGCAATGGCTTAGCGGGGTCCCGCTTGCGTAAGTCGAGATACCATCCGAGTTTTTTGAGGATAGGAATTTTATGGGCTTCGACGAACTCGATCAAGGTGCCATCAGGATCTTCTATGTAGGAGAAGTGCCCTGCGGCTTCGCCCATGTCAAAACTATCGCTGCTATCCACTGTAAATGGATGTCCAGCTGCCTCACAGCGCTTTTTCATGGCCTCCATGCCTTGGATATCATAACAGAGGTGTATGTATCCCATGTCTCCCCAGAATCGCCCTTCAAAGAGTTTCTTAGGAGTTCGATCCATGGCTTGTACCAGTTCGAGCTCACTACCGCCGATCCACTCACTGAATGGTCCTCGGCGCTTCTTGCTGTGTCGGATTAAAACTCTGCGATAGGACTCATGGCCTCCTGATATCGTCTTGTAATCATCATGGACACCGGTAGTGTCATAGACTATGTCATCATATCCCAACACTTCTCTATAGAACTTGAGGGATTGCTCGATGTCGGACACTCCGATGGTGCACCCATAGATTCCACCGGTGCTTGCTTTAGTATGTGCAAACCACTCGTCAGCATGGACGACCTCAATGATATTGCCATATGGGTCTAAGCAATAAAAGTGCTTACTGCCATCTGGTGCGACAACTGGCTCGGACAGCAGTTCGATATTGATATTCTTGAGGTGCTGATATGTTTTAGTGACGTCCTTACTCTTGATCTTAGCCATGAACAGTCCAAGATCACCGAGAGCTGCCTCAAACTTGATGGGCTCAGGAGTACGCTGCGTGTATTGCCAGATTTCAAGTCCACCACCGCCCTGTAGGCTCATGGCCAGGACAGCGTGACGTTCTCTTGGCTCGCCACCCGTATATGGCAACATAAGTTCTGCTGTAGCAGCATCATCAAATATCGGGATGTCTATCAAGAACGCTCGACGATACCACTTCCACAGTTTGTAGGTGTCGGGATTGCCTATGCCTACCTGTTGTATGCCACCGATGATCGGATCACTTCTCATGTTCTACTCAGTTATGGCTAACTGATCTGCTGTCTTGTAAGTACCCTGCTTGAGCTTCTCTGCTATAGCCGTGAATGCATCCAATGTGATGTCTATATCCTCAAAGCTATGACCAGCTGTAGGTATCAACCTCAGTAGCATCATGCCTCTTGGGATGACTGGATATACTACGATTGAGCAAAAGATATTGAAGTTATCCCGCATGTCTTTGACGAGTGCCATCGCCTCCTGTGGAGACCCATGCATATATACAGGGGTTACACAACTGTTAGTATTTCCGATATCAAGGCCACGCTCACGGAGTCCAGCTTGAAGTTTCCTCACATTAGCCCAGAGTTTGTCTTTGAGTTCAGGCATGGCCTTCATCATCTGCAGTCTCTTTCTTGCGCCGACGACGATAGGCATCGGTAGACTCTTAGCAAAGATCTGTGATCTGATATTGTATTTAAGAAATTGGATGATATCGCTGTCGCCAGCTAAAAATGCACCCACACTCGCAAATGATTTAGCGAATGTCGAGAAGTATAGATCTATATCTTGTTGGATACCTTGCTCCTCACCAGCACCGGCACCTGTAGCGCCTAATGTGCCGAAGCCGTGAGCATCGTCTACTAATAGTCTAAAATTATATTTTGACTTGAGTGCAATGATCTCTTTGAGTTTACCCTGATCGCCGCGCATTCCGAATACACCTTCAGAGATAACGAGGATACCACCTTCGGTACCTTCTGCTACCTTAGTTGCTCGTTCGAGACACTTATCCAAGCTAGCAATGTCATTATGTTGAAAGGCAAAACGCTTGCCCACATGCATCTTAACGCCATCGACTATACAGGCGTGGCACTCACTATCATATACGATGATATCGTGTCTATCTACCAGCGCATCAACAGTTGACATGATACCTTGGTAGCCAAAATTTAGCAATAAGGCCGATTCCTTTTGTACAAACTCAGCAAGCTCTGTCTCAAGCTCGTCATGTAAATCTGAGTTGCCTGACATCATACGTGAGCCCATCGGATAGGAGAGACCCCAATCTTTTGCCGCTTGTGCATCCACAGCTCTGATCTCTGGGTGATTACCTAAATCTAAGTAGTTGTTTACGCTCCAACAGATCACTTCTCGACCATTGAAATCCATTCTACTCTTAAGCTCACCAGTTAACTTTGGAAAGATGTAATAACCCTCAGCGATATCTGCATACTTGCCAAGAGGGCCAGGATTGCTTGTACGTTTATTAAAAATATCCATCATATATATTGAAGAGGTGAATTTACTCTTTTAGATCGACCTTAACGGAGACATGAATGTAATTCGGGTTTATTCTTATTAACAGGGACCACACTTTTATTGAAAAATATCAATGGGACTCCTCTATTAATTGATCTTTTCGATCTGCCGAACGGCGATCTTACCTGAATCATCAATGATATTTACGATGTACATGCCCGCAGCAAGAGCGCTGATATCTATAGATTCGGTATGCTCAGATTGTAGAGCAATCGACCCATTCAAAGCATAGATGACTACTTGCTCTACTGTTCGTGACGCATCCATTGATACGATATGTATGGATTCTTGCGCTGGTGAAGGATACAACAAGATATCGTCAGACTGATCCAGATCTTCAGCAGAACTCACAATAGAAAACTCTAACCAATTGATGTTAAACAAGGGATGAGTGATTTCGACTCTTAGCGTATGTCTACCTACGGGTAGTCTCACCTCGCTATCTGTCGTCTGCCAATTTTGCCAACCGCCAGTAGAGGGAAATCTGATCTCTTCTAAGAGCTCAGTAGAGTCGTCGTCATTGACGAGTGATAGGCGTAAGCCACCTGATTCACTTTCGGCTGCGGTGCGGTATGATACACTGTATCGTCCTCTATCAGGTACAGCTATCAGATAGTCCGCATAGTCATCTACATCGAGGAATCCTATGTTCTGTCCACCTCCTGCGTCAGTAGTGGACTCAAGCTGTATGCCAAATTGGGTATTGAAGTTTTCGGCTTGGATGCGAGCTGGCAGAAAATGTATCGATGATTGATTATTAGCCACAATCTGATTGGTGAATTGAGATAGTGCTACTTGATCTATAGATTGTATTGAGCTGCCGTTATAGCTCACTCGTATATTGGCTCGACCATTGATATCGACTCCACTTACCAGGTGTAAGAGATTCGATGGATCAGTGATACTTACTGACGAGATAGGTTGGGGTGCTCCATCTACCGTTAGATCAAAGTCTGATGCCGAGAACTGTATCGAGCTATCGAGAGGCTTATTAATAGAAAGAAAGATGTCTGTACCATTATCAGTGCTGCCGGATATATACTCTGTGGCAATATCTGAGACTTCACCAGTCTTAACAAATGTCATGGGCCCGAGATTAAATCCCGACTTATCAAAGTACAGTGAGATGTCAGAATAGCTTGCCAGTAGCGGGACATCTTGTATCGTATGATTGGTCCATTCCTGCCATCCTCCAGTCGATGGAATGACTGTGGGAGTAGTGATGTCTATACCATCTGCTAAAAAGTGTAGTTGCCCGCCATCCTGATTAGAGGCGATTCTCATGGTTACATCATAGAGGCCATCTTCTTTGATATCTGCGGTATATCTTAACCACTCATCATCGTCTATCCAACCTACATTAAAGCCTGACACCGTACGAGGATCTTCTGTTTTCTCAATATCTACGCCATCATTACGGTATGACCATCCATTGTTCCAAGAAGTAAAGTTACCCGTCGAGACTTGGAAGTTAGCGATTTCTACATCGCTGTAGCCTATGCCTTGTCCACCCATGTCATAATCTATGGGGTCTATGACACCAGGTATTTCTAACTCAGCAAATGGAATAGCCGTTGGACTGGCCACCTGACGAAACATAGCGTCAATTACGTCTTTTTGATAGATGCAATTTTCAATTTTGAGTAGCTCGGCGGTCTCCATCAGTGTGGAATAAGCAAAATCAGCACTTGGGCGGATACCACCATCATTCCAAAAATCAAGAAGTTCTTGATACTCAGGTGTCTTAATCACCGAGAGTGGGCCAGCAACGGATTCGATCTTTTTCATAGGCCACCATGCCCAGCCTATATTATGCTCAGCAAAGAGCTCGACCGCATCATGAAACCACGGATTGGAGTTCTCACCTGTCTCCCCGAGATAGAGAGGCACATCAAACTGCTCTCTGATATCCAATACCCATTGTATGCTTTCTTGATCATTAATTGACCAGTATTTGTGGGGGCTGTATACGAGTAGGTTATCCCAAGGTGGGGTGAGATTAGTGAAATCATTGGCAAACCAGTTACCTTCGATGAATATGATATGATTGGCATCAACAGAGCGGATGGCGGCAGTGATGTCAAGGTATATTTCTTTGAGCTCTCGATTATTATCAAGAGGCCAGTTGGGCTCATTGAGCAAGTCATATCCTCCAATCACAGGTTCATCCTTATACTTCTCAGCAATTCTCCTCCACAGAGCAACGGTCTTCTGTTGGTTCAGCTCACTTTCCCAAAGTGAGGGTTTATCAACGTCATAATCAGAGATGCCCTCATCTTGACCTTGACCTCCAGGTGCGGCATGAAGGTCTAAGATTACATACATGTCGTTAGCGGCACACCAGCTGATCAAACTATCAGTTAACTCAAACCCTAAATCCAGCCAGGTATGCTCACCCCGAACCAGTTCTTCCTCTATAGGCAAGGTGAACAGGTTATAGTGCATCGGCAACCTGACTGAGTTGAATCCCCAAGAATGCAGAGAATCAATATCAGCTCTGGTAACGTGGTTTTCTAACCATGCATCGTAAAACTCTTGAGTCCGTTGCGCTCCCATCAGTTGGACCATGCGCTCACGTATCTGATGCTGCGCATTGGCAAATCCAGCAGTCTGCAGCATGTATCCCTCTTGGAGCATCCATCCTCCGAGGCCCATACCTTTTAGCAGGTAGGGTTCACCATTTTCATTTACAATCTCTTGGCCATCGACAGACAAGAACCCTTGACCAGACAATGTGAAGCTGGTAACAACTAAAAGTATAAGTAATTGATGTTTCATATGCTGTTATCTAAAATCGTCTAAAGTAATTCCTCCTTCAATGATGTCTGTTTCCTCCTCTTCATCCGTGCCGAGGTAACCATTAAGGTCGGTGACGTCCTTAAATGAGGCATATATCATGGGGTATATCATAGAGCCAGTAATTACAACCCCTATGATAAAGGCTAAGAGTCCCAGTAGAACAATGAATCCTACGACCAGAGAAAATGCGAAAAACTTGAACCAATGCTTATGAATGAACTTAGCACTATATGTCAGCGCCTTGAAAGGCGGGAGCTGATAAAATCCGAGCATAGGTATCGCATAGCTTACGAGCAAAGCCGCATATAATATCGGAAGCATTAATAGGATGGTCGTCCACGACAGCGAGTCTACTGGAAAAGTAGTAGGATCAGCGACATCGAAAGCCTCAAGATTACCCACTCCTATGTGCAACATCAATGGGGTAACTATCAGTATGGCCAGTAACGAAATGATGGAGTAGAGTACTATAAGCTTGGTGAACAATGGAAATCCAGAAAAGAAGTCATCGAAGCGAAAATCAATATCTCGATCATCTATGACCTGTGTGCCCAGAAATATCCCAAGTGTGATACATGGCGCAACGACAAAGGAGTATAGGATAGGACCTATCACAGGAAGGTATCCAAGAGTCTTTTGGCACACCATCGTGACAATGAAAATCCCTACAAAGCTGAACGCTCTTTTTTTCCAAATATTAAAACCATCATCGAGATATTCTCCTAAATCGAATGTGCTATTCGCAAGGGCTTTGTCTAAGTGGGCAATGGTATTATCGTACGACATGTATGAGAGGACATCCTGATTCGGTTAAATATATGAAAGTCCTATGAACTCATCAGATCAGTCGTTGTGATATTTTTCTCCTCGGATGATCGTGTTAGCGCGATAGACTTGTTCCAGCAGTAAGATGCGCGCCATATCATGGGTGAGAGTCATCTGAGACATTGATAATGTGGTGTCACTGCGATCAAAGACTTCCTGAGAGACACCGTGCGCTCCTCCGATTAAGAAGACTATATCTTGGCTTCGATTCATATAGTTTTGGAGCGTCTGCGCTAACTGTCGCGATTTTTTTTGCTCACCTGTCTCATCCAATAGTATTAGGTGATCTGACGAATCAATCTGCGATAAGAATAGCTGCCCCTCCTGTTGTTTCAGTTCTTGAGGGTTCTTGGACTTGATTTCTTTGAGCTCCCTAATAGAATATTTACAATAGTGCTTGAGTCGTTGAGTATACAGTGCCTCGAGTTTTTGAAACTCCTTTTGCTTAGCCTTACCAATCCAAAGGAACTTAATCTTCATAAACTACAGCTGGCGGACGGTACTCAGTTATCTCCTGGTAGTCTGCTTTCTTCGATTAGAATTATGATTTTTTGACTTGCCTCGTCCTGATTTATAACCTCCTCTGCCACGACCACGGCCTCTTGATTTGGTGTTCCACTCTGGACCCTCTCCCAGAAACTCTGGCAATGGTATTTTCATCACCTCCATTTCTATGAGCTCTTCGATTTTCGAGAACTTATACATGTCATCAGGATTGATGAGTGTCAGAGCGACACCGGTTGTATCGGCTCTTGCTGTCCGTCCGATCCTGTGGACATAATCTTCGGCATCGTTAGGGACATCGTAATTGATGACGAGGTTGATATCCTTGATATCTATTCCTCGACTCAACACATCTGTAGCTACGATCACTCTGACGCGCTTTGATTTAAACAGTCTGAGGGCTTCCTCTCTCTGTTTCTGATCTAAGTCTGATGATACGGCCATTACTTCGTAACCATTTCGATTGATGGCACGGACGACCTCGTTTACTTTTTTCTTAGTTGATGTGAATATGATGATGCTCTTATAGTTGGGCTTATCATCGATGAGTTGCTTGATGAGGCCCGCCTTCTGATTGTCATAAGTGAGGTAGGCTCCTTGAAGAACTCCTTCTGCAGGCTTAGAGATGGCCAAACTGATCTCCTCATGATTCTCGAGCAATGTGGCAGACAGCTTCCTGATTTTAGGCGGCATAGTAGCGCTAAACAGTAATGTTTGTTTCTTCTTAGGAAGCTTCTTAACGATCTTCATGATATCATCATGAAAACCCATATCCAGCATCCTGTCAGCCTCATCCAATATCAGATGTTCTAATTGACTCATGTCCACATATCCCATATTGAGGTGGGAGATGAGCTTACCTGGTGTAGCGACAATGATATCTGCACCCTGCTGCAATGCTTTTTTCTGCTCAGAGAAGTCCTGACCATCTCCACCACCATATACTGCATAGCTGGTTGCATTGACGAAATAGGAAAATGCCTGTACTTGCTGATCGATCTGTAGGGCCAACTCTCGAGTAGGAGCGATGACGAGCGTGTTGATTTTATTGCTCTCTTTTTGCGATAACTTATGTAAGATAGGTAGTATAAAGGCAGCAGTCTTACCCGTACCTGTCTGAGCGCAAGCTAATAGATCTCTGTCGTTGAGTATGTGAGGTATTGCTGATTCTTGTATGGGAGTGGCGGTTTCAAAATTCATATAATCGAGCCCCTCGAGCAGGCTATCAGCGAGCCCTAATTCTTTAAATGTCATATCTGTATATCAGTGATTTCTAGTATCCGAAACCGCTTTAAAGTTACGACAAAATAGTGTGGCATGAATATATATTACGGCTATCATTTATATATATACCCTGTATTCGACCCAATTTTACTATGAACTGGTAGAACAGATTTGGCTATTTGGCATTTAGAGGATATATTATACTCTGATATATCAAATGACACGTATACACCTTATAGTTGCTTATGTTGGGCTCATCTTACTGATGGCCATTCCTTCACTTGGCCAACAGGATTTTTCCTTTTTGCAACCCGTAGAGAATAATAAGTACAAAAAGGTCTTAAAGCAGGCTAAGAAGGAAGGAAAGTCGGTCTTGTTTATAGCATACAGCGCACAGACTAAGCCTAATTCTCTGCTGAATCTCGAGCCATCGCCGCAACTACAGGAACTATCTAAACACGTGCTGACATCAATAGCGGATTGGAATATCCATACACGCAATGAACTCTTCAATCGAGTAGATATTCCGACTAATCCTTATTACATTTTCATGCATCCCGATGATGTAATATTGCATACCTCCACTGCGATCAATGGACACGATGAGCTAATCGCATTTGTGGGGCAAGGACTTAATAAGCGCAAGAAGTATGATAATCTGGTATCCATGACTGAGCGCGGTGATACTAAAGCCTACAAGGAACTCGCATTAACACTATTCACTAATAAGGAATACGCTTTGGCGCGAGAGGTGTTAGATGAGTGGATACAATTGAGCTTACCACTAAAGGAAGAGAAAGACTTCATGTTTCTGGCCGCTGCTCACCAACAATGCAAGTGTAGCGATAGGGTAGATCAGGCCATGGACAACTATCAGTCCGAACTAATCAACTTGATTGGCTCAAATGATTATTATGACATCAGACAATCGTACATCCTGACTAATCTGCGAGAGGCAGGATTATTGGAGCCTTTCTATGTCTGGGAGAGTTATGATAATCATCTTGGAGAGAAGGCGGATAGCCTATACCGCCTGTTTGCAATTGAGTATTTCAGGAGTGTATTGCCGGATAAGCAAGTGATGCTTGATGAGATCTATAACTTCCTTTATTACTATCCTAATACACCATGGGAAGATCAGAAAGGCCTATTTAACATAGCCATCAAGTCCACAGAGCACGATGATGACTGGCTACTCTTACTTGACTTGATAGAGTATCAGATCCTGACCGAAGATTCGTACAGTAAGAAAGATTACAAGTCCTATATACTCCATAAACTGGGGCATGTGGATCGAGCCATAGAGTTAATGTCAGAAGTAGAAGGAGAGGCTCTCCAAGAAAATGCTGACTTCCAACCCTTGCTGTTTCAATTAATCAACCAGAATTAATTAAACCGTGCTCAAGTATATCGTCGCTTATGCACGAGCAATCTTGTTGCTTGGGCATACAGCACTCCACATGTTAGCCTTGTTCATACACGCTCTTTTTTATCGTGGTGATCGAGATCTACTAGGATTTAGGTATCGACGATTATGGGCACGGAGGGCTCTTGTCATCTTAGGAATCAAGATTATCGATGAGCAAGTTTATCGGCACGATGGGGTAGCCTTGTACATCAGCAATCACAGGACTCTCACAGATCCCATTATTCAGGTAGCTTATTTTGATAGTTATGTGATAGCCAAGAGCGACGTAGGAGGCTTGCCGATCATCGGTGCGGGAGCTAAGATGACAGGAGTGATCTTAGTAGATCGTGAAAATTCTAAAAGTCGGTTGTGGGCTCGTCAAAAGACAGAAGAACTCCTTGCAGTGGGCAAGAGTGTATTAGTATATGCTGAGGGAACTACGACTGTAGAACCTAATTCAGGCCCTTTTAAGATCGGAACCTTTAAGGCTGCAGCATCATTAGGTGTGCCCGTCATACCATGCGCTATCGATTATCGAGATGCTAAAGACTATTGGCTCGTTGATAAACTGAGTGATCAGATGATAGGCCAAGTCGGTATAGGATCAACCTATACTAAGATTCACATCGGGGAGCCAATATCACATGATAATCCCCAAGAATTACTTAGTCAGACACAAACCTGGATTGACAAGTCATTAGCCTCCATGCAAAAAGGATGGAGTCGAGTATTCGTATCCTAAGCGAACGCTTCTTCTACTAAAGCCTGTTGCTGCTGATCATGCACTTTCTTGAATCCTGTCGCCGGAGACGCACTGACCTTACGACCCACAAACTCTATACTTGGATCTCTCCAAAAGCTTAATAGATACTGCCAAGCACCCATGTTGAGCGGCTCTTCTTGGACCCAACGGATTTTAGCTTTTTTGTACTTTTTAAATATCGCATCAACCTGCTCTTGGGGATACGGATATAACTGCTCTAATCTGATGATCGCCGTATCTGTCCGTTTGTCATCTCTTTGCTTAGCGAGTAGGTCATAATATACCTTGCCCGTACAGAGCAGTAAAGTCTTTACCTTCTTAGGATCTGCATTAGGATCATCATAGACCTCTTGGAACTTGTTATTAGTCGTGAGGTCTTTGATATCAGATACACACTCTGGATGTCTAAACAGAGACTTAGGCGACATCACGATGAGCGGTTTTCTAAAGTCTCTCTTGAGTTGTCGACGAATGGCGTGAAAGAAGTTAGCTGGCTTAGTGATGTTAGCCACTGTAATATTATATTCTGCGCTGGACTGTAAGAACCTCTCCATACGAGCCGAGCTATGCTCTGGTCCCTGACCTTCGTATCCATGAGGTAATAACATAATCAAGCCACTCATACGCTGCCACTTGCTCTCACCTGCGGTGATAAACTGATCGACCATACTCTGCGCTCCATTGTAGAAGTCTCCAAACTGTGCCTCCCAGATTACAAGTGCATTTGGTGTTGCTAAAGAATATCCGTATTCAAATCCAAGCACACCAAATTCTGATAGCAAGGAGTTGTAGATCTGAAACTGACCTTCCTTATCAGCGAGGCCCTCGAGTCTATTATAAGGCTCGTACGTTTTCGCATCAAAGAACACAGCATGTCTGTGCGAGAATGTGCCACGCTTGACATCCTGTCCGCTGATTCTGATTGGCGTCTGCTCGAGCAAGATGGATCCATAGGCTATTAACTCTGCCAATGCCCAATCGACCTGATTCTTGTCAAGAAACTTTTGTTTGCCTTTCTGCAGACGGGCAATCTTACTCAGTGGATTGAACCCTTCCTTAAGTGTCATCAAGTGCTCGATGATCTTATCAATTTTAGCCTTGCTGACTCCGGTCTTAGGCGAAGTCAAGAAGTCAGCAGCATCAGTAGTCTTCTTAAGCTTGCGCCACTCTTGCTCAGGCTCTTGGTATACATATGGCAGGGGCTTCTGTTTTACTTCATCCAGGCGCTCTTGGAGATCATTCCAGAAGGTCTGCTCCATTTCCTCCGCCATGCTCTTCTCCACATCTCCGGCGGCTGATAGTTTTGCTACATAGAGCTCTCTTGGATCTTTATGACTATTGATAAACTTGTACATCTCTGGCTGCGTAAACTTCGGATCATCGCCCTCGTTGTGGCCATGTCGACGATAACACACCATATCGATGAATACGTCATTATTAAATTCTTGACGGTATGCTGTCGCTAATTCTACAGCAAACACTAATGCCTCTGGATCGTCACCATTTACATGGAATACTGGCGCTTGAACCAAGCTTGCAACTCCAGTACAATAGGTAGAAGATCTCGCATCATCGTAGTCAGTAGTAAAACCTACCTGATTATTGATGACCATGTGTATAGTGCCGCCTGTATAATACCCTTCGAGCTGACTCATCTGCACCGTCTCATACACGATGCCTTGACCAGCTATAGCAGCATCACCATGGATTAGGATAGGTAATATGGCATCATAATCACGATCATACAATAAATCGGCCTTGGCTCTGGCAAATCCTTGAACGACTGTATTAACCGCTTCGAGGTGAGAGGGGTTAGGCACTAACTTGAGATGAACCTCATTGCCACTATCGGTCTTGACCATCGAGCTAAAACCGAGGTGATATTTCACATCACCGTCACCAAAACTATTTTCTGGTACTGCATTACCCTCAAATTCATTGAAGATATGCTCATAGGTCTTACCCATGATATTAGCCAATACATTGAGACGCCCTCTGTGGGCCATGCCGATGATGACTTCTTTTACCCCTTTAGAGGCACCTGTCGTAATGATTGCGTCAAGACCTGCGATGATGGACTCTCCTCCCTCCAGAGAGAATCTTTTTTGGCCTACATATTTCTTATTTAAGAAACTCTCAAATCCTACTGCGCCATTGAGCTTATGGAGAATTCTTTTTTTCTTTTCTATGCTGAGGCCATACGAGCTATCGAGAGAGCGCTCTTCGATTTGTTTTCTCAGCCACATACGTTTGGCTCGATCCTCAATATGACTGTATTCAAATCCTATATTACCTGTGTAGATCTTACGGAGTTTCGCAATGATCTCTTTTAGGGTAGCATTTTTAAGACCAATCTCCTCTCCTGCATTAAAGGACTTTTCGAGATCTTGATCTGATAGATTATAATCTGCTAAGTCCAGATGTGGCCGGTGATCACGACGTTCCATGATCGGATTAGTCGTGGATAGGAGATGTCCTCGATCTCTAAACCCGTGGATAATTGACATCACACCAAGCTCTTTGGATAAGTCCCCACTTGCTGTACTAGTGGATGATCCATTTGACTGAGTTTCATGACCATTGGTGGAACCAAACTCAAAGCCTTGGAAGAATGATCTCCATCCATCTTCTACGGAAGCTGGATCGGCTTGATATTTCTGGTACATGGACTCTATAAAGGTGGGATGCGCATTAAAAACGTAGGAATAATCTGACATCAGTTTGTATGTTATCTGAACTCTCACAAATATGCTTCAAATTATGATCTCATAGTAGACTTAAAGAATAATATTATGTATAACATACATATATTGAAAGATTAGTCTTATTCCTGATGCTATAAGATATGAGAGGGCTTGGAAACAGATGATTTCAATACGCTTAAAAAATACTAATCTATCAGCGTTATAATTTTAAGCCAGATCGAATACAACTCGATTGTCTTTTTCCTTACCTCCTTCTAACATGTTAACATCAACGATATTATCGGCCTTGTTGAGCAGTTTACGACATCGTGCGCTGAGGTGTGCGAGCTGTACGGTTTTACCTTCTGCTTTGTAGCGTTGTGTGATTTTATTGAGTGCTTCTATACCAGACATATCCGCTACTCGACTTTCATAAAAATCTATAACGACTACATCAGGGTCATTATGTACATCGAACTTGTCATTGAACGCTGTCACCGAACCAAAGAAAAGTGGTCCATATATCTCATAATGCTTGACGCCAGCATCATCTGTATGCTTACGTGCACGTATACGCTTGGCATTTTCCCAAGAGAACGATAAGGCTGAGATAATGACACCTATCAAGACGGCAAGAGCCAGGTTGTGTAGGAACACCGTAATTAATGATACCAGCACCATAACCACTACATCGTGATTGGGCATTTTGCCAAAGGCCTTGAGGCTTGACCACTCAAAGGTGCCTATAGCCACCATAATCATCAGACCAGTCAATGCGGCCATCGGCAATTGCTCGATGATAGGTGCTCCAAACATGATAAAGACAAGTAGCATAACTGATGCCACGATTCCAGATAATCGCTCTCTTGCCCCAGCTGAGATATTGATCAGTGATTGTCCGATCATCGCACATCCACCCATACCTGAGAATAATCCTGTCACGAAATTGGCTAAGCCTTGAGCGATACACTCTCTGTTACCATCACCACGAGTCTCAGTAATCTCGTCTATGAGGTTGAGCGTAAGTAAGCTTTCTATCAGACCTACGCTGGCTATAATCACTGAGTAGGGAAGTATAACTATAAAGGCCTCCCATGTCAATGGTATTTCAGGGATGTGGAATGGTGGGAATCCTCCATTAATTGAGGCAATGTCTCCAACGGTTTTTGTATTTACTCCGAAGCCAATTACGATAGCAGAGATCACAAGGATAGCTGTCAGTGAGGCCGGTACGACTTTGGTGATTTTAGGTAATCCCCAGATGATAAACATGGTCAAGAGGACTAATCCCAGCATCATATATAGTGTGCCGCCAGTCATCCATGTTAATCCATCTGCTCCTGCAACTTTAAATTGATCCAGTTGTGCCAGAAAGATCACTATGGCGAGCCCGTTGACGAATCCAAACATGACTGGATGGGGCACCAATCTGATAAATTTTCCCAATTTGAAGACACCTGCGAGGAATTGCATGACACCTGCCAACACTACAGCAGCAAAAATGTACTCAACACCATGACTCTTGGCCAATGCGACGATAACCACTGCAACCGCTCCTGTAGCTCCTGAAATCATCCCTGGACGTCCTCCAAGTATAGATGTGATTAAGCCAATGCTAAATGCTGCATATAGCCCTGTGAGTGGTGACAATCCCGCAATAAGTGCAAAAGCGATGGCCTCCGGAACTAACGCTAACGCTACAGTTAGCCCTGAGAGTATTTCATTTTTATAATTAACGGTAACATCTGAGCCTGAGAGTCTAAATATCGATTTCATGGAAGAGAATTAAAGCGCAAAGATACCCCTTATGAAATTAAATTTGCCGAATAAGCGATTGGTCCATCTTTTGAGAAATAAAATATGGATAATAGAAATAATTGATTAATTAAATACTTAATTATGTGTCTTATATATGGTATTGATTCTTTATGTGATCTGCCGGGAGGCTTGGCAGATCATGTGCTCTGTCATATGATCCGATGCTATGATAGTACTCGGAGGAGTCTGATGTAAATAGATCGGGAGCGCTCACATCGCATGATGTGCGGCCTGATACTTAGGTAGAATAGGGGCGTCTTTTAGTCCAAATAAAAAAGGAAGCTCAAACAAATGAACTTCCTTCGTGACCGGTCTGGGGCTCGAACCCAGGACCCACGCCTTAAAAGGGCGTTGCTCTACCAACTGAGCTAACCGGTCTTTACATACGGTTTTGCCCGCCTATATAACGGGAGCGCAAAGGTATCTGTTTCTAATTGAATTATTCAAATACAATTGTAGATATTTTTCAGCTTTCTTTTCACGGTATTAAGGAGCAGGGTTTGGAATCGTTTTTTGTACCTCATTGATTTCCTTAATGCAATCTTTAGATAGCTCAATATTTATTGATCCAATATTTTCTTTGAGCTGGTCCATCTTAGTAGCTCCGATGATGGTTGCTGTGACAAATTCTTGCTGATTAATCCAAGCCAAACTCATCTCTGCTGGTGTTATTCCATACTTCTCGGCAATCTTGATGTAATGCTCAGTAGCCTTGTGACATTGCTCTGTGCTATACCTGCTCATGGTCTTAAACTTATTGATTCTGTCTGTAGGGACATCGACTTTTTTGTGGTACTTACCGCTCAACATACCAAATGCCATCGGGCTGTAAGCTATCAGACCTGCTTTCTCTCTGATGGACATCTCAGACATGCCTGTTTCGTAAGCCCTATTGAGTAGGCTGTATGGATTTTGTACTGTCATGACTCTTGGGAGCCCATGTACAGCATGGAGTTTCAGGTATTCCATTAATCCCCAAGGGGTTTCATTGGAGATACCTATATATCTGATTTTTCCAGCATCTACTTGCTCTTGCAAGCCTTGGAGGATGGTTAAAAAGTTGTTCTCCCAACGATCCTTTTTATGATACCCTCTCACACCGAAAAAATTAGTCTTCCGAGCAGGCCAGTGTATCTGGTATAGATCGATGTAATCTGTCTGCAATCTCTGGAGACTCTTGTCTACCGCTTCGCTTATAGTTTGCTTGGTATAATCTGGCGACTCTCTGATATGAGAGGTGTAAGGCCCCGGTCCAGCAATCTTAGTAGCTATGATAAGGTCATCACGCTTCGCTCTCTTATTCAACCAAGTGCCGATATATTCCTCGGTCCGTCCCGATGTCTCGCCGCGAGCTGGGACAGGATACAATTCTGCAGTATCTATGAAGTTTACGCCCTGAGATACAGCATAATCTAATTGCTCATGTGCTTCGGCTTCAGTATTCTGTTCGCCATAGGTCATAGTACCTAGGCATATTACACTAACATCTATATCGGTTACCCCTAATTTTCTGTATTTCATAATGTCTATCTTTCCAAAACATTTGCAAATAAGGTATTAAAGATCAATGTGCCAACGAAAATGTGAACTATTGCTTCACATTTGGTTTGT
>CAYPWL010000046.1:0-23412 GCA_964414425.1 uncultured Saprospiraceae bacterium
TGGCATACAGAATCAAGGCGAGGAGGCTGTGGATTGCGGTGGTGCCTGTATTGCTTGTGTGATTGGATGTGATACAGATGTAGATGCGTACAACTATGCGCCTGATGCAGATATTACAGAGAGTTGTGAGACCTGCTTTGATGGTATACAGAATGGTGATGAAATAGGAGTAGACTGCGGAGGCAGCTATCCTGGCTGCCCATCGTGTGCGAGCTGCGATGATGGCATACAGAATCAAGGTGAGGAGGCCGTGGATTGTGGTGGCCCCTGTGCTGCTTGTGTGACTGGATGTGATACAGATGTCGATGCGTACAACTATGCACCTGATGCGGATATAATTGAGAGTTGTGAGACCTGCTTTGATGGCGTACAGAATGGAGATGAATTAGGGGTAGACTGTGGAGGCAGCTATCCGGGCTGTCCATCGTGTGCGAGCTGCGATGATAGCATGCAGAATCAAGGTGAGGAGGCCGTAGATTGTGGAGGGCCTTGCGCACCGTGTGTGACGGGCTGTGATACAGATGTCGATGCGTACAACTATGCGCCAGATGCGGATATAATTGAGAGTTGTGAGACCTGCTTTGATGGCATACAGAATGGAGATGAATTAGGAGTAGACTGCGGAGGTAGCTATCCAAGCTGTCCATCGTGTGCGAGCTGTGATGACGGCATTCAGAATCAAGGCGAGGAAGCTGTGGATTGTGGTGGTCCTTGTGCTGCGTGTGTGACGGGATGTGATACAGATGTAGATGCATACAACTATGCACCTGATGTAGATATAACAGAGAGTTGTGAGACCTGCTTTGATGGCATACAGAATGGAGATGAATTAGGAGTAGACTGCGGAGGTAGCTATCCAAGCTGTCCATCATGTGAGAGCTGTGATGACGGCATACAGAATCAAGGAGAGGAGGCTATGGATTGTGGAGGGCCTTGTGCACCGTGCGGTGAGATGTCTCGGAGTGCGAGTGGCCGTATTCTCAATCCAGATGGAGCAGCATTAAGCAATGTGTTAGTTAGGATAGGGGACCGTACCACAATGACTGACAGGCAAGGCCGTTTTAGCGTCGACGACTTACCGACGGATAGAGCATTAACCGTTACTGCCGCTAATGATGTCAACATTGCTAATGGCATCAGTTCACTCGATATCGTATTAATTACACGACACATTTTAGGGATACAATCATTTACGAATCCCTTTCAATTCATTGCTTCAGATGTAAACAATAACGGGTCTGTCTCGGCAGTGGACTTAGTTGGTATCCGCAGAGTTCTATTAGGTTTGAGTGCAGATTTTGACGGTCGCCCGAGCTGGATATATGTACCAGAAAATGCAGACTTGAGTGAATCTGCAATGCGCAACGGAGTTCAGACATCCATCACGATTCCTGCTACAGATGCGGATGCCGTAGATCTCAATTTTATTGGGGTGAAGATTGGCGATATCGATGTCTCGGCCGCGATTGAGTAAGTACAGACTCTTCTTACGAGAGGTCTCACGGATTAACACTTACTTTTTTACCTCTATAATTTAGGGTAACCCCTGTTTTTCGTTGAGCGTGTTTTTGCCACATTGCGAACGTTAATAATCGATAGTGTCGGTTTATTATCAATTCCACTGAGCATATCGTACGGGACAAATGCTGTAGCCTTTGTCTATATAGTAGAATTTCATCTTTTTAACCAAAAATGCATGTTCAAAACCCCTTTGAGCCTATTACTAGTTTTCTTGTGTATATATGTGGGTTCTAGTCAAGACTTAATTAAGAGAACACTACTCAATATACCAGCTGATATAAGTTATAGCCCTAATGTTATAGCCGACCAGATCTATCATAAGAATGATCTCAAAAGCATCAATTTATTTTCGCTCTCCCAGGAGAAATCTACCAAATTAGATGGTGTCGAGCTTAACATAGATAAGAAGTCAATCGAGGCACTCCACACTAAAAATGATTATGTGATCAGCGTGCCAGTATCAGAACAGCAAAGTATAAACCTAAAAATATATCCATCAGATATTACGTCTGCAGGATACAGGCTATATGACGGCGAGCGCAATGAAATGAAGTCTTCACGTGTATCATTCTACAGAGGTGTAGTGGCTGATGATCCTCAATCTATGGTCCAATTAACAGTCACTGATCAGGATCTAAGAGCAATTATTATCGATGCTCAAGGGATCTACAATTTAGGACCGTTAGCTGACAGGGAAGACTATATACTTTTCAATGATCAAGAATTAGGTGAAATGCCATTTGAGTGTGGTACGGGCTCTGGAGAAAAAATACAACTTGAGGATTTTCCAAAAATGGATGGTATCGGCCTCGAAAAGTCTGGTCAGTGTGTCAAAATACATATAGAAGTAGATCATAGGAGCTACCAAAATTTTGGTCAAGATGCACAGGCTGCAGAGCAATTTGCATTAGCCTCGTTCGCCCAGGTGGCTGTATTATTTGAGTATTTATACGAAAACGCTCCAAATAGTATTCCTATAGAGATTTCAAGTGTAAGGATATGGACATCTCCTGATACCTATGGTGCAGCAAGTAATGTCGGAGGTGCGCTACCTATATTGGCACAGGCGGTTAATCCAGCATCATTCGATGCCGATTTGGTACACTTAATATCTGCTGAGAATCGAAATAGCTTCGGTGGTATAGCTTATGTCTCATGCAGGGGTTCTGGTCCCTGTAAGGCAACAACTATCGGGACTAATGTGCCTTTTGCAGTAAGTCAGACTTCAATGACTTATTCAGGCGTTCCTAACTACTCCTGGACGGTTAATGTGCTTGCTCATGAGATGGGTCATAATATGGGTGCACCACATACCCAGGCGTGTGTTTGGGGGTCTAATGACGATACCGCTATTGATGGATGCTTCACTATAGAGGGGGGCTGTGTCGACCCTGGATATCCCAGCGGCCCTGGATCTATAATGAGTTATTGTCATTTTGCGGGTCGTCCTGGTATATCATTTGACTTAGCCTTTGGCGCAGAAGTGGGAGATCACCTCTATGATGAATATCTATTTGCAGCCCAGAATTATCTAACTAACTGCGGACCGTCAACACAACCTCCACCAGTAGTGTTTTGTGAAACCGCTCTAAGCCTTTCTGAGGATATTGTAGTAGACTTCGAATCATCAGATCTGTCGATATGGAGTAATGCGGTCGACGATGATTTAGATTGGATTTTTAATTCGGGGTCCACGCCATCGAGTAATACTGGACCGGATCAAGCCAACGATGGGAGCAGTTATTATTATGTAGAGGCAAGCTCACCTAATTTTCCTGCCAAGACAGCACGATTGATGTCGGAGTGTATAGATTTATCACAGATGAGCGATCCAGTATTATCATTCTTATTTCATATGTATGGCGAGAGCATGGGATCATTAGCTTTGACTATTCATCAAGCGGAGAGCTCGACATTGTTGGCAACAATAGCTGGTGATCAAGGAAATCAATGGTTTACTGCGACAGTAGATTTACGTGATTATCAGGAGGAAACAATACAAATTGAAATATTGGCAGAGACGGGTAGTAATTGGACCAGTGATATTGCTATTGATAGGTTAGAGATCAGGAGTAATCTGCCACCACCGGCCGAAGAGGACACTTGTGACGACCCACTTGCCACTAACTTTGGAGAAATTGGGTTATGTAATTATGCTTGTGATGACATTCCTACAAGTGTTATCACCTCGGACAATGCTAACAGTAATATCATTTCTAATTCTTCTATCAGTACGGTTATACCAGGCCCGATCGAAGTAAATGCTTTAGAGCGGGTTTATTGGAGAGTAAATGGTACTGTTGAACTCAATCAAGGATTTAGTATCGCTGCGGGTTCTGAGATAGCTATAGAGGTAGGAAGTTGCGCAGAGTAGATCAATCTTCGGTCAAGGTAATCTTTATAGCTTCACTTTTTCCTAAGTCAGAATCCAGTACAACCATGTAAGACGATGTTCCATCATTCACTCTGATGGCTGTTGTATTTGGCGGGATTTCCCCAACATTATCCGCCCTGAGGATGATATAGTTCTCAGGCTGCCGTAAGACATACTTGAAAGTTGTTTTTTCTTGCTTCGCTTCCAAGTATTGTACCAACCATTCGTCATTTACTTTAAGAGAGATGATATCGTTGTCGACTTTGCTATCATCCCATATGTCTATGGTGATAAGCTTATTATTAACAACCATGGAGTCTTTGAGCGAGACTGTCCGGTTTTTAAGTTCAAGTGGTTGTATATCCCGCAACTTGTATTCTATTTTGAATAGTATGTTATTAACCTCACGAGCAGTATAGGACAACGTATTGTCTATGAAAGACCAATCACCTGCTACATTTGCTTCATAACTGAGTACTTCGAAACACTTTGGGAATACCCATACATAGTTAACTTCCTCAAATCCCTCTGGAGAAGCAGCACAAAAACCATAATAGCCTTCTTTATTGCTTTTATAATCATTCTGAAATATGTAGCGATCATCGGTAATGATTAAGTCTTCATTAGTCATTGTATCTTCTCGTATTAGTGAGAAGCTTCCTTGATTAAATCTGATCTGATTGTATCGCTCGTCGAGTAAGGCCTTAAACTCATACTCTCGGGGAGAGGTAAAGCTAAATACCTCCTCAGGCTTCTTACCCTTAGGTATATAGTGCCATGTACTCGTTCGCTTAGAATCTACCTTGATATAGTCTTTATATGATATACCATCTTCAGATAGGTATCTGATGAAATCAGTCACATAACCAGTTGATTGACCAGCCAAAATAGTAGAGAGCAGAATAAATACTACCGTTAAGGGGGTCTTAATCATAGTAGGACAGATTTTTAATATTACATATAAATATAATGCATATATAAACTCTTGGAGGTAGTGTAGTGTCGATCAAATCAATTACCTGACGACATTAATTGCTATGCGTGAACTCGTTCAATGTATTGCCCTTCAAGATGTTTTTTTATCCATCATAGATATTATGGCACACAGAAGTGTCGAATGGTTATAGCAGGGTAATAGATACCTTTGAAGGCGGTCTGCTACTACATTGATTATTACTTGTTTTTGTTTGTTCAGATATAAGCCGAAGTCATCAGTTCCTCTATAATATGTGTCACTTCTGATTGAGTATTTTATCTGTTATGGCCGTAAAAGAGGCCAAATCATCTTCTTTTTGACTGGATTTTGCTAGTTATCTGACAGTAAAGGCTTCATTTTAGAGAATTCTGGATTTTGGCAAAGGCTTTGCTTCTATACTGGTACCGTAAAAGGTCAAATTAAAACTTACACACATTCATAGTAGTATCTAAGAGTACGACAGCTTCACCTTCTCAAGTGAATCAGGGGATTACTTATTACAATTTAATAACCAACTCGTACCGTGAGATTACTCTGGATACTCGCGTCTATATTGCTCATCACACATATAGATGCACAAGATTTAATTGAAAGAAAACAAAACGAAGATCAAAGTCAACTTCTCAAGTCGCAGATCTCTTCCAATAATTTGTTTTCCATAGACAAGACTTTAAAAAGCAAGTCTACCTACGACGAAATCTACCTCAAGTTAGATTATGAACAGCTCAAAGTTCTGAAGAGCTCAGAACTCTCCGAACTACTTATACCTGTAAGTAAAGATCATTATATCGATCTTAAACTACAGCCCGCGGACATCTATGCCTATGGAGCTGAAGTAAAAGCCAAGTCTGGAGAAGAACTAAAGCTATCTAAAAACAGCCTCTATACTGGTTACGTTGGAGACGACCCTAATAGTAGAGCTACTGTCGTATTAAATGACAAAAGTATCCAAATCACGATCTCGGATAAAGACGGTCACTACAATTTAGGTGCCCATCAAGATCAAGACAGTTATGTACTCTTTAATGATCGAAACCTCGGTGAGCAGCCGTTCACATGTGAGAATGATCAGCTCGAACTTGAGTTGCCTGAGAAGATTAAACAGCAAGTCCAGCATCAAACCTATAAGTCTAATGACTGTGTTAAACTCTATTTGGAGGCAGATTATACAACTTATGTCAATTTTGGATCTGATCCCCAGCAGGTTATAAACTTTTTAGAAGGTGCATTTTTGGAGGTATTCGACCTGTACGCTACCGTTGGGGTTCCGATTCAGATATCGGAAATCCAAATTTGGACAACTCCGGACTCTTATAACGCAGCAAGTGATGTAGGTCAAGCACTACAAGCGATCAGTAGCGCAGTACCTGACTTTAATGGCGATATGATGCATCTCGTCTCAGCAACAGGCAACTGTTGCGGATGGAGTGGTGTCGCATATGTGAACTTCAATCCGCAGACCTCTAAGTTTAATGGAAGTACTATCTGTGGTTCCAATCCATATGGCGTGAGCCAGACTACCTTATTCTACGAGTCTTTACCAGTTTATTCTTGGACCGTCAATGTCCTTGCTCATGAACTTGGGCACAACCTCGGAGCACCTCATACGCATGAATGTTTGTGGGGAAATAATTATGATCAGGCCATAGATGCATGTGTGTCATCCAGCACATCTTGCGCAGACCCAGGGTTGCCAGCAACAGGAACTATTATGAGTTACTGTCATACACGATCTGATGTAGGTATTTCACTTGGTGCAGGATTTCATCCGCAAGTAGCCCAACATCTATTGCAGCAGTATCAGAACATGACTTGTTTGACTACATGTGGCGAGGTGTTAGGCTGTACCAGCTCCGATAACCATGGTTATAATCCCCTCGCTACAGTTGATGATGGTAGCTGTTCTGGGACTTGTTCTGATGGCATATTGAACGGTGATGAAGTAGAAGTGGACTGTGGCGGAAATTTCTGTGATGCCTGTCCGATTAATTGTGATGGAACACTCTTTTATTTAGACCTTGTATTTGATCGATATGGAGAAGAAACAAATTGGGATATCCAAGATGATAATGGAAACATAGTAGCCGAAGGCGGTACCTACGCTGACTATCCCGAAGGAGCCTCATTACAGATCCCTATATGTCTCGAAGATGGAGAGTATACCTTTACCATTTATGATGGTTATGGAGATGGAATCTGTTGTGAATTTGGAGATGGCTCATATACCCTCCATGATGAATCTGGAGTAGAGATCGTAAGTGGGGGGGATTTCACTAATGAAGAAGGTACCATGTTTAACGTAGTCTCTGATAACTGTGGCGATGGTATACAAAATGGTAATGAACAGGGTGTAGATTGCGGAGGTTTATGCGCACCATGTGCAACATGTGATGATGGTGTACAAAATGGCGATGAAGAGGGTGTAGATTGTGGCGGAGCATGTGCATCATGTGCGACATGTGATGATGGTATACAAAATGGTAATGAAGAGGGTGTAGATTGTGGCGGAGCATGTGCATCATGTGCGACATGTGATGATGGCATACAAAATGGTGATGAACAGGGCGTTGATTGTGGAGGCTCATGTGCACAATGTGCGACATGTGATGATGGCATACAAAATGGTAATGAACAAGGCGTCGATTGTGGAGGCTCATGTGCACCATGTGCAACATCCACATCGGTATGCGACAATGAACAACTTGTGACAGATAGTATAGTATGGAATTTTGAAAGTAACGAGTTGGCTTCGTTGCAGGGGTCGACTGACGATTTGGATTTTACACGAGTGGCAGGATCTACGCCATCAAATGGTACCGGGCCACAATCCCCTATAGAGGGTAACTACTATGTATTTATAGAGTCAAGTAGTCCCAATTATCCGAACAAAACGGCCAAGCTCGAATTGAGCTGTCTTAATCTTACTGAGTTAGATAACCCACGGTTGTTATTCAGATATCATATGGACGGAGTAGGCATGGGAGATCTTGAAGTAGAAGTCATAAACCTGGATACAGACGAAGTCCATAATGTATGGTCGATAAGTGGTAACCAGGGTAACGAGTGGCATACTCAAGAGATAAATCTTAGTGCTTATAACAATGGTTATATTGATATCTATATCAAAGGAATAACTGGGTCTCATTTTACCAGTGATATCGCTTTAGATCACATTGTTATCATGAGCGAGGTTTCTTCTACTTGTTATGATGGCATACAAAATGGAGATGAAGAAGGAATCGACTGTGGAGGACCATGTGAGCCATGTATGCAGGATTGTCAAACAGATAATTTTACTTTTTCTAATGAATCTAACCACTCGAGTGTGCCTTCTCATCTGGTAGTAAGGAATCGGATTAGTTCTGATGGAACTGTCCAAATAAACTCTGGAGCGAATATAGTTTGGCAGGCAGGTGAGACGATTGAGATTGGTGCAGGATTTAGCGTTGCCGAAGGAGCAAGTGTAATCATGAAAACTGAGGAATGCTTAGATAGATGATAATTTATCTTTAACAATTATTTATACACCCAATAAAGGTGCATTGATATATTGCGCTCTATTTTTGAGATCTTTGAGAAACCATCAAAATTTTCAAGAACGGACCGATGATATATGTCAATGCACTTTTTTTCATTATCAGTAATTTGTTATTCACTGAGGTAGATGTCGCCAGTAAGTATACTTGTCGTACAGCACAGATTCATATTGAGACTTCAAGTAGATTTATGGATGTCGTAGCTGATAATTATCAAGTTTATACTGAGGTCAATCCCAATACTGGCAAGGTGATTTTCCAAGGCTTGATGAAGTCTTTCGAATTTGAAATGGGCGCACTCGATCGAGCATTTAACAGCAGTTCAGTAGATATAAGTCAATATTCTAAGTTTAATTTTGATGGCAGAATAACGAATCTGGCTCGAATCGATTTTAATAGTCCAGGCACGTACAATGTAAATGTTGAAGGTCAACTTTTCATCGGGAGCTATATAAGGAAGACGTCCGCGCAAGGTTCAATAAGAGTATTGGAGAATGGACGCTTGGATACTGTGGCGGATTTTACCATTCGCATAGAGGAGGAGAGTATGGATACAATCAATGAACTCATGCGTAAGAAATTGCCCTCGGTAGTCTCTCTTGACACGGATCAGTTGGGGATATCAAGAGATATAAAGATTAATCTGAAGGCTAACTACCGACCGAGAAATTAAATCACATGAAGACGCTTATTAAAATCTTAGCAGTCCTTGCAATCGTGTTATTTATAGCTTATTTAATCGTAGTTAACTTACCACAAGCGAACATCAAAGGTAAAGACGCTGTTGAGACAATTTCCGCAGTAGAATTATATGATGCTTACTCAAAAAATGAGAAGCAGGCCAATAGGATATATACAGGAAAAGTAGTACAAATAGCTGGGGAAATCGACGAAATCTATTCGGATGAGAACGATGCGCCTGTAGTCGTATTGCGGTCACCAGTTGGAGACCTCGTATCTGTGGTTACGTTGGAACCGAGTGAAAAACAAAAAATAGCCTCTCACAAAGAGGGAGATCAGCTCACTGTTAAAGCGTTGTGCAGCGGCAAGTTGATGGAGGTAACCCTCAACAAAGGCCTGATAATAGACTGATTAAGACTCTGTGGCATACAGCGCATCAAAATACTGAAAGAACCATATAGCGCTTAATATCATAGTGGCCAGAATAATCCCTCTTAGGGTCTGTATCGTAAATGGTTGATTCATCTTTCGGATCCAAAATATATTAGTACAGATTGCGAGCAGTGCCATAGTTCTAAATCGCTGACTTCCTATACTACTACTTGCTTCGTCCATGATGCCCAGATGAGTCATCAAGCCAAATAATAAGAATACAAGCCCAAAACCCACAAGAGGAGACACAATTCCGACGACCGCACCAAGGACTAAGTTATTTTTTTCGAGGAAGCTCATAGTTATTGATTTACTGCGTTTTCCATTGCACTCATGCTGCTGATTACATTGTATTGAGTCAAGTCATGCATCGAGGGCACTACAGAGATATAGTTGTTTTTCAAGGCCCATATATCCGTAGTTTGATCTTCTGTCTGTATGTCAAATGATCCAGTCATCCAATAGTAGCTATTACCACGAGGGTCTTTGGATTCTACGAAATCTTCGTTCCACTTTCCAGCTGCTTGGTTGCATATCTTGATACCTTTTATTTCTTCGAGCCCTACATCAGGGATATTTACATTAAGCAGATTGGCCTCGGCCATTCCCTCCGATAAAGCATATTCTATGATCTTTTCAGCATAGTGCTGGGCAGCAGAAAAATCTGCATCAAATGAATAGTCGAGATGACTGAACCCTATTGACGGGATCCCCTGTATACTTGCCTCCATCGCTGCCGCCATAGTTCCGCTGTAGATGATATTTATTGAGGCATTGGAGCCATGATTGATCCCAGATACGCAGAGATCAATTTTACGTCCTTTAAGGACAACATGCCTGGCGAGCTTAACACAATCTACTGGCGTGCCTGAGCACTCATAGGCCTCAACACCATCGAGACTCTGTACCTGATGAATTCGCAATGGTTCATTAAGAGTGATTGCGTTACTTTGCCCTGATTGGGGACTACTGGGTGCCACAACTACGACGTCACCATGTTTCTTGGCGGCATTGGTTAAGGCTTTTATGCCTGGGGCAAATATGCCGTCATCATTGGTAACTAATATTAGTGGGCGCATCGCTGTGAGTTTATAGTGGTGCAAAAGTCTTCTTTTCTCGCTAAAGAACAAACAGTCTCAGGTGATGAACGTTATTCCTCACGAAGAAACTGATATATGATTCGCCAGAAGAAAGGAATTCTACTTGTTAACTTAGGTACACCGGATGAACCTACATACGGTGGATTGAGGAGATACCTTAACCAGTTTCTGACTGATCGACGAGTAATTGATCTCCCATGGTTATTCCGTAACATGCTCTTTAAAGGGATCGTAGTACCGATAAGATCGGGTAAGGTGTCGAAGCTGTATCAAGAACTATGGATAGAAGAGGGCTCACCGCTTAAAGTATATGGTCAACGATTAGCGAGCGGGGTACAAGACATATTGGGTGAAGACTATGTAGTCAGGCTTGCTATGCGCTATCAGAATCCATCAATCAGAGATGTCATCGATGAGATGATGGAGCATAGGGTGACGGAGATTATCATACTGCCTCTATTCCCTCAGTATGCGTCCGCAACTACAGGGTCGGTATATGAAGAGGTGATGAATATCATGAGAAAGAAGGAGCTGTTGCCAACTCTCAAGTTTATCAGTTCTTACTACGACCATCCAGATGTGATAAAGCTCTATGCTGACAAGGCTCGACAACATGACCTATCAGCCTATGATCATTTTATTTTCTCCTTTCATGGAGTACCTAAGAGATACCTCAAGAAAGAAAATAACTATTGCAAATGCGATACGAACTGCTGTAAGACTATTGTACCTGATAATCAGTTTTGTTACTCTGCTCAGTGCCATCAGACGGCATTCGCTATTGCAAAGGAGCTCAATATACCCGAGGATAAGTTTACCGTGAGCTATCAGTCTCGATTTGGCCCCGAGGAGTGGATACAGCCCTACACTGACAAGGTAATGGAGGAGCAATTGGAGCATGGCAACAAAAATATCTTGGTGTTCTCACCAGCCTTCGTCGCAGACTGTTTAGAAACTACGATCGAAATAGGATTAGAGTACAAAGAGGAATTTATGGAAGCAGGTGGTGCTAAGCTCGATCTTGTAGAAAGTCTCAATGACGATCCAAGGTGGATAAAGGCAGTCGCTGAGATGGTTAGATAGTCGAGTAGTTCAGTATATCCTCATTGATTAGCTCTTCTCTGCGTTCTTGGTGTTTTTGACAGAATCGACTGCCAAGTTGTTAGCAATGCATTTCGTTCTTAACACATTTGTGAGAAAGGAGAACCAAGTAAAGAGTATTACTCTGTGTTCTTAGCGCCTCAGCGAGACAATAATATCTTATGCGATCTCAGCGATTACATCGACTTGAGACTGTACGGTCTGCCCGAGCTTCACATTGTACTTAGTTCCAACAGGTAGATAGACGTCAACTCTCGAACCAAATTTTATGAAGCCCATCTCTCCGCCTTGAGTCACCGTTTGTCCTGCTGTAGTATAATTAACTATTCGTCGGGCTAATGCTCCGGCTATCTGTCGACAGAGTATTTCTACTTGATTGGTTTTGTAGACTGTAGTATGTCGTTCATTTTCGGTGGATGACTTGGGATGCCATGCTACTAAGTATTTGCCAGCATGATATTTTTCGTAAGAGATGGTCCCACTGACAGGATGATGATTGCTATGCACATTCAGTGGAGACATAAATATTGAGATCATCAAGCGCTCATCTTGGAAATATTCGCTTTCTATCGTGTCCTCTATAACTACTACTTTACCATCTGCTGGAGCATAGATTTTAGAATTGTCCTCAGGGGGTAATGATCGGTTCGGTTTGCGAAAAAACCAAAGGATCAAACCAAATACGATAATCGACGCTGTCAATATTACCCCTAACACATAAGGATGACTACCTAATCTCCACAAGGTTAGATTGAGTATGCTCAAGAATACTATGGCAAGAGTAATAGTTGCTTTTCCTTCTTTATGGAGGGTCATAAGGCTATTTTAATTATTGTAGCATAGTTATACAAGCGTAAGATAAAGTATCACAAATGGTATGCTATAAATAAAACTGTCTAAACGATCTAAAAATCCGCCATGACCGGGCATGATGCTCCCTGAATCTTTGATTTTATGATGGCGCTTCCAAGAGGATTCAGTGAGGTCTCCTAGAATACCCATGACGCCGCATATAGCTCCAATCATGAGCCAGGTTGTCCGACTTGCTGCCGGAACATATATTGATATAAGCCATGACGCAAGTAAACCTAATAGGAGTCCGCCGATCCAACCTTCCCAAGTTTTACCAGGAGAGATCGTTGGGTGTATCTTATTACGGCCGATTGCTCTACCAACGAAATAAGCTCCCGCATCATTAATCCATAGTATGATAAATACTCCTAAGAGGATCAAATGAAACTGTCCTCCTGCCATAAGTTGATTGACTACGAGTGTAAATGGCATAAGCGCCAGAGCAATAGCCGATAATACCACATTGCCCTGACTAAAGATCGATTGACCGCGGGTCATAATAAGAAAGCTATTATAGGTATATATGGTACAGATAATACCCGTTAGTATGAGCCAGATCTGTGGATTACTAACAAGGTTGACCAGTAAAGCACCTACGATAATCACCGCCACTATGTAGCGACCACGGATGGCTTTATCGACAGAAGCAAGACTGTTAGTGATGAATTCATAGATGCAGACTAATGAAAATATCTGTACCAGAATCAGTGACGGCAAGTCACCCAGTAGGGTAGATATGACAATAGCAATAACGTATACAATTGCTGGAATGATCCGTTTTCTGAGGTCAGCGTTCATATGTAGTTTTCATCAGCATCGTGCAACTCTTGATGAGTGCCACTCTGTTTTTGTCCCCACAAAAATAGTGTTCCTACAGCTAATGCTGAACCGATGATCAGAGTTGTAGGGATATCGGGTGTATTTTCCAACATACTGGGATCTATCTCTCCTATGCTATAGAGGCTTATCACTTGTAGGCTATTATTTAAAAAATGTAAGATAATCGGTACGAAGATCGATCGGCTGTAATAGTAGGAGTATCCGAGTAATACACCCAAAAAGCTAAGTGGTAGTATCCGCTCCAGCTGCATATGAGTCAAGCCAAATAAAATTGAGGATATAACGATGGCCATGTGAGGATTGGCAAGTCCTTCGGCCAACTTATTTTGTACGATGCCTCTGAATATCAATTCCTCTCCTACAGCAGGCAAGACTCCAACTAAGATCAATGAGATGATAAGATCACTTATACCGTCCATCCTAAGGACATTACTCAGCATGATGAAGGTGTTGTCTTGTCCAATTATCGCCCAATCTGGAAGCGGTAATACAGAATTAATCTCTGTCAAAAATGCCACAAGTGGATAGCTAAAGAGTATGGCCCCGCCCCAAGTCAATAGACTCTTTGGGTCAACAGGTACATCTGCTCGTATATACCGATAGAATGTATCCTTATGAAAGTAATAGGCAAATACAATCGTAGCTCCTAAGAACATACTGGCGTGATTGATCATAAGACCAATACGCAACCATAAGCGTTCACCAGTTGTGAGATCTGACGATTGTGCCAAGACGGTCATAGAATGCCCTCCTAAGTACAATAGTCCTTCAGAAACAAGATTGCCTATCAGTCCTATTCCTAAGAGGATGAGGATCAGGATTATTACCTGCCTTAGCGGACTGATACGATCATCCAATTATTGCTTGATCAGTTTTTTAGTGATGATATCACGATTGTTAAATATGACATTGACGAGATAGACTCCTGACTCGAGATCACTGATGTCCATCTGCTCTCTGATTTGCAGGCTTTGATTAGTCAGGATGCGCTCCTGTATTAATCTCCCAGTGATATCAACGATGGTAATCTTCATATCCTCAGCAGAATCTTCTAAGTTGAGTGATACCAATACTTCTTCTGAAGCAGGATTTGGGATCACATCAAAGTTCTGCTCCTCAACAAAATCCTCAACGGCCGTATTCAGATTTTGTATCTCAAGATCATCGATCACCCAACCCCATCCAAATACTAAAGGGTCAGAAAATAATCTGAATCTGATTGATACAGTATCTCCTAATGCGAAATCGCCACTTTCAATCATATTGATCTTACGTGTACGAAACTGACTGAGACGTCCAGTTGAAAGGGAGTTAGGAGGATTACCACTTAACTCAGCGTTGTAAGCATTTCTCCAGACTGGATTGTCTGTACTATCGTAACCATCCGCAAATGGAATCCAATCCTGAGTGCCTTGGCGGCGTCCTTCAACCACTACGAAGTCCCAAAATTGATCTTGACCAAATACAGTTCCAGGATCTCCAGGCTCTACAAGTACGACTTCTCTAAACTCTATAACAGGCCGACCTGGTTCTATGATGATCGGAACATTTAACTCATATGTGAGATTTAGACTGTTGCCACCGCCAGCTGCTGGATATGGGTGGTCACTATGGATAGCTGGAGATGAGAAATTAGGCTCATCTCTAATGCTAAATCCATTCCCTGAAAAATCATTACTCTCTACATCAAATGTATTCATGTAGAAGCTCACGGGTTCCATCGGAGCCGCTATCGGTATAGTAATGAATGAGCCATCCTCTGGGAAGGTCGATGTATTATCATTGATAGATTCATCTTGTGCCACGATACGATATTCTAACACGTCGTCTGCAGTTAATGCTATTCCAAAATCGATGGTGCCACTGAATTCGTTCTGTGCAAATATGTCTGTATTGTTTGCGTCTATAACCATGGGTACACGTGATAGTGTGCCTCCATTTAGGCGCCATTCGATGACAACTGATTCAATGGATATTGGTCCTGGGTCTGTAACGTCTGCTGTTAAGTCTAATGACTCCACACGATTAGATTCATTTAGTCCAGATATGGCATCATGCAATATCTCAGGCCCAATTGTGTCTAGTAAAAATTGATATTGACCGAAGAATTCTGGTGCGGGACTTGGTGTCGTACGAGTTATTCCACGACTATCAGAAACTTCTATAAACCACTGAAAGCTCTGTGGTCCTCCTGTCGACTCAAAAATCCTACTAAAGACGCTTTCTTCATCAGTTTCATCCAGTGGTATAACCATTTCAGTGGCAAACGTATCCGTTGATATATGTATGGCAACAGAACTGGTATCGTACGGGATATCACTGTCAATTTCAAATCTTAGATCAAAGTCTTGTGTTAAATTTTCTGTGAAATTATCTTCAAATAATAGACGAACCGTTGCCATAGCCCAGCCCATATCATAGAGCATTTCTGTGGCGATTCCCGCATCTCTTAGAACTTGTCCTCGTTGCACGGCTGGAGTCATCAGAGCATCTGGACCTGAACGATACGTTGCTTCATCAACATGGTGCAGGCTGGAGCCAGGATCGAATGTCAATGGCGCAAAGAGCACCGCAGGGTCTTCAATTTGGCCGATTCTAAATCCGTTCCAGAATAAGCCTCCGTTACTCTCGAATGCTGCAGCCAGTCTAAATGAACCATTATCAAAACTCTCTCTGAGGTTATCTCCAGCTACATTTTCCATATAAGTATCAAATGCGCTCGAAATAAAGCCAAATTCTATTTGGGCATCTCCTTGTTGGTCAAATCCTGCTAAACCAGTGAAACCAATACCATGAAGCACCTCATGAAACATTGTGGTAACAAAATCTATCTGCGTACCTATACTATCAGGATTATTGAAATCAAAATAAAAGTCAGCATCAGAATTGATGAATATTCTGATGTCTGCATTCGCCTGAGTTCCGGTGGATGGTGTGATTTCTTCACCTATAATTTTTTCTGCAAGGGCAACAGGGTATATACAATTGAAACAAGGAGAATTGAATATCGTTTGGAACCTGGCACCTGGTGCGGCAGCTGCAAGTGTATTGGCATTACCTTGGTCATTTGCTAAGTTTTCAACCCATATGTTAATAGGCACATCAGAATTGAAAAATTCTGAAATAAGAGGTAATGTGCCGATTTCAAAGGCATCAATGAGCTCCTGCGGAAAGTTTGCTCCAGGCTCATAGTCTACATTGAAATTCAATGGGTTGTTCTTCGTATAGGGAACCTTCGTTAGGTTCTTTTCGACATACTCCTTGATAACCTCATCGCTATGGTGACAGACTACTGTAGGGCCATGCACCTCATGCTTGATCATCTGATCTAAAGGATACTTGAAAGATTTTTTGCTATGAACCTTCTGCGCGGATAGATTCAATGATGTAATGCAAGTTGCTAACAACAGTAATATGTATCTCATATGTTTAATGTTTGACTCCTTAGTAAAAGTAATTCATTTAGTTTTTGTTGACGGGTATGGATAGATATATCATCCATATTCTTTAGCACACGACTCACAGCCACTTAATTGTTGGTATGCTTTCAAATCTTCATTGGTTTGCTGCGAAGGGCATTTAAATTGAGCAAGTGGGTGAGTTATTGTCGCCACATAATTTGCGCTCGGTACTTTATTTACTTTCTCACTCTCGTACATTTGAACAAACTTTAGCATCAGGATGACGAGACTCAGTGTAAACATCAATAAAGTAGCGCTTATACGAAACAGTCGGGGGAGCAACTTGCCAGATTTGCGACAGTTCGCCCAAGATTGCGAAGCGTATGGTGCAGAGGGGATTACTGTTCATCCGCGTCCTGACCAGCGCCACATCAGATATGATGACTTATACGAGCTTAAGGATGTGGTTACTACGGAGTTCAATATCGAGGGGTATCCATCTGAGGAGTTTTTAAAAATTGTCTGTGAGGTCCGCCCTCATCAGTGTACATTAGTGCCCGACCCTCCAGGAGTATTGACCTCGAATGAAGGGTGGAATACTATAGAGCAAGCAGATTTTTTGAAAGACGTTGTAGCCCAACTTCATGATGTGGGGATACGGGTATCTCTGTTTTTAGATGCCGATATGCACAAGTTGGACGCGGTTCCTCGTAGCGGCGCTGATCGCATTGAGTTGTATACTGGGACATATGCGGAGACGTACACTCGTGACCCGCAGTTAGCGATCAAAGATCATCAAGCCGTAAGTCGTAGAGCAGTTGAGCTGGGATTAGGGTTAAATGCTGGGCATGATCTCAATCTTGACAATCTCCAATATTACAAGAACAACGTAAGCAAGCTCTTAGAGGTGTCTATTGGGCATGCTCTGATCAGTGACGCCTTATATTATGGAATACAGAACACGATAGGTATGTACAAGAAATTATTGCGTTGATCTCTTACTTAGAGTTTAAGTCCTGTCACAATAAATTGTTAAGAGCTACGTCGAAGTAAGGCATCAGAAGCATGAAAATTCCAAATTATATTTGGATTCGTGATATTTATACGATAGAAAAACTGAACAATATAGGAATTGTTAATTAGTCACCTAATTTTTTTGAAGGTCAATAGCTTATTTGTCGTCCAAGTCAAAAAAAAATACAATCTCTCGCTTTTCGAGTCAACGTTTAACATTCTAACAACGTTATTTTAACAATCGTTAATGACCCTTAACATTTGGGCTAATCATTAACACTTTCATCATTTAAATTTTTAAACCAAAGAAGTATGAAAAAAATCTCATTACTCTTTTTCGCTTTCTTAATGGCATCGGGTATGATGATGGCACAAAGGACCATAACAGGTTCAGTTGTCGATGATACGGGCGAGGGCATTATTGGAGCTAACATTTTAGCCAAAGGAACCACCGTAGGTTCCATTACAGATTTTGATGGCACATTTTCATTAGATGTGGCTAACGAGGTCTCAACTTTAGTAATCAGTTTCACGGGTTATGAAACACAAGAGATTGACATTACTAATCAATCTAACGTAGAAATAACCTTAACTGAAGGATCACTACTTGACGAAATAGTAGTAACTGGTTATCGTAATTCTACTAAGCCTAAGTCAGCTGTGGCTACTCAAGCCGTTAGCGCCAAAACTATTTCAAATAGGCCCAACGCTTCAATTGTGCAGACACTTCAAGGTCAGGTAGCAGGTCTGAATATCTCAACGGCAAGTGGCCAGCCTGGTGCGAATAGTAACATCAACTTAAGGGGTGTTACTTCCATCAATGGTAATACTGAGCCACTATTTATATTAGATGGAGTGCCTGTTGATGAAGATAGTTTCAGAAGTCTCAATCCAAATGAGATTGAGAGAGTAGATGTTCTGAAGGATGCTGGAGCTACTGCTATTTATGGTAATCGTGGTGCAAACGGTGTTATCGTCATAACAACTAAACGAGGAGCTCTCGGAGGAGGACTTCAAATCGAATACACCGGTATTATTGGAGTGAGCTCTCTTCAGGGCAATGATTATGATCTACTCGGTGCACAACAGCAGTTGCAATTAGAAGCCGATTTTGGAGCTGGCAGAGGAGCTAACATATCTGCAGATTCTATTAGTAGAGTTGTTGGTACAGATTGGTTAGATCAATTCTTCATTGATCCATTAACCCACAATCACAATCTTTCTATTAGAACAGGCAATGCAAATTTTGGTAGTTATACCAATTTTGGATATACTGATCAGCAAGGAATTCTTGTAAATAGTGGTCTTCAGAGATATAGTTTTAGAACTAACTTAAACGGTAAGTCAAACGACAGTAAGTTCAATTATGCTACGAACCTCACATTGAACTACTCAAGAAATGATGAGCCTAACAATATTGGTGGGGCTGGAATTAATCGGAATTTCGTTCTTGGAGCTTTGCAAAGCGTGCCATATATATCTATCGATGAGTATACTGATGGAGAAGCGCTCTTAAGTCCATTATCTTTTGCCAACACTCCATTATTCCTTGAGGATTTACGTCAGACATTTACAAGATTCGAAAATGAGATTCGAAGTGTAGGAAATATATCGGCCAGTTATGAAATTATCCCTAATCTTAGAATATCGACTAATATTGGTGGTGACCTAAGAGAGCAGTCCTTAGTTTCTGCAGAGGCACCTAACTCATTCAATGCATTGTTATTTGCCGAAGATGGTAACACCACGCCAGGTTTTCAATTTAACCAAAGCACAAGGGTTTTCTCGTACAATATTCTAAATGCTCTCAATTATGATTTTGAGATTGGAGACGGCCATTCTATCGGTGTAGGATTGTACCAAGAGGCATTCAGAGCTTGGTTTGATGATTTTGGATTTAGAAATAATGGATTGGATCCAAGAACATTTGCTCCAGGGGATGGTAGTGGCTTTGTTGACGACAATGCTGATAATGACTTCTTTTCCAATACAGTTAATGCCAATCAACTGCGAGCAGCATTACTTTCGTATTTCGGTAATTTAGATTATGATTACAAGAGTAAATATGGTTTCTCAGCGACAGTGAGAAGAGATGCGTCATTCAGATTCTCTGATTCTAATCGATGGGGAACTTTCTTCTCATTTGCGGGTAGATGGAATCTCGATCAAGAACAATTTTTACAGGACGGTCCTTTCGATTTGTTGAAGCTTAGAGCCTCGTACGGAGAAACAGGCAACCAAAGAATCGTGGATTCAGGAGGTTTTTTAAATTATTTTGGAGGAGCTGATTTAACACAGAATTTCTTTGGCACTGGTTCTGGATATGGTGGGGCTAATTCTCTGTTCTTGACACAGATTGCTAACACCTCTTTAAGATGGGAGACCGTTAAGCAATTTAATGTAGGCGTAGACTTTGAGCTATTAAATAGTAGATTGAGAGGTTCCGCAGATTATTACGTTAAAACCACAGAGGATTTATTTCAGGACAGACCAGTTTCTGCGATCAACGCCACTAATAATCTGAGAGCTAACATTGGATCATTGAGTAATACAGGAGTTGATCTTCAGTTGAATTACAATGTATTGAGAAGTTCTAATGGCCTTAATGTAGAACTATTTGCCAATGCTAATTATAACAAACAAAACGTAATTGATATTCCTACCCCGGACGGACAGATAATCAACGGAGATTTCATCACCAGGGAGGGTAGTGTTTTAAATGAGTTTTTTGTCTATCGATATGCTGGAGTCAATGCTTCAAATGGGAACTTACTATTTTTTGATATTGATGGAAATCTAACTGAGAATCCAAGTCCAGATACTGATAGAGTATTTACGGGATTAAATGTTATCCCAGACTGGATAGGAGCATTTGGATTTAATGCTGATTATAAGGGTATTTTCTTAAGTGCACAATTTAACTACACAGTCGGTGTTTATAGATTTGATGATGATTTAGCTGGATTTCAAGATCCTACTAATATCGGCCAGTTTAGACACTCTTCTGATATCTTACGTGCTTGGCAAAATGAAGGCGATATCACTGATATCCCGAGCTTAACAGCATCTAACATTGCATTAGACGGAGATTCAGATAGATACCTGTTTAATTCTGATTATGTAAGGTTGAGGTTTGTTCAATTAGGTTATACATTCCCTAGCAAGATCACAGAAAAAATTGGTTTGGGAGGAATTAAAATCTTTGGTAATGCTGAGAATTTAATTACATGGACAAGTTGGAGGGGACTCGAGGCTGATGCACCATTGTCTAGAAGTTCACGTGATTTCCCTAATCCGCGTATTATTACTGGAGGAGTCGAAATCCAATTTTAATTAGACTAAAATATCATTACACATGAATATTCAAATAATAAGAATAGTTTTTGCGGTTGCAGTTTTAGTTCTGACTATGACGTCATGCTCTGATTTTGTAGAGATAGAGCAACCTGGACGATTTTCTGCGGATAACGCATTTACTAATACGGAGGACCTGCAATTAGGTTTGTTGGGTACGTACAATACCTTGGACATTAGTCAAGATATTACTTTCAGTTCCACATTTACAGATGAGATTGCTATCGGTTTTGATAATGGTGGACAAGGATTAGGTGATGGTAGATTCGGGTTTATACTGAACTCAACCAGTGTAGCACCAGATCAATTTTGGAACACGAATTATAGTACGATCAATTCGGCCACCAGAGTATTGGAGGCGGCAGCGACGATTACTCCAGATGCGGATGAACAAGCTCAGTTTAATGCTATTAGAGGACAGGCGTTTGCCATACGTGCGTATGCACATTTTAGATTATGGTCTTATTTTACACCAGACTTAACAGATGGCGGCTCACCTTCGGTAATTGTAGTTAATACAGTACCAAGTATTGAAGATGAATTTGGTCGGAATACCGCTGGCGAAGTAATCGCACAAATAGAATCAGATTTAGACCAAGCTGAAAATTTACTCGCTGGGTTTAACAATGGAGTTACTTTCATAAATGGAGATTTTGTAACTGCCTTAAGGGCTCGTATGGCAGCATATAGGGAAGATTATGGTACAGCCAGATCACTGGCTGAATCGTTATTAAGTGCTTACCCATTGTCTCAGCCCGACGACTACTTTGGTATGTTTCAAGATTTTAATGACGGTGAGGTTATTTTTAAAATGGAGCGATCAATTGGTGATGATTATGACAATCAAGGCGTACTTGGTGGAGGATGGGCAGGATCATTATTTGCATTCGTAGATGCCACACGTGATGGTTCACCATATTTTGAAATGAGTCGAACCTTGTTCAATCTCATTCCTGAGGGGGATATTCGATTTGATGTTTTGATTGATCCTACCTCACTTATTGATCCAGATTTTGCTAGTAGTCCAGATCCAAGAACAACAGATATTTTGGTATTTAGGAAGTATCCTGGTTCTGACGGACAACCATTACTGAACGATCTTAAGGTATTTAGATCATCTGAGATGGCATTGATTGCAGCAGAAGCGGCAGCTTCTACCGGTGATTTAGCGGCAGCGGCAAGTTTTGTTAGCGACCTTAGAGATGCGAGATTAGGTGGAGATAGTGGAGAATTATCATATGGTTCAGCACAAGAGGCTCTATTTGATATTATGCAGGAAAGAAGAGTAGAATTTGCTATTGAAGGTCACAGATATCTTGATATTAAGAGGTTAGGAATACGATCAGGTTCTGGAGTAGATAGAGATCCGATTGATTGTTCAGTAAATGGAGCATGTCAGATTTCTTCAGATGATTTTAGATTTACTTTACCTATTCCGCAGGATGAATTAAATGCGAATTCTATAATTAGAGATCAGCAAAATCCTGGATATTAAAAACTTAAACAATGAAAAACTTTTATAAATTTTTAATAATCATTGGGGTCGCATTGTTATGCTCATGTAGTGAACAGACAACCCCTACCTTTGAAGACTCTGTGATAGGGTTGAATCAAGAAACGCAACTGCTATTTTTACGTGACGGTTCGGGTCCTGTTTCTTCTGGAATTACGATTCAGTTTATTGGTGCTGCAAGCTCCTCTCCTATTAATTACTCTATAACCATTAACGATGGGTCAACAGCGATTGAAGGAGTACACTACGATATAAGTTCGACCACAGGTACTATTCCTGCTGGTGCTGTAAACGCAGAGCTTCCGATAGTTGTTAATCCTGATAATATAGAGCCAGGAGATGTTTGGACGTTGATATTAGACCTTAGTTCCTCCGACACGGGAGTGGCTCCTTTTGCTCAATCTACAACTTACTCGTTATTAGCCACATGTCCTAATACGATTCCATTAGATCGTACCTGGACGGCGACTATTTTAGAAGGAGCTTTTGGAGCTTTCTCTGTTAATGAAAATGTCACGATCACTGATGGTGGTGATGGGACGTTATTCGTATCAGATATTACGGCAGGGGTTCTTCCTTCGTTAGGTTGTTGTGATGCAGAAGAGGGCGCTTTTATAAACAACATCTGTGATCAGATTACGATAGCGCGTGTTGGGCCTACAGCAAGTTTCGGATACGAGACTAATGCCGATGCAGGGTTCGGTCCAGGATCATGGA
>CAYPWL010000047.1:0-22636 GCA_964414425.1 uncultured Saprospiraceae bacterium
TGCGGTAATACGGAGACCACAATGAGTACGATAACCGTAACGCCAGATACAACACCGCCAGTAATAACTCCTCCTGGGCTATTAACCATAGACTGTAGTCTTATCGGCAATGGAGATCCGAGCTTTTTAGTCGATAGTTTATTGGCTAATGTCAGCGCTACAGACGCTTGTGACCCTGATATCATCGTAACTAGTTCGTTTGATTCTGGGTTGATTGATTTGTGTGCTGCTGAGCCATATGACATCACTGTTACGTTTAACGCGACTGATGCTTGTGGAAATGCTGCTATAAGTCAGACAACAACGATTACAATTATTCCAGATAATACTCCTCCTGTTGCTGTTTGTTGTATGGACTTTTCAACAAGTCTGATATCGGGAGTGACTACTATAGATATCGCAGATATCGATTGTGGATCTTTAGACAATTGTACATCTTCTGATGATCTGACAAGATCAATGTTCCGGATGGTTAATGGAGTAGTAGATCGTGGTGTCAATGGAGAGTTCTTCACATTAACTGAAGATGAACTTGGAACAAATGAGATCTTTTTGGTAGTCGAGGATTTCTGTGGCAATGCTGATACTTGTAGTGTACAGGTTACAGTAACCAGTGATCCTTCAATAGGATTAGCTAAGCGAGTGAGTCGTGTGATTCCAAGTAGTGATGGATCCAACGTTGTTCAGTACGAATTTAATATTGAAAATTTTGGTGATGTAAACCTTGAGAATATTCAAGTAGTAGACAATCTTTCCAATATTTTCAACCCATGCGGCATTGTAGATGTCTTATCGATCACAAGTGACGACTTTACTGTTAATTCAGGATTTAACGGCTCTTCTAATACGGATTTGTTAGTAGGTGACGACAATTTACCTGTGGGCGATAGAGGAAGTATACTCCTTGAGGTTCTCGTTGATAATTGTAATGGCGAAGAGGGCCCCTTTGATAATACAGCAACAGTATCTGGAGATACTCCAGATGGCAATACGATTATTGACATAAGTCAAAACGGAAGTGATCCAGATCCTGACAACGATGGTCCTGAAAACGACGATGAAGTAACGCCTGTCCAATTCGAGTTTTTCTCATTTATAGGAGCCGCCAAATCTGTAAATGGTTTAGAGGTATTTCAAGATGGAAGTGCACGTATCACCTATAGGTTTACTATTGAGAACTTTGGAAACTTGGTACTGGATTCTATTACACTCAAGGATAACTTTACTGGAGTCTTTGATCCATGTATGATTGCAGAGGTCGTGCCTGGCTCATTAACGAGTTCCTTTTTTGAAGTTAACGAGAACTTCGATGGATTCTCTGATGTAGAGCTATTAGCTATGACTGTGGATAACAGTTTGGACCCAGGTGAAATAGGTACTGTGTTCGTCACGGTGTTAATCGATGATTGTGGTAATGACCCAGATCCATTTTTCAACCAAGCTCAGGTTGTCGCTCAAGATGCTAGTGGAACCATAATTAGAGATGATTTATCTAATATTGGTAACGATCCCGATCCGGACGGGGATAATGATCCTACTAATAATGATATACGTACACCTGTAGATATCGGTTTTAACCCTTCAATAGGTCTTGCCAAAAGAGTAGTCTCTGGTCCTACCCTAAGAGATGACGGATGTTTTGATGTTGTCTATGAGCTAAACGTTGAGAATACTGGCGATTTGGCCATTGCCAATATTCAGGTTTCGGACAACCTAACTACCACGTTTGCTAATGCTGACTCATTTTATGTAGTTGGAATAACAAGTGAAGAGTTTGACGTGAATGTCAATTACGATGGAGGAGTAACTGATGCTGCACTTCTCACAGGTTTTGACACGCTAAATGTCGAGTTTTCTGAAGGTGAGGAAGGATCTATTTTATTAGAAGTGGTTGTCTGCAGTGAAATGGACATGACATTCAACAATCAAGCTACAGCCTTAGGAACTGCATTGAACAACGAATCTCTAACAGACCTATCAACAGATGGCTCTGATCCAGACCCCGAGCGAGACGGTAGTGATAATAACTCAGTACCTACGCCCATAACGCTCGGAACTAATCCAAGCCTTGAGTTGGACAAGAGAATTTCTGAGGGGCCAATAGAAAATGCTGATGGCACCTTTGACTTGACTTACGAGATAAGAGTTGAAAACACCGGTGATATCCCATTGGTTATAGACTCTCTATTGGATAGCTTGGATGTCACATTTGCCGATGCTGCTGCATGGGAGATCATTAGGTTAGAATCAGAACATTTTGATATCAATGACAACTATGATGGAGCTGGAGACTACAACTTAATCAATGGTCCAGAAACAATCAATGTGGGTGATGCTGGAGCTGTATTTTTAGGAGTTCGGGTCGCACCTACAGAGACAGCGACGTCATACCTAAATGTTGCTTCGGTTACTGGAGAGTCCATTATTGGTGGTTCATTAGAAGGAGTAGGATTAAGTGATGTCGCAAATGTGCCTGTAAACTTAGTTTGCCAGAATACAATCATCTGTCCAGCATTTCCTGATACCATTATTCAATCTAATGATCAAGGTTGGTGCCTTGCTGTTGTGAATTTCCCATTTGCGGAAGCAGATCTATGTCAAGAAACCACTGATGTACAGTTCGAGTATTTACTTGAAGGTGTAGGTGTAGACGGACTTCCTAATAATGTATGGTTACCAGGACAACCCTCAGGGTTATCATATAATGTTGGTGTGACAGATGTAACAATGAGATACCAATTTTCGCTCAATGGCGAACCTGGCGTATCTGACTCATGTGAGATGGTCATCTATGTTGTAGACAAGGAAGCGCCATTGCTAACCGCCAGTATACCTGTCGATGTTACACTGGATTGCTGCACTCCTTTGGACACATTTGAGTTAAGCCAGACTCAAGTAACTGATAATTGTGCAGGCTTTGGAGAGATAATGATCACCAGAGATATCATCTCAAACCGATCTGACGATCCTGCAGATTGTGAGTATTACGAATATGTAGATACGATAAGATGGACTATATCCGATGGGATGGTATCACCAAATGAAGGCGAACCAAACTTAAGTATTTTCGCCCAGGTGGTTACACACATAGATACCATGGCACCAACAATTATATTGCCGCCAGATCTTATCGTTACGGAGTGTCTGCCTGATACAACATTTAATGTTGTTGACTTTGAAGAAATCGTAGTTGATACAGTAACCAGACGTTTATTATTAGATGGAGTATGGGTAGAAGTAGAAGAGATTGTAAAAGAAACGATACCTGTCATTGATACTATCGTTAATGGTAATACCTATGGTCAGGCATTAGCTTTTGATAAGTGCTCTCCTGATAGTGTAATCATGGCTCAGCTCAGCTACATGGATAGCATCGTTGTGGAGTGTAAAGGAGAAAAAGAAGCAACCATATTTAGGATATGGTCTGTAAGTGATCCATGTGGCAACAGCACTCGAGCAATACAAGAAATCTCAATAATAGATCGCAACCCACCTGAAATAGTATGTCGAGATAGTATAACGATATCTCTTGATGCATCAGGTCAATATATACTGACTAATGAGGATCTCTTACTAAGTATAAGAAGCGCATGTTATGATGACTCTGAGCTTGCCGAAGTAACTATTGAACCAAATGTGTTCAACTGTAATGATATTGGTGTACAGAGGGTATTGATTACGGCTACAGATCTTTGTGGTGGTTCAAGCTCATTCTGCGAGGTATTTGTAGATGTGGTCGATACTTTTGCTCCTGTGCTTAACTGTCCAGATGCACCAATCGTCATATCAGAATTACCTACGGATTGTGCAATTGACTTACCTGAGCTTCGTCGGATCATGTCGTCAGCCGATTGTGATGTGACGTTTACAACTGATCCGCCATTGTTTGCAGATGGTCTTCCATTAGGTGTACAGGAGGTGACTGTTACCGCCACAGATGCATCGGGCAACTCATCCAGTTGTATCATAGCAGTAGATATCCAAGCTGCTCTTGATATTCCTGAGACCATGACTTGTCTGTCAAGAATCAATCTATCACTTGATCAAAATTGTGAGGCACGCATAAGGCCAGAGATGCTGTTCCTCGGGCCAGATGGTATCTGTCCTAACTTCTTGTGCGTAAGCGTACAAGATGAAGAAGGTAATGATCATGCGAATTTCTTTGACACCAGTGATGATGGTCAAGAATTCACGGTAACGATCAATGATTGTAACGGCAGCAATAACTCTTGTTGGGGAACCGTACGTATTGAGTTAAAAACAAGTCCGGACATTGTATTCCCTGCTGATACTACCCTACTCTGTGTAGAACCAACGGATCCAGACAATCCAAGATTAGGGTACCCGATTGCCACTAATTGTGTTGATGGTTGGACCTTTGATTTCAGGGATACTCATATCAACTTTGATAGATGTGATATACCGAGAGCGCGAGTTGAGAGAGTATGGACGATTACTGATCGTCAAGGAGATATCCAGACTGATACGCAGATCATAGACATCCTTCCATTTAATACCGAGCACCTACTCTTCCCTGCTGATATTACGATTGAGGAACCACTCGAATGTGGCGAGGTTGAGGAAACCTTGGATGAAATCGAAAATGCAGTTCTATCTGCAACTTCTCGTATCCATCCTGATAGCACCGGCTCACCCAATCTATTTGGCATACCTCTTAAGACGAATGGAGGCCTATGTCTCTTTGCATTAGGTTATGAAGATAGGGTCTTGGAAATCTGTGAAGGATCATTCCAAATATTGAGAGAATGGGAAGTAAGTGATGTTTGTTCCCCATTTGAGCGAGATGTCAATCCGATATCCCACACTCAAGTCATTACGGTATTCGATACTCGACAGCCACGGTTGCTCAGTGGGCCTGACACGATCTTCATGAGCATAGATTTACACACGTGTACATTCAACGGGCCCATACCATATGTTCTCGCTGAGGAAGAATGTTCATTTGCCACATTTGATGCCTATGTAAGTGGCGGTGGATTCATCACATTTGATGGTGAAGTGAATACTCCAGAATTTGATGTCCAAGGAAATAGGATCCCAGTAGGTAGTCATCAGGTGACTAATGTATTCAAGGATGCCTGTGGTAATGTAGCGATCTATGATTATACGCTTGTGATCCAAGATTGGATCGCACCTACAGTAATCACTGAAGATACCGTCTCCTTATCTCTTACGCCTCGACAGGGAGACAATAACAACCTAACTAAAGTTAGAATAGAATCAATAGACGCAGGTTCTAATGATAATAACTGCTCCGAAATAGAAAGGTGTCTTTTATTAGAAGAAGAGTTTGACAGTCCTATTATGCGCAATGGCGTGCATCTACAGGATGACTTAGGTAGGTTGATGTATACTACTGCTCAAGATTTCTCTGTAGAGGTATTTGATTATACTTTTTCTGATGGTGTTACTACTATGACCGAGTCTATACCGTATACCTACTGCCGCTCGGAGTTGGCATTTGATTGTATGGACCTTGGACCACATGGAGTCGTACTCCTCGTCTCAGACTCTTCAGGTAATGTTAACTCTGGACATACAACAGTGGTTATAGAGGACAAAGGCGTCACCCGCTTAATCTGCAATGATGTGACAATAGATTGTGGCGAAGACTTCTCTGTTGAGGCGATAGGTATCCCAGAGATGATTGGTTCATCTTGTGGAGAAACTACACTACACCATATTGACATAGAGGAGTTCGTGTCCTGTGGAGTTGGACAAATAGAACGTGAATGGTATATAGACTCTGTGTTTGCTTGTAGTCAGATGATTACCATCGAGGGAACAGGGGCTGAGGCATTTGATCCACTAACTATTAAGTGGCCTGTGCATGCAGATGGTTCTGTACAGTCTGGCATTGCCAGAGCTTGTGATAACAATACAATAAGCATAAGCAGTACAGATGTGAATATGGCTGATGAGTTAAGTTGTAATGGAATGGTTAGTACAGCGCCGATCTGGTGTGATACCGACTGCTCCTTAGTCGAGGCTAGTTTTGCAGATCAAAGCTTTGATGCATCGGATGGATGCCGTAAAATAATAAGAACTTGGACTGTGATCGATTGGTGTACATTCCAATCTAATGAAGGAGCCGACAATGATTTTGATACTGGAGATGATCTATTAATAGCAGTCGATGATAGTGCACTTGGACAAGGGAACTGGGATGCATCTCTACAAGATGGAGACAGCTGTGAGACTTGTAAGAATGATGCAGACAATTCGACGAGCACTTACTTTAGGTTTACCAATGTAGATCTCGATGGTTTTTATCACTTTGATCAAATTATTACCATCACTGATGATACCGCTCCTGAGATAGCCGTTGATCGTGAAGTTACATTTGACATAATTGATGGAGCTGATAGCAAAGAAGATACTACCGAATGTACCGCATCAGGATCAGTAACCGCCACAGCTACTGATCTATGTGGTAATAATAGTATTGATCCTAATGATCTCACCTGGACAGCCGAGATTGTTGATCAGGCAGGTAATCAATTGGATGACGTCACTGGTAGTGGCAATTCTCTTATAGTCTCACTTCCGGAGTCTGGTAGCGACGTAGAGTATACCATTACATGGTATGTCACAGACGGATGTAGCAATACAACTCAGACGACGACATCAGTGAACTTTACAGATACAAAGAGCCCTACTCCAGTGTGTATTGAAAGCATCAGTACTGCTACTATTACGGGTTCTGGAGAAGCAGTGATCTGGGCAGCGGACTTTGATCAAGGAAGCTTTGATAATTGCTCAGAGGTAACCGTAGGATTCTTAGATGACAATGATGTCTTGCATCCTAACTTAATCGTGTCATGCGCAGATTTAGATGGTGCTATCGATACGACAATTAGTTTAGACCTCTATGTAGAGGATGCAAGCGGTAATAGAGACTTTTGTAGCGTCAACTTAAGAGTTGATAACAATCAGGATAATTGCACTGGTGACGAATCAGCTGCAACTACTACGGCTACTGGAGTAGTATACAACGAGTCTGAGCAGATGATAGAAAATGCTCAAGTTACACTCAATGGCATAGAGCGTGTCGTAACGGATGTAACAGGGTCGTATACTTTTGAAAATATCCGAGAAGATAGGAATCACTTCATTACTGCGAGCTTAACCGATAATCCTCTCAATGGGATCACGGCCATTGATATAGTGCTTATGCAACGTCATATACTTGGACTCCAAGAGTTGGATAGTCCTTATAAGCTATTCGCTTCTGATCTTAACATAGATGAACGTATCAGCGCTGTAGATCAGGTCGAATTGCGTAGAGCAATATTAGGCTTACAAGACAAGCTTGGAGATGTAGACAGTTGGAAATTCATACCTAAAGAGGTAGCTCCGTCAAGTCAAGCTGATCTATATCCTGTACAAGACACTTTACTCATATCAAGATATCAGTCGAATGAGATAGATTTCAACTTGATAGGTGTTAAAATGGGAGATGTAAATGGTGATGCCATTCCTAATAGTTCCCTTGGTCAGATTCGTCAGACTGAATCCCTATTAATAGAGTCTGCATTTGATGAAGTAAGAGCTGGAGAGGAGGTTGTCATTGATTTCACCAGTCAGAAAGAACTGCTCGCACTACAGCTCACACTTGACATCAGCAACTATGAGTTAGTTGAATTGAGATCGGGACGATTTAAAATAACCACAGAGGATTACGCAGTTCATGATAACTATATATCGATTATCTGGACAGAGGACTATATCCAGGATGGACATACCTATGAAGAGTGGGAAGTACTCTATAGCCTCGTGCTGAAGTCTAAGATAGATCAGTCAATCAGTGAAACTTTGAGTATCAACTCAGATATAACAGAATCACTGGCATATACCTCTCTTGAGGAAAGGCTTGAGTTGAATGGTGAGCACAGAGAAAGAGCTGATGAAGATCTGATCTTATATCAAAACACTCCGAATCCATTCAGAGGTGATACACAGATTAAATTCTATAATCCAAAGGCGGATGAGGTAGAGGTCACGATATTTGATGCATTAGGTAGATTGGTATACAAGAGTTCACAACAGTATCTCAGAGGTGAGCATACTATCCTGATCCAACGAGAGGATCTTGATGGGGCGAGTGGTGTATTAACCTACAGGTTAGAATCCACCGAGGATAGTCAAGTCGGTCATATGATTGCTATACAGTAATAGATGAAGTACAATCTGAACAAGAAACGATTCAGAGGAGTAAGCAATAATTCCAATGGTGAGGTGAGTAGCTCTACGCTATTCACCTACCATCAGGAAGGTGATGTCATCTGGGGTAGCTATGAAGGAGGTGTTATAGTCAGAGGCTCATTAATTGGTAAGGTCACTGAAGACGACATTATAGAGTTCAACTACACCCATATTAATCAAGACAAGACACTCTTGAGTGGATTCTGTCGATCGACGATTGAGCTATTGGATACGGGCAAACTGCGCTTGCATGAGCAATGGACTTGGACTACTGGAAAGGAAGGTCAAGGGGAATCTATCGTTGAGGAGGTGTAACTTAATACATCACCATATAATTTATAAATCACAGAATCATTGATGGGTCTTATCTTGCGCCCTGGTTATGCGATAAAGCTATTTACCAAGTGAATAAAGAACATCCCATTCATTTTACCTTATTCTCAAGCTCGATAGATCATATCAAGCTACCAGATACGTTCACGTACCCATTTTATTATGAGCCACATGAGCTGTGTCGCATAGCGGCTGACGAGCTACAAAATCATCGACTGATCAATCATCAATTTGATCACAACTTCGGTCTTGATTCATCTGAGACGGGTATGGTGATTGGTAAGATGTTTGGTGTTTTAGTGGTTCAGTCTGCAAGAGAGCAATTGGGTTACCTGAGTGCATTCTCAGGGAAGTTGGCTGACTCTAATCATCATGAGGGCTTCGTCCCGCCGATTTATGACATGCTTGTGGATGGGAGTCGCTTTAATCAAGAAATCATAGGCCTTAATGAATACAACCGTCAAGTCGAAGAGTTAGAAAGCGATCCAAGCTATCACAACTCAAAGTCCAATCTAAAAGTTACAGAGCTCAAAGCGAAAGAAACCATCGCTCAGACTAAGGCCAAAATCAAAGCCGAGAAAGCGGAACGCAAAACACTACGTATAGAACAAAAGTCTATACTCAGCGAAGAGGAGTATACCGCCCTACTCGATCAACTCGAAAACCAAAGTATCCAGAGCAGCTATTTCCTCAAGGATCAGATCCAATATTGGAAAGATAAAGTCTCAGAAGCTAAGGCGGCACTTGATGCCGTACAGTCGCGGATCGATGAACTCAAGCGGAAGCGGAAGACCCAGTCTAATGCATTACAGCAACACCTCTTCCAGCAGTACCGATTCTTAAATGCCGATGGAGAGGAGCAAGATCTATTGGATATATTCTCCGATCGGATGGGGATACCACCTCCTGCTGGATCTGGAGAGTGTGCAGCGCCAAAGCTGCTCAACTATGCCTATCAGCATCAACTCAAGCCTATCGCTATGGCAGAGTTTTGGTGGGGGCAATCGCCTAAATCACAAGTGCGTAAGCACAAACAATTCTACCCAGCCTGCCGATCCAAATGCGAGCCGATCCTCGGACACATGCTCAGGGGACTTGATGTAGATCCTAATCCAATTCAGGACACTACGATTCGAGCAGGTGAGATTGAGATCATACATGAGGATGAGCATATCGTAGTGATCAATAAGCCACCAGAGTTACTCTCAGTGCCTGGCAAAATCATCACTGACTCCGTCTGGTCAAGGATGCGTCACCGCTATCCACAGGCAACTGGCCCCCTCATCGTTCATCGATTAGACATGTCTACCTCAGGTATCATGATCGTAGCGTTAACTAAAGAAGCTCACAAGTACTTACAGTATCAGTTCATCAAGCGCACCGCAGAGAAGAGATACCTCGCCATCTTAAAAGGTAGTTTATCGAAGGAGTCGGGATATATATCATTGCCCTTGCGTGTAGATCTTGACAATCGACCTCATCAATTAGTCTGTTATGATCACGGCAAGAATGCTACCACCTACTGGGAGCTAAATAAATCAGATGGAACACATACTTGGGTGGACTTCTATCCTAAGACAGGTCGTACACATCAACTACGAGTACACGCTGCACATTCTGATGGCCTCAACGCAGCCATTGTAGGTGACGACCTTTATGGTGACAGAGCTGACCGCCTCTATCTACATGCTGCTGAGCTTACCATTACACATCCTGTTACTAAGCAATCACAGACTTACGGATGCTCCCCAAGTTGGGATGAGGAGCTTTTATCTAATTAGGAAGAGGTTTATTTAATTAAACCAGCTTGTCTACTCTTTTCCTTCTGCCTCTACACTGATCTGGAGTATATCTCTCTCGAATAGATACAATCCACCTTTATCATCTCCTATCAGTTCGAGCTTATCATTAATGGTACGAGCTAAAGACTCTTCTTCGATCTGTTCGGCAACATACCATTGCAAGAAGTTATGTGTCGCATAGTCCTTCTCCGATAGGGCTATGTCCACGCAGTTGTTGATGCTCTGAGATACGTACTCCTCGTGCTTCAGTAAGTCTTTAAACGCATGATTGAGCGATGGGAAGGTCAACTGAGGCTGCTCCAAAGCTGGAATCCGGGCAAACCCTCCTCTATCATTGATAAAATGAATCAACTTAAGCATATGTGTACGCTCCTCATCGCTATGGCGGTAAAAGAAGCCTGTGATATTATCAAGACCCGGTTGTATCTCTGACCAAGACGCCATGGCAAGGTATACTTGCGACGACTGAGCTTCTATCTTAACTTGCTCATTTAGAGCTTCTTGCATTCTTTTGCTTAACATAATTGATCTCTCTTTATAAGTATAGAATAGTAAATTCCAATATGTTACAAAGATATAAGACCCCAAATATGTTCTAAGAATCCATTGACTATTTCAGCACTATCCAATTAAAATAGCTCTTGCAGTTTCATTGCTACGCCCATATCTCCATCGATCTTCATTTTGCCAGACATGACAGCACCCATAGGGTTGAGATTGCCTTGTACTAACTTGACAAAATCTTCCTCTGATACACGTACTGTACAATCTGCATCACTATCAGTATGATTGATCTCATTAGACCCATTAGTCCCATCGATAAATAACTGCTGACCACCGAAGTCAAACTTGAGTGTATTTCCCAATGGGTTAGCAGCTTTAGCCTTCTCTCCAACAGTCGACAATACCGTGTCGAAAGATGGTTGTGCACTGTGTTTTTTTTCCGCTTTTGAACTGGAGCGATCTACTATATTACCCCCGGTATCAGCCTTTTCGTAAGACACATCATCGATAATGATCTTGGCGATGATCTCTCTCATAATCTCCGAGGAACCTCCGCCGATGGTACCCACCCTGACATCTCGATACATACGAGCCATAGGATATTCTTCCATGAATCCGTATCCTCCATAAAACTGTAAGCACTGAGTAGCTACTTTCTCCGCCAACTCTGTTGTTAGCAACTTAGCCATCGAGCATAACTTGACATCATAGACTGCATCATCATACAATTTGCAGCAGTGGTATGAAAATGCCTTAAGTGCTTCTACTTCTGAGGCAAGCTGTGCTATGCGATGTCTCAATACTTGAAATTTGTTGATCGGTCTTCCAAAAGCCTCCCGCTCAGACATATACTGTAAACTGAGCTCAATAGCTTTTTCCATTGCAGTTACACCTGCTGGTACAGCTACAAGTCGCTCAAGCTGTAAGCCATTCATAAGATAGTAGAACCCTCTACCTTCATCACCAACCAAGTTTTCTACAGGTACACGGACATTGTCAAAACTGATCTCTGCAGTGTCAGAGGAGTGCCACCCTAATTTCTTAAGCTTTCGAGTGGAGACGCCTTCCATTTTTTGTTCGATTACGAGCAGGCTCACCCCAGCCGCACCTGCCTTAGGATCTGTCTTGACTACTGTAACTATAAAGTCTCCATACACCCCATTGGTAATGAAGGTCTTCGAGCCATTAACGACATAGTGATCGCCATCCTTTATAGCGGTCGTCTGAATATTTTGGGCATCTGAACCGGCCGCTGGTTCTGTGATCCCAATTGAACTTATGAGTTCTCCTTTGATAATACCAGGAAGATATTTCTGCTTGAGTTCTTCTGAGCCATACTTCAAAATATTAGGACAAGACATATACTGCGTGACCTGCTGTGTGATGGCAAAACCGCCGGAATTCATACGTCCGAGTTCCTCATTAAAAACGACGTCATAAAAGAAGTCAAGGTTCGATCCACCGTACTCTTCGGGATATCCTAATCCCAAGAATCCCATATCACCCATCTTCTTCCAGATATCACGGGGCGTGAATCTTTTTTCTTCCCATTCTTCTATATGAGGTTGTACTTCCTTTTCTAAAAATGCCCTTAAACTCTGGCGAAACATTTCGTGCTCTTCTGTAAAATAGTAGCTATTCATACGACAGTGTTTTTATGTTTTTATTCGACAAATAAATCTTTGAATAATGTTTTTTCGGGATTAACCGCATAAGAGGTGAAGTCTTCTACCCCCTCCTCTCGTAATAAGTCTTCATCAATAAAGAAGTTACCGGAGCACTCCTTTGCATCTCGACTTAAGATTGCATAAGCAGCATCCGCCATGATCTGCGGTGTTCTACTACATTGAATCATGGCATCACCGCCAAGTGCAAACTTTACCGCTGCGGTGGCAATCGTGGTCTGTGGCCATAACGCATTTACACCTACCCCATCAGCCTTCAATTCATCAGCTAATCCTAAGACCGTCATACTCATACCATATTTAGCCATAGTGTATCCGAGATGAGCTCCAAACCACTCAGGCTTCATATTCAATGGCGGTGACAAGGTCAGGATATGTGGATTATCAGATTTCTTAAGGTATGGGGTGCAATACTTACTCACCATGAACGTCCCCCTCACATTGATAGAGTGCATCAGGTCAAAACGCTTCATCGGCAGATCAGGTGTCTTAGATAAATTGATTGCACTCGCATTATTAACGAGACCATCGATTCCACCAAAATGATCTACTGCCTTATCTATCGCGTCTCTTACAATCTCCTCTGAGCGGATATCTACGATGAGGGGTAAGGCTTTTCCTCCAGCTGCTTCTATCTCTTCGGCCGCTGAGTATATCGTCCCCTCTAACTTGGGATGTGGCTCGGCTGTCTTAGCGGCCACAACGATATTAGCGCCCTCCTTAGCTAATCTTAGCGCGATTGCCTTGCCGATACCTCGACTGGCTCCACTGATAAATATTGTTTTATTTTTCATTTTCCTCTTTCTTTCAATTTTATTCGTTCATCATATCTCGCAGTGTATTGAGGAGCCCCATCCTATCACTGGCTAAGTGTTCGCAGCCGTCAACATAAAGAGTTGTTCCTGAGACATAACTCGCTAATGGACCAGCGTAAAATAAAACTGCATTACTGACATCCTCTACAGTCCCAAATCTCTTATATAGATTCTCCTCTCGCCCCCTATCAAAGTTATCTTGGATCATCTTAGGGTAGGTGCTAAGACCTGATGACTCTATAGTTCCTGGTGCAACACTATTGATGCGACACCGCTTATGCGCCCACTCTTGCGCAAGCGTTTTTGTTAAGTTCTCGACACCGGCTCTCGCTGCACCTGTATGGGCCATACCGGGAAAGCCTCTATACATATTAGCGATGATATTAACAATACTTGATTCCTCTTGATGCGCAAAAAATTCATTATACATAATCTGAGACATATAAAAGGTCCCGTTGAGGTTGTTGCTTATCACCGAGGCCCAGCCGTTTTCACTGATTAGCTCTGCAGGTGCCGGAAACTGGCCTCCGGCATTATTGATCAGGATATCGAGACGTCCCCATAGGCCCTTGACCTGTGCTGCTAACTCCTTGATCTGCTCGGGCTTACGTATATCACATGGGAAACTGTCTACTTTACCAAAAGCCGATAATTCTTCAGCGGCCTTAGTCAATGGTTCTTCTTTGCGGGAGCAGATAAAAACATCCGCCCCGTGCAATAAAAAATCTTTAGCAATGGCATACCCGATCCCAGATCGGCCTCCCGTCACTAATACTTTCTTGCCTTTATATAAATCCTTGCTGTACATATCAATGTCTAAATGGAATCTGCAATATTTCTCTGGCCTCACTGATTGAAGCCAACTCCCGTCCTATGTTTCTCGCAAGACTTACTCCTGATGCAACCAATTCTCCATTGCTCTTAGCCATCGTACCATCAGGCAAATAGAAATTGTCTTCCATCCCTACTCTGAAGTTGCCCCCCATTGCTGCTGCTACAGCAGATAGCTTCCATTGATGTCTACTGATGACAATAGACTGCCAGTTGCGCCCCTCTGGCACTTGCTTGATCTGATGAATCAGATTCTCTGGTGTCGCAGGTATACCACCAAGCACCCCCATTACGAGACTGTAAGAAGCATTTTCTGGGAGGATTCCCATATCTCTAAATATTTCTGCGTTGCGGATATGACCTGTATCAAAGCACTCCATCTCTGGCGCAGTACCAGCCTCATTCATGCGGCGTAAGATATACTCCATGGTAGAGTATGAATTCTCAAAAACACCATCCCAATGAAATTTCTTTTTCTTCTTAGAGTAGATGGCGTAGTTCATTGAACTCATATTGAATGCCGCTACATCAGGTTTAGTAACCGGCACATGTGCCGTCCTCTCCTCAGGTGTTAAACCCATGGCTCCTGTAGAATAGTTAATGATTACATCTGGACAATGCATGCGGACTTCACTGGTGATCTCTTCGAATACTTCTGTACGCCAGCTTGGTGTCCCGTCATCCTCTCTCGCATGAATATGTAATATCGAAGCACCTGCTTCAACTGCACGACGCCCTTCTTCACCCAGTTCTGCGGGGGTATAAGGAATATCTGGGCAGTGGCTTCTGTTAGTTGCCGCACCGGTCAGTGCGCATGATAGTATGAGTTTCTTCATCTTAGTTGTTATTCATTTTACAATTACTCCCCTGTCCAGTTGGGTTTTCTTTTTTCTCTAAATGCTGTTAATCCTTCTTGCCCGTCGGCCGTACCGATTGTCATCTGCAACATGTCATACAGGTATTTGTGCTCAGCAGATGAAGGCTGTATATGATCATATGCCTCAAGGCCATATCTGATAGCTGATGGGCTATTTTGTTTCAGTTGATTGATGATCTCAGCTAATGTATCCTCTATATCCACAGGGCTTGCAACCTCCGTTACTAATCCATATTGCTGAGCTGCTGCCACAGGTAAGTTATACCCACGTACGCACCAGTCGATTACTTTGCGTGCTGGCATCACCTTAAGAAGTGCAGCCATCACTTGAAATGGATATAATCCCCTCTTCACCTCGGGCAAGCCAAACTTGACATCATCTTGGGCGATAACGATTTTACATCCTGCTAGGAAGAAAAATCCACCGGCATACACATCACCAGTGACCTTGGCTATAGTAGGTTTATATAATTTATTAAATAGCTCGCCGATTAATACCTCCCCATTCGGCTGGGGTATAGTAGAGTCATTTTCTTCAATAATACCCATCATCGCTTTGAGGTCAGCTCCAGCACAAAATACATTGCCAACTGCTCCAATGACGACCATCCATACATCAGAGTGATAATGAGCATAATGCATGGCATATGCCAACTCATTGACCAGCTGAGGATGCAGTGCATTCTTCTTAGTGGGTCTATTTAAGGTGAGCTGCAATACGTGATCCTCTTCCTCGACAATGAGGTATGCAAATGTGTGATCTGCTAATGAAGCTACTTGTTCTTTTGTATATAAGTTCATCTTTTATTCTTCTTTTAATGCCAACTTCAACATGATGTGGCCTGCTTCTATAGCTTGACCAGGATTGACGTAGACTTCCTCTACGATACCGTCAGATTCGGCTTCCACTGTACTTTCCATCTTCATAGAGCTTATGATCACCAATCCATCTCCCTCGGATACTTTATCTCCCGATGCCACGAGTACATCAATTACCTGAGCAGGCATCGGCGCCTCGTAACCTCCTGCAACCTTCTCTATTTCCTTAATAGGCAGTCTATCTACTTTCTCCAATGCAACGTTGCCTACGGAGCCGTGGTGGAGATAGATAATATCATCTGTATCTACCACATGATAGGACTTTACATGTCCATCGATCTCTACAGTAATCGACTCATCTTGCACATTGACGATAGAAACATTTTTCTGCTCTCCATCAGGTGCGATGATCTCAAATGCACCCTTGACGTATCGGTATCTAACACTTAGCTCTTGCTCACCGGCTCTAAACGTATCAATCTGGTAGTCATTAAAACTATTGCGCCAACCTGACGGCATGGCTCTGAGCAGGGCTCTTTTTTGATCTCGTATACCCCAACGATACAATGTACTTGCAATCATTGCTTGAGCCAGCCCAGCTGTATCCGCCGCTTGCAGTGCAAGATCTATATGGTCGGCGATAAAGTGGGTGTTATAAGCACCTCTCCTGAAGTCAGGATGCTTCAATATCTGAGATAGTAAAGTTTGATTAGTAACAGTCCCTGCACACACCATATGATCCAAAACATAGCTCAGCTTGCGATGTGCTGATAGACGATCTGTGTCATGGACTATGATCTTAGCAATCATAGGATCATAATACATAGATATCTCTGATCCAGACTCTACGGCACTTTCTATCCGTAAGCCCTCTACATCCGGAATGTCTAACTTCTTGATCTGACCTGTTACTGGGCGAAAATCATTATATGGGTCCTCAGCATACAACCTTATTTCAATGGCATAGCCAGCACCATCAATATCCTCTTGTTTGAGTGTGAGTGGCATTCCTTGCGCCGACTCTATCTGTAGCTTGACCAAATCGATGCCTGTTATCTCCTCTGTTACCGGGTGCTCAACCTGTAATCTTGTATTAACTTCTAAGAAGTAATAGTCTCCAGACTTATCGTCATAGATAAACTCAACAGTTCCTGCATTATCATAGTCGAGCGCCTTAGCAGCATTAATCGCCGCTTGCCCCATCTCTGCACGCAAATCGGGCGTCATTATCGGAGAAGGGCTCTCCTCCACTACCTTTTGATAGCGTCGTTGTATTGTACACTCTCGCTCCAATAGATGGATACAATTGCCATGCTGATCTCCAAAAATCTGGAACTCGATATGTCGCCCTGAGTCGATGTACTTTTCTATGATTAACTCACCATCACCAAAAGCCGCAAGTGACTCTCTTCGAGCGGCGTCAATCGCATCAGCGAGATTGCTCTCTTGATGTACGATTCTCATTCCTTTGCCGCCACCGCCGGCAGTAGCCTTGAGTAATAATGGAAAGCCGATTGACTTCGATTCTTTGATTAGGCGTTCATTACTCTGATCAGCTCCCTGATATCCAGATACTGTAGGAACGTGATGCTTATTCATTAATTCTTTGGCCTCCGACTTGGAACCCATAGCCGTAATAGCCTGAGGGTTAGGACCTATAAAGATGAGTCCTGCATCAGCACATCGCTGAGCGAAGGAAGCATTCTCTGACAAAAATCCATAGCCCGGATGTATCCCCTGTGCGCCTGCAGATTGAGCTGCAGAGATAATCTTATCCTGATCGAGATATGACTCGGCAGGATTACTGGCACCGATGAAGATTGCCTCATCAGCATCCGTGACAAAAGGCATCTTTCTATCAGCCTCCGAAAATACTGCTATAGACCTAATACCCATCTTGCGACAGGTGTGACTCACTCGTGATGATATCTCTCCCCTATTAGCAATGAGTATCGAGTCTATCTCCTTAATGTCTCCAAACCCCATAGCCTTCAGTTCCTTTTATCTCTTGATTATACAATACCGCCAAACTAAATCCAAGATAGCTGCGGGTCTCTCGAGGGTCAATCACTCCATCGTCCCAGAGTTGTGAGGTAGAGTGCCACGCTGTAGATTTGGATTCTACATCTGCAACCAGCATCGCCTTGAGCATCGCACCTTTTTCTTCGTCGTAATCCTGACCTAAGGACTTGGCAGAAGCTCGTTGGACGATCTCCATGACACCTGCCAATTGCTCGCTACCCATCACACCTATCTTCGCATTAGGATAAGTGAACAAGAATCTCGGATCATAGGATCTGCCATTCATCCCATAGTTACCAGCACCATATGAGTTGCCTATCATTAAGGTCAGATGAGGCACTTCACTATTAGATACAGCGTTGATGAGCTTCGCTCCATTCTTGATGATACCCCCCTCTTCGTATGCTTTGCCGACCATATAGCCCGTCGTGTTGTGCATGAACAGCAAGGGTATATTATTCTGATTAGATAGCTGAATAAACTGTGCTGCCTTATTAGCTGATTCTGAAAAGATTACTCCATTATTAGCAATGATCCCAACAGGGTAACCGTGTACCTTGCACCAACCCGTAATCATGGTGCTCCCGTACTCAGGTTTAAACTCGCTAAATGCTGATCCATCGGAGATCCGCATAATGAGTTCTCTTACATCAAATGGTGTTTTAGTATTGGCCGAAACTACTCCGAGTATCTCCGACGGGTCATAGATCGGCTCGCTAATATCTCCTGTTGGCACGAAATGAGGCTTATCCACATTCACCCACGCCATCAGTTCTCTTGCTTTTCTGATCGCATCATATTCATCTTCGGCGAGATAGTCGCTCACGCCGCTGACTCTACTATGCATCTCAGCGCCACCTAACTCTTCATCTGTGGACTCTTCATTAGTTGCCATCTTAACGAGTGGCGGACCTGCCAAGAACACTTTAGCTGCTTCTTTTTGAAATATGGAAAAATCTGACATCCCAGGAACATAAGCCCCTCCAGCTGTGGCATTGCCAAAAACGCAAGAGATCGTTGTCAGGCCTTGCTTCGACCTTCGGGTTATCTCTCTAAATGACTCGCCACCATAGTTGAATATCTTTGCTTGGTCGGGCAGATTGGCACCGCCACTTTCAACCAGATTAATGCTCGGTAGTCTATTTTCTCTAATGATTTGCCCTATTCTTAAACTCTTAAACGTTGTTGCAAAATCAACAGACCCACCTTTACGAGTACCTACGTTGCTATTGATGAGGCATAACTTGCCCGAGACTAATCCTATACCAGACACACTGGTTCCACCAGCTCCAAAACCTCCTTTCTCATTCATACCTGCAAGAGGCAATAACTCAAGAAATGGGCTATCTCTGTCCAACAACAACTCCAGACGCTCTCGACCTAACAACTTGCCTCGACGACGAGCTCTTTCGATGTGCTTGTCTTTACCTTGAAACCTACTTTTCTTCATGTGAGTTTCCAACTCATCACATAGTTTCAGCATCTCGGCATGATTGCTTTTAAAGTTTTGACTATTGGTATTGATTTTACTTTTTAAGGCTCTCATGATTTATATCCTAACTAACGATTGAATATCCAACGTAAATGGCTCCCCGAGATTCTCCATCACTTCTTGACCAAAATACTTTTGAAATGACTTAATTCCTTTTTCAGTCAGATGTGGGAGCACCAAACTCCAGATCATCTGATCCCCATCTGTTGTAGTTTTTTCTCCTCTGATCACTTGTTGTGGCAGCCAAAAGAACGTAAGCATCCAAGTGGTTAAAGCGAGATTGTTATACACGCCGGGATACGGTTCTTTCCTCATATTTCCTAACTGAATAGAAAAAGCAATAGAGGCTCTAATATCGTTGATAGACTCTTCTGTCATCTGCCTGAATTGCTTGACGATGATCTTATGCTTGAGCACATGTGGATCAGTAAAGACAAAACCATATTGACGCTGATATTTATAATACAACTTGACCTCGTTGTGAAGATTCTCAAATGAAGGAAGCTGCCTACTCTTACTTCGCTCTTGCTCAATCTGATCCCACATCTGTTGGGCAATCGTTGACAGTAACATGTCTTTATCCTTGAAGTGGTACGTGAGGTTACCACGACTCATGTTCAGCTCTTTAGCTAACTCAAAGAGCGTAACAGCAGAAAACCCTTTATCATTAAACAAGGCTATTGCACCATCAATTATGTTTTGTTTTTTACTCACTGCTTATTTGATCTGCACTAATCTACAATCTTTTTTACAATTTAGTCAATAGTGACTAAATTATTTTATAATAAGTACTAATCATGGCAATGGCTCATGATATACTAATATGTGCTCAGAATATGATTATATATCATGCTATAATCAGACAAAAGCTGAACACTGCATTTTAATGGTAGCACTTGACATACAGTAGTTGGAAATAAACTTGATCTTTGGTAGAGTTTGATATGAGTATTAATCACATCGTGAACACTAATAACCTACACCTCGGATCAAATACATTATGGGAGAAAGAATTACAATCATCGCCACATCTAAACTGATTAATAACAAAATAACCGAACTACAAAAAACGGTTAAGGAACTGCAAGAGTACTGTTTAAAAACTGAGAAAGGTATGCTCCAATATGATTGGTACATATCAGAAAACTCAGAAACTATTAAAGTTTTGGAGACTTATGCGGACTCCGAAGCGGTGTTGTTTCATTTTGATAATTACAAGCCTTTTGCAGCCAGATTGAGCGAATCAAGGAGTTTCATTAGTTTAGAAGTTTATGGTAATGCCAGTCCTGAATTGAAACAAAGAGTTCGAAAGATTAATGCTGAGCATTTTACTACTATTTCATATTTGAATAAAGGATGATAGCATTATGTTGGCGATAGCGCAATGACAAATATCATCATAATAAGTGATTACGAACTTGCAACATGTCAGATCGGGAATATTAGCGTACACTGTTCGTATCCAATAAATTAAGGATCTCGATCGACTCTGTGCAGAAAGCGGACAATCCTTCTTAGCCAGTCAGTATTGTGATTCGTTTTTGATTTGATGTCATGCCAATTATATAAACAGGCCTATGTAAAACACAAGCTAATTTGTTGACTTTATAAATGATACAAATGCAACAAATTATATGGCATTACCGTCACTCTTCGATAACTTAAGATTACCAGTTATAGGTTCTCCCCTATTTATCATTTCAGGTCCTGAGTTAGTCATAGCTCAATGCAAGGCTGGGATCGTAGGATCATTTCCAGCATTGAATGCAAGACCGCAATCTCAGCTGGATGAATGGCTTCATCAGATAACAGAAGAGTTAGCTGCTTATGATCGGGACAATCCAGATAAGCCATCGGCCCCCTTCGCCGTCAATCAAATTGTGCATCGAAGTAATAATCGACTTGAAGAAGATATACACACCTGTGCTAAATGGAAGGTTCCATTGATGATCACCTCCCTCGGTGCACGAGAAGAATTAAATCAAGCAGCCCATGAATGGGGTGGAATCATCCTACATGATGTGATCAATGATCGATATGCACATAAAGCAATTGAGAAAGGAGCTGATGGGCTCATACCCGTAGCAGCAGGAGCAGGAGGACATGCCGGAACCACCTCGCCGTTTGCCTTAATGCAAGAGATTAGAGCTTGGTTTGATGGGCCTGTAGCATTGTCTGGCTCCATTGCGTCAGGAGCTGCCATATTGAGTGCTCAAGCTATGGGTGCTGACCTCGCATATATCGGTAGTGCGTTTATCTCCGCCGAAGAAGCAAGAGCGAGTGATGATTACAAACAAGGAATTGTAGATGGTAAAGCCGATGATATTATCTACTCAAATCTATTTACCGGAGTCCATGGCAACTACTTGAAACAATCAATAGAAAATGCCGGACTGGATCCATATAACTTACCAGAGAGCGATCCGAGTAAGATGAATTTTGGTTCAGGAGGAAATACGGCAGCCAAAGCCTGGAAGGATATCTGGGGTTGCGGCCAAGGTATCGGGAATATAGATAAAGTCTTAAGTGCGGGAGAACTCGTCGCAAAATTTAGCCAAGAATATCATACCGCAGCTAAAAGGGTGACAGCACTTACAAGCTAAACAGAAAGCTTATATACATCAATTAAACTATACAGTTAAGATGATCGGACTCATAGCCACACTAAAAATCCAAGAGGATAAGGGAGCTGAATTTGAAGCACTTGCCAAACAATTGGTAGAAAAAGTCGCAGCCAATGAAGATGGCGTTATACACTACAACTTGTATAAGCAAGATGATACCACTTATGTATTCTTAGAACGATACAAGGATCAAGCGGCATTAGATCTACATGGAAAAACTGAATATTTTAAAGAGCTCTTTGGGCAAATAGCGCCATTGATGGCAGGCAAGCCTGATATGAAAATTTTGAAATCAGTTTCTTAGGATTTTTCCAAGTTGTAGCCCATATTCTCAGATCCTAAGATGAAGTTATTACAAGCTGAGCTCCTATATTGTTCGCAATAGTAACAGGTGTAACCTAAGTCCAAGAGGCCTGTTTAGTATAAGAGTCCACCTAATTCTCCAGATAGTCATCGACTTCATAAACATCTCAGATCCTTTGGGGGATTTTCTGCAAAACCTTCGAGAAAGCACATAAATGTGACCTATCGCATAGGGCTACGTCTTAATAGCAGTAATAGGATTTATTTTTTGGTTGATGCATAAAGCCCTCTCAGGAGGGCTTT
>CAYPWL010000048.1:0-22573 GCA_964414425.1 uncultured Saprospiraceae bacterium
AATTATAGTTAACAATTGGTATTCGGTTGGGGAACCGAAATAAAAAATGAGACCAGGCAAAAGTGCTTGGTCTTTTTTATCTGCTTACCTATAGCTCTGACTGAGGTTACCAAGAATGTATCTCAGTACTTGTGCTCCCATCAGCTTCCTTCTATTAGATCCTCATTCTCAAAGATTCTGTAGTACCCCCTCCCCATAGATATATAAGCAGAATCATAACTATTTATATCATTTAGAAATAATGATCATGTAATTGAGCTGAGCGGTGGAATGTCATACTTTTGAATTGTCCTACAAAAGACATATTCTATGACTAAACTAACACAATCTATAGTCTTGTTCCTGTGCCTTCTCTGTTCATCTATCTCAATGGATGCACAGCATTCGATAGCCCGTATATGGAATGAAGAATTGCTTAAGGCGATAAGAGGAGATTTTGCCCGACCGACAGTCCATGCACGCAATCTATTTCATACCTCCGTAGTCATGTATGACACATGGGCGATTTTTGATACGATTGCAGAACCTTACCTGCTAGGCAACAAGATCGGAGAGTTCACTTCTGAGTTCGATGAGTTCACACCAGAACAGTCCATTGAAATAGAGCGTGAAGCAGCTATATCTTATGCAGCATATAGATTGCTGAGATATAGGTTTAGATCAGCACCAGATGGTCTCAATACACAAAAGAGGCTCGACTTCGTCATGGACTCTCTCGGGTACGATTTGAGTTACAACAGCACTAACTACAGCACGGGAGATGGGCGCGCTCTGGGAAACTTCATGGCTGAAACAATGATCTCTTACGGTCTGCAAGACGGATCCAACGAAATAGCTGATTATGGCAACCTCTTCTACGAACCCCTTAATGACCCATTAGTCATGGCGTTTAGTGGTAATCCAAGTATCACCGACCCTAACAGATGGCAGCCTCTGACGCTTGATGTTTTCATTGATCAGTCAGGTAATCGAATCCCATTTAATACTCCGGAATTCCTAAGTCCCGAGTGGGGCATAGTGATACCCTTCGCATTGTCCAAGGATGATTTAGAGATATATGATGTTGAAGGCGACGAATACTGGGTATATCATGACCCAGGTCCCCCACCGCTCATTGACACCCTTACTCCCCAAGAATTGCAAGACTATCAGTGGGGCTTTACGTTGGTCGCACAGTGGTCGAGTCATCTGGACCCCGATGATGGTGTCCTGTGGGACATCTCCCCAGCCAGTCTCGGTAACATAGCAGAGGAACAGTTACCGAGTACTTTCGCAGAAATGAGATCATTTTACGACGCTGCTGATGGTAGCGATAGAAGTACAGGATATGAGGTCAATCCTGTCACGGGAGAACCCTACGAACCAAACATAGTACCAAGGGGAGACTATACGAGAGTATTGGCGGAGTTTTGGGCTGACGGACCAGATTCAGAAACTCCTCCTGGGCATTGGTTTAGTATACTGAACTATGTCAATGATCAGCCAGAACTCGTCAGAAGCTATCGCGCACAGACAGATGTCTTAGATGCATTAGAATGGGATGTAAAGGTATATCTCGTCCTCGGAGGAGCTATGCACGATGCCGCCATCTCCACGTGGGGTATCAAGGGATACTATGATTATATAAGGCCTGTATCGGCGATCCGATATATGGCTGAGAAAGGGCAAAGCACTGACTCCCTCTTACCCAATTTTCATCCTGCGGGATTACCACTTATAGACGGATTCTCGGAGATGATAGCAGAGGATGACCCATTGTTTTTGGAGGACAATGATGCTCTCAATGAGATCAAGATATACGCATGGCGCGGTCCTGATTTTATATCTGATCCTGCAACTGACGTAGCAGGAGTAGGATGGATACTGGCTAAAGACTGGTGGCCTTATCAACGACCGAGCTTTGTATCACCGCCATTTGCAGGATATATATCAGGACACTCTACTTACTCACGGGCCGCAGCTGAGGTCTTGACTAAAGTGACTGGTTCAGACTTCTTCCCCGGGGGAATAGGCGAATTCATAGCTCCTCAGAATGAATTTCTCGTATTCGAAGAAGGTCCAAGCCAAGACATCGTACTACAGTGGGCTACCTACCGAGATGCCTCTGATCAGACGAGCCTATCGCGGATATGGGGTGGAATACATCCACCAGCTGATGATATTCCTGGTCGACTGATCGGTATTAAAATAGCTGATGACGCTGTAGCACGGGCCGAAGAGTTGTTCAACATAGTAATTACGAATACTCAAGACCTGACCCAATCTAATGATTTAAAGGTCTACCCTAACCCAATAGATGTCGGTAGTAGATTGACCATTGATTATACTCACGACGGTGATTTTAGACTCGATGTCTTCAACATGAATGGGCAGCTCATGCTCAGTCAGAAAGTTAATTTGGATTATCCAATGAGTATGAATCTACCTAATCATCTAACATCTGGATCGTATACATTACTCTTGTCTAATGATCGCACATCATATAGCCATAAGTTTGACGTGGTAAATATTAAATGATATGAGGGACTGTAGCAGAGACAAGAGTTCATTGTCTTGCTCTATTGTTAGAATTATGGCATTCAAGTGATTAGCAGCAGCCATACTGAAGATCTCTTAACGATCTTGAGATGGAACTACCCAAATTCTGCACGCATCGCTGCACCCCAGCGCTCCATAGCTTGATCGGTGCCAGTACTAATCCTGCACCAATCTTGTAGTGGATCAAATGGTCTGCCGACCCAGATATTATGTTTTTTCATGCGCTCTCCTACCTCGGTAACATCGACACCAGTCTGTATGAATACGAAGTTGGTATGAGAAGGTATATATCGCATGCCGAGCTCATCTGCAACATCGTAGATATGTTGTTTTGCCTCTCGATTCTTCTGGAGGGCGTATTGTCTAAAGTCAGTGTCTTCCATAGCTGCCGCAGCCCCATATACTGCCATGACGTGTACATAGCTCATGACCTTCGGTTTCATCTGTTCGATCATATCTGGACGTGCAACCAGATAACCAACCCTGATCCCCGCCATGCCATAAACCTTAGAAAATGTCCGAGAGACGATCACATTTTTACCAGCCTTGACGAGCAAGACCATAGTTGGATAGTTCGCTTCCTCGATATAATCTCCATATGCCTCATCAGAGAACACCAGCGTGCGCTCAGACATCCGATTGCAGAAGTCCACAGACTCTTGACCATCCACCAATGCTCCTGTGGGATTGTTAGGATTGACGTAAAACACCATATCGGTTTGATCTGTCACGGCATCCTGTATAGCAGATAGGTCAAAGGCCAGATGATCATCCAGCCCTACCTCAACTATATTGACATTGAACTGCTCGACATACTGCAGCAACGCTCCATAGGTAGGCGTACAAGTGACCACATCCCTTCCAGGCTGGCAATACGTCAAACCTGCTACTCGGAGCCCCTCATTGGAACCTGAGACGAGTAAGATATGGTCTTTGCTTACGCCTTCCTTTGCCGCAATCTTATCTAACAAGACATCGTAGTGGCTCCTTGGATATTGATAGCCATACTGCATAGCCTCTGTCATCGCATCTCGCACACTCTGAGGAGGACCATAGGGATTCTCATTAGACATCAGCCTAACGATATCATCCGCTGTGTTTAGGGCTGCAGGGGTCTTTCGATCAGTTGCCAACCCAGTGAGTCCACCTGTGGCAATAGCGGTACCAGCTAAACCTGCAGTTCTGAGCCAGCTCCTTCTATTTAGATTATTCATACGATGTGAGTAGCTACAATTTGGCCCTATCCTAATAGGTCTATCTGATTAGAAAACGGTTGATGATAAAATCGCTTACCTGTCGCTTTGTAGAGGGCATTAGCCAATGCGGCACCAATCGGCGGTAGCGATGGCTCTCCTAAACCTGTCGGGTGCTCCCCATTATCTACGAAGAATACCTCTATGGCTTCAGGTGCTTCAGCTTGACGAATTAGTCTATACTGATGAAAGTTCTCTTGGTTTGGTTTGCCATTGTCGAATGTCAACTCACTAAACATGGCATGTCCGATGCCATCGACGATCCCACCCTCAATTTGATTGATCGCACCCTCAGGATTGACTACGATGCCGCAGTCTACTGCACAATAGACCTTCTTGACCTTAGGAAGGCCCTCTTCGAGCTCCATGTCAAGTACCTGTGCAACGTATGAATTATGGCAGTAGTAAGCGCTAACGCCTCTATGCATGCCATTGTCAGTATTCCATCCTGCTTTCTCTTTAACAAGTTCGAGGACGCCTGCATATCGAGTTGCATCATAGTCATTCTTTTCACCGACTGGATTCTCTGCCGCCTTCTTAAATAGTTCCAATCTGAACTCAACCGGATCTTTTCCCGCCGCTTCGGCCACTTCATCGAGGAATGACTGCTCTGCCATGGCGATGAAGTTAGATCGAGGTGCTCTCCATGCACCTGTAGAGATATTGGTAGCACCTTTGATATTTTCGACCAAGTAGTTGTCCACCGCTCCGGCCGGATAGCGATCAGCGAACACGGGGCTCTCAGGAAGTCCAGCACCTTTGATATGAAATGCCGTAAGGTTACCCTCAGCATCGAGACCTGCTCGATACACGACCTTGTAAGTGGGTCTGTAAGTCCCTTGAGTCATATCATCTTCACGAGTGTAGACGAGCTTCACTGGCGCTTTGATGGCTTGTGAGATCAAGGCTGCCTCAGTACCAAAATGACCATAGAGTCGACGACCGAAGCCCCCACCCATACGAGTCATCATGACATGTATGTTTTCCTTCGGGATTCCTAATACGCCTTCTAATGTGCCTTGTAAGAATATCGGAGTCTGTATCGGGCCCACTAACTCCGCTCGATCTGCAGTTACATTCGCATAGAAGTTCATGGGCTCCATCGTATTATGAGCCAAGAACGGTGCCGAATAAGTCTTTTCTACAATTTGAGTTGCTGCTGCAAAAGCCGCTTCTGGATCTCCGTCCTTACGAGCTACTTCTACTGCTCCTTTAGCAAGCATATCGTCCAATAAGGCTTCGTGATCAGTAGAACTCTCTAATGGTGTCTCCTCTTCCCATTCTATTTTGAGGGCTCTCTTAGCCTTCATCACCTGCCAAGTTGATTCGCCCACGACAACGGCAAGCTCCGGATAAGCATTAACATCCGACCATTGTGGATTCCAACCTTCTGGCTCCACGTTGATTCTGATCACATCAGTAATTCCTGCCATACTCTTGGCGGCAGCGTCATCCATTGATTTAATCCGCTGACCAAATGCCGGCGGATGCACTATCATGGCGATCTTCATCCCTTCTTCTTGCGCATCTAAACCGAATAACGGCTTACCCTGAACAATATTCCAGCCATCCACATTACGAGTGCTATGTCCGATGATGGTAAAGTCTTTTGGATCCTTTAGTGTCACCTCTTCTGGGACTTCCATTCCCGCTGCTGCCGAAGCAATCTCGCCATAGCCCATTGATTGATCTGAAGCTTTATGATAGAGTATTCCTGCTGATGTAGTGATTTCACCTGCCGGCACACCCCATTGCTCTGCTGCTGCAGCGATAAGCATAGCCCGTGCGGTCGCACCAGTTTTACGAAGACCATCCCAACCAAAACGTATGGATTGGCTACCACCCGCTATCTGCCGCTGGAAGTTTTCTGCATCAAGTGGCGCTTGTTCTACGATGACTTGATCCCAGGCAACATCGAGCTCATCTGCCACAATCATCGGCATTGAGGTTTTGACATTTTGACCGATCTCTGGGTTGGGTGACATAATTGTCACCACTCCATTATCCCCGATACGGAGAAAGCCATTCATCTCTGTCCAAGAGCTTGGATTCTCCAGTGCTGGTGCGATAAATTCGGGAATCTTAGCTTCCTCTCGACAGGCGAAGAAGTTAAATCCTAACATCATCCCTCCTCCTGCTGCAGCGCTCACTTTGATGAATGAGCGTCTATTAGTTTGTATGTTTTTAGTCATGATATACGGTTGTGTAGATGTGATATTAAGAGTTTTTAGCAGCAGTTTTTACCGCTGCTCGGATACGTGTATAAGTACCACATCTGCAGATGTTACCATGCATGGCTTCTGTGATCTCTTGATCAGAAGGATTACTATTCTCCGCTAAGAATGCGGATGCCGTCATAATCTGTCCAGCCTGACAATAGCCACATTGTGGCACATCATGCTCGATCCAGGCTTGCTGTACGGGATGTGATCCATCCTCAGATAAGCCTTCGATTGTAGTGATCTCTTTGCCATTTGCAGCCCCTATGGGTAGCGAACAGGATCTTGCCGCCTTTCCATCAAGGTGTATGGTACAGGCACCGCATTGGGCGATACCGCATCCAAACTTGGTGCCGACTAACTTGAGTGTGTCTCGTAGCACCCAGAGTATGGGCGTATCGGAGTCTACGTCAACTTCATGCTGAACTCCATTGACGGTAAGGTTATATGTTGCCATGTGCAGTAGGATTGTGATTAGCGATTAAGTTAGTAAAAAGCTAAGAATATTACGATTATCGACTATCATATATTAGCTATATTGGCAATACGAACAGAGTTATGAAAATTTATCTCTTCATTTTATACTTATGTGCTTTTGCGAATGTTGCTTATTCGCAGGGTGAAGATTATGACGAGATCGAATTTGAAGACAATGAACTTAAGAACAGAGAAATCAAACTTAATCTCGTAGGTGCTCCATGGGGATATGTTAGTGTTGCTTACGAACACAATTTCTTTTATCGAAATTTTTCTGTTGGTGCAGAATTAGGAACATCTTTCAAAGATGATGTAGAAGTAAACTTTGACTTTTCAGTTGTGCCATTTATTCGAAAGTATTTTAATGCGGGAAACAAAGGATTTTTTGCTGAAGCAATTTATGTCTTTGCTAGATATGAAGATGCAAATATTCGTTGTTTTACTTGCAGGGAACGACAGGTCTCAACTGTCCATGGACCAGGTGGCTCTTTGGGTGCAAAATACTTTTTACCCAATGGATTTTATGGAGAATTCGTTTTTGGTGTAGGCCTAAATAATAACGATAACAGAAGGGGGGCTTATGAAGACCTTTATACTCGATTGGGGATACAAGTAGGAAAAAGATTCTAATGAAAGTACAGGCGTTTAAATTGATTGGATGTTCACTAATTCTAGCATTTTTATTATCCCCGATGATTTGTATTGGTCAAGAAATCGAGCAAGATCCGGATTGGAAGAAGAATGAGCTGAGCATCAATCTGATTTATTTGTCTGGTGGATATACCAGTATAAGTTATGAGAGAAGTGTAAGCCAATATATTAGCCTTGGTCTTGACGTAGGAGCTACATTGTATCGATTTGATTTTGACATTAATTATACTCTTGCGCCTTACATAAGGATAAACTTCCCTACTCGTAAAAGAAATATGTTTTTTATAGAGCTGAATTATGGATTGGTTAATTACACTGAGGAGAGTTTTGATCGTGATTTAAGGCAAACTTTAATGATAGAAAGGAGAGCAATGGGACCAGGAACAGCAATCGGGTGGAAGATTACGAATAAAAAAGAATACTCATTGAATTTAGTTGTCGGGGCACTTGCTAACAATAATAATGAGGGATTCGAATTCGAAGATATTATACCAAGATTCGGTATCTACTTAGGTAAGCGCTTTTAAGATTTCTAAATCAGGATTACACCAGACTTCTTAAGCCGTTCAATCTGTTGAATTTCAAAGATTACTCACTTCTAAACGATCCTATTAACAAAATCTATATGTATTACGTACCTTACAACCCTAACGTGAGAATACCCTTCTATGTACCAAAAGATCATTTTTTGTTTATGCTTTACGAGCCTTATAGCTTGTAAATCGGATCAATCTAATCAATCATATGCCGAACTCCTATCTACTGAAGATCGTAGTCAACTATCTATAGTTCCTCTACCCTATCATGTTGACTTACAAGAAGAGTCTTATATCTTGTCAGAACCGATAAACTGGGTACTCGAAGGAGCGACAGACAAGGTATCCAAACAAGCCTTCAGCACAGCATCGAGCTGGATCGACAAGCTATTATTAAGAGAAGGTGAGAAAACCTGGACCATCACCCTGTCTGCGCAGAATAGTGCACCTGCTTCGCCTCATCTCAATATGGATGAATCTTACACCTTAAAAGTTGACAACTATGAGATCACACTGACAGCAGCTACGGGTATCGGCATCGAGCGAGGTCTCCAGACTCTCCGTCAGCTCATCACTAATGACAACAACACCTATACCCTACCTCGCTGCACGATATATGATCAGCCTCAATACAGCTGGCGAGGTCTGATGATCGATGTCAGCAGACACTTCATCCCAATAGATATACTCTATCAGAACATAGACGCAATGGCTATTGCCAAGATGAATGTATTACACTTGCACCTCACTGACAATCAGGGATTTAGGATAGAATCTAAGACCTACCCTAAGCTTCATGAGGTAGGTTCTGGTGGACAGTATTATACTCAGAATGAGATGAAGCAACTCATCCAATATGCCTCTGATCGAGGGATTAGGATCGTGCCAGAGTTTGACATGCCAGGTCATGCTTCAGGATGGCTTACTGCATATCCAGAATATGGTGTAGCGGATAGTTATAAATTACGTGAGAGATACGGGGTATTCCCAGATGCGATCGACCCAACTAATCAAGATGTCTATCTGTTCTTGGCATCCTTCATAAAAGAGATGACAGACCTCTTTCCAGATCGATATATCCACATAGGCAGTGACGAGGTTATCCCAACAGAGTGGCAAGAGAGTGAGCAAATCACTCAGTTCATGCAAGACAAAGGACTCAAGTCTTACAATGATCTGCAGACTTACTTTAACCTACGTCTGTCCGACATCATGTTCAGAGCAAAGAAGAAAATGATCGCTTGGGATGAGGCAACTCGACCAGAATTAGCCAAGACGGGCACTACTATCCAAGCATGGCGTAGCAAAGATGCAGTGTATAATGCCATAGCTATCAATAGCCCTGCTATACTCTCACACGGCTGGTATCTCGATCACAAATTGCCGATGTCAGAATTGTACTCAGTAGACCCGTCTGAGCAACCCGACTATATGAAGATCGAGATCGACAGAGATCATTGGAGTGCCTATAATCTAAGCTCCCTAAGTGATCTGGTTAATGAGGGGAGCACGATGTTTCTCTTTGGACCAAAGGACAACTCCAGAGGAATCCTCAATATGATGGGACAGCAGCACATCATTGAGAACATCAACTGGGATAATAATACGATGAACTTCTCATTTACTAATGCGGCAGGACCTCTCGACGTACAACTTGAGGCAACAGATGATCAGCTCAGTGGCACTATTAGTTTATCATTCGTCGGTATCCCAATTAATGGGACAAAAGTAGGTGGACACGACATGGCCGACGGGATGGTACTTCCTAATTTTCAAAAGCCCGCTGAGCCGACTGCTGACCAAATTGATATGATCCTTGGCGGAGAGGCAGCCATGTGGTCAGAGTGGGTCGATGAGACTAATATCAACTCTCGCATATGGCCAAGAGCTCTTGCTGTAGCAGAGAGACTCTGGAGCCCTCAGAGTCACACTTCAGATACGGATGACCTGTATAGACGAGTAGCTCATACCACAGCTATCCTATCTGAAATTAAAGTCATCAATGATCGTAATGTCTTAGCAGCCATCTCTAAATGGACTTATGATCCAGATCAACTGCGAAGTCTATTCTCATTCCTCAATCTGTTAGAAGAGGTGAAATACTATAACCGCTGGCAGTCAGACCCAAATCATAATATCCAGACTCCTATGACCAGAGTAGCCGACATCGTGCAAGCAGAGTCAATAGGTGGGTATGAATTCAACAAGCTTGTCACTCAGCATATCAATCAACCTACGGATGAGTCTAAATCCGAGATTATCAGCTACATAGCAGATTGGTCTATGGTATATGACGAACTAAAAAACCTGCTCATTGGTCATCCTGATTTAGGCGATGTGGAGTACCATGCTTTAGTATTGTCAGATCTATCTAAGATGTATGCCGTACTGAGCTCTGGTCGACAACTGAGTGAACAGAACTTAGCCTATATCAAGTCCGTCATAGACAGTAGGCAGCAATCAAGGGCTGGCACAATATTGTCTGTACTCCCTGGGCTACTAAAGTTGATCTCCTCTCAATCCGAAAATTAGTCTTTGAAGCCAACATTGACAGGGGTCTATAAGAGCAAGATCTGTGTGGTACCATGAGTACCAGAAAATTTTTCCGCTTTAACATTAAGGTGTTATGTCGTTTATATTCTTGCCTGTACATTTTTATAAACTTAATGCTCCGAGTAATATTTAAATATGGTAAGCAGCCTTTTATAGGCTAACCAACGTAATTCAAAAAAACCACTCAAACTCGAGCAAGGATATGTTAGCAATTAAGAGATCTGAAATGAAACGCACCATACTGAGAGAGCAAAGTAAGGTAGTGATTCCTACAAAGCATGGAAATTTTTTAATGTCTGCCTTTTCACACGATCACAAGGACAGAATGCCACACCTGGTATTGAGTCATGGCGATAGAGAGCATTGGGACGTAGCTAATGTGCGCATTCATTCAGAGTGTATTACGGGTGACTTATTTGGTTCATTAAGATGTGAATGTGGTGAGCAGCTTAACAGCTCGTTAGAGTATATAAAAGCGAACGAAGGATTACTCATCTACCTTAGACAAGAAGGTAGAGGTATCGGTATCATCAATAAGCTAAAGGCATATGTTGAACAAGATAAAGGTATGGATACTGCACAAGCTAATGAGCATCTTGGATTTGGATTAGATGATCGCAACTATGACGTCGCCATCCAAATATTAAATTATTACGGAATCAATAGAATAAACCTGTTGACTAATAATCCAGAGAAGATTGCCGCTTTTGATGATAGTAATATCGCAGTGGTTAATAGATTGCCATTAGAGATCGAGCCTAATGAGACTAACTACAAGTATTTGCATACAAAAAAAGAAGTGTTCGGCCATTTATTAGAACAAGTATGATACCCACCGATCAACTCTGGGAAGGCTTATTAGCCTTGAGAAAACGTCTAAAAAGCGACACCCCCGATCTGATCGCCTGTAGTTATTCCGAAGGATTATTTCACCTACACAGCGAGGCTGAGGATCTGCAATCCATACATGCCGAAGCGATGATCATATGGGGGAAAACCGAAGACATTACTATAGGTCAGGACTTGAAGCCGCATAAGTCACCCTTCGGAGGTTTTAAGATGTATTGCGCACGCTCGCTACACGTTACGGAATCAAATTTCTTATCGCTATACTGGCCGCTATGCTTTATTGGTCTGATTGACAGGCCAACTCCATTCGTATTCCTACATATGGCATGCAGCATCGATGGTAAAGTTGCCACGCTTGATGGAGACTCTAAATGGATCGGCAACGAAGAAAATTTAATCCATGCCCATCGGTTACGAGCATTAGTCGATACCGTTATGGTAGGTGCCAAAACTGTCCTTCATGACAATCCAACGCTCACTGTTAGACATGTAATAGGCAATAGTCCTATAAGATTGATATTGAGCAATCATACGATGGATTTTGCAGCCTTGACCCATACTCCTGAAGTTCAAACATTCTTACTCAGGGAGAAAGAATATCAGAGTACTGATAGCCACAAGAGCTTCAGCAAGGTGATTTACTATGATGGGGCAAGCGAAGCACAAAAAATCGACCAGCTACTCATCAAGCTCAAGGGCGAAGGGATCAATTCGATCCTCATAGAAGGAGGTCCTCAGACAGCAAGTACATTTTTAAGAAATAAATCGATCGACATAGCACAGTTTCACATGGCTCCCCTCATATTGGGCAGTGGCAAGAGCTGCATAAATCTCAACGATGTATGCAGCATCGGTGATGGAAAAAAACTCTCCGATCATGTCTGGCACGCTATGGGTGATACTCAGATGATTACGGCAAGACCCTCATGATCGCACAATCTTTATGGCATATTAGTAGGGATCAGTCAGAACTCAGAAGTGTAGACATCTCCAGAGCTTTGGACCTAAATCAATTGATGCTCCATACGGACTATTCTCTCATATCCACGGGAACAGAAAAATTAGTCAGCATGGGTAGGGTGCCCGAATCGCTCTATAATGTGATGGGTGTACCCTATATGGATGGAGAATTCACATTTCCGATAAAATATGGCTACTCTACGATCGGTACACATGGTGATCAACTATATCATGTGATGCACCCCCATCAAGATGCCATACTCGTCCAAACCGAGGAAGCATATGCACTATCAGAACCAATACCAGGCTATAGAGCAACCTTAATCAGTAATGTAGAGACCACCGTTAACGCCATATGGGATGCAGACTTACAGAAAGATGAATCCATTGCAATATGCGGATATGGTAATATCGGGTCGCTCCTATCATTAACCCTACGCCACTTTGGTTATAAAGATGTATCGATAATCGAGCCCAATGCCTGGCGTCAAGAGCAAGCAGAGCAGTTGGGGTTTGACGTAATCAGCCTAACGGACCAAGTTGAGTATGACCTTATCTTTCATACCTCAGCTAATGAGCAAGGCTTACAATATTGTATCGACCATCTCAACCCTGAAGGTCGGGTGATAGAGTTGAGTTGGTATGGCAATAAGAAGACAAGTCTGAATCTCGGTGGTGATTTTCATTATAAGAGACTCAAACTCATCAGTAGCCAAGTCTCCCAGATATCGCCGTTGGCTCCAGAGCACACAACTTACCTGAGTCGCAAGCAACTTGCTGAGCGAGTCTTAACAGATAAGTCATTTGACCAGCTGATCTCTGACTTCGTACCATTTGATCAGACCCCAGCATTCTATAATGATCTTAGAAATGATAAGCTTCCAAATGGCCTCATTTGGATTATAAAATACAATTGATATGTACAGCGTAAAAATTAGAAAGTCGATTATGATCGCTCACTCCCTGCCGCATCCATTTTTTGGGCCCGCTCAAAATTTACATGGTGCCACTTATGTAGTCGACGTGATCTTCAGAAGTGAGCAACTCGATGAACATAATGTAGTGATAGATATCGGTAAAGCTCACGATATCACTGCCAAAGTGCTCGAACCATTGAAATATCAGAACCTCGATGAATTAGAGATCTTCAAGGGACACTTAACTACCACAGAGTTTGTGGCGAGGCATATCCATGATGAGGTCAAGAAAGAAGTGAGTTCATTTTTTGACGGTAGGATAAGCGTTGAGCTCGGTGAGACTCACGATGCCTGGGCAAGCTACGAAGGATAAGCTCGAACGGATTAGGAGATATTTTCACTGATGATGGAAGGACTAGAATTTTGGTTGTTATTTGGTGGAGTCAATGTGCTCTTCTTCATACCATTCTATCTACTTAATTTTAGAAATCAGGCAAACCCTCTGCACTTCTTAGTAGATCCCACTACTTCAACGAAGCAGAAGCTCAAGCTCCCCTTTATCAAATTTTCAAGTGATCCCTTTAGAGTAAACATGGACTATACGTTAGTTCTATTACTTCTGATGATCATCGGATCAAGCCAGCCAGCGGCTGCTTTTGCTCTGAGCGCCCTGGCGGTCTTCACGTGGATCGTTATCATCTACTCGGCTGCCATGTTGTACATATTTGAACATACTCCTATTATCATAGCGGATCTGAAGTTCATGTATAGCGGGTTAGTCATATTAAAATCCTGGAAGTATCTATTATTCCTTGTGCTATTTATACTTGTCGGATTGATGCTTTACGGCTTTTACCAAGTGAGCGGCTATCTGCTTGAGTTTGACGTTCCCTTATATCAACTGAACATCGCATTCATCGGGTTAGCAGCATTAGGTCTATTTAAGCCTAATCTGGAGTATAACATGTGGCATCAACGGACCGTATTGAGCCCACTGTTCTATCTCGGTATTAACTATACTCGTACCCTGAAGTATAAGGCGGTCTTAGACAAATCTGAAGCATTCTTTACTGATCTTGATCAGTACCATTCGCTACAGCTCAGTAAGAAGCCCAATATCGAAATGATTAGTGTTGAGTCCTATGGGTCCCTATTATTTGAGGATGAGGACTATGCTTCGGACTTCACCTCACTAGCTGAAGATAAGTTACAAGAGCTCAAAGCTCAAGGCTATCATGTGGCATCGACATACTCCATACCACCTGCATTTGCTGGGGGGAGCTGGCTAAGTCATACTACGATCTGCTATGGAGTGAACATTGAGAATATCCATCTATACAACCTCCTATTCAAGACTGACAACAACTTCAAAGGGTATCGCTCACTGTTTCACTATGTTGCTAAAGAGGGCTATACCAACATACTTGCGAATGCTATAGGTGGGTATCGAGATGAAGTAGATTGGGCCTCTATCCACAAACAATATCAGTACGATCGGCTCATCGATGCAGAGGAAATTAACTACGATGGCTATGGATTCAAATTCTTAGGTGTGGGCAGTGTGCCTCCAGATCAATACTCGCTCTACAAGATTGCGGATATCATCTCTCGTGAACCTGAGGATAAGCCCTATTTCATGTTCTTCAGCACGCTCAATAGTCATACCCCCTTTCATAGTCCACAGCATATTGTAGTAGATCCACTCGGCGGAGATCAATACAATTCTACTAATAAAATAGACTTAAACCTAAGTGTAAAAGAGCGCTATGCCCAAGCCATGAAATATCAGATTAACACTGTCACCGACTATTTGAATCACAGAGATGCCAATGATACGATATTCATTCTTTTTGGAGATCATCAACCTGGCCTCATCACCAAAAAGAAATTTGGATGGTATACACCCATACATGTCATCAGCAAGGATAAAAAGCTGATCGATGAGTTCATCAAATTCGGTTTTTTACCAGATCTCATCGGGCGTCATAATGACGAATACAACTTTACTCATGCAGGGTTCTACTCACATCTGATGGCTGCTATGGCGGCATGTTACAGTGATAATGGTCAGACGTATGAGACATTCTCCAACGGCATAAATACAGAAAATTGGTTCAAATAAAGCGATATAACCGATTGTTCGCCGATGATTCGGTTTGGGATATCATCCATGCCCTCCTCATGATCATCGGGGCACTGATCTCTATACAATCAAGTAGTACAATAGGATTGGTGCTCTTAGCGGCTGCTTCATTCGCTTACTACACTACGCTGAACACCGGGCCAGCATTTGCATATAAGCCCTTTAGGACCTATGCCAATTGGATTACTGCGGGCAGACTCTTGATCCTAATGGTGATGATGGCCGTATGGCCACAGATACAGCACGTATATTTGGTAGTTGGGCTAATTGTAATCGTCTTACTTGATCGAGTTGATGGTCATGTGGCTCGCAGATATAAGCAAGAGTCATCTTGGGGGCGCGCCTGTGATGTAGAAGTCGATTCGCTCTATGTCTTGTTCTGTTGCATCTATCTCTACCTTAATCAGATTGCGCCCGTATGGATAGTCATACCAGGACTCATGCGCTATAGCTATATCATCATACTGAAGATCATCAATCCATCAGTTCAAAAAGAAAGGAAAAATAAGATCGCCAGCTACGTTGCCGGGATTTTCTTTATCAGTCTACTCTGGTCAATTGCCTACACAAGTGCCGTCCAACATATAGTGCTTATAGTTAGCTCAGCATTGATCGTTCTATCATTCTTGATATCGTATTACTATCTATGGATCGATAACCGAAATAGTCGTAGCTCATGAGCATAGATAGAATGACATCAAAAATTGACCTCGTGGTAGTCTGCGAAAATTTCGGGGTGAGCTATTCTGGTGGGTCTTTGGCTACTTGTAAGTTGCTGGAGCACATGATCGGTCATTTTCATCAGATCACGGTCTTGTGTGAGCAGCATGATCAATCGCTTGCTAATGAGCTAATAATTAAAACCTATACCCGAGAGCAAGAGGTTCTTGACTATCTGAACGAGCCATCGGCACCGACTGTGCTCTATGGCGACTTTCATAAGAGTCATTACCTCGCTGATAACAGCCTACCCTTCTATTTTAGCTATCATGATAACTGGCCCGATATGCTTGAGTTCGTCGAGGATCGTGATCAAGGCCTTGAGACTATCGATCGCTATCGCCACATCTTTGAGCACTCTAAGATGATCTTTACCGTGTCTGAGTATAAGATGCCATTCATAAAAGGACATACAGAGCAGGTCCAACTAATCCGTAATGGAATCACTCACAATGCTACGTCAACTCGTCAACGGGATGCCGACGGTTATCGCATACTGATGGCGGGCAACATAAGCCACAGAAAATGCCACCATCTCCCCGAGGTCTTACGCTGTCTCACTCAAGAGGACTTAGCCATAAAGATTGATTTATATGGGAATGTGGAGGACGCCCAACTCTATGATGAAATCATAACCCACTCGATCATCCAGCACAAAGGATATGCGAAACAGTTGAATTATGGCGACTATGACCTCTTACTCCATACCTCTATGATGGAAAATCTCTCATTATCCGCCGTGGATGCGATCGCCAATAAGACTCCCGTAATCGCATTTGATGTGGGAGGATTATCAGAGGTCATCCAAGATGGGGTGAATGGACATCTCATAGCACCCTACGATACCGAAGTAATGGCAAAGTGCATAGTAGATTCTGTCAGCAGGAGGAGGAACTATAGATTTGATAAGGATATTACTCAAGAATTCAACTGGTCGGCAAGCGCACTTAAAATGGTTGAAACTATCTATAACACCTACAATCAATAGATAAGCGGGATGAGATCAAAGAGAATATTGAAGCCATCATTCTTAATCGTCGGAGGTGTCAAGTGCGCCAGCTCCTCTCTATACCGATATCTGAATGATCATCCTCAGGTATTGCCTTGCAAGGTCAAGGAGCCGGGTTATTTCAACTTTACCAATCCGGTCGTGCTACTCAAGAAGTACAGAGGCTACATCAACAACTTCCCTGATCTCAATCAGGAAAGTGCCGTTGGTGACTGGATAGAGTTAGAAAGCGATGGATCCCTGTCAGAGTCTACTTTTGAGAAAGTAATACATCAAAATATACACTACATCACTGGCGAAGCATCGGCTACGACGATGGTCCGCGCTAATCCTCGGATCGTCAAGCGGATATTTCCCAAAGTGAAGATCATCGCATTAGTACGAAATCCTACCGATCGATTTATATCGCACTATCAGATGTTCAAGAGGTTTGATCAAGATGGACGTAAGGGTAATGCCATCGGTACATTAACAGAGTTTATACATAGTGAGATAGAGAACCTACATGCGGGTAGGCCAACTAAGGCCATAGAGCAAGGATACTACACGAAGTATCTCATTAGGTGGCAGCAATCATTTGGCGATAGCCTAAGAGTGATATCATCCGATAACCTACAAGAAACAAGCAGTAATAAAACACTCAATGAGCTGGCTAAATTTTTAGCGATTGGTGAACATGACTTTAATCAGATTACTCATCAGCGATTCAATCAAAATAGGTCCGCCATGCATATTGAGCCATCGTTGAGAACACAATTAGACGAAATCTATCATCCATATAATCTGAAGCTATTGGAAGATTATGGGATTAACTTTTTAACGGGTCAAGATTGATCAAAACAATTCAAAACTCAAAACTGATCATTACATATGTCCACGGTTGAAGAATATTATGACAACAACACTTCTTGGTTCCTGAAGCTCGGTCAGTCTAAGGAGGCTCATAATATCCATAGACTGGTATGGGGTCCTGGCACACAGGACAATGAACAGGCGATCAACTATGTCAATCAATTGGTCTACCATCAATTATCTCAACTCAATCAGGATGAGCTCAGTGTACTCGATCTTGGCTGTGGTGTGGGTGCAACGATGGCATATATCGCAAAGCAATCGGAGAGGGCCGTGCACATTGATGGTCTCACCATATCACAGAAGCAAACGGAGATTGGAAATCAAATGCTTTCTGAGTCAACAACTGACGATGAGCTTAAGGTTCACCAAGGTGACTTTCATGACATCAGTAGATTTGATAACAAGTCCCTCATCTATCAGATAGAATCATTTGTACATGCTGACAAGCCTCAAAAGCTAATCCAGCAGGTCGCAGAAACCCTAAAGAGTCATGGACGATATTGCCTCTGTGATGATTTCATCATTACACATGACATGACTTCTGCAAGAGATATGGAGCTCGTAGGAGACTTCAAAGAAGGATGGCATATCGGCAATCTCCATACCCCGGATGAAGTAATAAATATGGCGCAAGAAGCAGGCCTTAAAATAGTCGAGCAACTCGACCTTACCCCATACCTCAATACATACTCATACCGTGATCGATTCATCGGTATGTTCACATATCTGTATGATAAGATCCCTTATAAATCGGTGTATTGGGAGAGTCTGAGGGGTGGAGATGCGCTACAGCGAGCAACTAAAAGAGGGTTGATCAAGTATTGGTTCTTAGTATTTGAAAAACAAGCCTAATCCTCAATAAACTTGAATTGAATTTAGAGATGAATAAACTTGTCGCCTTCTTAGATCGCCAACCACTCACCAGGCCACTGATAGAGTCTCTGCGTAGAGTGGTCTATCCAGCGAATTATAACTCCACTAAATATTGGATAGAGCAGCTCTCATACGACTGCCCAAAGTATATCGTCCAGATAGGAGCCCATGACGGTAAGACCGATGATCCCGTCTACAAGGCTATTAACAGAAATCGGCAGTGGTCATGCCTATTCGTGGAGCCTATACCCTACTTATATAAGCGGCTTAAGGCCAATCATGGAGACAGTCCAAGATTCCACTTCGAAATGGCAGCTATAGGAGATAGCTCGGGCTCGATTCCATTCTATTATATCCCGGAGTCGGCATTTAGAGAGATACCAGAGAACTATAGTCAGATCGGCTCATTTTCTCGTGAGCATGTGTTATCTCTATCACAGGGAGTTGTAGATGATTACATCACTGAGATAGAAGTACCATGTATGACCTTTAATGACTTGCTCAGCAAGCATCAGGTGGACGACATACACGTCCTCATCATTGATGCAGAAGGATATGATTGGAAAATCTTAGCTCAGCTCGATCTCGATAGGATCAAACCTGATATCATCTTAGTAGAAGTGCTGAACCTTGCTGATGAAGAAAAGGATGCCCTCAAAACATCCATATCTCAACACTATCAGCTCTATCTATTTAAGAATGATTTTCTGTGTGTAAGACCAGATATTATCGAGCAACAGGAACATCCTGAGTTAGCACGCTATAAAGTGACTCAATAATTAATACAGTTTAAAAAAGATACAGTCATATGCAATTTAGTAGTTGGTTGGATGAACGGTTCGTGCACGATGTAAAAGCCCGAAACCAAGAAGTAGAAGCCGCTTGCTTTGCCTACTTCGATAAGCTTGACGTAATCCATATTATGGATGTGGGATCTGGCACTGGCTCAACTTTTCTGGCGCTATATCATAAGATCGCCATGGATCAGAACTGGACTTTTCTGGAGCAGGATAGCTCACTGATTGAACACAGTATCCAACGAATCTGCAAGGAGCTCGAACAAGAAGGCTATGCCATCAACAAAGCGGATGCAAAAATCATCTTCACCAAAGGTTCTAAAACCATTGCACTCAAGACCATCAATGACTCATTGCTCAATATCGAACAATACATCAGCGATGGAAGTATCAACTTAGTTACTGCATCTGCAATTTTTGATCTGTTTTCGATAGATCAATATATCAAGTTTGATCGGATCGTCAGACAGGATGGATGCAGTATACTCTCCGTGCTGAACTATACAGGTATGGCATTCGACCCAATACAGGAGGGCGACGATACCTGTATAGACCTCTATCACGGCCATATGTTACGTTCTCAACATTTTGGTATCGGTATGGGACCCAACTGCCATCGTGATATCCAGCAATACTACTCAGACATCAATGCTAACTATTGCGAAGGCAAGAGCATCTGGCACTTGGAGCCTGAAGCAAAAGCCATGCACAGCTTCATATTAGAATACATGGAGACGGCCATAAGTGAGATGCCGGGACGACCAGATTATTTTGAGGATTGGCTCAGTGCGAAACGTCGATCCTCTAATCAAACTGCATTAGCCATACGAGTAGATCATTTTGATTACTTCGTAACTCCGTAATAATAAGGCTTGTATATCGGGCCAAGTCTATATCTTACACATGCATGAGTCAGCCATCCATAAGTATAAGGGGATTGAGCCAATCCGATGTTTCTCGTCTTGCAGAGATCGCTAATGATCGACGCATAGCCAATATGCTCCGAGACTACTTCCCTCATCCATACAGCACCTCAGACGCCGAGGGATATATTTCATATGTGTCCGAACAAGATCCACTGCTGAACCTCGGCATATTTGAAGGTGATCTACTGGTTGGTGTCTGCGGTGGCAATCTATTGACAGATGTACATCGCCATACCGCGGAGATTGGTTACTGGCTGGGTGCAGAAGCATGGGGTCGTGGCATTGCCAGTAAAGCTTTAGCCTTATTAGTCAACCATTATTTTGATCATACAGATACGATCCGCTTACAAGCTCATGTATTCTCCAACAACCCAGCATCTGAACAGGTGCTGATTAAAAATGGATTTATCCTAGAGGGCGTCTGTCGTAAGCATGTGTACAAGAATGGTGTCTATCTGGATGCTCTGTTATATGCTCTACTCAAGGATGATTAAAAGACTTATTAACGATAATAAATCGCTCGCCAGATATTGGATCAGTAATCATCTCCTGAGCAATTTCTCGAAGCTCATGAGGCAGAGAAGTACTCTTGGAAGCAATGATGAAGTCTAAGTCATACGCCTTGATAAATTGCATTTGACTACTTACCACATTCGCAAAGACTCTGGATTCTTTCTGGGTTTTCACATATCGGTAGAACAGTGATGACTCTCGATCTATTAGTTCCGCATCTGGATCAATAGGGATGTCATAATCACTGATATTTAAGGCGACTGCCCCATCCTCCATATAGGCGAGATAATAACCCAATGTATAGGCCGCTGTCTGCCATGAGTAAGACGAAGCATAATCTTCTCCACCCTTTATGGCCGCCCCAATAGTTATACGGTCATCACTCAATATGTAGGTCTTGATCTCATTGAGATACTGATCACTATACGCAGGAGTCGACCATGCTGGAAGTATATTTTTTGAAACGACCTTAAATATTTGCAAGCTGATGGCTATGGCATATAAACCCGCACATATAAGCACAAGTCCATTCTTAAATGTAAAGGCATCCTTAATCGAATCCCCGCTCTGACTTACGAGCTTGATTACACCCCAGATCATGAGTACATTGAGTAATGGGTTAGCCACATTATAAAAGCGCTGTGCTCCATCCTTCTGATCGAAGAATAGTGCAAAGGATCCTGCTCCCGAGAGCAAAACACCACCCACCAGTACCGCCAAACCACGATAATCGATATCACTATTAGGAGGCCTACGCAGTATAGCAATAGTGATTACTACCAAAGGCATATAAATCACCCACTCTTCAAGCAACGATCTCATTATAGTCATGATCTTAAGCGGTTGGTCATCTAAAAACAACGACCCCAGATTTTGCATCAACTCACTGGTGCCAGCGTTAGGCCTAATATTCAATTCTTGTGATCCCGTAATGCTGTAAAAAGTAACGATGGCTATGCCGCATATCAGTAATTGTATGATTAGGGTCAGTGCAGATCTATCTCTCTGAAATAGGCGATAGAGTATAAATATCCCCAAACCGCCAAAGACAGCAGGAACTGCCACAATCGTAGCCACACATAGACCGAGCAAAGCCCATAGCTCCTTGATAGTTAGCCCTCCCATACTCAATTAAACAAGACAAGATAAACAAGTAGTATGGGTCCATCTTGAGTCGATGAGAGAAAATCGGCAAGCTAAAATCATTGAATATCTTGCGATAAAATGGAAAGTAAAGCCCAGCACAAAACATCATTGACAGTGCTAGGAAAATGTGATACCATCGCATAGTCAGATATCGCTCCATGAGCGCCAGTGCTCCTACAAAAGCCGTTAAGTAGTATAGAGGGACCACCAGTAATTTGAATTGAACCGCCATAAGCGACGAACTACAATTGCTCGTAAATACCGTCGTCCAAAACTCTATATAGTGATAAGGCTTAGTGCCATTATAGGCATTGTCCAATTCATTCAAAACATGATAATAGTTCTCCTCACCAGTCTGTTCGATGTAAAATGATCTCGTGGTATTGATGATATAATCATTCTGCGATAAAGAGATCCCATCAGGTATATGAAAAGGAAAATCATCAAACTGCCCTAAGGTCAAGAATGACCAGCCATAAACAAATAACAAGCCGATAGAAATACCGATCAAAATAAATGATTTAGGCGGCTGACCTATGTGATTTTGGCTTATGAATCGATGCCTATGTTGATAATACAACATGGCGCCAATCAATAGATAAACCGATAAAATGGTCATCCCGCCAGTCTTATATAAA
>CAYPWL010000049.1:0-22233 GCA_964414425.1 uncultured Saprospiraceae bacterium
GCTTTAGTTACTGCAAATAAGACCGTTACAGTGCAGCCTATGTGCGCTATTCAGTTAGTTTAATATCGAGATTTGTGAGAAGGGATAGTTATCCAAAGCCTCAGCGAAAAAGAGAAGAGTTATTACTTTCTTCCCATAAAATAGAATCCCGTCATATCAGTTATGTATTATGCTAACCTCATTAATTTAAAAATGGCATTATGATTAAGTATCTGTTCATGATTTTCTTGGTATTAGGATTGATAAGTTGCGGAGGAGATGATGATTGCTGTGAGGTCGGGGATGAGGAGACGCTGATCAACTATGATGGTGATAACGCTAATGCTCCTAATCTGCCCGCAGGAAATTTTGTATTTGCGATTAGACTTCCGCTTACTACGCTTAATAGGTTAGAAGGTCAAAATATTACGGCGGTGAGTGTATTTATGTATGATATTCCATCTGATGTAGACCTCGTCATCTACAATGAGATTAATAATCTCCCATCGAGGGAACTCTACACTCAAGACATCACATCAACGCTCAGTCCTAATGGTTGGAATAGTATTGCTCTGGATACCCCTTTTCCTGTGACAGGGACTACACTGTGGGTAGGTCTTGATATAGACAATCAGCAGATGATGCAATCTATCGGTTGCGACCTTGGCCCAGCCAATGTTAATGGTGATTGGCTTTTTGACGGCACGGATGGTGAGTTTATCCGATTTACTAATCGAGTCAATGATAGTGTCAACTGGAATATCCGAGTGACAGTAGGACAGTAATTATAGGGAGTTGATTCAGCGGTTCAGGCTACCGCTGTCTAAGAAGCTATTGAATAGGTTATAGTTAGGACAGACACCTCCTCCCAACAAGCCGAAATGTCATTACCATATCGTTAACAATTAATATTTCGAACCGAAATTAAACTTACCGTCCCTAACGCTGTCTTATCCTCGTAATCGGAAACATGAAAAAATATTTACTCTTTATCTGCTTAGCGCTATGTGCTACTATATCAATCGCACAACGCCCGTCTGGGGCTCGAGGTGGGGGAGGACGTCCACAGATGACACTCAAGGGTGTCGTCCAAGATTTGGACAGCACACTGCCGCTTGAGTTTGCTACATTATCGGTATTCAGTTCTTCGGATTCGACACTTGTCTCGGGTGCTTTGACAGAGCTGGGTGGTAAGTTTGAGGTTACCTTGCCTATGGGGGGGTATTATGGCGAATTCGAGTTCATCGGATACCAGAAAAAAACAATAGACCTTACTGTAGATCGTGAGACGATGCGAGCTAACAAAGGGATTGTTGATATGGGAACAATCTTTCTGACGACCGATGCGATTCAGTTGGAGGGCGTCGAGATCACCGCAGAACGCAGTGAGACGATTATGGCGCTCGACAAGCGGATTTTTAACGTAGGTCAAGATCTCGCCAATAGGGGAGGAACTGCAGAGGACATTCTTGACAATGTTCCTTCGGTTACTGTTGATATAGATGGCGCCGTGAGCTTAAGAGGAAGCACAGGGGTGCGGATACTAATCAATGGACGGCCCTCAGGACTTGCAGGTGCCGACAATGCTAATGGCTTGCGATCGATTCCGTCCAACTTAATCGAACGAGTAGAGGTCATTACTAATCCAGGCGCAAGATATGAGGCTGAAGGTGCAGCAGGAATCATCAATATAGTGCTTAAGAAAGAGGAGCAATCTGGTTTCAACGGTTCATTTGATGTGAATACAGGTTATCCTGCCCAAGCCGGTGTCAGTGCCAATGTCAACTATCGAAAAGGTAACATCAACTGGTTTGCTAATGCCGGAATACAGTATCGAGAGACTCAGGGAGGAGGACGTTCGTTTTTAGAGTCACAAGGAGATACAGAGACTTTATTTCAAGAGATCATTCAAGACAGAGATCGTACAGGTCTCTCAAATAGCTTCAGGGCTGGTGTAGACTATTATCTATCTGATACGGAAAATATTACAGGTTCATTCTTATATCGCAGGTCAGACGAGGACAACTTCGCAGAGCTCAATTATTTCGATTTCGTTGATTTTTTTCCAGAAAACCTGACTACAGAGACTGTACGTACCGATAACGAAAAAGAGGATGAGAGCAACTTAGAATATAGCGTCACCTACCTCAAAGAGTACAGCTCAAGAGACCACAAGCTCGAAGCTACTGTACAATACAGAGATGATATAGAGTCAGAGAGCTCTGACTTTAATGAGGCGGCTACGACTTTTATCGGGGAGAATATTCCTGATATTATCCAGCGTAGTGCCAATGATGAAAGTGAAAGGACTTGGTTGTTTCAATTAGATTTCGTCAAGCCGATTAACGAACAAGGGCAGTTTGAGTTAGGCGCAAGAAGCACGATCCGTATGATCAACAATGACTATAGAGTAGAGCAGCTTGACAATGGAGCGTTTAGTTCATTGGCAGGATTGACTAATGACTTCAACTATGATGAGGACATCCATGCGGTCTACGGTATTTTTGGTAATAAGGTTGGCAAATTCAGCTACCAAGCGGGATTGCGTTATGAGTATAGCGTGGTACTGACGGAGCTGTTAACGACTAATGAAGTTAATGATCGCACCTATGCTAATCTCTTCCCAAGTGCATTTCTCAACTACGAACTGTCAGGGGGTAATAGCCTCCAGGTGAGTTATAGTCGCAGGATACGCCGGCCGAGATTTAGAGACTTAAATCCATTCTTCACCTTCAGTGATAGTCGCAATACATTTAGCGGGAACCCTAATCTTGATCCAGAGCTTACGGACTCTTATGAGATCAACCATATCAAGATATGGGAGAGCTTCACGTTGACGAGTGGATTGTTTTATCGACATACTTCGGATGCCATACAGCGGATCTTAGAGTTTAACTCTGATGGCACCACGAATCGTATACCAGAAAATCTCGCTACTCGACAAGACTATGGTGCAGAGGTTACATTCGCTTACTCAGGATTAGATTGGTTAAGACTTGACGGTAATTTCAACTTGTTCCGTACACAAGTGGACGGTGGTAATATAGATGATTCATTTAGTGCTGACGACATTACTTGGTTTGCACGGAGTACAGCACGATTTACTTTTTGGAATAAGAGTGATCTCCAGTTGAGATTTAACTATAGAGCACCTGTCGAGACCACTCAAGGATTTAGAGACGGTATCGCTTCATTGGATCTCGGGTTTAATAAAGACTTGACTGAGAATCTCTCCTTGACATTCAGTGTGCGTGATGTTTTTAACTCACGTAGGAGGAGATCACAGACGTTTGGTGAAGGATTCTTTAGAGAGTCTGAATTTCAATGGCGAGCACGCACATTTAATTTATCGTTTAACTATCGTATCAATCAGAAAAAGAAGCGTCAGCGTGGCGGTGGTGGTGGAGACTTTGATGGTGGCGGAGAGTTTTAACCAGCTGCGGAATAATATGCTGATTTAGATCTAGTGTGTCAATACACTATGGTTTTTCAGTAATATAGGAGTTTACGTCACTCGATTGTATTATACAATACATTATAAAATTATAGTATATCTACAGAACACTATATTATATCTACTTATTTCTGCTAGGTAAACGACAGAATCTCTATGATTTGGGTGAGTGTCGTCCATACGCCATATCTTTACAAGTATAAATGGACCAAAAGCCCATTGATTACTAAGGTTACACTAAGGCTGCCAAAGGGCAGCCTTTTTTTATGTGCCTAAATCTATTTTTACTGAGACATTAGTCCGATTTTATCTTCGCTTCGTCTGAATACAGCACCTAAGCACGTATAAGATTATATCTTATAGCTAAACCCGACTATTATGTCATTAGGTGCACAAGGTATGATCGTATCCAATCGCAACAACTTAAAGTTGCTTAAGATTTATCGTAAACCGAAGATGTTAGGTGTCTTCCAGAAAGTTGATAATCGACACTCCTATGACATTAATCCTAAAGCCGCACTCCCATTAACCAAATGGAGAAAAGTGTAAAGAATAAGACAAAAGCAAACTATTGTAAATTCCATCTGTATAGCCTTATCACTATTGATAGCCTATGGTATTATGTGCTTAATCTTGTTTTGAATTTAGCTACCCATAAGGTCGTCCATCAAAGCATCTATTTTGGTTTGTAGCCTGGCAGTAGTGGCTTCATAATCGTCAGATTCAGAGATGGCTTGATTCACACTACAGTAAAATTTGATCTTTGGTTCAGTACCTGACGGTCGAGCGGATACTATGCTCCCATCCTCTGTATAAAACTGTAAGACATTGGAGCTCGGCAGGTCGATTGGCTCTGTAGTTCCTGTAGTTATATTTTTTGCTTTACTCGTGGCATAATCTTTAACCATGATTACCTGACTACCGCCGAGGGTTGCAGGCGGATTATCTCTATATCCCTGCATCATAGCCTTGATTTCTTCAGCTCCAGACTTACCGGTCTTTTTGATTGAGACTAATTTTTCGAGATACAATCCATACTTCCTGTGGAGCGCAATGAGTGCTTCATATAGACTGCTGCCTTGGTCTTTATAGTAGGCGGCCATTTCTGCAATCATAGCACAGGATACAACAGCATCCTTATCACGTGCGTGCTCACCGACGAGATATCCATAACTCTCTTCACCACCGACAATAAAAGTCTGCTGACCTTCTAATTTACTCATCATAGCACCGATCCACTTAAAGCCAGTCAAGGTGTTGTAGCAGTTCACCCCTTTATGCGCGGCGATCTTGTCCAGTAGATAGGAGGTGACTATGGTTTTTACGATGTATTGGTTTCCTGTTAGTTTGCCAGCCTTGTCCCATGCCTCAAGCATGTATTCTACAAGTAGAGATGCCGTTTGATTACCATTGAGTAGTACTATGTCTCCATGAGTATTTCTGACTGCTATACCGACCCTGTCAGCATCTGGGTCCGTCGCCATTATTAGGTCAGCTCCAATCTCATTAGCCTTCTGTATCGCCATATTAAGGGCTTCATGCTCCTCAGGATTAGGGTATACTACTGTGGGAAAGTTTCCATCTACTACCATCTGCTCCTCCACGACTGATACATTGTTGAATCCAATCGCCTTAAGTATTGGTGGGACGGACACACCTCCAGTTCCATGTATAGGGGAGAAGACAATTTTGAGATCGCTTTGGTTGGCGATAGCGTCTTTATTAACTGAGAGCTTTACCAGCTCATCTATATAGCGATCATCTATATCGGAGCCGAGGGTCGTGATTAAGGATTCATTGCGCTCAAAGTTTACCTCTGAGGCATCATTAATTTTACGTACTTCCTCGATAACCATTTTATCATGTGGAGTAACTAACTGCCCACCATCAGGACCGTATGCTTTGTACCCGTTATATTCTTTGGGGTTGTGGCTTGCCGTAAGCATAACGCCACTTTGACATCCTAACTCTCTGATCGCATACGATAATTCTGGAGTTGGTCTCAGCCCGTCAAAAAAATGAACCTTGATACCATTTGCTGAAAAAACATCAGCCGTAACTCGAGCATAGACTTCGCTATTATTACGATTATCATGTGCTATAACCACACTGATCTCTTGGTTTGGATACTGCTTATTGAGGTAGTTGGATAGGCCTTGGGTAGCCATGCCGAGTGTATATTGATTCACTCTATTGGTGCCCGGTCCCATCAGTCCTCGTAAGCCACCTGTTCCAAACTCAAGATCCTTATAAAATGCGTCAGTGAGCATGTCGTATTCGCCGTTGACGAGCATTGATCTGACCGCATCTTTGGTCTCTGTATCATAATCTCCATTTATCCAAGACAATGCTTTCTTTTCAATACTTAAGTCAAGTGTGCTCATACAATATCCTTTTTAACTTTTAATGGCGTTATCGACTGCAAAGAAAGAGGAAAGCTCTTATAGTAGTGGAGTTGAGAATGGTTTTTTTCGGGATTAGTGCATAGGCAAGATATCTGTTGATACAAGCTTTAACAACTCTGGCTTTACAATATCAATCTTAGAGTTAGGAAGAAAATGCCCGTCTCCTTCCCAGTCGATAAGCCTGTAGTTACTTATATTTTTTGAAGCCCAGTTGACATTGGGTTCATAGGGTGCGACCCAATCATCTAAACAATGCAAGTGAATGGTTAGGGCGCTTATATGTTGATACAATGGAGTAATCTGTTCCAGTGCGGATTGATGAGATAGCTTTTCAGCATTGGCTACCTGTATATACTTGGGCATCAATACGCTTATGGGAGGCCAGCTGAGCGGCTTATTAAACCAAAATATTTTTTCGTGACCAGGTGCAAGTACTGGAGCCATTAAGAGTATGGAGGAAACTTGCTCAGGATAAAGCCCAGCATAAGCTGTTGCAACTGGTCCACCGTAGGAGAAGCCAACTAAAATGATAGAGACCCGAGAGTTGAGACTTGTTATCTGTCGAGCAATTTTCGCTTGTTGGATAATGGATGTCTCTGGATGACCATAATCAGAATACCCATACCCGGGCCGATCTATAACGATCATCTTCGAGGCCCTCTGTAGATCTTTATCGATCAGGTAGTCGGAGTAGTCTTTCCAACTACCAGGGGCGCCATGAAAAAATAGGATAGTCTTTGTACTATTCAGTTTTCCTGTGGTTATCGATCTTATTGCGCTTCCATCTATGGTATCTAAGTTTACTACGTATTCGTAGTTATACTCGTCAAATAGTGTACTGATCGAGTCTGCGTCTCCCCTGAGGCGAGATGATATGCTATGCAGGGCGATTACTACAAATAGTGTTAACACAATTACTATTATGACAGACCACTTGGTAATTCGTTTTAAAATCGATACGCTCATCATATTTGATTCATACGACTGATGTATTATCGTACTTCTGCCCACCTATCGATCGCTTCAAATGGGATATGATCGCTGATGTTCTTAGCATAATATACTACTTCGGCAGTTCCATCTGTTCCGACCAAAAAATCTGCTGGAAGCCTGTTGGCAGGACCTTCTGGATCTATATTGATCAGGCCTTTGCGTCGAGCTTCCAGTGCTTGGCTAACATTAGCGGCTCCTAACATGAATCCTTTCCAAGATGTAGTCAATCCCATACTTTTATACCACTGTTGCTTTGGGTCTGCTATAATGTCAAAGGGGGCTTCATGTTTACTCAGATATTTAGCTATGCTCTCCTCTGGAGATTGAAATACAGCAACAGCTTTGATGCCTCGGTTGCTATAGTCAGATTGATATTTCTTGATGAATTGTTGCATGCGTAGATTACAAAATGGGCATGCCGCATACCTGTAAAATGATAATATGAGCTTTGTTCCTCTGTAATCATCAAGATCGATAGCACCTCGATTATAAGATTGTCCAGATAACGATGGTATAGACTCACCAGCTTTTATTTTTCCCATGCCAGCAAAACAAGTATTGACTTAGAATGGTTTGCTTCAATCTTGCTTATATGGTTTCAACTATGCTAGTTCTACCTTTTAAGCAGTTGTAAGATGTAATACGTCACTACAGCAGTAATTACGAAAAAAGTGAATGGTACGAATAATGCGCTGAGTCCAACAGCACTTTCGCTCGTAATAAGTATAGTCCTATACAAGATATATAGAAAGATGAGGGTAATTAAGAGCTTGAGCGTGCTAATCATGGCCTGTGCAGTACGATAGGATTTTTCTTTGTTATCTGCTGTGATGGTATGGGGATAGTTGAATAGATGCGGATATCTATTGAGGATCGTTAGACCGATAAAAATAACTGTACCAATCAATGGAAGCAAAAATATGGTATACTTCGTACCATAGCCATCGGCCTTGCCGTCTGCTCCGTAATGTATTGGAATTGTATCTGGCAGCTCTGCAAAGTACCAACATGGCAGTATAATCAGGATTATTAAATTTATGGCACTCAGTATTTCTATTAGTATATTTCGTTGCATTTATTGTTCCCTCTTATCAGTTCAAAGTTGATATCAATGTGATGGCGTGACAATTTTAACTCATTACTTTATATTATTTCAGTTTTTGCGAAGTTTCAGACTTAAAGTCTTTGAAGACAAATATTTATTTTTCATAAATTCATACTTATCCATGTATCTAATTGGTTTTACAACCAGAGATATTCAAGAAAACCAGTTAGAATTAATCCATTATGCACAGAGTCAAGGAAATAATGTTAATAGACGATGATCGTGCAACTAACTATCTGTCCAAATATGTAATTGATGATTTGGACTGCTGCAACCAATTAACTGTCCATGATATGGCACAGGATGCTTTGGATGATCTCCTCGGGCGCATAAATAACCAGCAAACCCTCCCAGAAATTATATTTCTTGATCTTAACATGCCTCGAATGAATGGGTGGGAGTTTCTTGAACAATACAAAGAGTTTGACTTGTCACAATATGCTAAAGTGCCTGATATCTATGTTCTTAGTACAACTATGAATCCTCAAGACTTACTTAAAGCCGAATCAATAAAAGTTGTTACTAAGTTTTATGCGAAACCACTGACTGGAGAAATAATTATTGAGACAGTCTCGAATAATTCGGATAATTCAATCTCTTGAATTAATTTTAATATTTGTCACCCCAAATTAATCTTCTATGAATATTCATTTTCTTGATGATGATTATGCAACTAATAGGTATCATGAACTCACTTTGGGTTCCATAGCCAATCAGTTGGATGCGCAATTATCATTCTTCAGTGATCCAGAAGAATTGCTAAAGAATTATTCTCAAACTGAGGAGGTTCCTGATATTTTGTTTTGTGATGTTAATATGCCTAGAATGAAATGTTGGGAATTTGTTGATGGCTTTGTTGAGTTATTTCCATCTTCAAAAATTGATATCATTTTACTCACCACTTCTTTAGATCCAACGATTACACAAAAAGCGAAAGATTATAAGATCATTCGGGATGTAACTGTCAAACTTTTGGAGGAACAATATCTCAAAGACTTGATAATAGAGTGTAGAATATAGCGAGTGTTAATTAGGGCTATTTTGATATAACCAATTGTGAATAATTATCCAACCAAAAATTTATTTCATCCTAATCTCGAGTCCAATCATATATGGTTAATTCTCCCATGGGCGAGACGAAATTTATATAAATATTCTTTTACCATATATGTATGTTGCGCCATATGCGCCTGTAGCTTTGGTCAATCTTCTCAGATTGATTCACTCATAAATTTACTCTCGGTAGAAGATAATTCCCCTTCTGAGAAGCTATTCATTCATCATGAACTATCTGAGCTTTTACTCGTAACAGATCCTGCAAAGTCACAGCATCATATTGATACGGGACTCGCACTTATTGAAGATGATGGAGTAATTCACGCAGAGGTCAATTATATTGATTTTTTGATACATCAGTGCATTATATTTTATAATGAGGGTGACTACCAGGGGTCTAAGGCTATAAATGACAAAATTGAGAGAAATATTAATGATGCCTTAGACAAGCCATATGCACAAGTTTGGGTTTTAGAAAAAAAATCAAAGTACGCCCTTCTGGAAAGGAATCATCGAGATGCAAAAACACATCTCATTCAAGCATTAAAAATTAGTAAGGAGTATGATCGAGATCATCTTGAAGGATTGATGCATAATCGCTTGGGCAAATATTATGAGAAATATACTCATAGAGTTGATTCGGTATTATATCACATAACGGCGGGTGCTAAGTTCACAGAAGAGGATAATGTTCCAAATCAATTGATAGATCATATGAATTTGGCTAATGTTCATTTTGATATTGGTCGAGATTCTTTGGCTATTGATTTTCTTATACAAGGGTTGAATCAATATGATGAGACATCTGCGAAATATTTACTTGCAGAGGTTTCTTGTTCATTGTCAAGAATATACGGACTTAATGATAATCTGGAAGAAGCAGAATACTACTTGGATCACGCCCTTGGTTATCTGTCGGGGATTAAAAGCGAAGAGGATATTTATCATAAGTGTCAACATCAACGAGGAGTTCTATTATGGCAGGCTGGTGATGTAGATGATGCCATAAGAAGTTATGAAAGAGCTCTTGCTTATTTTCAAGAAGTAAATAGTCAAGAATGGATAAGTATATGTAGAATTAGTTTGATTCAGGCGTGGATGAAAAGGAATAAAGCAAATGCGCGAGCTTATTATGATACTATTTTGATGAGCTCTCCATACGATATGACTTCTTTTAGAGATAAGCGCCAATATCTCAAGATATTATCTCAGAGCGCGGTAGAATTAGACGATTACAAGCAGTCTTATGAGCTTGAGAACTATCTAGTTGATATGGTAGAGAAGAGGAACTCAATAGAGGAGGAACTCTATATTATGAAATACAAGGAGAGATATCAAAATGAGATTGGGTCGAGAACACGAAAATATGAGATTGCATCTCTCAAAGCTCAAAAAAGTAGGCTCGCTAAACTTTATGTTGTAGGTGGTGCTGCACTGTTATTACTCATGTCGATACCTGTCGTGAGCATAAACTCTATAAAGCAGAAGAAATTTCAAATGGCTGTTTCTGCACGATCTAAACAGCTATCCGAGATTAATCAACAATTGGAGTCTAAACGAGAAGAACTTGAGAGGTTCGCATTTATAACTGCACATGACTTAAAATCTCCGATTCTCTCAATTTTAGGATTTTCACACTTGTTGGATAAAGAAGTCTCTGTTTTGTCTAATCCGAGATTAAAAGAATATATAGAATTCATAATTTCTTCAGGACAGCAAATGAAAAACTTGATCCAAGGAGTATTAGAATTTGCTAAACTAAATCGATCAAATATTAATGAGGAACAAGAGAATATAGATTTGAGCAGTATGGTTGTAGAAATCAAGGAGAATTTGATTTCTGAATCAAATATTTCTTCCTCAGCGAAAATCTCTATAGAAGGTGATTGTCTCGAATTATTCACTAATCGGGTGATAATCTATACTCTTTTTGGGGAGCTGATTAAAAATGGTCTTTACTACAATCAATCGGACGAACCAAAAGTCACAATAGCGTCTAATCTCAATGATGATCAGATAGAAGTTGTGTTTAGCGATAACGGGATTGGTATCGATAAACAATATCATTCAAAAATATTTGAGATGTTTTCACGATTACATAATAACCACGATTATTCTGGCTCTGGAATTGGTTTAGCTGTAGTCAAAAAATTAGTAGAAGATTTTGATGGGGATGTCAGCGTTGAAAGTATGAAAGGAGTGGGGAGTAGGTTCACCGTATTACTACCCAAAGCATTCTGGAATCAAGGATCTAAGATATGATAAGAGGGGGTATCGGCATATTGATATTCTTGTTCAGTCTCACTGTGACTGCACAAATGCAAAGCATCGACTCTCTGAATATGTTGCTACTGAAGTTGCACGACAACGATTCAGAGGAGTTGGCTCTAAGGTTTGCGCTCTCTGAGGCTTTTTATCACACAAACACGGATTCCGCATTATTTCATATTGAGAAGGGTCTACAGTTAGTTGAAGACGGTGCTGTTCATCCCGAGATCAATGACCTGGATTTTCTTTTTTTCAAACTGAACATAAAGCATCGAAGTAATCAATTCGAAGAGGCAAATGAGATTATAGATGTGATAGATCAGAATATTGATAGAGCCTTAAATAAGCCAAAGATGCTGGTCAATAATTATCGAGCCCGAGCAAGTATCGCATTTGGTAATGATGATTTTGATCTAACTATAGAGAATCTTGACAAAGCTCTTGAGATCGCAGAATCCACTGAAGACTCCGAGCTCATCTGGGCTATATACACAGAGTATGCGTCTATATACTCACGCCAAGGTGATCGAGTTGATTTAGTCGCATATTATTTAATACAGGCCTCTAAATATAATCAACATGATAAACCGAACTTAATCATCAACTACCTCAATATAGGTAATCTAAATTATCACTACGGGAAAGATTCTACCGCTCTGTATTATCTGAACGAAGTGATTAATCTAAGAAAACATTCGAATGTTCCATTTATCCCACCTACCGCAGCATACTTAGCGGGAAAAATATATATGGCAGAGAGAAATTGGAATGAGGCTGTGAGATACTTCAGACAATCCGCCAGCCTTGCTAAGGAAGCTGCTCAAGATCAGAGCTACCATCTTGCTATGGCTAATCTCAGTAAGGTGCTGATGGAACAATCAGGTGATTCTATCTCAGAAGAATATGTTACCGCAGAGGCGAGTAGTAACCATTATGATGATAAGGATATAGAGCAGTCTTTATTAGATGCCTATGGTTATTTTAAGAAAAATAACTCTACGAATCATTTAGCTACTACGAGCGCTTTCTTGGCACAGTACTATTTTGAAAAAAATAAAAACAAGGCTGCCGCCTTTTATGAACAAGCAAAATCCAACACAACCCTCGAAGCATTTACAGATCGCTACTATTTAGATCATGTGTCGTTATTAGAGGAGTTGATTGAACTATATGAGGATTATCAATATGGAACCAGGGTTAAACAGGATTACTTAGCCTATATAGAGAACAAAAATAAGAGTGAACAAGCCCTTAGAATTCTTGAATACAAAAAGGGGTATGAATATGAGATAGAGGCTCAGACAAATGAAATGGAGGTTGCGAATCTTAAACGCGAAAAGCAGCGCTTGATATTATTTTTTTCCGCTATCGGGTGTACATTGATCTTGGGATTTAGTCTATTCCTACTTTATTTGAATCTCAGAAGACAGCGTATAAAAAACGATATTTTATCGAAACGATCTCTTGAATTGATTAACTCAAATACCAAACTAAAAAACAAGAATAAAGAGCTTGAGAGACTGGCTTACATAACCTCACATGACTTGAAAACACCTCTGCTTTCAATTGTGGGATTTTCAAAGCTGATTTTACGGGAGCTAAAAAAGTTATCGCGGCCGGATCTTACCGAAATTGCCAACTTCATAAATGACTCCGCTTGCCAGATGGAAGAACTCATAGAGAGTGTACTGGAGTATTCAAAACTTACGGAGACAAGCAGAGATCAGATCATAGAGAATGTAAATTTAGAAGAGGTTGTTGAATTAGTGAAGGTCACATTAAAATCTGTAGCTCCAGAGAGCGAAAAGCAGATTATCTACGAGGGTGATCCAGTAGTCATCAGAGCTAACAAATGTGCTATTAATTCGCTGTTTCAAAACTTGATTGGCAATGGATTACACTATAATGAGTCTGCAGTCCCTACGGTGAGAGTTGTGGCTGTTCAGAATGAGACTGATGTTACCATTCGATTTATTGATAACGGAATTGGAATTCCAACAACTCGACAAGAGGAGATATTCACCATATTCAGTCGCTTGCATAGTAACAATCAATATTCGGGAACGGGTATAGGTCTTGCTATTGTACAAAAAATTGTTGACGACCTCAATGGGTCGATATCCGTAACCAGTGCAGAATCGCAGGGAAGCACATTTACAATCCAACTTCCGACAGATGCCACAATCTCTCAAGAAGTCACTGCGACATAAATCTCCTGAGAGGCCCTATAGTTTCCTGATCCAGATATTGCGATAGGACACTGGATTACTATGATCCTGCAATTGGATGATATCGGCGCCGTGCGCCTCATTAGTCGGTAAGCCAATATATTCTGTTGTGCCTTTAAGTTCAGTATGGTTTTGAGTGAGTACTCCATTGTGCAAGACCGTTATGTAACCTGCAGATGTCCGTAACCCATCAGTATTGAAGGTAGGCGCCTTAAAGATAATATCGTAACTGTTCCATTCTCCTGGTGGACTCATGGCATTAACCAGAGGAATTGATTGCTTATATATTGACGATGCCTGCCCGTTAGAATAAGTTCTGTTTTGATAGTTATCTAAGATCTGCACCTCATATCTGTTCTGTAAGAACACGCCGCTGTTGCCGCGGCCTTGGCCGTCACCCTCGATTATAGCAGGTGCTCTCCACTCGAGATGGAGTTGGCAATCCCCAAATTTTTCCTTAGTAAATATTGATCCAGTACCACCAACTACTGTCATAATACCATCCTCGATAATCCACTGAACAGGAGAGCCGTCCTGGTGTGCCCAGTAATCAGCATCTCTACCATCAAATAATACTATTGCGTCAGACGGTGCTGCGCTTCCTCCGCTGGGAGTGACAATACGTGGCACGGGCTCCCACACTTCGGTAGCTACTGGATCAGTAATCTGAGCCTGGAGCATGTGAGTAGTTGTCAAAGAGAGAAGTAAGAGGGCAGTAGTCAAGTTCAATCGACTCATAAGCATTTGATTTAAACCTCTAATAATATCGATATGAATAATAATAACCAAACCATAATGACTTTACTAAGGGAGGTGACAGATGTATGAGGTGATAAGGTGTAGGAAGTCAGATAAAGTATGTCAGATCAGACCAAGCCCAATTGAGCCTTGATGACGGGTATCTGCCCAAGTGTATATTCATAAGCATGATTATACAGTGCCTCCATGATACGGATGTCGTGAGCAGGAAATTCATCAATTCCGTCGATTTCTATCAGTACATCACAGGCTTCTTTTCGTGGGCGAGTATTAGCAGCGATGGAGAGCATCATAGTCCGTTCTGCTATGTCCATCATACCATCGAGCTGCTTGACAGGGTTGGCAGGCATGATATTGACGCCTATGATCTTATCACAGGTATATCGCAATGCTTCTATAGGCATGTTGTTAAGTAATCCGCCATCACAGTACAGTTCTCCATTAATCTCTACAGGCTTGAACACAAGAGGTATAGAGCAGGAGGCTTGTATTGCCTTGAATAGTGAGCCAGAGTTAAGCATCTCCCACTGACCCTTGTGGAGGTTAGTGGCACAGACCCAAAACTTTCGTAAGAATCCATCAAAACTATCATCATCAAAGATGCCCGCAAAAGTATCACTGATCTTAGAGAGGTCAATGAGCCCACCACCAAACCGTAACCTCATGATGCTCAGTATGCTTGTCTCGTCTACTATGTTCCAGATCATGGACGGGCTGTGGCCATAAGCGTATAGCGCTCCGACAATGCTGCCAGCACTTGTCCCTGCGACAGCTCCAGGAGAGATGCCTGACTCTTCGAGAGCCCTAAGTACGCCGATGTGGGCAGCGCCTCTTGCTCCACCACCGGCCAGACTGATGCCAATATTTGGATTCATAGTACGAAGATAGCTAACTCATATATTCCCAAGCGGATTGATAGCGTCCCTCCTTCTCGATATGATCGGCGAGCTCTAAGTAGCGTTGGTCAAATCCCAAAGTCGCCATGTCTCCTATTATAATGAGCTTCTCTCTCGCTCGAGTCATGGCAACATTCAGTCGTCGATAGTCTGTCAAAAATCCTAATTCCCCTCGATCATTAGACCGAACCAAGGATATGTAGATTACATCTCTCTCTTGACCTTGAAACCCATCTATGGAGTTGACTTCGATATCCATTGCACGCAGTGCACTGTCATCTTCAAGTTCACGTCGGATTAACTGAACTTGCGCTTTGTAAGGGCTTATAATTCCGATAGACTGTCCTTCTAAGATTGGGGCAATCGAAAGAATGTGCTCTCTCACGATGAGATATTCTTGGCGATTAAACTTACTGAGGGTTTCAGGATTGATCTCCTCCTCAAATCCACAACCACTTGTATCTATATAGACTATCGGCTCCTCGGTATGCATACTCGATCTCGAGGAGATAGTAGAATCTGTCTTGAGCAACCCTTCATAAAATAGCTTATTGCTAAATGTCAAAATCTTGGGGTGCATGCGATACTGAGTATCCAACAGGTAGGTTTGCTCAATATGATTGCTTAATCTATCAAGCAAGGTTTCTTCAAATCCTTGTTCTTTAGCCTGGGCGGATTTCACAGTAGGAGGCAGTTGATGATGATCTCCCGCCATGACCACCTTGTCAGCCTTAAGTATTGCGGTCCAACTTTCTGGCTCTAAGGCCTGTGAAGCTTCATCGATGACCACTACATCAAAGTGTAAATCTGAGATACTCCTATTAGCGGTACCGATCAGGGTAGAGCATACCACTTGAGCATTGGATAGTACTTGTTCAACAAGTTTCTCTTCGAGATCTCGAGCCCAATTCTTGAGTTGTCGAGCTTCCTTATACATCAGGCCCCGATTCATGCGCTCTTGACTCCCAAATTTTCGTTTGTACTTACCTGCTTCTCGATGCGCCGTTTCGGCTTCGATTTTTACTTGTTTGATATGTTGCCAATCCTTGTGGTTTCTGATTTTTTCATCGAGGCATAGCTCAGCGATATGATCTCCTATCCGTGTGACATTGCCTATGCGGATTACATTGACACCTGACTCATGGAGTTTTCTGGTGAGTAAATCCACGGCGCCATTACTTGGAGCAGTCACTAATACCTTCTGTTGGCTCGCTGCCATATGTCTGACTAACTCGACTAATGTGGTTGTCTTGCCTGTCCCTGGAGGGCCATGTATGATAGATAGCAATGATGCCCCAAGAGATCCTGTGACCGCATTTTGCTGAGAAGGATTCAGATGATCATCTCTGAAGATTACCTTAGTCTCTTCAGTTGCCTGCTCTATGGATTGATTAGCAACGCTATGTCTGAGCTGTGCGATCGGACCATCCTTGATCTTCATGACAGAGCGTACGCTCCCCTTCATGACTTGATAGGATCGATCATCATAGATGAGCTCTATACCCATTGTCCCACCCTTCAAGATGTGATCTTTGGCGATGATATCTGCAGATAGTATGATTCTTACCTTCTTGCGATTAGCATATGATATAGCTCCTCTAAACTCAATCCGTTCTTCTTTTTGGATATAAAATATAGCGCTTGCCCCAGACTTAAAATTGTTACTTCCACTACTTGCTGAAGGGCTTGCAGGGACGAGCTCCAGCTCCACATATTCGCCTACAGTATAATGTTGTCGAGAGATTTCTACTGGTTGCCAAAGTATTCCAGATTTGATCCGTTCTTTGGTCGTCTTAGAAGTGGACAACCTCCGGAAGTAATCTTCTTCGGCTTGTCGCTCTGACTCTATACAATCCAGAAGACGCTTATATCGGTTTTGTTGTTCTGCCACAGAGCCCAAAGCTAACGAATCACTCCGTATTACTCTGTAAGCTAATTATAGGCATACTCAAGTTCGGCTTCGTTGAGATTGCTCTTTCTGAAGCTTTTGATATCCTTTTTATAATTCTGGTTGACCACCCAAGGTCCATGACTGCCCTGTTTAGGGAGCATGTGTAAACCACGCTTGAAGTATCCTGAGCTGAAGTCTACGAAATCTAACTTCTCTACGGTATCATCAGATAGCCTCGGGGTACAGCTCTTTGCATTGATCTGGTCCATGTGATTGAGTAGTCGGCAGACATATTCGCTGACGAGGTCGCACTTGAGCGTCCACGATGCATTTGTATATCCAAATGCCAATGCCATATTAGGGATGTCCTGAAACATAGCTCCCCTAAAGCAGACTAAGTCAGAAGTGTGTAATTCTGATCCATTTACCCTGACGGTTATGCCACCGAGAAGTTTGAGTTCTAGGCCAGTAGCACACACAACAAGATCCGCAGCAAGGTGATTGCCAGATTTAAGTTGGATGCCTTCAGCGGTGAAGTGATCAATATGGTCCGTTACAATATCTGCACGCTCATTCTTTATAGCCTCAAATAGCTCTCCTTCTGGCACGAGACAGAGTCTTTGTTCCCAAGGATTGTAATGAGGCTGAAAGTGAGTGTCGATATCATATTCTTCTCCCAGCTCCTTGCGGACACCTTTGACAAAAATATTGCGCATCGTATTGGGCCACTTCATACAAGCCTTATAGCTCAGTGCGCTTATCTTGATATTCTTCCACCGGATCATATTGTAGGCGGTCTGAGCGGGAAGTATAGACTTGAGGAAGTTGGCAACAGCATCTTCTCTTGGCCCTGCTACCATATATGTTGGAGAGCGTTGCAGCATTGTGACCGAGGTAGCTTCTTTGGCGAGCTCAGGCACCAGCGTTACTGCAGTTGCCCCACTGCCGATAACAACGACTCGTTTATCCTTGTAATCTACTTCAGGATTCCATTGTTGGGGATGTACAAATTGCCCATTGAAGTCATCTAGGCCATTGAAGTCTGGTGTGTACCCATGATCATAATTGTAATACCCGGAGCACATGAACATAAAGCGACATTGAAGTTTTCGTTGCGCTTGATCATCGATTCCAGCTTGGATACTTACTGTCCATAGTGATTGCTCTGATGACCATTCTGCAGCAACGGCTTTGGAGTTATATTGTATATGCTCCGCAATGCCATACTCTTTGGCAGTTTCGTTTATATAGTTCAATATCGATGGTCCATCTGCTATTGCCTGCGGGTCAGTCCAAGGCTTAAAGCTATATCCCAAAGTATACATATCTGAGTCTGACCGTATGCCAGGATATCTGAATAAATCCCAAGTGCCCCCCATAGATTCACGTGCCTCGAGGATAGCGTAGCTTTTGCTTGGGCAATGCTTGCTCAAGTGTACGGCTGCCGATATACCTGAGAGTCCTGCTCCAACAATTAAAACATCAACTTGATCCATAAACTTATGTATGAGTATACTGATATTAGCAGGAGGAAGTTAATCGATTCGGCTAACAATTCATCAGATGTGAGATACTATAATTGAGCAATATGGTGTGGGGTAAGCGCCGCTTATAGAATCACTGTATCTTCAATCTAAAGCATGCACAGGCAACCCTATGAGTTATAACTACATTATATAGATGTAATGAAGCAGTTCTTCTATCTCATATTAATTGTAAGCTTATCCGCATGTAGCTCAGAGTCCATAACCCCTGAGCTGGATGAGACTATATTAGCTGATTATCTTGAGCTCAATAATGATCGAATCTTGTCGGACTTAGTGGCTTGTGCTGGGGGTGCCCCGGGAGGATTGCTCGAGTCTGCGGACGAGCCAACGGACGTCTTCTTTTATCCTATTGAAGGAGCTACGGATTTCAGATATTTTGAGGCAGAGGATGTGGCGGATTCGCTTGATTTTACTCAATACCGCGAGAAAGAATTATCCAATGAGCCGATCTTCAACGGGTATCTATGGAAGTACAATAATGTTCCCTTTACGGGTGAACGCATGGCGGTAGTGACTTATAAGACTCCTGGCAGAATCCATGCGTGTACTCCCATCAGAATGAAAACTAACGTCAAGCCAACCGAGAATCGACCTGAATTAGGGCAGGTAGTTGAAAATGGAGTGACGCCATCATTTGTCTGGGAAGATGGATCAATACCCGAAAATGTCATATACTTTCAGGTGATCTCCGATGAAGACGATAACTTCATCTCTGGTACTTACACCATCGACAAGAATTTTACCTTTTACAACTTAGAAAACGTTGTGTTTAATATCACAGACACTACTACAGTCCCGACCTTATTACCCAACCGACCGTACACCTTTACCTTTATGGGTGTAAGTGAGGACAACTGGGTCAATCTCTACTTTGAGCACGAGTTCCGCACGGATTAACACAATCGATCCTTTTTTATCTCTTATTGATAATACGTACTCCGGATTTGGGTCTTACCGTATTGAATTTGATGAGGCTACTGCTTTGAAATCTTGATAGAGAACTAGTATCATTGTTGTATGAAACAGCCACTATCAGTAAGTCTTATTGTACTCATCTCAATAGTATCATTCTTGTGGTTATCCTCGTGTGATCAACATGCGGCCACGGACAGCATCACTGAGAATGCAACTGTCAAGCCAAAGGACATGGTATACGATTCTATCCGTGCTGATAAGCTTGGCGCAGACCAGTATGGTATGAAGAAGTACATCATGGTACTCCTCAAAAAAGGGCCTAATCAAAACCTAACTGAACAGGAGTCCGCAAACGTTCAAACGATGCACATGGCCAACATCAGAAAAATGGCAGAAAAAGGAATACTGGCTGTGTCAGGCCCATTTACTGGGGATGGAGATTTACGTGGGATCTTTGTGCTTAACGTAGAGACAGTCGAAGAAGCAGAACATATGCTTTCCTTTGATCAAGCTGTAAAAGAAGGTGTATTAGTTATGGAATTGTACGAATGGTACGGTTCAGCCGCTCTAATGGAGGTTAATGAGATCCATAACCAGATTGCTAAAGTCAAGATATAATCTGAGCTTGGTTACTTCTTGGGATATCATACCCTATTGATTGCAGCTCCTGAATGGGTTACCTTGTCGTTGTGACGAACCTCTACTTACTACTATTTACATTATTGTGTTCCACTTATACATCCGAGCACGCACTTTATCTATCAGTAGTAGAGATTACTGATTCAGAATCCTCAATTGAGATAACTGTCAAGGTATTTAGGGATGATATGGTTGATGCACTAAGAAATCATGTAGATTCCTTACAATCGACTATGGACAGCCTTGATGATCTGGAGGTGCAAGCCTATTTCGAGAAACATATCAAATTATACCCTTTACAAGACCAACCAATACAAGTGCAAAGGATCAGTATTGAGGGAGAGTCCTTTTTTATTGATCTCTCAACAGATAGAGACTTTGATACGGTAGAGCAACTCAGTGTGTCTCATTTCTTCGAACTATTCTCTGATCAAAAGAATATCACCAAGATTACTGCTGGAGAAGAGCAGTACTTCTACACCTATAAATCTTCAGGCCAAATCGAAGATATTACTGAGCTTCACTAAGGATCACTTGGAGCCGGCGCTCTGATTGTAATAGATCGCTATTGGTGCTCTGCGGGTTTTCCACTTACTGGTTAGTTCTTGTGGTTGCTGCATGTGTAAACCACGATTAGTGGCTAATACGATATCTATGTCCCCATCTCGATCTATATCACCAGCATCCATAAGCACATAGTTGTCTTTAGGTTCGATTTCGAAGTAATATGGCTCAAATGTTCCAGTACCATCGTTTTTGAATAGTAATAGTACCTCATGTGTTCTGCTGAAATAATCAGCATACATGGCGACGGTCATTAGATCCTGATCGCCGTCTATATCATAATCTCTGGCGATGACTTTTGAAGCTCCGTTGATATGATAGAAATAAGACTCCTCGTATTCGTTGGCACCATTATTTATATGTACCCGTAGGCCATGATAAGGTTTGAAAACCTTGGAGTAATCATCATTGTCACCATGTGTTGTCACGATATCAAGATCACCGTCCCCATCGATATCTACCACATCAAAGCTATTAGTCCCATACAAAGGCGGAAAGGTTAGCAGTGTTTTAGGTGACCAACCTTGTGTGTCATTGAACGGGAGGCTATAGCTTTTAATTGACTCATTAGCTTGTCCGTATAATGCTATGATTTCCTCGCTGCCATCATGATCGATATCAATGAGTTTGGCCATGGTAGCGCCTGTAGTCGGGTCCACATAAGTTCGGTCTTTTTGATTATGCAGACTGAGGCCGCCTGTTGGGATAGGCTCTCTAGTTGATCCGAATTGACTCACCAGCCAATTATTGTTATCGCGTCCATTGTGATAACGTTTGAACGAAATCGGTCTGATGAGGCTATCCACAATCGTCGATAACTGTCCATTATCAAGTTTTAGTATAGAACCATTCTGATTGTCCGACGGACCTAAGGTTCCCATATTAAGAATGAAGTCTTGTCTGGGAGTAGTAACATAATCGGTAGGTATCCCGTCGATATTTATTTCTTCAACTTGTTGGTCTTTTATTTTGATAAGTTGTCCATCAGATTGGCCAACTATGATGTCATTTGACTCAGTCACTTTGACAAGAGTGGAGTAGTCGTTTAAGTATTCGTGATAAGCGTGAGTGGTATCTAATTCGAATAGATCTTGCTTAAGAGGCATATCTTTTACTGCACTCGAGTAAAACGCATTCGGAGCATTATTTAAATAATACTGTTGAATCTTTACCCAGTCTTCAATACTGATGACTTGTCCGGCATCCTTCATATGACCGTCCATAGCTTTGAGCACTTTGGTCCAGCTGATACGATCCAGTTCACTTGGGGCAACATATTGATGGCAGCTGGAGCAGTATTGCTTAGAGAGATTACGCTGCTCTATGAGTTCTGGTGGTTCCATAGCACATCGGCTTGCAATGATGACAAAACCGAATATGACAATGCTGACGATAATGTTCTTACTATATAGCACGACAACAAGATAGGTAACCTGGATAACAGATCATGTCGCTTTGTATTCAATGATCATAAAAAAGAGCCCAACAGTCGTCGGGCTCCGAGGATTCACTCCTTTGATTGATACGATCTCAA
>CAYPWL010000050.1:0-18961 GCA_964414425.1 uncultured Saprospiraceae bacterium
ATGTAAATTTAATGTTAACTATAATTGACTTTAAGTAACATTAGATTTACATTTAGAGTATGTCTAAGTATTTAATTCATACTCTTCTATCTTTTGGCCTGCTGATTAGCACGTTACAGGGCCTATCTGCCGAGGATAGATTGGAGATTGACTTTACCTTAGTCGAAGGGAGGATATTGATTGACGGACACTTAAGCGGTCATGATGGGGTTTTCATATTTGATACAGGAACGCCGGAGATTATTATTAATGACCGCAATGTTGCTTCGGGGGATTTCTTAAGGTCAGTACAGGGCAACCATCCTGTGGCAATCAAGGAGGTGGACTTCATACGTCTTGCTGATTATACATTGCCATGGGGGAGTGCGCTGCTACATATGGATCTGTCAGAGCTGGTTGGAGATATGGATCAGAAGGTCTTAGGGATATTAGGGTGGTCAGCATTTGACGCCGATCAGCCGATATTTATCAATTATAGAGATAGCAAGATCATCGTAGGTAGGCCCGAGTTTACTACCGATATGCTTCAGTCCAATCATGTCATCAGGTTAAACCTTAGAGAGGTCGGTGATGAGCTACCTACAGTCGAAATAGAAGTCAACCAACAGGTATTAACCTTTGCATTTGATACGGGAGCGCCATTGCATGCTATTGGTCCTCAGAACATGGATCAAACAAGGGGAGATGTATTCCAAGAGTCTATCAAGATCGAAGGAGCGATCACTATTAAGGAAAATCAATTTAGAGTGGAGGATATGGAAGCCTTTGATGAGTTCGATGGTATCTTAAGCGTCAACGCACTCAATACTAACTATGTGGTGATCGATCGCAGAGCCCAACGTGTTTATTTATTCTGGGATGAGCAAGAGATCGATGCAGGATTATGATCCTGTCAGAAACTTCATCATAAATACAAGGATGACACTGATCGCTAAGCCAAGGAATACTTTGGCTAAGTCCATGCCTATAGCCTTGAGCTTAGAGGATTCTATCTTACCATTTAGCCTAAAATTCATGGCGATTTCACGACCCGCTAACAAGCCTATGAATACCCAAGTCGTACTCATAGGAAGCTTAGCATCCCAGAGGCCTAGTATGTCTTGCTTGAAGATCAATAGTACTATACCATAAATCAGATCGATAAAGGTTGCTGATCTGATATCATCTGTATTCGTTTTAGCCCGTACGATATCCTGAATTTTTCCACCACGAGAGTAGAAGATATAACCCAATAATCCTACTAATATGATTAACGAGATGACAAACGTCATGATACTCATATCATCTTTACCCAGATAGACATAGATATTAGCCAAGTCTTGCGTGAGCCACTGCGTCCACAGGAATCCAGTTGAGAACCACTGTGCACCAACCCAAAACTTGCGGTTCGTCCATATCCCACGGTCGCCGCTATCCATAGGGTAGGCCAAGAACCGCTTTTCAGTCGCTTTAGTGATGAGTGTATATATGATGGCTCCCATGCCAAATGCTATGAGATAACCCATAACAGACTTAGTTACCATACCTGGCAGGCTCTTCGCACTGAAGAATGTCAAGATTAGGAATGTCGTACTTACAGGTATGCCGAGCCTGGTCAGGGCTAACAGCACCAGTGGAGGTAATGCATAATACCAAGTGAGTTCGTCGACTATATCGATCTTGTCCAATCGTCCAAATGCAATATCATTGCCGCCTAAGCCTAATGAATCTCCCATACCGAGATATCCGATGATCAGGATGGCAACCATGATACTCCCGGCAAATGCCCAGAGTTCATACCATTTTCGACTTTTCTCATTGGAGGTTAGGAAGGTCCCGAGCGTTTGAATAACGTCGTTTCCTACTACAGAATAAGCAGCGAAGGAAAACCCAAACCACATGACGACCTCAGACAACTAATCAGACTTTGTTCGCGGTAAAATTAATTCAATTTTAAGCTTGTACTAACTACACTACGAGATAATCAAATATTACTTCCGCTTTTATTGGCTATCATATCATTGGAGATGTCATATAACCGGTCTCCTATATTCTCACAGATCGATATCATCTTAATAAATAGTAGCGTACCCTTTAGGTTAAAATCAAATTCATCCTTATTCTCTATACTGATCTCATTGGCCTTGTCACGATGTTGATTGATCACTCGTTCCACCTCTGATGCTTCAGCGAGTTCTACATCAGCATAATTATCCTTTTCCAGATTTTGTATGAGGATCTGGATTGCATGTTGCACACTATCCATGATTTTATATAGTTCTGTGCGCTGTAGTGGCGTAAGCCAGACTTTCGTCTCGGATTTTTCCTTGATATACTGCCCGAGATTGAGGGTGAGATCAGCGATCCTGCACATGTTTTGGCTCATTCTAAAATACGTGCCCACGTTGCGTACGATCTGTTGACTATTACCGGTATTGGAATATTTGAATGACTTATCCTCTATGCGATCCTTGAGGGCAAAAAGTTGGATATAATGCTGCTCTATGCGATCAAATAAGTCTTTCTGCTCATCCTTACTGATGGATTTAAACTCTTTTTCGATGAGATTATGCATCGTCTCGATATGCTGGCCCTGCAGCAATAGCTGATGTTGTATTTCGAGCGGTGACAGCTCGGATAGTGTGATGGCCTGTTTATTGGGGCTGGCAGATAGATTTTTATTTCCACGTGGCAAGGTCCAATCGGCCATTCTTATCAGAAATGGTATGAAGAACACCAGTATCAATGTATTGAGCACATTAAAAGAGGTGTGAAAGGCAGCTAAACCTATTGTCGATAACTCTTTGGATGCAAAGGCATTCGTACGGTTAGTAATAACATCAAAGATCCCCTCGAGTAAATCCAACACAGCTGGCGTCAACAAGAACATGATGAGTGCGCCCAGCACATTGAATAGAGTATGTATACGAGCTGAATGCCTCGAGTCTTTATTGCCTACCACAGCTGCGACCTCAGCAGTAAAGCAGGTGCCGATGTTCTCTCCGATGATCATGTATGCCGCCAGATCGACAGATATCCAGCCATTGAAGGTCATGGCTAAGGTCAATGTCATAGAGGCCGACGAAGACTGTACGATCAAGGTGATAACCAACCCTATGATGATGAATAGGAGATTAGACAGTAGTCCAAACGAGGTAAATCCTTTTATGAAATCGAAGACTTCTTGATTTTGAAAAGAGGGTACAGAGGCTTTGAGGAAGTCTAATCCTATAAACAAAAGGGCAAACCCGATCGCTGTCTCGCCCCAGGCTTTGTACTTTTTGTCCGATCTGAAAAATAAGGGTACCGCAACGGCCAATATGGGCAGTGTCAAGGAACTCAGCTTAAATAAAAACCCTCCAAAGGATACAATCCATGCCGTAATCGTGGTCCCGATATTGGCACCCATAATAAGGCCTACAGATTGTCTCACAGAGATCATCCCAGCATTGACCAGGCTAATAATCATCACCGTAGAGGCGGATGAGGACTGTATCAATGAGGTAAATAACGTCCCAAAGGCGATACCATTGAAGTTGCTGCGTGTAAGACGCCTTAATAGTGAGCGCAATTGTCCACCGGATGCCCTCTGGATACCATCACTGAGCACTTTCATACCATAGATGAATAGCGCCAGTGAACCTGTTACTTGCAATATGACTATTAAATTACTCCAACTCACTGCATAAGAAATGGTGCGCCAAGATAATCATCTTAACCTCGTCAGCGTCTCAGAATGTGCAGAAGCAAATTATTCTTTCAGCAAACTATATAAAGGAACAGATCAAATGTTTTTTTGATATCTATGTCAGAGATTATGATCGCTCCTCGACAAAAACATATACCTTTAATTACCGTATTGAAATCAGCTTAAAATGTCCAAATTCATCTTCGTTACGGGCGGGGTTACCTCATCTTTAGGTAAAGGAATTATCTCCTCATCGTTAGCCAAATTGCTACAAGATCGAGGCCTCAGTGTTACCATTCAAAAGTTTGATCCATACATTAATGTCGATCCTGGCACGCTTAATCCCTATGAGCATGGAGAGTGCTTCGTTACGGACGATGGCGCAGAGACTGACTTAGATCTTGGGCATTATGAGCGATTTCTCAATATCAATACTTCACAAGCTAATAACGTAACGACTGGTAGGATCTACCAGACAGTCATCAACAAGGAGCGAGAAGGGGCTTACCTCGGTAAGACGGTACAGATTATCCCGCATATCACGGATGAGATCAAGCGGAGAATCAGATTGCTCGAGGAGGATAATAAGTATGATGTAATCATCACAGAGTTAGGTGGTACGGTCGGAGATATAGAGTCACTGCCTTATCTGGAGGCATTACGTCAGATCAAGAGAGAGCTCAAAAAGAAAGATTGCCTCGTCATTCACTTAACGCTGATACCTTATCTGAGAGCAGCTGGAGAACACAAGACTAAGCCGACACAGCACTCCGTCAAGGAGCTACAGATGGCCGGTATAATACCTGATATATTAGTCTGTCGCACAGAGTCTGCCATCTCGGAAGAGATCAAAGAGAAGTTGGCCCTGTTCTGCAACGTGGAGAAGCGCAATGTAATCGAAGCGGTAGATGCTGATACCATATATAGAGTGCCGCTGCTGATGGAACAGGAGCAACTCGATGACATCGTCATAGAGCATCTTGAGTTGGACCCACCTAAGTTGCTCAGCCTGACGAAGTGGAAAGAATTTTTATTCAGATATAATAACCCTCGACATGAGGTCAACATAGTCTTAGTCGGTAAGTATAATGAGCTTGCAGATGCCTACAAGTCTATCTATGAGGCAATCGGCCATGCAGGTGCTATGAACTACTGCAAGGTCAACGTAATCCCAATCCACTCCGAAAATCTCGATGATACTAATCTGCCATTAGAGATCCATAAAATCCATGGCCTGATAGTAGCGCCAGGATTTGGCGATCGAGGAATTGAGGGTAAGATCAAGGCTGTCCAATATGTGCGAGAGAATAAGATACCATTCTTGGGGATATGTCTGGGTATGCAGTGTGCTGTAGTGGAGTACTGTCGCAACGTCGTAGGCCTAAGTGATGCTGCCTCATCAGAAGTCAATCCCGAAGCCGCTCATCTGGTGATCGACCTGATGTTAGATCAAAAGAAGATCAGCCAAAAAGGAGGTACTATGAGATTAGGTGCTTATGCCTGTGATATCAAGGAAGGTACTCAAGCCGCACAGATCTATGGTCTGCAGACGCAGATCTCTGAGCGACATAGACATCGCTATGAGTTTAACAATAAGTACAAGGAGCAGATTGAGTCTTTCGGTATGGTCCCTTCGGGTATTAATCCCGAGAATGACTTAGTTGAAATCGTAGAGATTCCTGATCATCCATTTTATGTAGGTGTGCAGTTTCACCCGGAGTATAAGAGTCGAGTAGAGGCTCCGCACCCGCTATTCGTAGCGCTCGTAGAGGCTGCTATTGAGTATAAAGGCAACAAGAGCTTAGCTTCGTCAATATAGATGCGTAAGCTTAAACTTGACGAGCTGGGTCGATTAGATCGGACAGGATATCAGTCCGCCGATAAAATACCTATCACCGTTATCCTTGATAACATCCGATCAGGCATGAATGTAGGCTCATTCTTTAGGACGTCAGATGCCTATAGGATAGAGCACATCATACTCTGTGGTATCACAGCTCGACCACCTCATAAAGAGATATTAAAGACGGCTATCGGTGCCACTGATACGGTTACGTGGAGTTATGTCAAGGACGTCTCTGAGGCTGTCACTCAAGTAAGATCGGATGGATACCACATCGTCGGTATCGAGCAGACTGATGAGTCTACGAGATTGGCGCATTATAAAGTTTCTACAGATAAGAAGTATGCCTTGGTATTCGGCAATGAAGTCAATGGACTGAGTGCAGAAGTGCTTCCACTGCTGGACGAGTGTATTGAGATTGCCCAATATGGCACCAAGCACTCGCTTAATGTATCAGTATGTGGTGGAGTGGTGTTGTGGCATTTTGCTACGCCATATTATCTATAGTCTAACCGAACTCCTACTCGCAGACCTATACCTAATTGTCCAGCAGACGTGGATACGTTATTAGTGTCTAAGCCAAAGACTGGCGCAAGCTCGTGCCAAGATATATCGGGATAGTATCTGTAGCGCAAGATGGGCGTAAGTGTGATGATGTCTGTCACGCCGATATCGAGGCCTAAACCAGCTTGTGCTGTAAAGTCAAAATTGCCATCTCTAAAGTCTCCATTTACGGCCTTAGTAGAGAAGTCTGCTCCGATTCCCGCAAGGAGAAAGAAGCCCTTTTTAAAGAAAGTGCCTTGCTTGCTAAAAGTCGGACAGTCACAATCTCCGATGAGATCTAATACATATAGATGAGCATTGATACCACCGCCGATCTGACGCAGTCCGAGATCTACATTAGCAAACTGGAGATCAGTACTTGCCTGCTGATAACTGATATACGGATAGAACTCAATCCGCTGATCTCTAAGCCTAAACCAATAATCTAAGGTCACCCCAACTGAAGATGAAAAGATTCGATCATTGTTAGAGATGAGGTTAGCGTCATTCCTAAAAAAGTCATTCCATCCAGCGTAATTATTGGTATTGTAGAATGCACTAACTCCAACTTGGCTATAGAGGCCTTGAGTCAGAAAGAAAAGGAGCACCGCAACGAATGTCTGTTTGATCGCCATATATTTTCTAACGCATACAGGACGCCTATCATTTTATAAACCGCACTGAAAACTGTAATTGATCAGCATGGATTCTATCTTTGCAATCGCATGAAGACTAAGAAGCTGAAAGAAAAAGTAGAGGTGATCACCCTGGGGTGTAGCAAGAATCTTGTCGATTCTGAAAACATAGTTACCCAACTCAAGGGCAATGAGATCAACGCATATCACGAGCATGAGGATGACAATCCAGATGTCGTCATCGTCAATACTTGCGGATTCATCGACTTGGCTAAAGAAGAATCAGTCAACACTATCCTCGCCAATGTCGAGCGTAAGAAGGCTGGTGAAATAGAAAAGCTATATGTCACAGGATGCCTATCACAACGATATAAGGACGATCTCGAAGTAGAAATCCCCGAGGTGGATGCATACTTCGGTACAATGGAGTTGCCGGGCATCTTAGCAAAGTTTAATGCGGACTATCAGCATGAGCTGATCGGAGAGCGCAAGATCTCTACTTTGCCTCACTATGCCTATCTCAAGATATCTGAGGGCTGTAATCGTACCTGTTCATTTTGTGCGATCCCGTTGATGCGAGGCAAGCATATATCCCGACCGATACCAGATCTGGTAAGAGAGGCGAAAGAGCTTGCTAAGCGTGGCGTTAAGGAACTCATGTTAATAGCGCAGGAGCTGACCTATTACGGATTAGACATCTACAAGAAGCGAGAGCTGCCACAACTGCTCAGAGCACTATCAGAAGTCGAGGGCATCGAGTGGATCAGATTGCACTATGCATATCCAACTAAGTTTCCGACGGAGATATTTGAAGTCATGGCAGAACTGCCTAAGGTGTGCAACTATCTCGATATCCCACTGCAGCACGGCAATGACGCTGTACTGGATAGGATGCGACGACATATCACACAGGCAGAGATGCGGGACTTGATACAGCATGCTAAGCGTGTCGTGCCTAATATTGCGATCCGTACTACCTTTATGGTCGGATTCCCGGGTGAGACGGATGCTGAGTTTCAGGATATGTGCGACTTCGTCGAGGATATGAATTTTGATCGGGTAGGTGTATTTCAATATTCACACGAGGAGGACACTACGGCGCATGAACTGACTGACGATGTACCAGCAGAGATTAAGGCTGAGCGTGCTAACAAACTGATGGACATCCAGCGTGACATCTCATACAATCATAATGAAGCGCGCATCGGCCAAGAGCTAAAAGTCCTTGTAGATCGCAAAGAAGGTGGATACTTCGTAGGACGTACTGAGTATGACTCACCTGAGGTGGACAACGAAGTGTTGATAGATGCTAAGAAACACTATCTCCGCATCGGAGACTTCGCCATGATCAAGATCACCGGTTCAGAGGATTATGACCTCTATGGTGATCCTATAGTCTAAGCCAGAACTAAGGACATTCATTGTTGTTTCCATAGACATGAACGACAATTCTGATAATCCCAAACTATTCGATAAGGAGATCAATCCATATCACCAGTGCTTGGTGGCATTGATAGCGATTCCAGCATTTACCTTGTTGTTTTATATCCCTCATTGGATTGGCATTATAGATGTGCCGCAGCACCAAGCTTGGACCGTCTCAGCGTCTATGGTGCTCATGTTTGCGGTCTGCAACAGCGTTTTGAGTCTTAGCGCGGACAATGTTACGCCTTATTGGAACAAGTCGATATACTCCTTCATCGTTGTATGTGTATTAGGAGGGGCGATGGCTTGGTGGTTTTCTGGTTTGAGTATTGGAGAGGCCAAGTCGTTTAAGTGGATCTATGTAGTATTCACTTTTGGCTACTTGCTTTTTCTATCGATCGTATCCCTAATGAGGAAGATCGTATTGATTGCACAAAAACAGGATAAAGGACTCCGTGGAGAGTCAGATGAATAATAGAATAAAGAACTATGAATAAGATTTTGATATTACTATCGCTCTGTATCATGAGCTGCCAAGCCAAGTCGCAACGAGCATTGGCCGCTGAGGATGCCGTCAAAGAACAGCATTATACCCCTAAGGCAGAGTTTCCCGATGAAGTTGTACCTGTAGAGAAGTCGTATGACGAGTGGGAAGCAGAGCTGACCAGATTAGAGTACTCTGTACTGCGCAATGCGGGTACCGAGAGAGCCTTTTCTGGAGACCTATGGAATCATAAAGAGGATGGTATCTATAGCTGTCGAGGATGTGGGTTGGCGCTGTTCGACTCCAACACGAAGTATAAGTCGGGTACTGGATGGCCGAGCTTCTGGCAGCCGATCAAGGCTGAGTACGTAGGAGAGGATACCGATTATAAGTTGGGCTATGCACGTACGGAGGTGCACTGTGCCAGATGCGAAGGGCATCTTGGTCATGTATTTAATGATGGGCCAAGGCCTACAGGTCTGCGATACTGCATGAACTCAGTATCACTGGACTTCGTACCACGAATCAATGATGTTACTAAAGTAGAAGAGTAAAATAAAAGAAAAGGGTAACGACCTTTCGTTACCCTTTTTCTCAAACCGAAATAGTATAAGGAGCAGCCCCTCAGAGCTGTATATCTTCTTCCTTCCTTACTCTCATCTCCCGCTCAATCCACACATATCTTGCTTGCGTCTTACGCATCAATGCTCACATTCTAAGAACGAGCGTGAGATCGTCTAGGTTACATCAATTAGCTGATCTTATATCAAAGCAAGGATTCTATCGACGTACTGCATGCGCTGCAGGAAAAGTTAGTTTTCCGGTTCTATGCGTTGTGATCTAAGACGAGGAAACTGTGTTTCTGATTCAGATCAAAAGTCTTGTGTGTCGAAAACAGAGTTTTCAGAGATTTTGAAAGTGTGATGGTAATTGTAGAATACGGTTCTACAATAGCGGGTGAGAAATACTATATGGTCAGAAAATGTTATGTTTTAATGATCAAAAGTCTTAACTTATATCGAGATATCTGACTTATATGGATGTATCATTAACAATGTTATTTTTCAGTTTGCTGGTCATTGTTCTTTGGGTTTAAGCAGTAGTGGACTTGAGTCGTAATTACCGCACCGATGCCAAGGCTTTAGTATTATGGACTTTTATAATCTTGTTGATGCCAGTACCTGGATCGATACCTTACTTTCAGTTTAAGAATAGGAGGAGCAAAAGAAAACTAAGAGCATTTAGTCGGTCTTTTAACAGGTATTAGTTGTCGGAATAATTTCGTTTTCCGCTGCAGGAAAAGTCCTTTTTCCGGTTCTATCCATTGTGACCTTAGAGCAGTAAACTGCGTCTCTCGTTTATATCAACAGACGCTTGTGTTAAGAACTGATCTTTGGGAAATTGGGTAGTATGATGATACTTGTAGGCCACCGTCCTATAATAGCGAATTACATCAACCAGATAAGATTGTCTTCTACATTTTAGTCATGCGCACGTCAGCCATCTCTGTGTGGATGACGCACAGTACTATTGAATAACCACGCTTCAGCAACACATCCTATCCCAAGCTAAATACTCCTATGAGTGCATCCAGATTAGGTGTTGGGCTTCCTCCTGCCTGCTCAATGGTAATCGCATAAGCATTAGTTCCAGGCTCATAGTCTATAGGGATAATTGCATTGTCACCCTCAATGAATACAGTCAATGGTATCGGCGCATCTGATCCCTTAAGAGACCATAGTTGGAATGCCAATCCATCCTCCAATTGAGGCAGGTTGCTAATCTGAAGATAATTAGTGCCCTCCTCCTCATTGTGATGTATGATGAGCTTGGTGTCAGGATATTTTTCGGTAGCCTCAATAAGGACCGGACGGTTTCCTTCATCTCTCAGTGCGGCATATAGCAACTCTTGATCGCGCAACTCATTTTGAGTCTCCTCACACTCTGCCATGATAGCATCCATTTCCTCGGTAAGCTTGCTACTCTTATCCATCTGGATATAGGCTATGGACATGGCTATCACTGCGGCGACGAGCGCAAGTGGTCCTGCCCAACTCCACACAGTCTTGTTAGGTGCCGACGATCTCGACTGCGATGTGCCTGATCTATCATATTTCTGACTTTGGCCTTCTTGACTATTGATTTGGTCCAGGGCACGGTCGAGTATAGACAGATCTACGGGTAGTGCGTGTAGACCAGCAAACTTTGCCATAGCTGATTCAATCTCTCGCAATTCTGATCTGACGGCACTGTCAGTTTCGATAGCATTTTCGACAGTAGTCAGATCTTCACCCTCAAGTTGCCCCAAGACGTATAGTTCTAACAATCCAGAGTTGATTAATTCTTGACTTGTCATGATACCAGTTTATAGATGATATATGCCAATAGGACTATGCAACCTATGAATAGACCTTTTTCATTTTTGAGCTCCTGGCGCATCAGTGTTATTGCTGATCGCAGTCTCGTTTTTACTGTGCCTAAGGGGATATCCATTTCCTCAGAGATTGCTCGCTGAGAGTACCCCTGCAAGTACATCTTCTCGATGAGGACCCTATGCTTTACCTCCAGTTTGGCTAAGAGTTTATGTGTATCCATCTGATCACCGGATCTCTGCTCGGTCGAGTTGGCGTCGAGATGGTCATTGATATCTTCTTGATATTTTTGATTCTTATAGCCTGCCAGTCGAACCTTATCAAGGGCAGTATTTCTGGCGATGACGCTGGACCAAGTGTACAGGGCACTTTTCTCAGGTTCATATTGATCGATCTTGTTCCACACTTTTAGTAGTGTTTGTTGCATGACCTCCTCTGCGATGGTACGCTCTTGTATGATACGACCGATGATCCCCATTAAAGCTTGTGCATACTGCTCATAAAAGTAGGTCAGACCTCGTTGATCACGATTCCGTAATCTATCAATTATATCTTGTTCAGTGTGCGTCATGCGTAATTTTGTTATAAAGGTAGTCGCCTTCTTCAGACGATCAACTTATTCAATAAAAATCTCCTTCTCATTAGATGAAAAGGAGACATTCAAAAAAAAATAAACCAACCCGAATGAAACGTTTTTAAAGCACATGGCTTCAATATCTGTTTCTGTGTCTATTTCTATAGCTGTAGTGAGTTGTAGATCAACTCAACCATTCCTGTATCTGTTGAGCTCTAATCGGCCCTAACTCAAACTCTATTCCTTCTAATTGATCTGAGAAGTAGTCATGGTAACTCTCGTACTCATTCATTACCTCCAACATCAATGCAATCGGTACGGGCTCATAAGTCTTCTGATATACCTCGTCAAGCAATAACTCACGTGCTTGTATGGTCTCTCCATTCTGCGCATATGCGAAGGCTAAGAGAGCAGCTGTTTCTGGCGTTTTCCTTTGAGCGTACTCATCTTTCATGATCTCAAGTCCTCTGCTGCGTTCTGCTGCACCACGTCCTAACAGTAGCTCAGCTATATTCATATTGTATAGTCGCCCATATTTTGCTTGAGTGGCCTCAGCAAGGAATTTGTCCTCAGTAGACTTGCTGTCATCGCCCATCGCTTCTAATAACTCTGCCTGAAACAAGTAGAGCTCTGGACTCTGTCGGTAGACTAAGATTTCTTCAACCATCTGCATGGCCTTGTTAGCATCTCCATAATGAGCATAATTAATCCATGCTAATAGCTTGTAGGCATACCAGTTAGCTGGATCTTGCTCTAATACTTCATTGAGCAGTTTTTCGGAGGTCTTTATATTTCCATTATGACCCATGAACTCTGCAAGGTTAGTAGTAGTCCATATCTGTAGTTGCTTATTGTTGATTTCATAAGCATATTTTCTGGCATCCATCATGTACACGATAGCTTGAGTAAGATCCCCATCCCCATCGGCTTGCTTGGCTAAGCGTATCAGATGTTGAATGTCTAAGACCTCTACCTCCAATGGTGTACCGATACCTAACTCATGCTCTATGTCATACTTGACTAAACTTACCTTGTCCATATCTCTACCGATACTTTCTGCCTGTTGTACGGCATCATAAGCATCACAAAATCTATGCTGTGTGATCAGATTCTGAGCTAATGACAGCAGTGCGGGAGTATTGTCCAAGCTGTTTTCGTATATACATGAGCGATAGAGCTCTTCAGCCTTACTTAGACTGGTTAAATCTCCAGTAGCTTGAAAATTTCCTTCATGAGCCTGCGCTAATCGCAGTTTATATGCACCTGTATAGGGTGCGGTATCAAGTCTATCGGACCAATAATTCATCTCGTTTTCGATGCGGTCCAGTTTTATATTGGGATTATAAAGTGTGCCTTCAGAAGTGGTTCCATCACCTGTTCCTGATGCAACAAAAAAGAATGTGTAAATAAGATATTTCATCGAGTCAAGTTTATAATAAGTGAATGAAGAAACTATAGGTCTCAAACCTCCCAGATCAGGAGTTCAGCAGCGTGTGCATACTGAACTCCCGAGTATGGGCGGTACAACCTTAACGACCTACTAAAACGGATTCGCTAAGTATGGAAATGACGTAGAAAAAGCTCTATCGTTAGCGTCTACATTATCGGAAGTTAATCCAGGATTTGCCGAGCCATCAGGCCCACCGAAAATGAGAAGTAACTCAACATCGATGACATCATCTGCCAATGCTCTACCTGTCAATACGTTCGTCCCATCAAAGAACGTGGTTGTTCCTGTCGTAGATACCGTTAGTACATCACTCGCTAAGACACTTGTAAAAGTGGACGCGTCTAATCCTAAGGCATTTGTGGTGTAGCCAGGATTGAGGGCTAATAGTCTGTCTAAAAAGACTTGACTGAATATCGGACCCATATCTGATGGTTGAGTCTCGTTAAATTGATCTTTCTGTGCGTCACCTACAAAAACTGTATTGATCGCTGGTCTACCCATCTGATCCGCTAATGTATAGCTCCCAGAAAAATCTATCTCTGGTAATACTGGTTCATCGTCATCGCCACATGAGGTGATAAATAGTGCGGTTATCATAAGTATGAATGTGAAATATATATTCTTAATAATCATTTTTGATTCTTTTAATCTTGATAAATAAAATGTTGGATAATTGATCTGTGGTTTAATTGCGGACTTTAGTTACTGCCCAAGTATTAATAGTACCTGTGCTTCCTAATGTTGACTTTGGTACCTCTATAACTATAGACAGTACATTAGTTCCGGCAAAAGTATCTGTCCCTGGATCACTAAACCCTGGTGCCATACCTCCCAATATTGCTTGGAATGCCCCTAAATCAAAAAAGAATGGATCATCTCTCGGTCCGGCGAATACGCTCATGCCATTGGCATTGCCTATGATAGCTGGAGTAAGATATGGTGTTACTTCAGCACTCACAGATGTGGCATTACTATTAATAGTACTGGTGCCACCAACCTGTGACGGAGCTGTTGGTCCGAAAGCAAATACTTGCCCATCTCGTACTACAGCTTGAAGTACTAAGTCTTCAACTAAGTCACCATCATTGTCTATGTTGAATTCTAAAAGTACAGATTCATCAAAATCAGCGTCAGCAGTTGCAGCGGGACTGAGTAATCCTTGTACTGATGCTACAAAGACCATATTGTCAGTATTACTTGGACTCTCAAAAGCAAAGTAATCTGTAATGTCGGAACTGCCTCCTGTGACTGAAGGGGCATCAATATGATCTGCCGACATTAAAAAGAATGTAAGTGCGGCCAATATCAGACCGGCAGTTAATCCTAAGAATTTTTTCATTGTATTAGTTTTAAAATTTTTGAATTCCTGATATAATTATCAGATACGATGACATATACGTGTGCTCAGAGGTAAGTGGATGTTTATATATGAAAATAAATCTCAAAAATTTTTTAAATCATTGATAATCAGATCATTATAATGTGATTTATTTTTTTCTTTTTTTAAATCCGATTCTCTTTGGAGAGATATTAGAGGTGATAGATCAGGTATCACGGACAGTAATCCTTAAAGCGTCTTGGTCTCAAGCCGATCTCAACTACGAACTGAAATTATGATCTCAGATGAGGCAACTCAGTGTAGGCATAGACATGATAAAGTCTTAAGTCAATGAGAGAGATTTATTGGAGGTGGATGTGTGATGTGACTGTAGAATAGCGAGATTCATAAGTGAGGACGGTTTGATCATAATTGGACGAGACAGTACTACAATAGCGGGCAGAGTATATGTAACTTAGTACTTAATGAATTACCAAAAGTCATTAGTCGGGAGTGCGGTTGCATTCATCGTTGCGACGAGCTGTTGCTGGCTACCAGCGCTTTTGATAGCTATAGGGGGAGGAAGTACTATAGTAGGACTTTATGGGCTGGAGCGATTTAGTGGAGTCTTTATGGTAGTAGGAATCGGATTGTTGGCATATGGTGCTTATCATTATCTCTACAAGTTTGGCAGCTCAACCATAACAGAAGCGATCTTACAATCTAAGATTACCTGTCCTGAGTGCGGCCATCAGAAAGAAGAGACCATGCCGACTAATGCCTGCCAGTACTTTTATGAATGCGACCAGTGCCAAACGGTATTGAAGCCAACAGAGGAGGATTACTTCGTCTACTGTAGCTATGGGACGGTGGCCTGCCCTCCGATTCAATTAGACCAAGCCTGTTGTTGATACCACTGTAGGAAAAGTGCCTTTACGGGTTATATACATTGTGATCTAAGAGGAGGAAACTGTGATTCTGGTTCATGTCAACAGTTGCTCGCGTCGAAAATTGAGTTTATAGAGTTTGGATGGTTAATGGTAATTGTAGAACACGTTTCTAAAATAGCGTAGATTGTTGGAATAGCGACTATTGGAGCTACCTTCAGGTTAAGTAACATGTCAACATTACTAATGCTGTTTTGAAATGATATTAAGTGATATTAGGATTCTCAGCAGGCCTCAATGAAACTATCGCTTGAGCAAAAAGAGTCAACAATGTACCAAAGAATAGCCCATATTGCCTTAGTCGTCGATGATTATGATGAGGCGATTGAGTTCTACACTCGCAAACTGAACTTCACACTGCTTGAGGATACGAGATTAGATGAACAGAAAAGATGGGTCACTGTAGCGTGTCCTGGTGCTAAGGAGTGCAGCCTGCTACTGGCCAAAGCCGACAATGATCGACAGAGAAGCAGCGTCGGCAATCAAACTGGAGGGCGAGTTGGGTTCTTTCTTTTTACGGATGACTTTTGGAGAGATTATAACCAGATGGTCGAGAGGGGGATCAGCTTCGTGAGACCTCCGACAGAGTTTGAGTACGGCACTGTAGCTGTATTCCAAGACTTATACGGCAATCTCTGGGACCTTCTACAACCCAATGAAAACAACAAGGGATTAATCAGTAGTTAACGAAGTAACCCTCGATACCAGTAACTCGTAATTCTATACTCGCAACTCGTTACTTGCCTACTTTCAGCACATACTTATTCTTCTTACCATTCTCGATCATGAGATATTGATTGTGGATCAGATCGTCGCTGGTGACGGGTGCATTATGATCAGCTACTTTAACTTTATTCACTGAGATGGCATTGTTCTTTATAGCACGACGAGCATCGCCATTAGACGAGCAGATGTCACTATGTGTGGTTAGTAGATCAACGATGTTGATACCAGCACTGTCAATGGCCGTTTTGATATGGATATATGGGATCTCTTGAGCTATGGTCTCAAAGTCTTGCTCTCGCAATGCCTGTAGTTGCTCTTGAGAGGCCTTCTTGTTGAATAGGATCTGCGATACGGCAACTACACTCTTGTAGTTCTCTGCACTATGTATCCTGGTGGTGAGCTCTTCTGATAGAATTTCTTTGAGCTTGTTGGGATCATCAGCATGATCCTTTTCGAGTGCTTCGATTTCTTCTCGCGATTTAAAAGAGAAGTACCTGAAGAATTTTGGCAGATCGGCATCGTCTGCATTGATCCAAAACTGATAAAATTTATATGGCGAGGTCATCTTAGGATCAAGCCAGATGTTGCCCGCTTCGGACTTGCCAAACTTCTTACCATCTGCCTTAGTCAGTAGGGGGGAGGTAATCGCAAATGCCTTGCTGCCCGTGATATTGCGACGGATGAACTCTGTACCTGAGGTGATATTACCCCACTGATCTGAGCCTCCCATCTGGTAGGTACAGTCGTGATGCTTATACAGGTGTAAGAAGTCATTGGCCTGAAGGAGCTGATAACTAAACTCCGTGAACGATATCCCCGTCTCCAAGCGCTTCTTGACAGCATCCTTGCTGAGCATATAGTTGACTGTAAGATTCTTGCCCACATCACGGAGGAAGTCAAGGACGTTCATCTGCTTGTAGAAGTCGTAGTTATTCATGAACTCCGCCTTATTGGGGCCATCGGTAAAGTTGAGGAACTTAGAAGCCTGCTGCTTTTGAAACTGGAGGTTGCTATCCAATTCTTCGTAAGACTTCAGCTGTCGCTCTTTGTCTTTGCCCGATGGATCTCCGATACGACCTGTCGCACCTCCGAGTAGAAAAATGGGCTTGTGTCCTGCTCGCTGCCAGTGTGATAAGATCATAATCTGGACATAGTTACCGATCGTCAGCGAGGGCGCTGTTGGGTCAAATCCAATGTAGCCCGTACGCATTCCTTTGTCTAAGTCTTCACGAGCACCCGGGGTGATATCGTGTAGCATTCCTCTCCATGTCAATTCATCAATAAAATTCATCGTACGAGCTGTTTTTTTGAATCGCTGCAAAAGTAGAATAATCCGATCTAACGATTATCTATATTAGCGATCTATGATTAATGGTAGGAGTAGATGAGTTACGAACGATTTATAGCAAATCGTCTGTCGCTCACGACTGGTGGTAATTTTTCGGCACTCATACTGAGGATTGCAGTGCTGTCTATTTCCTTGAGTGTAGCTGTGATGATCATTACAACTACCGTGATCAAGGGCTTCAAAGAGGGTGTCACCTCCAAGGTCTTAGACTTCTGGGGACATATCCATATCACAGACGGCAATGTGGGAGACTCTTTCGAACTGATCCCAATAGATGTCGATCCATCCTTAGTGGCAGATATAGAGGATATCGCACAGATAACCTATCAGCGCCCACCGACGATTATTCGGCCCGATCATACACCACCGGCTCAGACGACTATAGGAGGAGTCGACCGAGTGGAGACCTATACCATCGTTCCTGCGATCTTGAGTTCTAAGTCGGATTTTGAGGGAGTCCTCCTTAAGGGGTATGAATCCGACTATCAATTTGACCGCATCCAATCCTACATGAAACGTGGTTCTTGGGTCAGCTATCCTGCAGATGGCCCAGCTCAGGAGATCGTGCTCTCAGAGCAGATCTCTAAGCGGATGAACTTTGATGTAGGAGATAAGATGATCATCTACTTTATCCTCGATGGTGAACAATACAAGAAGAGATTCACGGTCAGCGGCATCTACAAGACTGGCCTCGAAGAGTATGATAGGCGATTTGCCTTAGTAGATACGAGAGTGCTGCAAGAAGTGTTAGACTGGCGTGAAGATCAGGTCAGCGGTTTAGAAGTCTATGTCGATGATCTCGATGATGCCGTCTTGCTCAATGAGTATATCTACTTCGAAAAACTTCCTCGCAACCTATATAGCCAGTCCATCCAATCTAAGTTCTATCAGATCTTCCAATGGCTGGAGTTACAAGATATCAATGAACATGTCCTGATCTTGCTGATGATCTTAGTGGCGATCATCAATATGATCACGGCAGTACTGATCTTTGTGCTGGAGCGCACCGAGATGATCGGCATCCTGAAGTCTGTCGGCGCATCCAACTGGTCCATCCGCAAGATCTTCCTCCACAATGCTGCAGAAGTCATCCTCAAAGGAATGATCATCGGCAACATCCTGGCCTTCGCATTATGCTTTATTCAGTTGAAGACAGGTGTCTTTAAGCTTTCTGAGGCAGAGTATTATCTGGATACGGTGCCGATCGCATTTAATTGGTGGATGATCTTATTCATCAACTTAGGCACGGTGATTATTACCCTGTTGTTTATGATCGTACCAACATGGATCGTCTCTCGAGTTGATCCGGTTAAGGCCTTGAGGTTTAGTTGATGCAGACTAAGACTGGAAACGAGCGCAACTAAAAAAGCCGATAGTCTTTTTATTGAATATCGGCTCTTATTATGATTTTTAAATGGTCAATCAAGTTGTTTATCAATGTACTTTGTGATTACTCTTAGGACAATCAGTGCTACACAAATCACAATGATTTTACCCAATATAAATCCGTAGTCATATGATACCGTAATTCCTAATCTCCGAATGAGTAATAATAACTGACTTAAGATCAATCCCGCAAATAGGACGTATACAAGAATCTTTAAAATTCTCATTCAGTTACTTCCTAAC
>CAYPWL010000050.1:19061-21325 GCA_964414425.1 uncultured Saprospiraceae bacterium
TTAACCAACGTATTTAAATCATCCGTTCTTTTTTAAACCATGCTATGGTATCCTTTATCGTCTCTTGGATTTTGGTAGGGTTGTATCCGAACCGTCGTTCTGCTTTGGCAGTGCTGATGTAGAGCGGGCCTTCCAGTAGCACTTGTATAGCTTGCTTCGTCAATACGGGAGGTTTGTTAGTAATTAGAGATTGCCATTTGAAGACGGGTAGTAAAGCGTTTACTAACCAATGCGGTAGGACCCCAGTATTGACCCGATTGGGACTGTGCTTGCTAATCAATTGGGCGAGTTGTTGTATAGTCAAGTATTCACCAGCTAAGATGAACTGCTCATCAGGATAATCGTTAACGATCACTTCATGCGTGCCTCTGACGACATCTCGCACATCTACGAAGTTGTACCCCCCTGGCACCAGTATCGGTACCTTGCCTTGATACATATCGATGACCCCTTGCCCTAAGAGTGAGGGACGATAATCATTAGGTCCGATTACAGAGGTGGGGTAGATGATGGTGGTGGTGATGCCGTGTTCTTGCGCCTGTCGAGCGATTTTTTCGGATTCGATCTTTGATCGATCATAGTCCGTGCCATCCGGTACGGCTTGTCGAGTCTCATCGAGCAGCTCATCCTGTGGAGCAGGGTCAAATCGATGTATCGAACTAAAATGTACCAATTTACTGACCCCATGTGCGATGCACGCATCCACTACTTGTTGAGTCCCTCTGACATTGATATTCCATAGGTCTCCATTGAGATCCTTCTCCAAAGAGATGACTGCAGCCATATGCACCACTACATCTGCATCATGGATTAACTCATCCAATGAGTCGGCATCCAGCACGCTGCCACGGATCTGCCTGAGGCCATCACAATGTACAAGAGTGTTATTGATCAAGACGCTGACCTCATAGCCTTGCTCAAGCAGATATGGGCATAGATTGGCACCGATATGTCCAGAGGCTCCTGTGACGGCGATTCTCATAGGATATAGGGGATGACGGCTTTTCGTTGATCAGGATAGTCGTCAAAGGTTTCTCGATACCAGTCATGATGGTTCATCGCTCTCGGCACGAGATTAGCAAAGGTCCATATCGCAAATGAGAAGGCTTGCAATGAACACGCCGCCAAGGCAAATCCAATCCATTCGATTATCTCCCCAAAGAGGTTCGGGCAGCTGATTCGGTTAAACAACCACCCCTTGGGCAAGCTGTAACCGCTTTGTTTCTTACGTAAGCCGATGAGATAGTTGTCCGCTCGCTGATTGATATAAAAGCCGATGATAAAGATGAGTACCCCAGTCATAAAAATAGGCGTAGGTACAGTCGGTAGCGCCATATAACCTATAGCATAACCATTGAGCACGCCATTGATCAGATTAAAGAAGATAGCAGAGTATACGATGGAGATCGGTATCTTTTTGCCTTTAGTTTTTAGCCTGAAGGGAAAGATCAGGGTTCTATTAGTATAGTGGATGATCCATAGTGCGATGAGTATCCAGTGCAGAGAGGTCTTCTCTACGGGTCCTAAGAGAGCAATCAGCGGAAAGATGACCAGTGCGGGTAGCTCCATCCAAAACCATCCCCAGTGATTGTCAATCATCTTACCCCAGCCCTGACGACTATGCCGACCATAAGGCGCCCTGACCTTAAGCGTGATCAGTGAAATAAAGGTGACGACCGCAACCCCGATCCATATCCAAGTAGCGATTTCGATAATGGGTGCTGATATCATAGTGGATGAAGGTATTATATTCCTTGGTGATCATAGCTCTGTAGACTTATGATTCTTAGAACAGTTTATAATTTAAAATTATAGTTTTAACCAGCATACTTTAGGCTTAAGCCTAAAGTATGCTGGTTATGATTTCCAAACTCGTTGGGGCTCTTCCCTCCCAATGATTCATGAGGGTGATTATCATTATAATCATCACGCCACATATCGCTTATAATCTGAAACTGTCGTAGACTAACTAATAGATAAGCGTCTAGTACATCCTCTCTAAATGTTCTATTAAATCGCTCTACATAACCATTCTGCATAGGCTTTCCTGGTTCTGAGTATACTCGCGTAATACCTTTTTCTTCACACCATTCTTTATAGACTACAGAGGTAAACTCTGGCCCATTATCCGTTCGGATATACTTCGGCTTGCCGTAATAGACTATTAATTCCTCTACTGAATAGCGCACATAGGCTGCACTGTAACGGTCTTATTTGCAGTAACTAAAGCAAATAAGAATGAGAAAAATGTTCAAAGGACTCAG
>CAYPWL010000051.1:0-15959 GCA_964414425.1 uncultured Saprospiraceae bacterium
AGGCGGTTTTCATCAATAATTCAATAATAATTTATTGGATTCGTGACCACTTTCGTGGAACGGGCTGCAAATTTAGGAAATTTCTCAGTAAGAAGTTCAAATAATAGCTCGATGGTAAAGTACTCGCTTTCGTAATGACCGATATCTATGATGGTGATAACGCCGTCGGCATCGAAGAACTCGTGGTACTTGTAGTCTGCTGTGACAAATATATCTGCTCCGGCAGCTTTGGCATCTGCTAACAAGAAACTTCCTACTCCTCCACATAAAGCAACTCGTTGTACCGGGCGGGATAGCAGTGCTGTGTGCTTTATGATGTTTAGATTCATAGAGGCCTTGAGGTGATCCAAGAACGCTACCGAGTCAATTGCCTCTGGTAGATCTCCGATTACGCCGGATCCTATGCGAGGCTCTTGAGGATCCTTGGGCCTGAGGATTGTACAATTGCAGAGACCTATTTTTTGTGCGATCTTTTGATTTACGCCGTGGTTCAGTACATTATCAAGATTAGTGTGTATCGCATAGATCGCAATATTATGCTGGATCGCTTTGATCACAACACGATGCACATAGTTGTCCTGGCGAAACTTCTTGATGCCAGAGAATACAATCGGGTGATGAGATACAATTAAATTATATCCGAGCGATAAAGCTTCGTCTACCACATCTTCTGTACAATCTAAAGAAACAAGGGCACCTGTAACTTCTTGGTCAAGATGACCGAAGATTAGACCCGAGTTATCATATGATTCTTGCAGGTGAGGGGGTGCAATCTCTTCGAGATAGCTGATGATATCATGTAGGATCATAGAGATTTAATTCTATTGATAATATCTGTAGTAGAGATATCATCGACTAAGTCTAAAGATACAAGTCGTCCACCATATCCATGTACGATCTGGGCCTCTGTTAGATTAGTGAGGTCATAATCGGCACCTTTCGCAAAGATGTCTGGCTTAATTGCCTCTAGAGCATCTGATGGTGTAAGGCCATCAAAGATCAATACGGCATCGACGTATACTAAAGTAGCCAAGAGGTGTGCTCTGTGATTTTGTTCGAATATGGGTCGATTAGGACCTTTTAGCTTTCGTACAGAGTTGTCGCTATTGAGCCCTACGATTAATAAGTCTCCAAGTTCAGAGGCCTGCATAAGGCTGTTGAGATGACCCCGATGCAATAGATCAAAGCAGCCATTGGTCCACACTACAGTCTTATCCTTGCGAGAGAGTTCTCGCAGGAGCTGTTGTGCACTCACAAATACCTTTTTCTTGAGTCCCATTATCTATTAACGATAGGTAGCACTATCAAACTTACAAGTCCGAATAAGATATTGCAAAAGATGTTTATCGTGAAGAATGTGATCATGGCAATACTGAATGCACTAATCTCACTGACATCGAGTATAAGTAGCGACTCTATTAGCATGGCATGATAAGTGCCCATGCCCCCTGGAGAAGGAAACACCATACCTAATGCGGCAAAATCAAAGCAGAGTAACGACTCACTAAACGTCAAATGTGCCGTTGGTCCAAACGATAAGAACCCGATCCAATGCATCCCAACATATAGGAACCAGATACTCAATGAATACAGAATGAACATCGGCATGTTATTCACAGACTTAAGTGAGGATAGGCCTTCAACGAATCCGTCAACGATTTTCTTCACCTTGACGAATCCTGCAGATGTACTGTTGGAGTTGCTGAGACGACGATAGGTATATATGGCTATACCTAAACCGAGTAGTCCAATAGCCGCCAATATCACAATCTTAGTAATATCGAGATTTAGATTCTCTTCAAAATACTGAAGCATCGTATCACTATGAAGCCCAAGACCTATGAGCAATAGGGACAAGAGACAGAGGACGTCAATAATGCGACCGACGACGATGGTCCCAAGGACTTTTTCATAAGGGATCTCTTCATACTTAGAGAAGAGTCCAGCTCTGATGAACTCGCCCATCCTGGGCAAACCCAAGTTGGCAAAGTATCCAATCATGACGGTATAAAAAGAATTGTCAAATCGTGGATTATAGCCCATAGGTCGGAGTAGCATCATCCACCGTAACGCTCTAAATACGCAGCTGAGCAAATAAGCCAAACACATGACAAAGAGCCATCCAAAATTAGCACTCTTGAAATCAGTGATCAACCGATCAAAGAGACTACAATCTGCCGCGGATAGGCCCTTGAGAGCACACTCTTCAGCATAGGAGCTTGCTAAACTCTGCCATAAAAAATATAGGATAATGGCTCCAATAGAGCCAAAAATGATGGTTTGTATAATGCTTTTTCTTACTTCACTCAAGAGACAATGTTATATCGCATTATTGTCATCAGGAAATACATTGACAGAAGTAAACTCAGGATGCTCCTCTGGAGAGATCCAAGCATAGGAAATAATGATCACCTTATCATTAACACCCATCTTACGGGCTGCAGCTCCGTTGATACTGATGATACCTGATCCTTTTTCTCCTTTGATTACATAAGTCTCCAAGCGCTCACCATTGTTTACATTGAGTACTTGTACACGCTCTCCTTCATATATGTTGGCGGCAGTCATTAAGATCTCATCTATGGCGATACTGCCCATATAGTTGAGATTGGCTTCAGTAACTGTTGCTCGGTGAATCTTAGATTTTTTAACCTGTATCAGCATGCTTTTAATCGTATTGCTCCGCTTGGGAGGGCAAAATTAATTAATCCTTTAAGTTGTAGAAGTCTCGTCTTCTACAATCAGTCGCATATTGTCTATCAGCCTAACCTCGCCAGCCCAGACTGCAGTACACGCAACCACCTCCTTAACACCAGATATGCTCTCAATAGTTTCAAGCGTATGACCATTGATGATGGTAAAGTACTCTGGCTTAAATCCAGGTATATTCATTGATGTCATCGCATCAGACTGAATGCGCTCAATAGAGTTAGTATGGATCATCTCTTTTGCTTTGTTCAAAGTCTTGTGGATCATCGACGCACGAGCACGATGATCAGCAGTGAGTCGTGCATTACGTGAGCTCATGGCGAGACCATCAGCCTCTCTCACGATAGGACATACGACTAACTCCGTCGAGATCTCTAAGGTCTTTATCATATGTCTAATTATGGTGAACTGCTGGTAATCCTTCTGACCCATATACAAACCAGATGCTGGGACTATGTCAAGTAATCTCTTGACCACCTGTACTACGCCAGCAAAGTGTCCAGGTCTATGTTCTCCTTCCATGAGGGTATCTAATCCATTGAGATTGATATCTACTGTAAAGTTCTCTTCACCACCTGGATAGATTTCTTCTATTGTTGGGAGAAACACGATATCACAACCGATCTCCTCAAGCCCTGCACAATCGGCTTCTATGGTCCGAGGATATTTAGTTAAGTCATCGGCATTATTGAATTGGGTAGGATTGACGAATATGCTACAGATACTGATGTCATTGTGTTCCTTGGACAGGTTGATCAAGGAGTGATGACCAGCATGTAGTGCTCCCATGGTAGGAGTAAAGCCTATGGTTTTACCTGCTGCTTTATACTCTTCAATAAGTGCGGTAATCTCTGAGGCACTACTAATTCTAATCATTACTCTCCATCTGTTTTATCATACCACTTAGAGACAATTTTTTCACCTAGCTTTCCTTGGGGTGTATAATCTCGCTCAGGATAACCCTCGTGACCTTGACCGTTTGGGAACCACTTCCAGAGGAATCCTCCCATCCACCAGTCTTCATCCCAGAATGCACTATATAATGCACCAAGGGCGTTGGCCTGGGCTTTTTCATTGATATCTAAGTCACGAACTTTCTTTTCTAAGAGCCATGTCTTGCCCGCAGCACCATCTACACTGAGATATCCATACTCGGTAAAGAGGATAGGTCGACCAAGTTTTTTAGAGTATTTCTCCAGCTTGTTCACCACCTTATTCCATCTGAATGATAGGTAATACTGATTAGGGGTATCATATTCGCTCAGGGGAAAGTATGCAGATATACCGATGAAGTCTAATAGATCCCAAAACGGTACTTTTTCATAGTCATCCCAGTTGGCAGAGTAGGTTAGTTTGCCCGTATACTTTGACCTGATTTCTGTGATGAGCGTTCTCCAGAATTGCTCACGCTCTTTGACGGCATTTCTGAATTCTGTGCCAACACAGATCATCTCCACATCGTACTCTATTGCTATATCAACAAAGGTCATGATGTAGTCTCGAAAGGAGTCTTCCCAAATTTTCCAATCGGACTCTTTATTAAAGTCCATATCACCGACCCATGCACCATGCATCCACACTTGTGGCTTAAGCATGATATGTAGTCCTTGAGCCTTGGCCAGACGGATGGATTCTATAACGCCTTCCTTACGTTCCCCCCACCACTGACGACTTGAACCGTAAGAGACCTTAGGGTTGCTAGTACTATTAAAAGCGAAGGGAACAAGAGCGATCCAATTGGCATTGACCGCCGTGACAGCGGGCATAGGATCTGTCTCATATTCTTGAGGTGGTGCCACGACGGTTAAGCCACCTATTTTCTCTTGGCTAAATCCAAGTACAGCGAGTAGCATCATAGCTGTCGTAAGTGTGCTATGACGGATAACTTTGTCTAATAGTTTAAAGACACCCATAAGTCGTAATCCTTTAATTAAGCTTATTAACGATATCAATACAGCACCTGTAGCAAATTGTTGCGGCAATACGTATGGACTTAAGACAACAATAACACATGACACGATCGTCATGATGACAAGTCCCGTCTTAATGGGTGAGTTTTCTTTGAGAAAGTAGTAGATCAGCATCCACGGTGTCGTCCAGAGTAAATTCCAATTCTTGCTACAGACCTCATGATCAGTCAGAAACCACATGAACAGGAATATCAGCGCACAGATAAATGTGAGTACAAACCATATCTGATCGAGCTTCTTCCAACCTTGGGGCTCTCCCGCTACATAGAGTAGTATAAAGAAGATCAACTCAATCACAAGCAATATCGAGAAGACAACAGTCGGCGTAAAGAATGGTCTTGGGCTGAGCGTGCTTGGGTATGCCATAACGGTCTGCTGGGATGCGACGAGATCCCCTCTTGCTGTGCGAGTATCAGAGAGATAAGATTCGAAATAGTCTGGTAGAAACATCTGATCCGCGACCGTGGTCAATTGATCATTGTCTGATCCGAGGATGAGGTCCATGCCAAATTGTGTCCAGGGCATACGATCAGTATACTCATGTATCAAGTCTCTGAATGAGAGCTCTTCGTAGGTCTCAGCGGGATACTCTAAACCCTCCACATAATGGGCGAGCACATCCCGTATACGAGTAACGCAATTGTCAAAATAGAAGTCGTAATAGTAATTGCGGTTTTCTGGCTTGATGTTCTCTTGTATTGCAGAGAATATGTTACTAACCTCCTCGGGCGATAGATTCAAGACTTGTTCTCTGATATCACGTTGCGAGAGCTGATAGCTCTGATAAAAAGAACTAAATCTGCCTGCACCTACTGCATATAGTAGCTTGCCTCTCAGAAACTTTAGGGCGAAGTTTTCTGTATCAGGGCTAAATACCCCATAATTGAAGATAAAGTCATATCCCAAACTGTCATCGCTGACCCTTATAGCAGCGTGCCCGAATGTCTCGTCTATACCGTTACCTGGGCTGCACGTAAGGATGCTGAGCTTGGTATGACCGCTATGAGGTATCTGTGCCTCTATTGAGGAACTAAGGAAGAGTGACGTTAATATGATTAGTAATATCCTCAACGTAGTTGTTCCATTTCTTGAGCTATGGCTAATTCGAGATCACTGCCGCCTTTTCTGAGCTGCGATATGACCTCCTTATAATCTCTATCTTTTCTGTTTTGGCTGAGCTTATAAGCTGCCTCAACACGATCTATACTCAGTCGAAATCCTACTAATCCATTAAGATGAGCGTCGAGTTCTTGTTGACCGAAATCCTTGAGATGAAAACGGTTCTCCCGACCAAATTCATACTTGTTGACCATGTTTTCTATGGAGTGATATAAATCCTTTCCCGTAAGTATATTTGCTCGTCCATAGATATGCACAGCGATATAATTCCACGTAGGCACATTGATGTGATCATACCATGATGATGAGATATAGGCATGTTGCTCCATAAAAGTTGCAAGAACCTCCTGACCATCCTTAAGGTGATCTATGATTTCGTTAGCGACGGATACATGACCAGTTAGATATGTACCACTCTCAGTCTGCTCCAGTAATAATGGAATATGACTCGCTGACAAGCGCTCACCCTGAGTGATCAGTGTAGCAAAAGAGTGTTTCTCAATATAAGAATAGACGACCTCTGGATCTTTAGGGCTGTATATCTTGGGTACATACATATGTTCCTCAATATATGCGATTATCGTATGATACTACCCGACTCTGTATCTGTTCCTGGATCGACGAAGCTGAGTTTGCCAGCTTGATCTTCTGCCATGAGAATCATACCTGATGATAGCACACCTCGTAATTTTCGAGGTGCGAGATTAGCCAGATAGCTCACCTTACGACCTACGACCTCCTCTGCAGTGAAGTGTTCTGCGATACCAGACACGACTGTCCTCGTTTCTGCGCCCAAGCTCAGTTGCAGCTCCATCAACTTATCCGTCTTAGGGACTCGCTTAGCGCTTAGCACTTCTGCCACTCGGATATCCATCTTCATAAAGTCATCATATTGTATGGTGTCTTTAATCGGTGTGACATTATTGCTTACAGGAGCTATAGCTATAGCGCTTTGCTTAAGTTTTTCGATTTGCTGATTGATCACTTCATCATCGATTCTGCTGAACAGATGTGTCGGTTTACCGATCTGATGCCCTGCCTTTATAACATCCTCGCCTTCTGCTAGTGCTACGAGTAGTTTGATCATCTCGCCTTGCCCGTCTATACGTGGCAGATTGAGCATATCTCTAAGCTTATCTGACGAAAACGGCATGAATGGCTGTATCGCAATACTGATCGCAGCAACATATTGATTAGCCAGATTCATGATCACCTTTACGAGACCATCGTAGGCTTCTAATTTTACTTTTTTCCAAGGCTCATTGAATTGCAAGAGCTGATTCCCTTGACTACTGATCTCCATTAATTTGCGTAACCCACCTCTGAAATCAAAGGTTCTGATACACTGGTTCAGATCCTGTAAGTCATCATGGAGTTGCAACATCTCACCATCATGATATCCATCAAACTGCTGTGTAGATGGACTCACGAAGTCTAAGTTGAGATCGTATGCTGGAATAACACCGTCATAATACTTATTAGTCAGGACGATAACCCGATTGATAAAGTTAGCGAGGTTGTTAACCAGCTCATTATTGACGCTATCCTGAAAGCCCTTCCAAGTGAATTCACTATCCTTTTGCTCGGGCATGTTTTTGATCATATGATAGCGCAGCTCGTCTTGTTTGCCCGGCAGCTCTTTTACATAATCATTAACCCACACCGCCCAATTGCGTGAAGTTGACAGCTTATCTCCTTCTAAGTTGACAAACTGATTAGCAGGTACATTTTGTGGAAGTATATATGCTCCATGAGCATTGAGTATTGCTGGGAAGATCAAACAGTGGAACACGATATTGTCCTTACCGATAAAGTGTATCAGCGAGGTATCCTTATCCTGCCAGTATGGTCTCCAGTCTTTATCATTGTCGATGGCCCACTGCTTAGTAGCTGAGATATAGCCTATTGGGGCATCCATCCAGACATATAGCTTTTTGCCTTCGGCACCTTCTATCTCCTGTGGTACATCTACACCCCAATCGAGGTCTCTTGTCATCGCTCGAGGATGTAGTCCACCCTCTAACCAAGATTTACACTGACCGAGGACGTGATTTTTCCAGTCTGCAGGGTCATGCAATTGCTCTCCATCTTTTTGACCAGTAGAGATCCATTCCTTGAGCCACTCTTCATATTTGTCTAACTGTAGGAACCAGTGTTTGGTAGTTTTCAGTGTAGGCTCAGATCCTGATAGCGTGGATTTTGGATTGATAAGCTCTGTTGGGCTCAATGAGCTGCCGCAGCTTTCGCACTGATCACCATAGGCTCCATCGTTATTACATTTTGGGCAAGTACCCGTAATGTAGCGATCTGCTAAAAACTGCTTTGCCTCTGAGTCATAGTATTGCTCAGACTCTTTCTCGATGAACTCTCCTTTTTCATGTAGTGTCCTGAAGAACTCCTGAGAAGTTTCATGATGTATGTCCGCTGATGTCCTGTGATAGATGTCAAAGGAAATCCCCATCTCGCTGAACGCTTCCTGAAAGAGCTCATGATATGTGTCAATGATATCTTTAGGATTCTTACCCTCTTTGAGGGCCTTGATGGTAATTGCCGCACCGTGCTCATCGGAACCACAGACATAGACAACATCCTTGTCCATGGAGCGTAAGAATCTAGCGTAGATATCTCCTGATAGATATGCTCCTGCTAAGTGCCCGATGTGCAATGGACCATTAGCATAGGGTAAAGCTGATGTAATTAAGTACCGCTTAGGATTGAGATTCATAATTACAATTGAGATTGAAAGAATGTTACAAACTCCTCAATCGTCTGAGAACCTAAGTCTCCTTCACCTTGCTTACGTACAGAAACCTGTCCTGACTCAGCTTCCTTGTCGCCGATGATCAGCATGAATGGGATCTTCTTAAGTTCAGTATCTCTAATCTTACGTCCTATAGATTCTGTTCTATCATCTACTACCCCTCTGATATCGTACTCGCTGAGCTTGATTTGTATCTCTTTACATAGGTCATTAAATCGATCTGAGATTGGAAGTAGTGCATATTGATCTGGTGTCAACCACAGCGGGAACCTACCTGCACAGTGCTCTGTAAGTACTCCAATGAATCGCTCCATAGAGCCAAATGGTGCACGGTGTATCATCACGGGCCTATGCGGCGCATTATCACTACCCGTATACTCAAGCTCAAATCGCTCAGGCAGTTGGTAGTCTACTTGTATCGTACCTAATTGCCATGATCTACCAAGGGCGTCTTTGACCATGAAGTCGAGCTTTGGTCCGTAGAATGCCGCTTCACCTAATTCGGTTACTGTCTCGAGATCCACCTCTTTGGTGGCTTCTATGATCGCTCGCTCCGCCTTGTCCCAAGACTCATCAGAACCGAGGTATTTCTCTTTGTTATCTGGATCTCGTAGAGAGATCTGTGCCGTATAATTATCAAAGCCAAGCTTCTCCAATACGTGCTGTGTTAGCTCCAGTACGTTGAGGAACTCCTGCTTAACCTGATCATCCGTACAGAAGATATGTGCATCGTCTTGTGTAAAACCTCTCACACGTGTGAGTCCATGCAACTCTCCACTCTGCTCATAGCGGTATACTGTTCCGAACTCCGCTATACGGATCGGAAGATCTCGATATGACCTTGGCTTATGTCCATACACTTCGCAGTGATGTGGACAGTTCATCGGCTTGAGTAAGAACTCTTCTCCCTCACGTGGCGTATGTATCGGCTGGAAGCTATCCTCGCCATACTTGGCATAGTGCCCAGAGGTGATATAGAGATCTTTTTTGCCGAGGTGTGGCGTAATCACAGGTTTATACCCACGCTTGATCTGTTCTTTCTTCAAGAAGTCTTCGAGTCTGGTCCTAAGCGCAGTCCCATTTGGCAACCAGATTGGGAGCCCTGCACCAACTTTTTCAGAAAACATGAACAGCTCCAGCTCGGCTCCGAGCTTACGGTGGTCACGCTTCTTGGCCTCCTCTAATAACTCGAGGTATTCTGTAAGTTCTTTTTTCTTTGGGAATGCGACGGCGTAAATCCGAGTCATCTGCTTGCGACTCTCATCACCACGCCAGTAGGCTCCCGCCAAGCTCATCAGTTTGATGGCTTTTATGCTCCCAGTATTTGGGATATGTGGTCCACGGCAGAGATCTGTGAAGTTACCTTGCTGATAGAAGGTAATCGACCCATCCTCAAGACCATCGATTAGCTCGAGCTTATACTCGTCATCTTTGTCTGAGAAATATTTTACCGCATCAGCCTTAGAGACATCTGTCCTTATGAATTCATTCTTTTGGCCCGCGAGCTCTTTCATCTTAGCTTCAATCTTACCAAACTCATCGCTCGATAAGACCTTGTCACCCATGTCGATATCATAGTAAAAACCATTTTCGATAGCGGGCCCAATACCAAACTTGGTACCTGGATATAGCGCTTCGATGGCCTCAGCCATGAGGTGAGCCGAAGAATGCCAAAAGGTCTTTTTGCCCTCTTGATCTTTCCACGTGAAGAATTTGACTTTGGAGTCCTCATGTATAGGCCTGGATGCATCCCATACTTCACCATTTACCTCTGCAGATAGAACATTGCGAGCAAGCCCTTCACTGATTGACTTAGCAATATCCATTGAAGTTGTACCCGACTCGTATTCCCTTTTGGCACCATCAGGGAAAGTAATCTTAATCATATGACTGAACTATGAACTTGTTAAAACAGACTGGTTTTAAAGATGACGGCTCTAGAATAAAGCCATAAAGATAATGGCTCGATCAAAACTATCGCGAATAATTCGATATATAGATCAAGGAATATTTGAACTAGAGCACATATAAGTAGAAAGCCTGTAATTTTATAAGACCATATGGAAGCAGAAATAGCTAAAAATGACGGGCCAGGCGTCGATCAGCAGTATAAGATCGATAAGAAAACCTTGAATCATATCAGAACAACAAGCCGCAATAATATAGAGCGCATTAAGATTGCAGATCAGAAGGCTAGTGTTCTTATGTCGCTTAATGCCATCATGATAACGATCTTGATTCCTGCTATCATAGCTAATCTGGACAAAGTCCTCGAAGAGCTCTACTATGTACCACTGATTTTAATCGCTATAACGTGTACGATTACGCTCTATCTATCCGCTAAGGCATTGCAGCCTATAAGTCTCGATTACACTAAGACGATCTATGGCAACAGCAATGTGCCAAGTCCTTTTTTCTTCGGTAATTTCTTTAAGATGAAACCTGACGAGTTTAGGAGTTATTATCAAAGTACGGTGAGCTCAAGAGAAGGACTTGCCGAGTTTGTTTTGCAGGATATATTTCATATTGGGCGCATCGTGTCTCGTAAGTATCAGATCATCAGAAGGGCCTATATGATCTTTTTGAATGGACTATTTATTGTGATTGTAGTCTGTGTGGTTCTGGTTTTGTCGAAGTAAGCGAGTAAGAGATCTAATCTATGGCATTTAAGTTAACCTCTAATTATATCCCTACTGGTGATCAGCCTCAGGCTATTGATCAACTCATCAATGGGGTAGAAACAGGGGAACAAGCCCAGGTGTTACTCGGGGTAACGGGCTCAGGTAAGACTTTTACGATGGCTAATGTCATTGCCAAGTTGAATCGCCCAACCCTTGTCTTGACTCATAACAAGACGCTGACGGCTCAGCTGTATAGTGAGCTGTGTGAGTTTTTTCCAGACAATGCTGTGGAGTACTTCGTATCCTACTACGACTACTACCAACCAGAAGCCTATATCTCTACGAGTGACACCTATATTGAAAAAGATCTTAGCATCAATGAAGAAGTCGATAAGCTGCGATTGCGTGCTACATCAAGTCTGATGTCAGGTCGTCGTGATGTGATCATCGTCGCTTCGGTCTCGTGTATCTATGGTATGGGTAATCCTGAAGATTTGGCAGGCGGGATCATAAGAATCCAAAAAGGCCAGACCTTATCGCGCAACAGGTTATTGTATCAGCTGGTAGAAAGCTTATATAGTCGATCAGCTGCCGAGTTTAAGAGGGGTTCGTTTCGGGTTAAAGGGGATACGGTAGATATTAATCTACCCTACAATGATTTTGGCTATAGGATCGTATTCTTTGGTGATGAAATCGAAGAGATCGACCAGATAGAGATCGAGAGCGGCAAGCGCATCATGGCGATGCAAGATGCGGCAATTTTCCCAGCTAACCTGTACATCGCTCCCAAAGATAAACTCAAGATGATTTTGCGTCAGATTGAGATGGAATTGGATAATCACGAGAAGTTCTTTGAGCAAGAAGGACGATATATAGAAGCCAAACGAATTAAGGAGCGGGTGACCTTTGATGTAGAGATGATGCGAGAGTTGGGCTACTGCAATGGTGTAGAGAACTATTCCCGATTTTTTGATGGCCGTAAGCCTGGGACGAGACCCTTTTGCTTGTTGGATTATTTTCCAGATGATTACCTCATGGTCATTGATGAGAGCCATGTTACGGTACCCCAAGTCAGAGGGATGTGGGGTGGAGACAGAGCTCGTAAGATCAACTTGGTCAACTACGGATTTAGATTGCCCTCAGCACTTGACAATAGACCATTGAACTTTGATGAATTTGAAGGGCTGACCAATCAAATCATCTATGTCAGTGCTACACCTGGAGAGTTTGAGCTCGAAAAAACAGAAGGCCTTGTAGTCGAACAAATCGTGCGCCCGACGGGCCTCCTCGACCCACCAATAGAGGTCAGGCCGAGCATCAATCAGATTGACGATCTCCTCGAAGAGATACAATTACGGATCGAGGCTGATGAAAGAGTGCTGGTGACGACGCTGACGAAGCGCATGTCCGAAGAGCTAACGAAGTACCTCCAAAAACTGAATATCAAAGTGCGCTATATTCACTCGGAGGTAGATACGCTTGATCGAGTAGAGATCATCAGAGATCTGAGGTTGGGAGAGTTTGATGTATTAGTAGGTGTTAACTTATTACGAGAGGGTCTCGATATGCCTGAGGTATCGCTCGTCGCCATCCTTGATGCTGATAAAGAGGGATTCCTGCGAAACGCCCGATCCTTGACGCAGACTGCCGGTCGTGCTGCACGTAATGCAAATGGTATGGTAATCTTCTATGCCGATAAGATCACGGAGAGCATGCAGACAACTATCGACGAAACTAATCGTCGCCGCTCTGTGCAGATCGCCTACAACGAGAAGCATGGCATCACTCCAACCACCATCAGTAAGACTAAGGAGGAGATCATGAATCAGAAGTCTATACTCGATATCCGAGGCAAGAAGTCTAAGGCCTATATAGAACCCGATGATATATCAGTAGCGGCTGATCCGATTATCGCCTACATGTCTAAAGATCAACTCAACAAGCTCATCGAGGAGACAGAGCGTAAGATGAAGAAGGCAGCTAAAGAGTTAGACTTCATCAGTGCAGCGCAATTCAGAGATGAGCTCTTTGCCCTTAAGAAGAAGTTGAAGTCAAGCGTCTAAACATTAAAAAAGGCCTAAGTACTGCTTAGACCTTTTAATTACTATTTATGGATATAGAACCTATCTGAAGTGTCCAGGTCTTTCACCCAGGGTCATCTTCAATGTTTTTTCTTTATCTCCTCTCATGATTGAGAGTTGCACCTCGTCTCCTGGCTCAAAGTGATTGAGGAGGTTTAACAGTCCCTCCATTGATCGAGCACGAGCGCCGTTGATCTTAGTGATGACATCACCTTTCTCGAGCTTGGCATGATCAGCAGGACTATCCTTGAGCATATCCAGTACTCTCGCACCGCCATCTGCAGACTCAATCTGAGCACCCATATAGGCATCTGAGACCTCAGTTTTGTTCATCTTTTGTCCATCTCCGATGAAGATCATGTCTCCACCACCATGAGATTTCAACTTATGGATTTCATGTACTTGGCTTGGATCTCCTTCCCACTCCATGACATTCTGATTGCCATCGGCATCTATGGTAACGGTCTTAAATCGTTGACCCTTCTTTATTCTCTTGCGGATAGTAGGCTCCCCAGTGCTTGTTTCTGAGATGTGCTTTTCGACCATAACGATCTTTTTCTTCTTGCCTGCTATCTCTTCATCAGTGAGATATTCAGAGATGTCAACACCGTGTTTTTCTTTTAGCATCTTAAGCTCCTCAGGCATGTCGCCCTCACCATCCCATTCGATTTCGATTACTTTTTCTTCTACTTCAGTCCCTTTTGAGCCATCGAGTATCTGCAAGTCTATACCTGCTTCTTCTAATTGTTTTTTTACGTCCTCTGGGATTTCACCAGTATCAGACCACTCATATACAGATTGCTCACCGTCAGAGTCCATGACGATTTTTACTTTTCGCTCTCCATTATCGTCTTTCATGACATCTACTGATACGAGCTTTTCCTTCTCGACCCAAGTATTCATCTCTTGACCATCATCACTTTTCTTGATGATAATTTGTTTTTCTACATCCTGCGCCACTAACAGAGAATAGAGGCACATCATAAATAATACATAAATAAGTCTCATAGCATATTGCGATTTAGTACGACTGCATAAAGATAGCTACGCATCTAATCTAGCCTCTTAAAAAATTATTAAAGTACCTTTCGGGTTGATGAGAAAAAACAAAAAACCACATCAGTTCATCGTTAAGCCATATTATCCTGGTGGTCCAAAGGCACTGACAAAATTCATCAAAAAGAATTTGAAGTATCCCAAGGAAGCATTGGAGGCGAAGGTAGAAGGGGTGGTCTTGTTGAGGATAGATATCAATCACAAGGGTGTGGTGATTGCCTCTAAAGTTAAGATGTCATTAGGCTATGGCTGTGATGAAGAGGCACAGCGCATCACCAGTCTTATGCTGTTTAAGTTAGATCAGGTAGTACGAAAAGGGAGGACAACATTTCACAAGAATATCCGAATCGCATTTAAACTGCCAAAGAAGAAGGAGCAAAAGAGCACTCAGATTAAGTACAACATCGTGCAAACAAAAAAGAGCCCCCAAAGTGGAGACTCTTCATATAACTATACGATCAGCTTCTGATCAATTTATCTTCAGTAATTCTACATCGAATATTAAGGCACTGTAAGGTGGTATCGCTGCTCCAGCTCCCCTTGCTCCATATCCTAACTCATAAGGGATATAAAATCTGTATTTAGCACCTTCGCTCATCAGTTGTACGCCTTCAGTCCAACCTGGGATCACTCTGTTCAGTGGAAATGTGGCAGGCTCGCCACGATCAACAGAACTGTCAAACATCTCACCACTGATCAGCTGACCTACATAATGCACAGTTACAGAGCTCTTAGCACTTGGCTTAGTACCTTCTGCAGCCGTTAATACCTCATATTGTAAGCCACTCTCGGTAGTAGCCACCTCTGGCCGCTTAGCATTGTCTTCTAAAAACTTGATTCCTTCTTCTTTCACTTCAGTAAAAATTTTATCCTTTTGTTCTTGGTAATAATTATAGTTGATGCTGTCGCTCACCGCTTTAGTAATGAGCGTCTCATTCTTTTCGATCATATCACGCACACCACGTAGAAAATCTTCATAGTCTATATTGTTAGCTCCTTGATTAGCCATACGTGCGCCTACACTCATGCCGACGCTATAGCTGATGGTGTCTGTCTGCCCAAAAAGGAACACAGATTGGAGCAATCCACACAGGACAAACACGACTGGTAATAATTTCATTTGATCATAATTGAGCTACGAAAATAGATGAATGATTTTTACCATGTACAAAATTATAGAGCCATTGCTTTACATGGTTTTGATTTTATTATAATTTTGCAGCGCAATTGACCCATGGTGTAATGGTAACACTACGGTTTTTGGTACCGTCATTCAAGGTTCGAGTCCTTGTGGGTCAACATAACAGCGCTATCAGTCGAAGGATTGAGGGCGCTTTTTTAGTTTTGGTACTATAGGAGTAATATTCTTGGCTCATTTGGACAACATAACTTGTTCATGCGAGAGGACTATTCATATGTTTTTCTTGCTCTAAGAAAGGAGTGTAACAAGACACTATTATACACCTAAAGGAGGGAAGTCTCAATCTTGAAACTTTTGAGAGGGGGTATTTCTCAAAACGTAAAACAACTTTGGGGTATCAATAGATAATCCACGCAGAAACCACATACCCGTGATTTAGCCCAAAATAATATTGTATTAATTCAAAAAGGTATTAACAAAGTCGGTGATCTTATCTATGAT
>CAYPWL010000051.1:16059-17771 GCA_964414425.1 uncultured Saprospiraceae bacterium
AGGTTCTCTAAGATGAACTGTTCTATTAAGTCCTTCTTACTACGGAGCTGCGGAGAGTTAGCTATAGTGGCGAGGACTCTCTTAATTGTCTCGTCATAGTCTTTACCCTTCTTAGACTTGAGTTGTGCTAAGAGTTGCATGATGTAGGTGACGTTGACCTCATCCCTGTGGATTAGCTCTAACTCAAAATCTACATCGTCAAGGATAGAGACCTTTTCTTTCTCTCGCTTACGCCTGTCATAGATGTCGAGATACTTACTCTTATAGTCCTCTATATCTTGCTCTGATAAGTCCAGTGCCCCATACTCAAAATCTGCATAGGACTTAACCTTATTGATGAGCCTGAGTATCTCTCTGAACTTAGTGACGAAATCTAAGATATCATCCTCACTGGCTAAGTCATTGACGCTATCTACAGTAGGTACGATGACTAATAACTCTGAGATAGCCTGATTGACTGCCTCGACATAATCTTCATATGGCGGGCGTAGTATTGTAGTAGCGGCATCCTTATTAGAGAATAACGTAATGGCTTTGTCTGTAGCTCCCTTAAGGTTTCTGAAGACGACTATGTTACCATGAGACTTCTCTTCTCCCTTGAGTCTATTAGTACGGCTGAATGCTTGTATCAATCCATGATAACGCAGGTTCTTATCTACGAATAGCGTATTAAGGATCGGAGCGTCAAAACCCGTCAAGAACATATTAACCACTAATAAGAGGTCTACCTCACGCTCTCTAACCTTCTTAGATATGTTGCGATAGTACTCGTAGAACTTCTTGCTATCCTTAGTGGTGTAGGCTGTCTGAAACATCTGATTGTAATCCCCTATGAAGCCCTCTAAGATGTCTCTCGTATGTGGGTTAACAGTTGCATCATCATCAGGTAAACCATCAGGATCAGGAGTGTCATCATTCGCTCCTTTATCTTCTTCATTAGCTACATAGCTGAATATGGTAGCTATCTTAAGATTGTGTTTTCCTTGTTCTTTCTTCTCTTGGAGCTTCTGATAGTATCTGATGAGTACATCAACACCGCTGACGCAAAACATAGCATTGAACTTCTTATCATGCGTCTTACGGTCGTAGTGATTGATGATGTAATCGGTGATTTTATCCAGTCTATCGTCTGATTCCAGTAGCTCTCTGGTCTTGATCCCTTCTACTTCTATATCTATCTCTGTAGCACTATCCTTCTGCTGATATCGCCCGACATACTCTACTGAGAAGCCTAATACATTATCATCTCGTATGGCATCCTCTATGGTGTACTTATGTAAGCACTTATCAAATAAATCCTCTGTAGTCTTCTTACCTAAAGCTGTGGACATAGCGGTCTCAGCGAAGATCGGTGTGCCTGTAAATCCAAATAACTGTGCGGCGGAAAAGAACTTGGTGATACGCCCATGTGTATCACCAAACTGACTGCGATGACACTCATCAAAGATGATGACCATATTAGCCTGTCTGAGCTTATCTATGCGAGATAGATACTTAGGTTTAGTGATGGCATTATTGAGCTTCTGTATCGTGGTGACGATCAGCTTGACCTTATCATCTGCTAACTGCTTCACTAAGACATTAGTATTGCTGGTACTGTCTACACTGCCGTCACTGAAGTGTTTGAACTCCTTAGTGGTCTGATAGTCGAGATCATTACGATCTACTACGAATAGGACCTTATGTATCTCTGGCTGCTCTATCAGTATCTG
>CAYPWL010000051.1:17871-20448 GCA_964414425.1 uncultured Saprospiraceae bacterium
CCTCGACGTTTGAGCTCTATCTGTACTAATGGCAGTCCATTGATTAGGAGGGTGACATCATAACGGTTCTCATAGCGCCCTGTCATGGTGATCTGGTTAGTCACCTGATATTGATTTTGACACCACCGATGCTGATTGATAAATTCTATCCAGACAGTCGTCTCGTCATCACGAGTGATAGCCATTCTATCCCGAAGGGTCTTCGCACGGTCAAAGACATTACCCTTGTTGAGATGATTGAGCACCTGCTCAAACTCTCTATCTGAGAATGTAATATCATTATGTCGTCCGAGCTGCTGACGTAGATTGAGTAATAGGTCTGACTCATCTGATATGGTCACGCTCTCATATCCCTGTGTGCTGAGTTGAGTGATGAGCTGTTGCTCCAATGCTGCTTCTGATTGATAGGTCATCTCATCTTAATTGTTACGTTACACTTGATTATATATTAATATATGAGAATCATAAGTTTCTGTAAATCAGCCATTTACTTATAATTTGATATTAGCTTCTTTCATAAGCTTTCATAAAATAAATTTTATTTGACCTTTTATGAAAGGAATATTCTCAGCTCTATTGATTGTGTTTTCATCCACAACATATTAGTTATTATGTTAATACATATTGCATAATACACTATTTGTCAGTTTTTTACACATGACGAAAAGGGTGAATGTTATATTTTTCTTTCATAAGCTTTCATAAAATGTAACGTGATTCTGTCACATACGGATCCAGTTTGATTTAGTCCTCGACCCGCTATTCTTGATTTTTCCTTCTTTTCGTAGTTCTTGGATGAGGTTCATTACTAAATTTTTCCTCTGAGCATCCTTATACGCATCTGGTAGTTTATTCATTATGAGCTCGTCGATCTCCTTTCTTAACATTGACCCATGCTCTTCAATGGATTTTAAGATTAATGTTTTATAATGCTCTTTATTAAGCCCAGATAAATTGCTGTATCTCGCCTTTTGTCCTGTCTTCTGAGCTACCGATTTGGATAAGTAAAGTCTACCTTTTCTCCCCTCCACCAGCATTTTCTTGCGCAAATACTTGATGTCTATATCTGATAATAGTTCTTCTTGGCTTTTTTGAATTTTATCAAGTAGAATTATATCGGTCAAAGTTAAGTCCTTATTTCTTGCAAGAAGACTGGCATATCGCATATCTAAAACCTTACCAGTTAGTGTGACGGAAATTCTTGAGTCCCTGAGATCATATTCAGGTAGCGGGAAGTATTTTTTGGCTTGAATGCCAAACATTTTCTTAATACCACCACCTTCAGTATCAACCATATTTAGATTGTACATGGCCGCCACAAGATGGGGGTTTCTATATGTTTCTTCAGGTACATCTTTGGCAACTACATCTTCGACGGACTTGGGTAAAAACACACCCTTATTCGTAAACGTTAGACTCTTGGATCTTTCAATAACATTAATCCTACCACCCAATTGATAATCTTGGTGGGCAATACAGTTATTGAGTGCCTCCCGAATACTAAAGCTATCATAAGTGTCCACCTCCTCTGGGAACAATGAACCTTCAGGTATATACCGATACTTTAGAATCCGAATCTTGTTAAATAGTTGTTCCACCCCAAGAATCAGCGGCATATGTATAATCTCATAACCCAAACTATCACCAGCATCATTGAGTAACTTCCAACGAATCTTAATCTCAGAAGGATTAAGAAAATGTTCAGACTCTTCATCACCTAATAGTATTAGAGCAGTTCGAGTAATCTTTCCACGGATAGTAATCTTGGCTTTATCGAGAAACTTAGCGTCATCCCATGACGCTATATCTGACTTCCTATGAGGAAACTTCACTACGTACTGTGATCGTGCGAACTCAATAGCCTCGCTATTTAGATCCTCGAGAGAAGCCCTCTCCACGATCTGGTAGCTCCAGTCCACTCTTGTGGCTTGAGCTCTTATCCTATCCAGTTTTTCTATGTTAAGAGGAACTAATGCTTCGTTATCACGAGCATAAAAGTGTCCTTTGAATCCTATGGGAATACCTCGTGGAGCGGGAGGTATACAAAACATTATAATTCTAAGTCCCTCAACAGTTAAAGGATATATTTCTTTGAATGTGAACCTTTCATTTGTTGCATTTGCTATTTCTTCTTTAAGGCTCATCAAGTCATTAGGATCAATTCTAAAATTGGTTCCATTTAACTGGTGATCCACATCCTTAATACCAAAGACAAGCCAAGCTTCTTCTGTATTTCTTAGATTCGCTTCATTACTAAGCGCCGAGACATATTTCCCAATCTTTTTGAAATCGTAATTATCATTAGCCTCTTTAAACTCTACAACTTCATCTTCAGCTGATAGAGACCTTAATTCTGACAATTTTACTTTTAAGTCTTCTTCACTATATCTCATACGAACATCTTTTGTAGGAGTCCACGCTTCCATGTCTTCATATGGTCTATCTGAGCGGTGACTGTCTCTATCTGTTCATCTATGGTGGATAGGAAGTCGGCTATCTTTTTTTGTTCGGGGAGAGAGGGTATTGAAAATTTAAGATTCTCAAAGTCCCCTTTATTCAATTGAGGAACAGCTTGAA
>CAYPWL010000052.1:0-20291 GCA_964414425.1 uncultured Saprospiraceae bacterium
TCATCGTATCCATGCCCATAGTCATCGTATCCATACCCATAGTCATCGTATCCATACCCATAGTCATCGTATCCATGCCCATAGTCATCGTATCCATACCCATAGTCATCGTATCCATGCCTACATCATCACACACATCTCCGACACCATCTCCATTAGTATCAGCCTGATCAGGATTTACAGTAATCGGGCAGTTATCTCTAAAATCAGGGATTCCATCATTGTCAAAATCAAGTGCTGCCTCTCCAACACAATTACAATTAGCATCAATGGCATCGTTGAATGTATCTCCATTGCCATCATCACAAGCTTGACCTGGTGAACTGGTCACTACTGGATCATTAGGGTCACAATCCACATCATCTGCTACGCCATCACCGTCAGCGTCATTATTATTCGTATCGTCACACGCATCTCCTAATCCGTCTCCATCTGCGTCGGCCTGATCAGGATTAACCGTAATAGGGCAATTATCTCTAAAATCAGGGATTCCATCATTGTCAAAATCAAGTGCTGCCTCTCCAACACAATTACAATTAGCATCAATGGCATCGTTGAATGTATCTCCATTGCCATCATCACAAGCTTGACCTGGTGAACTGGTCACTACTGGATCATTAGGGTCACAATCCACATCATCTGCTACGCCATCACCGTCAGCGTCATTATTATTCGTATCGTCACACGCATCTCCTAATCCATCACCATCGGCATCCGATTGATCTGGGTTAGCTGTAATTGGGCAATTATCTCTAAAGTCAGGAATACCATCATTGTCAAAATCCAATGGCATCTCTCCTACACAATTACAATTAGCATCTATCACTTCATTAAAAGTATCAGTATTCCCATCATCACAAGCCTGACCTGGGAATGTAGCAATTGATGGATCAGCAGGCGCACAATCTACATCGTCCAGTACACCATCTCCATCCATGTCCATCGTCGTATTAGCCGACGTTCTATTCACTGTTACTCTGTTTACAGAAAGACTAAAGCAATCTCCTGTGATGTCATCTATATTCAATCCTGGCGCTAATCCTTGGACGTCTCCGTCAAAAGCTAAATTATAGATAAAGCAAGTACCTGGACCAGCTACGTCAAAATCCACAACACTTGGCATTGGTGGTAAGCCTAAGATGTTACCAGATTCATCAGTTACAACCCACTGCATATTCGCACCATTAGTATTCGCTAAGGTGATCGCTCCAGATGGTATATTATCAGCAACGCCATCTCCGACAGAATCAAACGTAAATGGTCCACCAAACAAATCTCCACCATTGGCATTACAGCCATTAGCACTATTACGGATAACCTCTACTGGATTGACCGAAAGGCTGAAGCAAGCTCCGTCTATATCATCAATGTTTAATCCAGGTGCAAGACCAGTCACTTCGCCGTCAAATGCTAAACTCCAAATTAGGCACGTACCTGGGCCTGGATCGTCAAAGTTCACTGCGCTTGGCATAGGTGGCAAGCCCAAAATATAACCTTCATCGTCAGTAACGATCCATCGCATGTTCTCTCCTTGGTTGTCAGTGCGAGTGATCGCTCCTGCTGGAATATTATCCGCAACCCCATCTCCAACCGAATCAAAAACAAATGGACCACCTGCTAAGACACCACCATTAGCTGTACAATCAACTGGTACATCATCACAAACGGCAGTCACGCTTATATTTTCTAAATCCCAAATGTGTTGCGAAGCAGTTAATCCCGCTGGGCAATATGCAGCTATTTCAAAATCGAATACCGTTTCTTCAGTTACAGTGAAAGCCGCATTTTGACTAAAATCGAATGAACGCTCCGTCCATGCGTCGATTGTTGGTATTCCACTGTTTTGAAAAACAACCAATCCATTGACCAATACCCTCACAGCCATCAACGTCGGTGGATTATTGGGTCCTGTTGTTCCGCTAACCCACTCGAATGTAGTTGGAGCGAGATCGAAAAAATTCAAATTTGATAAGGTAACCGGCTGATTACTTTGAGGTGATACTGTAATGCCAAATCGCACGGCAGAATCATTGCCAGGATTAAATGAACATGACGACTCGTCATAATCAACACAGATAGCTTCTGTTCCATCAAAACTCGGTGTACATGAGTGTCTATTAGTTCCTGGTCTTACTCGGAAGAGATTGCCACCTACGACACTCAAGTTAATCTGATCCGTGTTTTGGACATTAGCGGTAAATTCAGAATAATCTGTCAAACTGCCGTCGCTGAAAAACGCAGTACATTCATTTAAATCGAATTGTAGCGTAGCTGGATCGCCAGACCATCCTACACTCTGACTTAACATAAGAATAAGGAGGATACTCCATTTAGTAAATTTAGTCATCATAGTTCACTGTAGTTTTGGATAAAAATTTCGTTTTCTCTAAGGATGTTAAATCTAATTAGTTCAGATCAGAAAACCTCTAAAGCTTTAGTCCGCACAAGGACATCGTAATCATCAAAAATAAAATTTCAGATGAGAATTACGTTCAATCTCAGGTATTATATATTGCAATATATCATATTATAATCATATATATGTGTAAATGACTCATTTTAAATAGTAAAAAGGCCGAAAAAGTATCAGTCAACTTTCAATATCTCTATATTGACTTATTTAATATCAGTACGTATGCTTCTTTCTGTAGTTAACTTACAATGAGTTTTACGGCTTCCGATCCATTAATCATTGATAATCCTAATCTCGTAAATAACATGCTCTTTGATCATGAAATTCATGAAAAATGCTGAAAATATGACCGCCAGCATATAATCCGAAATCTGCGATGAAAACAAAAAAAGTCGTAACCTGCTCAGGCTACGACTTTTCAAAAAGCTCTTATTGCAAGAACCAAAATCTCAACTCATTATTTAAAACCTTACTGCAAATCCTGTATTCAGATTATAGAGATTGTAGAATGAACGAGTCTGAATGATTTCGTTGTCTTTGATGCTTGTAAGTGACCTTCTGTAAGATGGACTTACGAATAGACTGAAACGATCAGACAGTGACCATTCTGCTCTAATGTTTAACCCAATATTCGCCCCGATTCTATTTATACCATTATGATTTACCCAATCAGCTTGCTTTTGGTAAACTAATGCATCTTCAAACTTGACCTCTAAATTCAAGTTCTCTTGAATACGTGAGATATAATCAAAGCCTATACTTAGTTCAGTTGATAGCGCAAACTTATTAGAACGCACTAAGCTTCGTCCTATTCCGACATTAGCCGTTATAATTGAGATGTCTTGGTTTACCTCCATGCTGTGATCAAAAAGATCTCCATTTTCAATCGCAACATCTTCAATAACAAACTCTGCATTATCAATAAAACCCGTTGTTGGACTAACGAAACCTACATCTGTATTAAACACTCGTCTGCCAGCATTGACTGAAGCGAAGCTCGAATTGAATGTTGAACTACTCTTAGTCCAAGATTGCATATTGATCCTATTAAATGAAAGCCCTCCAACAAGCGTCCACTTTGAATTCAAATCTGTTCTGAAACCTGCCCCGAATGACCATCCTCCCTGCAACTCCTGATTTCCACCTAACTCCATGAGATGGCGGAAATCATCAGCGTTGTGGCTAATAGAAGAATAATTTCTTCCTCCATAGATCGATATTGATTTTGATCTGATGAATTTCTCTCCGTTATCGACAACTATTACAGCCTGCTCTAACACAGGAGCCTGTATATCGACTCGTTGTAATGCAGCTATGCTAAGTATAGGAAGAACTGATATGTCGTCATATACAGACTCAGTGGTATTAGCGTTACTCACTGCAAGTCCTCCTGCATTAGATGATTTCAGTGGACCCACATAATCAGATGTAATATTACCCTTCCCTATATTATTGCCGATGCTATTACTAACAATATCTTTGCTGCCATTTGGGCTTGTCTTATCTGAATTTAAAGTACCCTGGAGGCTGCTATTATTGAAAGCATCGAAAGTAGTGGTTGGTGTCGTACTATTTTGCTGCGTATTAAGCCCTGTACTGACTATGGCTGGTTGACTTGCATCTACGATTTCCTTCTGTTGAATTTGTTCTACCTGGCTTTTACTCACTTCAGTAGTAGTTGCCTTAGCCTTTATAAATGCTTCTTCTGGCAGGGTGGTTACTCTATCGTCTTGCGTATCCGATACGTCAGATGACACTACATCTGCCGTTGGTGCCTTTTTGTCTATGTCGATCACCTTAGACACTATTGGCTGAATATCACTGAAATTTTCGGAGTCACTCCACCAAAACATCGCTCCCGCTGCGATCAGTGCCAAGAACACTCCTGAGGCAACAAGCCTCCATATAAATGGCTTCTTGTTGTCTTCATCTTCTTTGTACGAAGCTAAAGCCTGCTCAAAGATGGCGTCACTCGGGTTAAGCCAATCCGCATCATCCAAGGATGGTTCCTTGAATTGATTACGAAATAACCGTTCTATGTTATCATTCTTCATGGGTCAATCTTAAAAAACATGTTCGATCTCAGACTTTAAGATCTTCTTAGCTTTAAACAATTGTGATTTAGAAGTCCCTACAGAGATATTAAGCAATTCTGCGATCTCTTTATGACTGTATCCTTCGATTACGTAAAGATTAAAAACAGACCGATATCCGGCAGGTAGCTTTTGTACCATTAAGACTAACTCCTCCATTGACATTCTATCAATAGGTGTCTCACTGTTGTCCATAGAATCTGTACGATCTGTCAACTCGTCAAAAGCAAAAGCACTTTTGTTCTTTCTGATGAGTAAGAGGTTTTCATTGACCACTACTTTAGAGGACCATGCTTTAAAGCTTCCCTTAGTCTCATCAAATTGATGATAACTCTTGAAAATCTTGATCATACCATTTTGTAGTGCATCGTCAGCATTCTGACTATTGCGCTGATATCGTAGACATATGAGATACCAATGCTTCCGATAGGTCTGATAATGATCTTTAAAAATTTGCTCTCTATTCTTCAAAAGTTCCGATTTCTGTGTCGGTTCTACTAAACTATCCCCCCTAATATTCAACCATCTCAATAACGGTTGCCTGAGAATAATTTAAAAATGTAAATACAGACAATTAATAATAGAAAAATGTAACATGAACGGATAGGCATTGTTCCCGAACTTAATGGAATTGTATTGGTCTAAATAGTATGCTCCTATCTGAAGATAACCATGAATGGTGTACGAGAGCTGAGAAGAAGGGTCAGATGCTATAAATGAAAATCTATCTGAAGGAACACTTTTACGATGCTCCTTCAAATAGATTTAGTCTCAATTCTGCTATATATAACTATGCGATGTCAAATCTGTCCAAGTTCATAACCTTAGTCCAGGCTGCGACAAAATCAGAAACGAATTTTGCTTGAGCATCAGCGCTTGCATATACCTCAGCGATCGCTCTTAATTCAGAGTTAGATCCGAATATTAAATCAACTCTACTTCCAGTCCATTTGAATTGGTCTGTTCTGCGATCTTTACCTACAAACACTTCATCTGACCCATCCTTAGCACTCCATTTAGTATTAAGATCGAGTACGTTGACGAAGAAGTCATTAGTTAGCTGTCCAGCATTGTCTGTAAACACACCCTTGTGTGACTGGTCATAATTAGCTCCGAGTACTCTGAGTCCACCTACTAACACAGTCATCTCTGGTATTGTAAGCGTCAAAAGCTGTGCTTTATCAATTAGGAGTTCTTCTGCCTTAGCCTTAGATGTTCCCTTGTCATAGTTTCTGAATCCGTCTGCTACAGGCTCCAATGCCTCAAAAGATTCGGCATCAGTATCTGCGGTCGTTGCATCTACACGGCCAGGCGTAAATGGGACGGAGTTATTATGCCCTGCATCTTTAGCAGCTTGCTCTACTGCAGCGCATCCACCCAGTACGATCAAGTCAGCAATCGATACTTTTTTATTACCGCTCTGAGCATTGAAGTCAGCTTGAACTTTTTCTATGGCAGATAAAGCCTCACTTAATTGTGCTGGATTATTGACGTCCCAATCTTTTTGTGGAGCTAATCTGATGCGCGCGCCATTGGCTCCACCACGATTATCAGATCCTCTGAATGTAGAAGCGCTTGCCCATGCTGTAACTATAAGTTGGCTTACCGATAGTCCGGCGTTTAGTAGCTTTCCTTTTAGTGATGCGATATCTCGATCATCTATCTGCCCATAGTCCGCTTTGGGCAATGGATCTTGCCAGATTAGATTTTCATTTGGCACTTCTGGACCTCTATATCTTACTTTAGGTCCCATATCTCTATGAGTTAATTTGAACCATGCTCGAGCATAAGCGTCAGCAAACTCATCTGGGTTTTCTAAGAAGTGCTTAGAAATCTTATCATAAGCTGGATCAAATCTTAGCGAGAGGTCTGTAGTCAACATGAATGGAGCATGCTTCTTACCAGCATCGTGAGCATCAGGAATTGTGTTCGCTCCTGCTCCTCCTGATGGTTTCCATTGCCATGCGCCACCCGGGCCTTTGTGAACCTCCCATTCGTATCCGTATAAATTTTCTAAGTACTTATTACTCCACTGAGTCGGTGTATCGGTCCAAGCACCCTCGATACCGCTTGTGATCGTATCTGAGCCACTACCTGTACCAAAGTTATTCTTCCAGCCCATACTCATCATCTCTATAGATGCACCTGCTGGCTCAGACTCTAAATATTCTGAATCCGGTGCTGCACCGTGTGTCTTACCAAATGTGTGACCACCAGCAATAAGCGCAACAGTCTCGTAGTCATTCATCGCCATACGCCCGAAGGTTTCGCGTATATCATGTGCTGCCAGTAGTGGATCAGGATTGGCGTTAGGTCCCTCGGGATTGACATATATCAAGCCCATATGAGCAGCACCTACCGTTCGCTCAAGTGAGCCGTCCGCATAACGCTCATCATTGCCAAGCCATTCCTTCTCTGATCCCCAGTAAATATCCTCTTCTGGTTGCCAGATATCTGCTCTACCACCAGCAAAGCCAAACATCTTTAATCCCATGGATTCGTGAGCAACGTGACCAGCTAAGATCAATAAGTCTGCCCAAGAGATCTTCTTGCCATACTTCTGCTTTATAGGCCAAAGCAGTAATCTGGCCTTATCAAGATTGGTATTATCGGGCCAACTATTCAATGGTGCAAATCGCTGAGCACCAGTTCCTCCACCACCTCGTCCATCGGAGATCCTGTAGGTACCTGCAGCGTGCCATGCCATACGGATGAAGAAAGGACCATAATGTCCATAATCCGCTGGCCACCAATCTTGGCTGTCAGTCATTAAATCTGTCAAATCTTTCTTAAGTCCGTCGTAGTCTAAAGAATCAAACTCCTCGGCATAGTCAAACTCTGTGTCCATAGGATCAGCCAGATTACTATGCTGTCTAAGAATATTTAAGTTTAGGGCATTTGGCCACCAGTCTCGATTCGTTGTTCCTGATCCAGCAGCAGCCTTAACTTGGCCACTCAAGAATGGACACATCGCACTGTCTCCGCCATCATGATTATGCATAAGATTCTATTTTTATTTTAAGCAAAGGAAAAGAAATATATTGATAATTATATCTTATAATATTTATCTGATCATAAGGTATTCTTATAATTAAAGAGTAGTAAGCCTACAGCATTTTCAGACTATCATATCTAACATTGAAGACAAATAAATTCTAAGAATGTTTATGGAATCATAGAGATACTCTTACTGATTGCATCTCAGCTCAATAACCGAATTGCCACGATAACTATTAATGCTGCCGTCACTCGTTTGATCATGATTGGGCTGAGCCTATTCAAGGTGAGTCTGATACCGAGCTGTCCGCCCAAAATCACCGCAGCCAGCAGCATCATGACTGTAGTGATACTCAGACTCCATCCATAAGTATAGATCTGTCCTGTGAGCCCAGCCAAAGAATTGGCAAGGATGAAGAATGCAGTGGTTGCAGCAATAGCCTTAGCAGGACCCCACCCCGTCAGATACAATAGCGGAGATAAAAAGATCCCACCTCCGATACCAACCAGGCCAGAAAGGAAGCCGATGCATCCTCCCATAATCCCTGTAGTTAGATAGGACTGTCTCATCTCTACAGACTCATCCCGTGCAAACTTCGGAATCAACATTAGCAGGGCGGCTATTATCAAAGTGATACCAAGTATGACAAAAAATAAATCCTCTTCGATCCGCAGCGTTCCTGCGATATATGCACAGGGAATACTGAAGAACACCAGCGGTAACACCCGCCTAATATCCAGTAGATTATTGCGCCAAGTCAGATAAACGCTGCCAGCTACTACAGCGATATTACATAGTAATGCAAGCATCCTAATCTCAACAAATGGAATCGCAGTAAGCGCCAGAATAGCTAAATAACTCGAGCCACCACCGAATCCTGCCGAACTGTAAACAAGCGCTACGAGAAAAAAGTAAATCGCCAATTGCCACAATTCTATTTCCATTCAGTACATCGAGAGTAAGGTGGTAAGATATAACACAGAATCAAATAAAGGCAGTCAAAACAATTGTTCTAACTGCCTCTGAAGTATGTATAACCGCCACACTTATTCTTCAATTTCTGGAGCTCCGATATCAGCTAATCTTTGCCGTATGCCAGGCAATTGATTGACTACTTGATTGAGATCAGCCTTTATCGTCGTTAGTTGCCCTACTGCTCTTCTAAACGCTTTCTTGTGGTTGCCCGTAGGCCCATAAGTACCGTTGAGCGCAACCCAACCTAACAAGTTAGCGTCCCCTGGTGTAGGGTTATTTTTCTCACCAACGATATTTTTACTCTCATGACCATTCATCTGTATGTCGATAAGCCTCAGTGACTCTTTAAGTTCATTGATATCACTCAACAACTCGTATGGCTGCTGATCAGCACGGCTAAATGCAGTTGACATGGCATTAACCATCTTTTGACTCTTATCCAGGGATCGAGAAGTTCGTCTGAGATCATTACTAAACCCTTCAAACTGTGAGCGGAACGTTGCAATCTCATCGTAAGATGCTCCCTTGATCGATGCTTCCATTAAAGGCTCCACTTTGAAATCCATCGGGCCATCTAAAATGGTCTCTTCGCCTTGATCGATCTTTGACAAGGTCACATTGTATGTGCCGGGTGTCACCTGATAACCGCCGTTACCTCCTCTGAAACCTCCTTGTCCTCCTCTGCCACTGCGCTCAACATTTATAGGACGATTAGACGCCATGCTAAGATCCCAAGTTGTGCGATTCATACCCTTAGAGCTTGAGGCTTTAACTCGGTTAAGTACTGTGCCTTGCGCATCTCGGATCGTCAGATATATACCTCCAGACTCTTGTGCTAACTCTGCATCGACTTCATCCCATCCTGGAAAAGGAATATCTCTGCCGCTCTTGGTGAGCTTCTTCTCGTTTTTACTTCTGAGCTTCTTCGCACTATCTGTTAGCCCTTCTCTCAAGAAGTAGGTAAATGTTGCGCCATAAGCTGGATTATCAGCTTTGTACTCATTGTCGCCTTGGGCATACATACCTTGCTTCTGAGCATACCATTGAGCAGGTCTAGTAGCGAGCAATTTACCTTCTGTATCTTTAGAAATATTGTCAGGAATATTTCTTAACGGACTGATGTCATCCAGCACATAGAAACCACGACCAAATGAGGCGGCAACCAAATCATTCTCTCTCCTTTGGATCGTTAGATCTCTAAACGAAATCGTTGGTAAACCGCCTTTCAACTGCATCCATTCGGCACCAGCATTACCACTGAAGTAAATACCATATTCTGTTGCAATGAATAATAAGTTCGGATCAACGTGATCTTGGACGATTCTCCACACTAATAGTTTATCAGGGAGATTACTCGTAATGCTTCTCCACGTATTACCTCTATCTGTACTTTTGAGTAGATAGGGCTTATAGTCACCGTACTTATGGTTGTCGAGACATGCATATACTGTACCTTCGTCATGGAGATCGGCACGGATATCATTAACGAATGCCGTGCTCGGCAATCCAGATACTCGACTTAGGTTAACGCTTCGCCAGTTAGCTCCGCCATCATCTGTTACTTGTATGCCGCCATCATCTGTACCTGCATAGAGTAGATTTTCATTTAGAGGTGACTCTCCAAGAGAAGTAATTGTGTTATAGTTTGACATCGCATTGACATCCCATGCATTGTCAAAACTCTGTTGCTTGCCCATGATCGGCAGCTCAAATCTGTTCTGATTCTTAGTTAAATCTTGGCTTATAGCTGTCCAATCGTCTCCTCGATTATCAGATCTCCATACCCGCTGCGACGCAAAGTATAATCTCGTCGGATTGTGAGCACTGACTAATATCGGTGCATCCCAATTAAATCTCTCATAAGGCTCGTTCGGTCCTACCTCCGGTCGTATGTAAGTGGTCTCCCCAGTTGTATGATCTATACGCCATAGGAATCCCTCTTGAAACTCTCCATAGGTAATGTTAGGGTTACCCGGTTCAGTAGCAGACTGATGACCATCAGCACCTAACACAACATCCCAGTGACGATTGCGGATACCATCCTGATACATCGTCCTAGAAGGTCCACCATGAGAACCATTGTCTTGAGTACCTCCATAGATGCGATAAAACGGCTCCGTATCATCTACTGCCACCTTGTAATACTGCGTGAGCGGCAAGTTGCGAGTATATCTCCAAGTCTTAAGTCCGTCAAATGTCTCATATAGACCGCCATCTGTGCCCATGATCACATAGTCTGCATCATCAGCACGCCATGCAATGGCGTGAGTATCTACGTGCTTATTCTCTTCATTGATCCTTTCATAGGTCTTCCCGTGATCATCAGATACTAAGACATTATTATTCATCAGATAGATGCGACCCTCATGATGTGGGTCTGCATATAGCTCCTGATAATAATGAGGTCCAGTACCTCCAGAAATCATATCAGACTGCTTAGTCCAACTTGCTCCACGGTTACGTGAGATATACAGTCCTCCCTTAGCATGATCTGTCTCTATGGCTGCATAGATCACATCAGAGTTAAATGGCGATATAGCTAAGCCTGTTTTTCCAAGATTCGATTTAGGCAACCCTGTCACAGTCTTATTCCAGGTCTCACCTCCGTCAGTACTTTTATACACAGCCGAGCCAGGACCACCACCCATGTATGCGGCAACTGTACGATGTCTGTCCCAAGTAGCTGCATAGAGTACATCCGAGTTGTTAGGATCCATAACGACTTCTGTTACGCCCGTCCACTCATCATCGCCAAGCGTCTTGTACCAGGTCTTGCCGCCATCAGCAGACTTGTACAATCCTCGCTCACCTCCGCTACTCCACAGCGGACCCTGAGCGGCAACTAATAGTACATCAGAGTTGTCAGGATGCACGATGATTCTGGAGATATGCTCAGATTCCTTTAGACCCATATTCGTCCATGTCGCTCCGTCGTCATTACTTCTATAGATACCATCGCCAAATCCTACGTGACGTCCTCCGACATTTTCGCCTGTGCCTACCCAAATGGTATGTGGGTTTCTTGGATCTATAGTTACACAACCAATAGAATATGATGCCTCATCATCAAATATGGGCTCATAAGTTGTTCCAGCATTGACTGTTTTCCATACACCTCCAGAACCTACAGCCACGTACATCACGCTATTGTCCTCAGGATGTATAGCAATATCTGCAATACGCCCTGAAGTTATGGACGGTCCGATATTCCTAAACTTGAGCGAAGAATAGCTCGAAGAGTTGATTAATACTGAATCGGTCTGACTCACAAGTTGCAACGAGAATAATGCTGCGACGAAAAGAATAAAGTACTTCATGTTGATTTCTGTCTTAATTAGTGGTATGAAAGTAATTACTAAATTTCGTTTAAACAGAAAGATGAATTGAACAATAAAAGAAATAAAAAAGGCCTCATGATTACTCACGAGACCTTTTGTGTTACTCTTTGTCATTAAGATTATTGGTGGAAGTTGCCGACACCTGTTTCGATGGTTTTAATCCATGTACCTGCAGGCAGTTGTTCTGCCAGCTGCATGTTATTGAGGATAGCTATAGACTCCATCTCGGCAGCAGGAACTCCTAAACTATTGAGGGCCAACTGCAATGTAGCGGCTCTGTTAACTTTACGAATCTTGATACGATCTGGTGTCACATTGATCATTGCAGGATCTGTAAGCACATCAAAGTTTTGCATCGTATTACTAAAGGTCCGCACATAGGTATTGAAGTCCGCTGTGCTTGATAGACCATGGAAGATATAGATCAAACCATTGTACTCTATGAAGTAGGTCAGTATCCGCAGATCCGGCTGCTCAGCCGGTTGCTGACCAGCTTGTGCTGCTTGCTGTGCCACTGTCGACACCAACGCTACAGCTGGAAGGCCATTAACCCGAGTCTCTGTAGACTCGATCACCTCAAGGCGATCTTGCTCAACAGTAGCTTGGACTGCCGCTTGCAAGTTCTGCTGCTGAGACAAGGTCATAATCATGAGCGCTTTGCCATCTGGAGCAGCCATCTGTACCATCTGAGGTGTATTGACTATCTGCCATTCTGGTGGCGTAGGGAAATAAAATTTCAATTCTGGATGAAAGAAAGTATTATACTTCACAAATCCTTGTCTTGGGTCATCGCCGAAGATCATTCCATCAATAAGTTGTAAATATTCATCTCGGCCAACTTTGAAGTCAGTCTTGCCTGATTCTGCTTGATACGCATCTGCTAATTGATGTACTGTGTTAAATCTGTCTACGGGATCTGGGTGTGTAGATTGAAAGGTAGGGATAGATACTCCTGCCTGAGACTGTAACCTACTCAACACCTCAAAGAAGCCTGCCATCTTAGTAGCATCATAACCTATCTGGGTACTGTACGAAACTCCTAACTCGTCAGATTGACTCTCATCATCTCTACCAAACTTGAGGAACATTAAGCCTAAACCTTGCTGAGCTAACTCACCCAATTGTCTGAACTCTGGTGACACGATCATCCCTGCCACAAATAACCCTCCATAGAGCTGCTGCTTAGATAATTGTGCGGCACTGTGGCGCGCTGTGATATGGCCTATCTCATGACCTAATACGCCAGCGAACTCAGCCTCATTATTAAAATGAGCCATAATACCTCTGGTAAAGTATACATAGCCGCCAGGCACAGCAAAGGCATTAACGACTGGCGAGTCCAATATTCTAAACTTATATTCTAAATCTGGCAAATGAGAGATTGCTCCCATTTCTTTGCCTTTCTCATTGATGAATGCCTGAATCTCATCGTCATCATACAAGCCATAGTTAGCAATGATGGCAGGGTCTGATTCAGCCCCAAGAGCCAACTCCTGCTCGGCAGAAATGAAGCTGATTTCCTTTTTTCCAGTTACTGGATTAACAGCACATGAGTTGAGTAAAAAGAGTGCAGCTAATAAGGAGAGAGATGCTTTAATATTGAAAGACATTCCTTAAGATTTGTTTAGTTATGACTATAAGACTTGAAAATTAATCTATGTAACGTTAAGTAAACAATAAAATGGATGTCAACTTTAATAATTTTGTAGCGAACTCCTGATAAAGAATCACTATGAGTAAGCATGGAAAAGTATTAGTAGCGATGAGCGGCGGCATTGACAGCACAGTTACTGCGATGCTTATGCATGAAGCGGGCTACGAAGTGATCGGTATCACTATGAAAACCTGGGACTACGCCAGCTCAGGCGGTTCAAAGAAAGAAACGGGTTGCTGTAGCCTCGATAGCATCAATGATGCCCGAGAGGTATCTGTAGAGATGGGGTTTCATCATTTTATAGTCGATATCCGGGAGGAGTTTGGTGATTATGTAATTGATGATTTCGTGGATGAATATATCGCAGGACGCACCCCTAATCCATGTATCCTGTGTAATACGCATATCAAATGGTCGGCATTACTCAAGCGTGCTGATGCGATGGATTGCGAATTTATCGCTACCGGTCATTACGCCAAAATCAATCAGACTGACGGCAGATATCACATCACCAGAGCTAAGGATCTAAATAAAGATCAGTCCTATGTACTATGGGGACTGGATCAGCACTGTATGGCTCGGAGTAAGTTCCCATTGGCAGAGTTTACCAAGCCTGAGATACGTCAGATGGCTGCAGATCGCGGATATGAAGCATTGGCTAAAAAAGCTGAGAGCTACGAAATCTGCTTTGTGCCAGATAACGATTACAGAGGCTTCTTAAAGCGCCGAGTGCCGGGATTAGAGCAGCAAGTAGCTGGTGGCACCTTCGTTGATCAACAAGGCACCATTATAGGAAAGCATGATGGATATCCATTTTACACGATCGGACAGCGCAAAGGCCTCGGCGGAGGATTTAAGACGCCTAAGTATGTGACGGAGATAAGACCCGAAGACAATGTCGTAGTGTTAGGTGAAGCAGATGATCTTATGCGCAATGGCATGATCGTCTCAGAAATCAACATGCAAAAATATGATTCGATCCATGCAGGATTCGAGTCACGAACCATGGTGCGCTATAACGATCGGGGTGTCATGGCACAGCTCTACCCAAAAGATGGCAATCAGATGAAAGTAGAGTTCCTCGCTAATGTTAGAGGCGTAGCACCAGGCCAATCGGCCGTGTTCTACGAGGGCGATGATGTGATCGGTGGGGGAAGGATTTATTCGAGTTTGTAGAGATAAGAGTAGAGAGTTTGCGAGTTGCGAGTTGCGAGTGATGAGTTGCGAGTGATGAGTGATGATTGATGAGTTGGAAAGTAGACGGGAGTATTCTGAAAAGTGTGTCACTGTTTTCTAACACGATATTTTTTCAGCAAAAAGCCTTCACATGAAGGAGGTTTTTTAATGAACAAATATCGCCACTTCAGTCTGTTATTCTATCGGAGAACTCTCGTTTGAGGACCCTTATTATTGCTGGCCAACCTCTGGTCTTTCGATTCCAACTCTTTTTGCTGTATTGTAAAGTTAGGTATAATTGTTTTTCAAGGGCCTGCTCACTTACAAATGCGCCTTTGGTCTTTGTCGCCTTTCTCATGATTCTATGTAATGCTTCTACCGCATTGGTTGTGTAAGTTGCTCTTCTAAGTTCTTTGGGGTAGTCAAAACTTACACTCAATTCATCCCAATTCTTCCTCCATTTTTCTGCTATACCTGGATACTTCTTACCCCATTTTTCATCAAACCGATCAAGTTCTGACAGTGCTGATTCAGAACTATCTTTGTTATACATTTTCTTTAAGTCTTTACATACTTCACGTAGATCGTTCCAACTTACGTGTTTCACACTCGTCCTAACCATATGGACTATGCAGCGCTGGACGATTGACCTCGGATAGATCTCTTCGATTACCTCACTAAAGCCTTTTAGACCGTCAACACAAAAGAAAATAACGTCGTCAACTCCTCGTGTAGCCTTATGAAAAAATAGGACAGTTTAAAAATGCATTAAATTTAAGCTGTTATGAAGAGAAGTAAATTCAGTGAGAGCCAAATAATAAAGGCTCTTAAGGAGAATGAATCTGGTCGATCTGTTGAAGAGATTAGCCGGGAGTTGGGCGTTAGTGTCGGCACCTTCTATAGCTGGCGTAAGAAATACGGCGGTATGGAAGTAAGTCATATGAAGCGTCTAAAGGAATTAGAAGCTGAGAACCAGAAGTTAAAGCGGATGTATGCTGATGTATCATTAGATCTACAGATGGCTAAAGATGTATTATCAAAAAAGTGGTAAAGCCTTCCGCCAAGCGTACTGCGATTGAGTATCTCAAAGATTGGCTTCGTTATAACCTCAATCTGGTTTAAGGACATAAACGACCTAATTTGGTCTGGCTTGGCGCTAATAATAGCCTTAGGAACTTTCAGACCTACTTGAGCCGCAGCATATAAATTTTGAAGCTTATTTCTTTTGACAGCACTCGATCTATCTACAATGGGAAAGTGATCCTCAATTGCTGTCAGGATGAAATCAATTGCCGTATTGTACTCTATTTTTATTTGATTGTGAGCCTGACGACATATTCGCCCATCAGAATATAAGCTAATAGATGGAGTTCCTCTGCGGCGGTACCAAAATAGTATCTTATCAGTATTAAACTTAGTTACAAAAGCGGTCTTTATGCTAAGAGGTTCTATATAGTCTATCTCATCGAAAAATTCATCAACATTCAGTCTGTAATGATCGACTCCAAAATGGACGAGGCAATCCATTACTCTATCTGTTGTGAGTTCATTTGAACTGTTAGTTAAGATTACTATCATAGATTATAAGAACTAATGAGTTCTCCTGAACCTGAATAAGTTTCAACCCTGTAGTCATCTTCAACTAAATCAATATAAATGTCAAAAGTGGTTTCACTCGTATAAACGAACACTGGAAGACTGTCTGTACCATAGCTCATAAAGTCCTTTAAAAGGACGATCTGAGTATAGTTACGTTCACCAGATGTGTTTTTGTGACATACATTATATCTCATCAAATCCTCATCTCGATACCAAGTTGGAATACCATTAGAATCATATTCTGTAGGGGAATATAGAATAACTGCATCATAATTTTGGTCGTAATCTTTCTGAGCAAAAACGGTAGGACTTTCCTTGCTATTATTTCCGTAGCAATTAAGTTTAGACTGTAAATACTCATAAGAATCTTGGTCCAATTCTAAATGTTGGGCAGTTTTAATTGATACATACTGGTCCCCATATTCATTAAAAAGGTAAGTTCCCAGAGTATTGCCGTATCCCGGTACTGGTTGTTTACTCGAGTGATCATGTCCAGAGATAATGAGTAATTTTTCATTCTCGTTGAGCTCTTGATTAATTATTTTCTGGATATTGCTAAAGGAGTTGAAATCTCTCCTAGTTCCAACAGCTTTGCCACTTGGAGCCTCGTATGACACTATTTTGAATCCTATTTGTTTGGCTTCCCGCAGAAGATTAGCATAGTTGAATTCATTGGTATAGTACCCTACTCCTCTCTTAATGTTATCTAACTCATAATAATCATTACTTGACTTGCCGGATAAAGCCTCCAAAGCTATAACTCGATAACCCAATTTATAAAGTTGTTTTAATTGTCTAGTAATAAAATTACGTGCTCGAGGGTAATAGTGATCTTCGCTAAGATTTAATATTTTTGCTTTCTCAGCTACATTTGTAATGTAATCATCTGCATAAAGAATATTTTCACTGTTATCTACACGAAGGTCCGAAGCGCCACTTCGATGAAGCATAACAAATTCACGATTTTTTTTAAAATCTCCACTAAGCGCGTACAAAAAGGATAAGTATTCATAGACTTCATAAAAGTATTCCTTATCTGGATCAGAAAAACGATTCCATTTATATAATGTCTCGTATGGATAAAAATTATTCTGAAATAATGAACTCTGTAAATACTCTAGCGGACTTTCAACAAACCTATCCCTTTCTGATGAAATCAAAGACATAATTTGATTCATGCCATTACTTACGGCAAACTTAATTGGCTGTTTTTCTCTCGGTGCAAAATAATTATATCTGATTATACCACCAGTTTTTGGCACTTTATAAAAAAACTCCCAGGCTGTATAATTCCGGCCACTATTGTTGTCAAAAAACTCTATACCAAACCATTTATTCGATGGTAATGTTACGACCTTTGATTCATGAAATTCCAATGGTGTATACTCTTTCAGATACGTTTCTTTTACTGATTGATAGTACATATCCAAAGCAGAATCGGGTATATAATATAGGAGTCTCACTTTTGAAATATTCCCTGGCCAATGAAAATGAGTAAGCACTTCTTGTTGAAACGCTGTAACAGAGTCAACACGGTAGAAGTCCATTTCCCATTTTAGACTATCACTAAAATCTCCAATATATACTGGATTAGTATAATCAAGCGTAATGTCTAAATCGCTATTAATGTAACGCTCACCGATACCGTCATGTTTAGTAATCTCATAATTGTCAACTACAGATAACTGACATAGTAAATTGAAATGTACTAAAATGAAAAAAAATGTAAAATAGAACGACTTAATCATAATTTAAAATAATGTAATAACAGCGCCCAGGGAAAACCATGAGCGCTCCTTAATATACAATGTCTAATTAGGGAGAATCCTCTCAACACGTGTATTATCTTGTGGAGGAACAATCTGTTCAAATGGAGGATCATCAAGATCTGGATCTTGACTTGAATTACTGTCTGAGGCGTTTCCTTGAGCATCGAAGGAAACCTCATAAGAAGTTACTGTCGGTCCACAGTCCATAGAGTCCAGCTGTTTGTAAAATGGGAAGCTCTTCATACCAGTTACTTTATACTCCTGTATAGTTCAAGTATGGTGTGATCGCTTTGTTATGAGATGGAAAGGAAGTGTTAAGATGAACACCCAACTCCAGCTCTATCTGCTGTTTAGTTTTGAAATGATTTTGATTCATGCATAAAAACTTTAGTAGAATCATTTATATCTATGATTCCAGATTATTGACAAATGGTGCTTCGCAATTGCACCTTAACCTAAAATTTTTATTAGTTCTACTCTATCCTAAAAGTAGACAATTATTTCAACAAGTTCAAGCCATAATATGTTAACATTGGTTTTACTTCAATGATAACGAACTTTAAATTTGACTGCTCAATCATATAGAGTTCGTAATGTTCATCTAAAAGTTGGACGCCAGAACCGAACGCTATAAATGAGGAGCATATTATTGCTTCCATTAGGAAACAATTATAACTGAGATATTCTAAATCTATGAATCTGTCATTGATGCAATATGTCGCTCCGCTGGAGCTTTTGTTTATGCGCCACTATGTGGCTATTAAGGTGTAGCTCCGCTGAAGCTATTTGTATATTTTCTATCTGAAAATAACTCAGTACACCTGCCCAATGTCATAGCGATAATGGAAGATTAAGATTAGTTCAGATTTCATTGAACATCGTCCTCTCGCGCTCCTGAGGAGCGCTATATTAATAGCAAATCCATATGCATCGATCAGGACGCTCCAGAGGAGCGACATGTCTACGGACATCCTTATAAACCCAGTCTTACTAATTAATCTCTGAGTTCTTCAAATTTGGCTTGTATTCTCTTTATTGATTCTTTCCTAACTCCTGATTCTTTTGCAATTGTTGGCCATATAGATATTGCGTTTTGTACTTGTTCTATCAGCTCATTAGGTCTGTTAATACTAAACTCGTCAGCTAATTCCGTTAGGTGTTTCCGTCCTGGACGAGCCCCTTCCCCAGCAACTCTAGTACTGTGCTCGTCAATACCTGCTGAAGAGTATGTTAGATCATATGCAGGGGCTAAAGACCAGTGTCCATTATGATCCATGAGCCATGAGAAGTTTTTAGAATGATCGTCCCTATTATGACTGTATACATTAAAAGCAGCCAAACGCAATACATTTTTACGGACTGAAGCTGTTTTTTCAAGTCTATATGCAGTATCCATTATATGGCCGTAATCAATACTACTTAAACGAAAATTATCATGCATCAATCCTGCCATTGAATGCATGTGTATTCGATCGTTTTTCATTCTATCAAAGCGCTTGGTTGCAAACACTTGTAAGCCTATCGGGCTTTCCAATAATTTACATTCACTCATTGATATTCCAGCTTTCTGAGCCATTTTAGAATAAGCATATTCAATATTGGCAATATCAATGGGATCTTCGGAGCCAGGGAACTTTATGATCCAGTGTTCGAAATTGTTTGGAAGAATATTATAGCCATGTATAAGTTCATCAGTCGCTGAATTATAGCCCACATTGGCCTTGGGCCTTGCTCCACCAGAAGATCCACCTAACTGCATCAGTTCTTCGATTACTTCAGTGCTGGAGCCATAATACACTTCATCCATTGCAGTTTTTAGCCTATCAACATCTAGGACATCACCGAACTCCAGTTCTTCTATAAAAGCCGGACGATATATGAGTGCACCTTTGCCAGTATCACCTATATAAGCCAGTTGATCCAAGATATTTATGTCGTTCAGCGAAAGTCCTTTCTTTTCTAACGCACGGTTTAACAACAACATACCCCATCCATCGGGGAGCGAATCATCGAAGACTCCAAAGATCCCGTGAAAAGGAATTGGCTCAGAAAATTGAATGTCATTATTATGCCTCAGCTTAAAAGGAGATAGGTTCAAGCCCTTACTTAAGAATTCATCGTCGTACTTAAAATAGACCCTTCTATTATCCAAGACTAATCTCCCGACTCGGATCTCCTCAGCCGAAAACTGAATAAAGACATTGATTTGTTTGCTGCCTCTCACTTCAAGATCTTTACTTGGATGAAAATAATCCCTCTAAGCGTTTAGTGTCTTG
>CAYPWL010000053.1:0-19177 GCA_964414425.1 uncultured Saprospiraceae bacterium
GATTAGACCAAATATGAATCTACTATCCTATTATCGCTCGCAGTGCCCTCTCTAAGTACTTGTAGTTATCACTCGACATCGGGCTGAGTGGCAGCCTCACCTCATTAGTACAGAATCCTAAAATCTCCATGGCAGTCTTTATCCCCACTGGGTTCCCCTCGATATACAACCACTTGTGTAGATCGTAGACAAGGTTATTGAGTTCGCGAGCTTTTTCATAATCTCCCGCTAAGCCACACTTAATCAATTCAGAAAATTGACTTGGTAGTGCGTTACCGATTACAGAGATCACGCCGTGCCCCCCAACTGACAACATCGGGATCACCACTTCGTCATCACCCGATGTTACAAAAAAGTCTTCAGGCATATTTTTAATAATCCGTGTAGTCTGGATGAGATCTCCTGTCGCTTCTTTGATCCCAACGAACTTCTTACTGGCATTGGCTAATCGTACTGTTGTCGTCCATTCCATGTTAGACATAGTTCGACCTGGGACATTATAGAGTATGATGGGTACTGGTGATACCTCCTCCAATGCCATGTAGTGACGATATATCCCCTCCTGAGACGGCTTGACATATGCAGGGCTTGAAGACAGTATTGCATCAATCCCGTCGAAGTCAAATTGGCTGATGCTCTTGGCAATTTCGAGCGTATTATTACCTGCGAAGTTTCCCGCTACTATCGGCACTCTACCTTCGACAGTATCAATAGTGTGCGTTAATATATTCCTCGCTTCTTCAGCATTGAGTGTGGCGGTCTCCCCTGTGGATCCTAATACAACTAAATAATCCACCCCTCCATGCAATATATGGTTGATCACACGTGTCAGTGCACTGTAATCAACCTCTCCATTTTTGAATGGCGTTATTACGGCAACTCCTGTTCCTACGTACTGTTGATACTTCATTACTTAAATATATTAATCAACTGATCATACAACTTGATGCATAAGACATCGAGCACCTCCCTTGCAGAACTATCCGCGGACAAACAGAACTGAGCATTTCCATCCATCTGACCGTCAAATACAACAGCGGCCTTCAAAAGACTATTAGAGGAGGCAAAAAGATAATCCATAGATCTATTATGATGTCGATCGACCTTTACAATTAAGTCATATTTATTCTGGAGCCATTTGACTAAGAATTCTTGCCTTGGCACGCCTGACCACTTAAAACATTGAGGATCTACACATTCTACTACTGAGTCCTCTTCATCAATAGTAGTCGATGATATATAGAAGCCTTTCGCATTTACTCCTTTTTTGGCCAACTGTTCTACAGATCTTGCCAGTTGTTGTTTGTCAAATGATAACTCATCTGTCAGGATCAACATCGTCGATACGCTATTGATTTTGGGTTCGATATGCACTCCGTCTACAGAAATCTTTAAGTACTCCCTATTAAAGAAGTATCTCTTGACTGCTCTAACCATCAATTCTCAGCTCTCACTTATTGACAAATTGACCCATCGCATCATACTTCGTAAGCCTACCCTGGATTAACTTGTCAGGTTTGATCTGAGTCAATTCGGCAAGCTCTGTTTTGATGTGTTTCTTGAGTGCCTTGGCCATTTTTTCTGGGTCAGAGTGTGCTCCGCCTACTGGTTCAGGCACAATACCGTCTATCAAGCCGAAGTCAAGCATATGATCCGAAGTCAACTTTAATGATTCAGCCGCTTGCTCTTTGTAATCCCAAGTCCTCCATAATATGGATGAACATGATTCGGGCGAAATCACTGTATACCAGGTATACTCCAACATGAATATGCGATCCCCCAAGCCGATACCTAATGCGCCACCTGAAGCGCCCTCTCCTATGATGTAGCATAAGATTGGGACAGTCAGTTGCGCCATTTCCATGAGGTTCTGCGCTATAGCCTCTGCTTGACCACGTTCCTCAGCTTCGATGCCTGGATACGCACCTGGCGTATCTATAAAACAAACTACAGGAATATTAAACTTCTCAGCTGTCTTCATAAGACGGAGGGCCTTACGATAACCCTCAGGATTAGCCATACCGAAATTACGGTATTGACGCATCTTAGTATTCACCCCTTTTTGGTGTCCGATTAGCATTACGGTCTGTCCATCGATTGAACCCAGTCCTCCGACGATTGCCTTATCGTCACCAAACTTCCTGTCTCCATGGAGTTCAGTGAATTTTTTACAGATCTGGTTTATATAATAGAGGGTATATGGTCGTGCAGGGTGTCTCGACAATTGGACTTTCTGCCACGGCGTCAAGTCAGTAAATACCTCTTTTTTCTTTTTACGGATATGAGCGTTTAGCTCTTTTATCTTATCGGTTACATCGATATCACCTTCGCTCTCCAACTTTTTGATAGTCTCAAGCTGTTCATAAAGGCTCTCCAATGGTTGTTCAAAATCAAGAAATACCATAATCTCTTAGTTCTTACAGAAACGTAAATATAGACCTTAGCTACCCAACCGTAGTACAATATATTAGGAATTGAAGTATTAAAGAATTCTGCATATCTACATAACTGATCCTTTGACTATTACGACCAAAGAAAATCATATGTTGATTATTTATATGTAAATTTATTTGTATATTTGAATATTGATGAAAACGCCCGTTGACCATAATAGTCATTCTGACTGTTGTGCCTCCTATATGTTTTAGGCTTTGGAAATTTTCAACATAGACTGAGAAGTCGACCTGTGTCCTTTTTGACACGATGAAAACGTACATGATGAAAACGAAAAATTTACAAAGACTAGCAGGTCTGCTGTTAGTGGTCAGCTCACTGTGCTATGGTGCTAATGCACAAAGCACGATCACTATTACAACTGACCAATCCAACGGCAATTTAGTTTCAATTCCTTGCGGTGGGTATTATACCTCATTACTTCAATTCGAAGATTTTAATGACGGTGTAAGCACCAAGCAAGACACTTGGACCATTACTAATGACGGTGCTGTGCCTGTATCACTTCAGTTGCCGCTCACTCTTAGCTCCAGCTCGTCGCCCAATCTAACGATTACGAGTCAACCTCGACAGACTTTGGCGGCAGGTGAATCTACAACATTTACTACAGCATACCAATTCAGTTTTGGCACTAATGATATAGGATTCATAGCCATTAATACAGCTGGAGATCCAGATAATAATTGTGGTTTCTTACTACGAGGTATGATTGAGACCGTATCTCTATGTCAGTGCTACTGTACAGATAATGAACTTCAAGAAATCTGCCCCGTTGGAATCGACGGATTTGTTGCCGGCATTAATGTTGATGACAATTTATGTGAAAATAATTCTGACGATTTTAGTTGCAGTTCTGTCCAACTGATCACCTCATGTGATTGTAATAATGTCTTGACAACAGAGACCTCAGAACTATATGTGGACACTATGAGGATTTTGGGTTTGCCTGGTACAGATATAATGGTGTCGGACAATGTTGAATCAACAGAATTTTCTTTCCTCAATAGAAATGGTGCCTCGATAAGAAGAGGGACAAGTTTAGGACAGATAAATTCAAGAGGTTTTGTTGATATTCCAATATTTCGGCGACCTACCACTTCAATCAATGTGACGCTTAATGGGGTCAACTTTAGAAGTGAGACTTCTTGTCCATTAGTTGCCGATTGTGCTACGATCGAAGACAATTCAAGCGCTATAACTCCTGAAGCAAATATGGAAACTATTCCGACACTATCGGAGTGGTCTGTATTTTTATTGGGGCTGATTCTCTTGATTATCAGTGTTGTTGCTCTGCGCACATCATTAATAATTGATCGTAGGGATAAAAAACTAAAGCTTTAATTGCACCATATATAAATAGTTGCTAATATTGCACACTCTTTGAAGAAAGGAAAGAGTTAGGTCTGGTAGTTCAGTTGGTTAGAATACCTGCCTGTCACGCAGGGGGTCGCGGGTTCGAGTCCCGTCCAGACCGCGAAAAGCCTTCATCGTTTAGATGAGGGCTTTTTCATTTTATATGGACCTTCAAATGCTAACTCACTCGTAGTTAGTACAATGATAAATCAGAAATAAATGAAATTGATTATGCTGTTACCAAGCTAAGTTTTAATAGCTATGGATCATAATTATGATATCTGGCAATAGCTTATCACATAACGTCATAGAGAGATCTTACTCCACTAAAATAGGCTGGACGATTTTGGGGATAAATAACTTTCAGATTAGAATCGCAGGCCTCCAAGGGTACTCAATTGCTTTGTGTCTCTATAGTATTTATCCTGTTCTTTTGCATTAAAATGCCAAGAACACCAGCAGTAATTATACTCATAGATCCTAATGAAGCTATATATGCTGCATACAGCCTCCATCCTGTCACACCTTCTATCAATATTAGACAACTCGCTTTATACAGAAAGAACCCAAAAACTAAAAATGGAATAGATGATTTTAAATATTTCATTTGGCCCAACTTAATATAACACTATCATTGACTATACTTAGCTCATTACAAAAGTAATTGAAAATTCCTAAAGTAGCCTTACCAACAGCACTCCACACAAACAGGCCTAAATAGACATGGCATTAAACCCACCATCGACTAACATCTCATGACCAGTGATAAATCTACCAGCCTTAGCAGAAGATAGTAGTAGTGTAGCTCCGATTAACTCTTCAGGTTCGCCAAATCTATTAGCTGGCGTCTTACTTAAGATCTGCTTGATGCGGGATTCGTTGAGGACTTTACGATTTTGTTCTGCGGGGAAGAACCCTGGTACGAGCGTATTCACTCTTATCTCATTTTCCGCCCACTCTCTTGCCAAATTCTTGGAGAGGTTATGCACTGCTGCTTTACTGGCAGAATAGGTAAACACTCTCGATAATGGATTGAGCCCTGATATTGACCCTAAATTAATAATCGATCCAGGTCTTTCTGATTTAAGGAAGTAGTCACCAAACACCTGACAGGCTCTTACTGTACCCATGAAGTTTACATCCATAATGCGTCGAAGCTCCTCTTCTGGAATATCGACAAAAGGGGTGGCGGAGTTAACACCTGCACCATTAACAACAATATCTATGACACCGTACTGATCAAGTGTCTGTGCTATCACAGCCTCTATAGAATCACGTGAAGAGACATCTCCTGATAGAAATATACCCTCAGCGCCAGCTTCTTCTATTATAGATATCTTCTCTGCTCCTTTCTCGACGTTTCTGCCAACCACTACGGCACGAACTCCAGCTTTGGCAAGCCCGATAGCCATATGCCCGCAAAGCTCTCCAGTGCCGCCAAAAACAACGGCGACTTTGCCTTTTAAATCGAATAATGAATCTATATATGCCATATTATTTGATGTTCTATTCTAATTAAATGTTGAGGTAGCGCTTGACGTTGTAGTATGATATATTCTTCGCTAACTCCATGAGCAGTGACTTGTCCATAGGCATCTCGCCAGAGTTAACTTTCTCCGCAAGGAAGCTACTGAGAATACGACGATAAAAATCATGCCTCACATAACTTGAGAATGATCGACTATCCGTCAGCATCCCTATGTGTGCCCCCAGTGCTGATAATTGCATAGTTATGTTCAACTGTGCACGGATACCACTTACATGATCCAGATGCCACCATGCGGCACCGTATTGCACCTTGCCAGGAGTGGGCGCCTGCTGAAAGTTCTGTAGCGCACAGCATATCGCCTCTGATTCATTGGGATTGAGATTATAAACCACCGTCTTAGGCAATTGATCCGTCTGGTCTAACTCATCCAAAAAATGAATCAATCGATCAGTCTGAGTCCAACTACCCATGGTATCAAAACCTGCATCAGAGCCAGTACGCTTAGTAAGTCTTGTGTTCACTCGACGCTCAGCTCCGAGATGCAACTGCATAACCCAATCCTTCTCATGATTCCATCGAGCAATTTCTATCAATGCTTGATACGCTGCACTTCCAGGATCAGGGATACAATTCAGACCATGATCAGACATGAGACATCCATTACTTGCAAAATATTCATGGCGCTCCTTAAGCGATGCTAAATCTATATCATCTGAGAGAAGATATTTGTCTGGCCTATAGGTTGGCACCACTGCTGTATTATAGTTCTCCCTGGCCAGGGCATTATGATCTGTAAGGTCATCATATGGATCATCGGTGGTCCCGATCAGTTCTACATTAAACTGTCGTAGCAAACTACGGACCGAGATCGAAGTAGCAAGCTGTCGATTAGCTTCGTCCCAAATCTCTCTGGCCGTGTCAGCATTAAGTAGTGTTGTAATCCCAAATATATCGGACAACTCCATATGCGCCCATTGATATACAGGATTCCCAATAGCCATCGGCAAAATGGTTGCAAAGGCTTCAAACTTATCATAGGCAGCACCATCCCCCGTAATCAGGCGCTCCTCTATCCCGCATCCTCTCATCAGTCTCCACTTATAATGATCATGCTTAAGCCATAGCTCCCAGAGGTTCTCAAATTTATGATCACCAAGAATTTCTCCTGCTGGCAAATGGGTATGGTAATCAATGATGGGCAGATCTTTGATAGACTCGTAGAGCTCTCTCGCTAAAGGATCATGAAGACGCATGCAGTACAGTATTAGAGTGAATAAAGTTAGCTGCACAATATAACATCAAACTTGCGACAAATTAATGTATCACTTAGACCACGACTCAGAAAATCTGGCGCGCCTCAATCTCATTAATAATAAGTTTGGTCGTATTTTATTTTCTACATTCACGCTGGCCATGTAGGTCTGTCAGGAATGACCCCTCTTGGATGAACTACACTCTTATGCGTTATGTGATTGTTACAGGCGAAATCTCTGGAGATAAGATTGGTACTGCGCTCACGGTATCCATTATGGATCAAGACCACAAGGCAGAAGTATACGCTATGGGTGGTCGAGCCTTAAAGCACGCTGGCGCCGTAATCGTCCAAAACACTACTGACCTTGCAGTAATGGGCCTCACAAGCTTGCCTAAAAACCTTATCCAAATTAGACAAGCATATCATCAACTCCAATCAACAATTAATCGCATAAAGCCGGACGTAATCATCTATGTGGACTTTGCAGGATTTAACCTCAGGCTAGGCCGCTGGACGAAAAACAAAGGATATAAGAATATCTACATCGCCCCTCCCAAAACTTGGGCCTCCAGAGCTTGGCGAAATAAAGCCATCCAGAGAGATTTTGATCTACTGATCACCCTCTTTCCATTCGCCAATGACTACTTCAATTCTCAAGGACATTACTCTCTATTTTTGGGTCACCCCTTATTAGACTCCTTGCCTGTAGCCCCATCTAATGATCAACAAAATTCAATACTGATCGCTCCCGGCAGCCGAGCACAAGAGATCAAAAGCATGATGCCAGTTCTCAGCGCATTTATGCGGAGGTCTCCGCAATACAAGTTTTTACTTAGCAAGGTTCCTGGCTTGAGCCCAACTCTGTACAACGCCTTTCTAAAGGGTATAGCAAACGTCACAATTTCTGAAGAGCCCTTGCAGCATCTATTACCGCAGGTAAGCATGGCGATTATTACGTCTGGTACGGCCACGCTCGAGGCAGCAATTATTGGAACACCACAAGTGGTCATCTATAAAACAAGCGCCATCAATTTTCTAATTGCAAAGCGCCTCATCAAATCAGAGTATATCTCACTTCCTAACTTACTATTAAATAAATCTGTAGTCCCAGAATTGATACAACAAGACCTAACAGTTGAGAAACTTACAGATGCCATCAAAGCCTTGATTGATAATAAAGAGACGATCATGGCTGACTATACACTGATCAAAGAAATGTATGATCAGCATAACCCTTCTGACAGCATCGCCACCACAATCATAGATCATATGTCCCAAAATAAGTGATAAACGATGGTATTACACCCTTCAACTCATAGATTAGGCCCAGCCACGATCAGCAAAATCAAATTGTTTTATCCGACGTTTTAGTATTATTTATATAACGCATACGCTCTTTCTGCCGAATATTTAATATGTTAATATTATCAATATCGATAGGGTGCAATAATAAATATGCGTCTCTATAGGTTACAACCCAACAACTACAAATCCTTTGAGAAGAATCAATTACATATTAACAATTACGCTGCTACAACTGCTGACGACGAGTCTATCAGCAAATGTCGCAGATACGATCCCAATGTTCAAGCTTAACTTTTATATGATGGGAATGAGCGATGTGGACGAAAGCGTAACCTTGGACATAGGGCGCAATATTGACTACCTCAACAGTGAGTTCGAGAATCGCATAGTCTTTAGCATCGGAAAGATGTTTATTGATGAAAACCATGCATACATCCCAGATCTACATGACGCTGCTATAGGCCGTGGAGACGAAGACATCGAAGGAATAGTTGATCCAATAGAAATAGCCGGCTCGATCAATATTTACATATTCGACACCTATAGCAAGACTCCAGGTGGTGCCGCTATGATGGGATTTACGCCAGTACTCAGTCGGATGAGACACACTTACGAATACAACTCTCCCCAGTTTGATCGCATATTCTTGTCCTATCCTGGATTAAAGGATCTGACCACACTGGTACATGAGATGGGACACTTCTTGGGATTAAATCACCCGTGGGATCTCAATCATGTCAACAAGCACATGATGGGACTTACTGATGATGATACCATCAGCAAAAATCACATGTCTTATGGCTTAGAGGTTGATCAGTTTACGGCAGAGCAGCTCGATAGAATGCAGCATTTTGCTAAGACATTCCGGTCGTATCTACTCAGTAATGAAGTGGATATCGTACAGGCTTATGATTGAGCCTCTTTAATCATCTTCTTAACGTCTTCGAGACTTAGTGCTTCGAGTTCTTCCTTTTCAAGTTTTTTGTCCTTGACCTTAGGGATCTTGACACTCTTCTTGCCCACTCTAAAGAATGGCCCCCATCGTCCGTTTTCGATAGCGATCTTTTCTTTAGGCCACTGCTTGATATAGCGATTAGCTTCTTTTTCAACCTTCGCCATGACAAGCGCTATGGCATCATCGGCAGAAAGATTATCAAAGTCGTATTTCTTGCTCACATTGGCATAGAGACCTTCCCATTTTACGAATGGTCCAAATCTTCCAACACCTTTAGTAATTGGCTTATCCTCATAAGTTGCGATCGGCCTATCCTCTTCTCGCTTGGCTTCTATTTTTTCAATAGCCTCTTCTAACGTGACAGATAGTGGATCCGTCTTACGGCCTAATGAGATATACTTCTCATCGAACTTAACGTAAGGACCATAGCGGCCTGCTCCAATCTCTACGGGCTTATTTTCATACTCTCCCAGATTTTTTGGCAGCTGGAATAGATCTATCGCTTCTTCATAAGTGATCGTCTCCATCGATTGCCCTGGGCGTAGATTGGCAAACTTTGGCTTACCTTCTTCCCCTACTTCCTCTCGGCTACCGATCTGAACTACTGGCCCATATCGAGTGATCTGCACTAAGACGCTATGTCCGGTCTCAGGATCTGTGCCAAGTACTCGAGTACCCCTCGCACGTTCTGCCGTCTCGATAGTTTCTTCTACGTCCTTATGGAATGGGCCATAGAAGCCTTTGAGCATCTCTTTCCACTCTGCTTGCCCCTCAGCGATATCATCAAATTTCTCCTCCATACCAGCAGTGAAGTTGTAACTCATCACCTCGCTGAAATGCGCATCCAAGAAATCAGTGACAATCATGCCTATATCTGAAGAGTACAGTCTATTACTGGTCGCACCAGTATTTTCGGTTTCTGTTTTCTGTGTGATTGAGCCATCCTTAAGTGTTACCACTCGAAAATCTCGAGGTGTCCCCTCTCGACTCTCCTTAGTAACATAGCCCCTCGTAGGGTCCATGATCTTACTGATCGTCGGTGCATAAGTCGACGGACGACCGATGCCAAGCTCTTCAAGTTTTTTTACTAAGCTTGCTTCTGTATATCTGGCTGGCCCACGAGTAAAACGCTCTGTAGCCTTGATATGATCCAATGTCAATACTTGCCCCACAGATATTGGAGGCAGTATGCCTCTTGTATCTTCTGGATCATCTTCGTCCTTAGACTCCATATATACCTTGAGGAATCCGTCAAACTTCAAGACCTCACCATATGCCTTAAGCATCTGATCCTTCTGAGTAGATATGCTGATATCTACAGTCGTCTTCTCTAATTCTGCCTCAGACATCTGCGAAGCTATCGTACGCTTCCAGATCAACTCATATAAGCGCTGTTGATCTCTATCTGAAGTTACATCTTTGCGATCTATATAAGTAGGTCTGATGGCTTCGTGAGCCTCTTGTGCATTTTTACTCTTAGACTTAAACTGTCTAACCTTGTGATACTTCTCTCCAAATGAGCTGACAATTTCGTCACCGATGGTGCCTATCGCCTGATTACTCAATGATGTTGAGTCGGTACGCATATAGGTAATAAATCCCTGCTCATAGAGACGCTGCGCATTAGACATCGTACGATTAACGCTGAAGCCTAACTTCCTCGAAGCCTCTTGTTGCAATGTCGATGTTGTAAACGGCGCTGCCGGCTTTCTCTTCGTCGGCTTAGTTTTAATGTCTTCAATCGTAAAATCAGCCCCATTACACTTCTCGATAAATGTCTGCGCATCTTGCTCAGTAGCTAATCTTGTGGCCAACTCTGCTTTGAGCATAGCCTTATAACCATTAGTATCTTTTACCTCAAACTCTGCTGTAACCTTAAAGTATGGTTCTGTCTTAAAAGATTGTATATCTCGCTCCTTCTCAACAATCAACTTCACGGCAACAGATTGTACCCGTCCTGCACTGAGCTTGTTTTTGACTTTACGCCAGAGCACTCCACTGAGTTCAAATCCAACCAGTCGGTCTAATATCCTACGTGCTTGCTGTGCATTGACGAGTCCTTGGTCTACAAGACGAGGACTCTCTATAGCCTTCTGAATAGCAGGCTTCGTAATCTCTCTAAATACAATTCTCTTAGTCGTCTGTGGATCCAATCCTAAGACCTCACATAAGTGCCATGAGATGGCTTCTCCTTCACGGTCTTCATCCGTTGCGAGCCATACCTCTGTGACCTTCTTGACTGCTGACTTCAGCTCTTTTACAACTTTCGTCTTTTCGGGTGAGACGACATACTTGGGCTCAAAATCATTTTCAATAGCGACACCCTTAGTGCCCTTGTCAAGATCCCTGATATGACCATAGCTTGACTTCACTTTAAAGTCTTTACCGAGGTATTTCTCAATAGTCTTTGCCTTAGCAGGAGACTCAACAATTAGTAAATTCTTAGCCATGGGAAATGTTATCTATGCTATCTACACAATTCAAAAAGAAATCAAAACTATGAATTTTGAACGACTGCCTCCCGATATTATTGATAATTGAATCGAACTTGTATAAAAACTTCTTATAATATGTTCCAATTGCTCGATGGAAGTGGAATCATACTTAGTTAGGGATCGTCCTAACTTTCTTCAGTTTGTTACGCTCTTCCTGTTCTTTCTTTCTCAGATCATATATAGCTGCTGCTCGTTCTTCAATCTGTAGTGGCAGCTCATTAAGCTGGCGATAGTAAGTCCTAATTAAAAACGAGGACATATCATTAGGGAGACTCACGCCAAGTTGCTTGAGGTGATGTGATAATCTGGAGCCCTCATAAAAATTCCACTTGCTGATCATCCACTTACCCAGACCTCTATTCAAGCGCTCGACGACCAGTTCCTCATCAGCGCCTATGAGCTTAGCGCGACTCTCTTCATTAGCAATCTCATCAAGTTGCATCATCGCATCATCGATGTTTATAGGTATGTAGACCCCATTAATCTCTTCCTTCAGTATATTCTCCTCATACTTGCGCTTTTGCTCTGCAACGTAATCGTCCTGTCCGAATACAACTCCGGTAATCATCAACAGCGAAAAGATCAGTAAAAGTGGTTTCATGAAATGTAAATTACTCGAATGGTATAACTGAGAAGACAGCAATTATATTCCCTGACTGAGTATATTAACAGGGCTTTAAAAAAATCTTTACACCACCGATCCAATGCGCATAGGCCTAAGTGAATTAATCCTAATCCAAATCATCCTGTATGCAGGTCTATGGCTCCTCAGTCCTTATGCTGGATTCATGCTGTCCATGATCGTAACCACGATCTCCACCGCAGTCTTGGTCATATCGCTCATCATGGAACTCATCGATCGATCCAAAGTGCCTAAGTTTTATTTCTACGCTATGATTACGGCTATAGTGTGCCCCTTGATTGTCACGCTGTTTTTTATTGCTTTTTATCCAGGGGCAATGAGTTGGATGAAGGGGTGATGTTTTGAAATCAAGTAACCCAAAATTTATGTCTTATTCGCCCTATAAAGTTGGCAACATCATAGTAATATGTACTACTCAGGATAACATATTGGTTCGAAGACACAGTCATTCGAACAACGCAGGCTATTAATAATTTTATAGCTCATCTACAGTAAGCCTTCAGCTTCTAATTCTGCTGTAAACTCTTCAAGACTCAGAATAGAAATGTCAAGCTTACCTCGATACTCGCAACTCGACAACTCGATACTTTCCCTACGTCTTCCGCTTCTTCTTCTTAGCGGCAGGGAACAGTACATTGTTGAGGATCAGACGATAGCCTGGACTCTTAGGATGTAGATTAAGATCTGTCTCGGGATCATTGACATAATGTCTATAGTCCTCTGGATCATGACCTCCGTAGAAAGTCCAAGTACCATAGCCAAAGGTGCCATGTAGATATCTCGCCTCGTCCAGGCTTTTATTTTCGCCCATGATGAGTACATCAGACTTGATATAGTCTCTGTCATATGCTGTGGTCTGGCCCATGAACCCTTTGACAGTACGGGTATGATTCTGTGTAAGCATGGTAGGGATAGGATCCCACTTAGCCGAAAAATCAAATAAGGTAAAGTAGTCCGACTCTGGAGCGAGCGCACTACGCTTACGTGGAGCCATATCTATACTGGAGTATTCATACTCCAGTGGATTAGGTTCAAGCTTAAAATCTTTGAATGCAAAGGTCTGCGAGAAGTCCAAGTGATCCTGACATGCGGCATCCTTGGAGTCGCCATCGTAGATCTTGTCACAGATATCAGTCTTTGCTGCTGCAAGTGCGATGTCAAAGCTATCGGTCGCACTGCACATGGCAAACATAAATCCACCACCTTCAACATATTCTCTGATCCTACTTGCTACGGCCAGTTTGAGCTTAGAGACTTTCTCAAATCCCAAACTGGTTGCCAGCTCTTCCATCTTGCGCTGATTCTCTTGATACCACAGCGTCGTATGATATGATCTATAAAACTTGCCATACTGCCCTGTAAAGTCCTCATGGTGCAGGTGGAGCCAGTCGTACTGCGCCAACTTATCTTCGAGTACTTCACGATCATAGATTGTCTCATAAGGTATCTCTGCATAGGTCAACACCATAGTTACGGCGTCATCCCAAGGTTGAATCTTCTCTCCACGTGCATTAAATGGCGGCGTATATACCGCAATCTTGGGAGCTTGCTCCAACTTGATGACGTCTTGATTCTGTTCTGGATCGGCGATCTGCTGCCGGATATTGGCAAACTGTGCATTGGGGATTACTCGATAGTCTACCCCACGGATCTTACACTCTGCCTCGATACTCTTCGTGTGTTCGAATGCGAATGCTCCACCTTCGTAATTGAGTAGCCAATAGGCTTCAACGCCTTTCTCTAACACCCAATAGGTGATCCCATAGGCCTTGAGATGTTCAGTTTGATTCTCCTCATCCATTGGTAATAGGATGTAAGAGGCCTGAGCGGTGTATGATATCATCACACTCAGAATAGCAATCCATAGAAATCTCATATTCGTCATTTTACTATAACAATAAAGTTACTCTATAGTATACTACCAAGTTTCTGTTTTTATTGTTCCAAGAGGGTATCAATAACGAGGTATATAAGTCTTAAAGACAGCACGACAACTAATGCAGTATTAGTAAAACACGTCGCAAGAAATAATAATACTTTTGCAGCCTTGAGTAGAGTAAGACTATGATGCAACATATAAGTTTTGAATACCCGCCAGCATGGATCGTAGTTTGTGCGGTATGTGCCATAGTCTTTAGCCTGCTTTTATACTTCCGATCAGCAATAACAACCGATAAGAGCACAGGCTTATCCTTATTATTGGGAGGGCTTAGATTCCTAACTGTTGGCATTATCACCTTGCTATTATTAGGCCTCCTGCTTCAATCCACTGAGGAAGAGTCCAAAGAACCTATCGTAGTCATCGCCCAAGATATAAGCGAATCAGTCGCAGGGTTGGATAACAATGAGGAACTACAGGCCAGCATCAGCGCGCTGACTACACAGCTTGAAGAGCGATTTAAAGTAGATCATATATTCTTTGGCTCAGAGGTATATCAAGATCGCGATTCTTCAACCCAAACTGATAAGACTACAGATATCAATAAGCCTATCGAATATATCAGTGATATCTATGAGGGCGAAAATCTCGCCACGGCGATCGTCATCACGGATGGCGTCTATAATGAAGGCAAAAATCCAATCTATAGTAGCTATAACCACACCAGCCCGATCTATGGCGTTGCACTCGGTGACACGACACCGATAGTAGACCTCTCCGTTAAGGAAGTGCTCTATAACCAGATCGGATACCTCAATGACCAGACAGAGATACAGATAGATATTGATGCTCATGACTGCAGCGGTCAGCGCACCCTGCTCCGAATTAATCAGCGAGTGGGATCAGGAACTAAATTGATCCATGAAGAGAATATCAGAATCGATAGCGACAACTTCTTTACCACTCGATCAGTAACGCTGGATCTATCTACTTCTGGACTTGCAGAATATATAGTTACCGTCTCACCCCTTAATAGTGAGCAAAACAAGGCTAACAATAGAAAAGCGGTATATATCGATGTCCTCGATGCCCGTCAGAATATTTTGATACTGGCCAATGCACCGCACCCTGATGTTGCTACGCTCAAGCAGATCTTAAGTAATAATAAAAACTATGAGATCAGTGTCGACTATAAGGTGGCAGATGCCGATCTAAACTCGGCGGACCTCGTCATCTTGCACAATCTCCCATCAAAAAATCAATCTATAAAACCTACACTCCAAAGGCTGGATCAGCTCAAGACTCCGCGTATGATGATCTTAGGTAATCAGACGGTGCTGAGTAGTCTCAATAGTCTACAGTCTATCGTCAGCATCAAAGGCCAAGGCACTGGCGTCACAAATGATAGTGAGGCGGTAGTAAGTGGCGACTTTACCAACTTCAATATCTCGGATGAAGTTATCGCACGGGTCAAGAGATATCCGCCGCTCACCAGTCCATTTGGGGAATATAGCTTCGGTCAAAATCAACAGACGCTACTCCAACAGGCTATCGGTGGCATCGAGACAGACTTCCCGATGCTCAGTTTTTCTGAATATGACGGAATCAGATGGGCCTTTCTCTTTGGTGAGGGAATCTGGCGATGGAAGTACTTTGACTATATAGAAGATGGCGGCTACGAAGTGATCTCAGAGATTATTGACAAGTCTATTGTCTATACATCAACTAAGGATGATAAGCGAAAATTTAGAGTCAGTACGAGCGACAACATCTATCAAGAAAATGATGAGGTCAGAATAGTCGGCGAGTTATATAACAGCAATTATGAGCTGATCAACGATCCTGAAGCATTCCTCACGATCACTAACGAGTCGGGAGAAGAGTTCTCCTATACCTTTTCAAAGTCCAATAATGGTTATGCCCTAAATGCTGGCGTATTCTTACCGGGCAGGTATAGTTACAAGGCCAATACTTCTCATGCTGGTGAGCAGTATGAGGACACAGGAAAGTTCTCTGTGCGACGTATCGAAGTTGAAAAGTCTAACCTACAAGCCAATCACAATGTATTGCATGCCTTGGCGACTAAGTCTTCAGGAAAAGTGTATTACCCGGATCAGATCAATCAACTACAAGAAGAACTGCTCGGCAATGATCAGATGAAACCCATCCTCTATCAGAACGTGGTTAATCGCAGCATCTTAGATCTAAAGTGGTTGCTTGGATTATTACTATTAAGCCTCGTATTGGAGTGGTTCTTACGCAGATACTTCGGGAGACTGTAAACAGTCTAAACTTAAATGGTATAAAAAATTAAGGCCCGAACTTTCGTTCAGGCCTGTTTTTAAAGATCTCTTCTAACATGGGAAGACTAATTTGCTGTAAGCCTTTTAAACCCGCGATTCTTTTATCATCTGTTCACCAAATAATAATACAACCGCAGAAAATATTGCGAATATGATCATGGGTAAAAAATTTCAACTCAAGGTATGTCATTAACCCTCACAAAACAATAGTAAAAACCCCTAGAGTCAGAAGGACACCATATTAAGTATATCAGTCTTATCAGGATACTATGCTCCAGAAATCAAAAAAGCCAAGCTATCATGGCGATAACTTGGCTTAGTTGTTATATCTATATAAGCAGTTAGTTTACACTAATGCCTCATATTTTTTCTCTACGACATTCCAATTGATGATGCTCAAGAATGCTTTAACATAATCAGGTCTTCTATTCTGATAGTTTAAGTAATATGCATGCTCCCACACATCAACAGCAAGGATAGGTGTACCTCCGCATCCTACGCCAGGCATCAATGGGTTGTCCTGATTAGGCGTGCTACAGATTTCTACTTTGCCGCCATCATGTACACATAACCATGCCCATCCAGAGCCAAATCTGGTACCTGCAGCAGCGGCAAACTTAGCTTCGAACTCTTCCTTTGAGCCATAAGCTGCTTTGATAGCATCGAGAAGTGGACCAGACAGTCTACCTCTATCAGTTGGAGCGATTACTTCCCAAAACAAAGAGTGGTTGTAGAATCCACCACCATTATTACGTACTGCACCATTAGTCATATCAAGCGAGCCTAATATTTCTTCTATGCTTTTGTTAGCAAGAGGAGTACCCTCTATTGCTGCATTAAGTTTTTTTGTGTAACCAGCATGGTGCTTGCTATGGTGTATCTCCATAGTACGAGCATCTATACTTGGTTCTAAGGCGTTATATGCGTATCCTAAATCTGGTAGTTCGAAAGCCATTTTTATTTGTTTTAATTAGTGAAAGTATACTGTCGAATAAAACGATCCCGAATATAAGAAGTTTACTTTTGTAGAACTGATAAATGCAAAATCATGAGACAAGAAAAAGACTCCATTGGCTATATAGATGTACCTGAAGACAAGTATTGGGCGGCACAAACTCAGCGTTCGATTCAAAACTTTAAGATAGGTAGTCAAAAAATGCCCAAAGAGGTTATCAAAGCTTTCGCCATCCTCAAAAAAGCCGCTGCCGCAACTAATGCAGAACTCGGCGTTCTTGATGCATCAAAGGCAGAACTCATAGGCAAAGTATGTGATGAAATCACGGCTGGTGATCTTGATGATCAATTTCCATTAGTAGTATGGCAGACAGGTTCAGGTACGCAGAGCAACATGAATGTCAATGAGGTAGTTGCCAATCGTGGACATGTACTTCAAGGCGGTAAGTTGACCGATCAGCCTAAGGCACTACACCCAAATGACGATGTCAATAAGTCTCAATCTTCTAACGACACCTTTCCTACGGCGATGCACATAGCGGCATATACTCTCCTAATGGAAAATACGATACCGGGCATCGAGAAGCTAAAGGCTACCATAGAAGCTAAGTCGGCAGAATTTATGGACGTCGTAAAAATAGGTCGGACGCACTTCATGGATGCTACTCCAGTCACTGTAGGTCAAGAATTATCAGGATATGCCTCTCAGCTCGATCATGGACTTAGAGCCATAAGAAATACCTTGGCGCACTTGTCTGAGCTAGCCCTCGGCGGCACAGCTGTAGGGACCGGGCTTAACACCCCGAAAGGTTATCCTGAGCTTGTCGCTAAAAAGATTGCCGAGCTCACAGGATTACCGTTCGTCACTGGAGAGAACAAGTTCGAAGGCTTAGCAGCACATGATGCCATCGTAGAAGCACATGGCGCTCTCAAGACTGTAGCCGTATCGCTCATGAAGATCGGTAATGATATCCGCATGCTCGCCTCAGGACCACGTAGTGGCATCGGCGAACTTATCATCCCTGCTAATGAGCCGGGCTCATCCATCATGCCAGGCAAGGTCAACCCAACTCAGTCAGAAGCATTAACCATGGCTATGGCACAGGTCTGTGGTAACGATGTAGCTATCAATATCGGTGGTATGACTGGACACTTTGAGCTTAACGTATTCAAGCCGATGATGATCTTTAACTTCCTGATGTCAGCCCGATTGATCGGAGATGCATGTACGAGCTTCAATGACAACTGTATCGCTGGCCTACAGCCTAATCGCAAGAAGATAACTGAGCACCTTAACAACTCACTGATGCTGGTCACCGCTCTTAATACTAAGATCGGTTATGATAAAGCCTCAGAGATTGCCAAGAAAGCCTACAAAGAAGATACGACGCTTAGAGCTGCAGCAGTAGCTCTTGGGTATCTGTCGGATGAGGAGTTTACAGAGTGGGTGCGGCCTGAGAAGATGATAGGTGGGTTAGGGTAATCAAAGTGACATTGAATAAATTTTTGAAAGGACTGACTCGCTTTGAGACAGTCCCTTTCTTTTCTTTCTCTCAATAGTGAATGACAAAAAACAAGACGAGCATAATTCCAACAAAAACAGAATTTTTGATTAGGATGCGTTTGTCATTCTGAGTTCTATCTGTGCACTTCAGGAAATAATAAACAGCACCAGCTAAAACCATGACACAGGCGAGAGGTGCATAAATATTCTCTCCCGTCCTGTAGAACAAGGCTAAGGGTACAAGACCGCTCAAAAGAATAATTCTATAAACCCACTTATTCTTATTTGTCATAATTTATTTTGGTTGAGGGCAATCACGTTTACAAGTTCCATCATCTCTTAAACATCGAATATAATCATCTCCCAAAACAACGGCTCCACTAACTGCACCCGCTGCCGCACCAGGTAGGATTCCTGATCCTCCAGTAAAAATCCCTCCAGCAATGCCTGCGCCTACTACTCCTGCCCACCAAGATGAATAGACATCAAACTTACAAGAGGCAGTTTTTCTTGAACATTCTTTTATACATTCTTCCCAACCTGGATCCGTCTTATATTGATAGGAGTAAAAATTATCTTCCATTTGAT
>CAYPWL010000054.1:0-5604 GCA_964414425.1 uncultured Saprospiraceae bacterium
GTCCAGGTTCTTACTAACACATAACTGTTTGGACAATCACCTGGTGTAAGCTCCTCCGTAGGACTTACTGTGATATCGCCTTCACAGTTATCTAATGCTGTTAAATCAATCGCTGCTGGTACCTCATCATCACACTCGACTAACTCATCTGCTGGTGCAGCTGGTGCAACTGGTGCTGTAACGTCTTCTACTGTAATTGTCTGAACACATTCAGAAGACACGCCACTATCATCTGTAGCTCGCCATGTTCTTTGTATTGTGAACGATGATGGACAATCACCTTCGATAACAAAATCACTAAACGTTATAGCATCTACACCGCAATTGTCTGTTGCTGAAGCCATCCCCGTATCAGAAGGATCAGTAGAGTCCGTGCATTCTATTGTTATATCGTCAGGACAAGTAATAATGGGTCCTTGAGTATCTATCACCGTAATGATTTGATCGCAAGTCACCGTATTACCAGAATCGTCAGTAACCATCCATGTTACAACGGTTTCTCCCAGAGGAAAAATCACTGGTGCATTGTTGGTAACACTGGCGACATCACAATTGTCAGAAGTAATGGCAGTACCTAAATCAACTGAAGAGGCTGTACATAAATCAAAATCTGTATTCACATTTTGATCAGGCGGACATGTGATAGTTGGGTTTTCATTGTCAACTATAATTACTTCTTGTGTGCATATAGCTATGTTTCCAGAACCATCAGTAACGGTCCATGTCACTGTTGTTGTACCTACCGAAAAGGTAACAGGTGCATCATTAACAACTGTAGCTCCTGGACAATTATCATCAATCACAGGAATTCCTAACATAACTGCCGAAGAAAAACACTCGCCATTATCATTGGTCCCTGAAATATCATTTGGGCAAGATATGGATGGATTGATATCATCGATAACAATTACATTTTGTTCACAGGTTGCCGAGTTTCCTGAGGCATCTGTTACTGTCCAAATGACTGTTGTTGTACCAAGTGGAAATACATCAGGAGCATCATTAACAACGATAGTTCCTGGACAGTTATCACTAACCATTGGTATGCCAAGAGATACGCTTGTCGCTTCACACATAGCTATATCAGTAGATACAGTTACTGTCGATGGGCAACTTATTGTAGGCGGAGTATCATCAATAACTACTATATCTTGCGTACAAGTTGCGGAGTTTAGATCGTCATCTGTAACCGTCCATGTCACTGTTGTAGTTCCTATTGGGAACACATCAGGAGCATCATTAGTAATTGATGCTATACTACAATTATCTTGAAATGCCGGTTCATCAAGAAAAAGCATTACGGCTTCACAAAAGTCATCAGCAAAAAGAGTATCCGTTGGTGCACATGTAATGAGGGGATTTGCTTGATCTATTACCGTAATAGTCTGCTGACATACCGCTACATTGCCAGAGGTGTCCATGACGGTCCATTCTACGACGGTCATTCCTAAAGGAAAACTATCAGGAGCATCATTTGTGATAATCAGCGTGTCGCAATTATCTCTTGCGGATATGGCACTAAGATCTAAACCTACTGCAAAACAGTTGTCACCTGCGGCTACCGTTAAAGAAGGGGGGCACATAACTTGAGGAATAAAATTGTCAACTACTGTTACTGTCTGTTGACAAGTCGCACTGTTACCCGATTGATCTATCACCGTCCAGGTTACTATGGTCATTCCTAAAGGAAAAACATCAGGTGCATCATTTGTAATTTCTTCTATAGAACAATTGTCTGCTGCAGTCAACGAGCCAAGGTCTACAGAAGTAGCTTGGCATGATGAGCCTTCAGTATCAACAATCACATCTGCAGGACAACTTATTGATGGTGGCATCTCATCTAAAACATTTACAACAGCAATACAACGATCGGCATTATCATCGTCGTCCATAACAATCATTATAACTAGGTTGTCTCCAATGTCAGTGCAATCAAACATAGTTTGAGATAGACTGAAATCTAAATTCATATCACAATTATCAGATGAACCGTCATCTATTGCATCGTCAAGTATAGTAACGGATCCAGTAGCATCTAAGGACACTGTAATATCCATACATATGGCTTCTGGAGGATCCATTTCAGGAGAGCCAAAAGACGCCATCGGTGGATCACAACTAAATTTTGCAACACCCATATAATCCACTTGAAACTCTCGACCACCTCTTATGGCTACCCGATCAAAGTCACAATAATTATGACCAGCAATGGTACCTGTTACAGTCCCTAATGAATTTCCTTGATTATCAAATAATTCAGATTCATTTATATCATTTGCCTTACATCTTCTTAATTCAGATACTACGAATGTATCTCTTGGGATAGATGGACTTAAAGAGATTACACTAATATTCCCACCTCCACCATTTGCTCTGCGTTCAAATCCGAAGTTTGCTCCATTCTCCCCATTTCTAAAAATCCCGTAACCATCAAAGTCAGAATTTTCTATACCAAATCTATTATTAGGACAGCTGCCATCAGCATCGTCATTTCGAGTTTCTCTTGTTATCAGTATATAATCATCAATTGTAAATCCTAATGGAAACCAAGCACCATCAGGGTCGCAGTCCCCTATTTTAGTCAATACTGATTCGCCTGTTACTGTTGTACTTACTACTATTCCTCCATCACCGATTTGTACGGCTCCCGCTGCAGAATCAAAATCATTAAAATAATCGAAAACATCATTTGGATTACCCTCGGATCCACAGTTTCCGAAGTACATGTATATTGTTGTTCCACTTACCGGGATAGTTGGTATCTCCACCCAGACCGTTCCGTCTGTTGCATCAAATGACTGGGTCCAGTGGTCTATCTCTGTTGTCTTGTCGTCAGTTGTGAACAAGATGTTAGAGTAATCAGCATTAATATCAGAAAAGCTTGGAACTGTAAGTTTAACTTGGTAGTCGGTTAATACTTCGGTATTCCCATTTATTGTTATCGGTATTCGGTTAACACATTCGCAAACCCATTGTGCGCTTAAATCAAGCTGTAACAACAATATAAAGAATACCCCAACCCAAAGACGAACGAGCTTGATGAGGTATACTATTTTGGGGTTGATTTTCATTATACCAGTTTTCAAATGTCCTTTTAGGTTTTTGAAAAAGTATTTTAGTGTGAGTCCACAAAGTTTACTTGTTCATAAAACAAGATTCACTGCTGTCTATAAGACACATAAAATCAGCATTTCCCTGATTGATAGGTTTTAAGAAATGAATAATGTATTAGTACAGACAATATCTTGTTAGATTTCAAAAGAGCTTTCAACTCAATTGAACAACATCTTTTACAGTCTATGTAATCGTAATACTCGTGTAAGGTTATACAGTTATTATACTGAGGCGAATTGCCTTAACAACCAGGTCTATGGCGTTTTTTGATTCCATTTTATGAATCAAATTTTTCTTGTGACTTTCAATTGTATGGGTCGAAACGAAAAGTTCTTGAGCAATTTCTTTTGAAGTATGTCCCTTGCTTAAGAGTTCAAGTACTTCTAACTCCCTATTTGTAATATGAACTCCAGGTTCTACCCAATCAAAAGATTTCCTCGTGTCAATCGATAAATTACATTCCATCAAGATCTATTTCTATCATTTAATGGATCGAATGTAAGTGAAAGAATATATCCAAATGATAGGGTAATCATCTAAATATATTCCTTCACACTTAATTGTAAATACTAACTAATTAGTCGTTACAACCATCTGTTCTTATCTCTAGTAGTCCGTTGAGTTCTACTTCAAAGTTTAGATCTAAGATCGTACTTTGCTTTGCATTGTAAATTATGTTGGCTCCGGTTCCAACTTTATTCGAAGCTTCAATAGTTCGATTAGTCTGGAACTCAATATTATCACCACTTTCCATATTGTCGTCGATCGCATTGAGAATGATTACCTCATCACAGTCTGAAATCAACTCAGACGGTGCTGGAAGTTCAGGACATGCCTGAGTTTCATCAATACGGTAGGCGATAATATTCGTTTCAACGAAATCACAACAACTAATGCTGCGAGTACACCTTACGAAGTATGTATTTTGGGTAATTGTCGAAGGCTGGAAGCTCTCGCTCGTTTCCCCATCGATAATTTCCCAAATGGCTCCAGAACCTTCTGGCCCAACATTTAGTGGATTAGGAATAAATGGTGAACCATTAGATTTTTCAGTAGTCGAGACTAACCACATATGCTCAACTAAGTCATTGCACCCTGAAGTTTCATAAGCTTCAATCGGCAGTATTGCAGGAACTGCACATCCTGAGCTAGGTATTAATAAGAGGCTTTCTCCATTTATACCTATTTTACCAGCGTCAATTACCTGATTACATTCTGTGAACTCGTAGGTTATTTCCTGAGGACATGTTTGAGTGAATGCCCCGTTCTCAGAAGTATAGGTATAAGTCCTAATTACTGTGCGTTCGGAATAAAAGTCTCCCCCAGCACATTCTGCAGGCACCACTTCATCCTCAAAGCTAAGATCAACCATTAATTCATCACAACTAATCTCTAACCCAGCTTCAGACGGCGTGCTAAAAGGCTCGACAAAACAGCTACCTGTTCTCATATCCTCAGGGCACGTCAATACAACTGCACAAATTGCAGCTGGATCAGCATCATCTTCATCACCATTCTCATTATTAACTGTGTCGTCAGTATTTCCATCAAACTCTCCTCCCTCGTCATTGTCTACAGTATCATCAGGTCTACTATCTTGATCAAACAAACTGATATCTCTTCCTACTAAATCTATGACAGAGCCGATCTCAGCAATGTTAGTGAGCCCCTCTAAGGTTAAATCATTACCGTTTGGTGTCATGTAAACACGAATTACCACACTGTCTCCTACATCAAGAGTTTCCTCATGAGTAAATGATAATAGTGAAGGATTCACTACAGTCCATCCTTCATTTAGGACAGGATCATCGATATAATCTAATCCCGCAGGAATATGATCAAAAATCATTATTTCTGCTGCCGCTACAGTCCCTTGATTATAAACAGTTATATCAAATGGAATCTGAACACCTGGCTCGAATGGTCCAAAGGCTGGTGTACTCTTAGTCAACGCAAAATCGACAACGTCCACAACAATCGTCTCGGGATCATAATCATCATCTCCGTTAGTCTCGTCAGTATCATTATCCTCTCCGTCAACAATACTACCGTCTTGATCACCGGCTATACTATCATCATCAGCTCGTGGCCCATTGATATCTTCTTGACTTTCGATCTCAGCATTATTAGTAATGCTCATCTCCATAAAGTCAGTATCTATAGTATACATGATCGTAACGACTATACTCTGACCAGCTTCTAAGGACATTATCGGAGTTACCAAGTTAGCTACTCCTGCTGTCTCATCCCATTGTGAATCACTTAGACTCAACCCAGTAGGTGTATAATCACTCAATTGAATATTGAATGCATCAAGCGTTCCTTGATTAAACACCTCTAAGTCATAGATCACCGTACCACCTGGTATAATAGGCATTATAGTCTCTGAACTAAGCGTTTTTATGAGGGCTAAATCAAATCTTTCTAAGAATGCCGGATCTGAATCATCTTCATCTCCATTCTCGCCATTTATAGTGCCATCAGTATCTC
>CAYPWL010000054.1:5704-17644 GCA_964414425.1 uncultured Saprospiraceae bacterium
AGCCTGCTCCCGCACTCGTCCATGCACTATTCACGCCACTGGCATCAAATGTATAACCCGCAGGGACGTAGTCATTTACTACTACATTATCCATCGGTATACTTCCTTGATTATGGACGGTGATCTCAAACTCTACTGTATCTCCTACGGCATGTGGACCAGCTGTTACTAACTCCTTCTCTAAGGCCATATCTACCACCTCTATAAAGGCTGGGTCATAATCATCAGCGTCAGCTGCATTATCTTCAGTACCAGGTGTATTTGGCCCTTCATCATCTACATCATTATCAGAAGATAACTCGCTGTCATCATCAATAGAACCATCTATAGTTGATATTGGACTGTCTGAATCATCCAAGCCCAACATATTATCAGCATTGGTGATCTCAGCATTATTGACAAGCGAACCTCCTGCATAGTTATCATTAATCTGTAAATCAACCTCTACTATGACTGATTCTCCAGCAGGTACAGTTCCTACCATAAATATAGGTCCACTCCAATCAGGATCAACATTTGTCATCCCTGTAGGTACATATTCTGTTATCTCAACATCCGTTGCATCAAGGGTTCCTTGATTGAAGACAGTTATCGCAAATGTGATCGTATCTCCAGCTCCAAAAGGCCCAGGCTCCGCTATTTCCTTCTGTAAGGCAACATCAAAGTTCTGAGTAATCATAATCACTTCAGGATCATAATCATCTCCTCCCGTCATGTCGTCAATATCATTGTCATTTACGTCAGTTATGCTGCCATCTTCATCTCCAGGCACACTATCTACATCCGTAGGCATATTTCCTTCTGGATCTTCTGCACTCTCTATCTCAATATTATTTTCGATGCTCGCTGCCATAAATGTTGGCTCAACCTGCATCATAATCATCACGACTATACTATCACCTGCGTCTAACATAGATATCGGCATTACCAAGTTAGCTGTGTCGCCTGTCATCGTCCATGCTGGATCAACAAGTGTTAAACCTGCTGGCACATAATCGCTTAATTGAATATTGCGTGCATCAACATTACCTTGGTTATAAACCGTTATATCGTACACAACCGTATCACCTGGGGTAATCGGGCTGTTAGTCAAACTTGTGTTAAGCGTCTTAGTCAATGCTAAATCGAAAATTGCTAAAAACGCTGGATCGTGATCATCCTCATCTGTCATGGCATCTCCATCACCCACAGTACCCGTGCCATCTCCTCCAGTATTGTCATCAGCATCACTACCAGGATCGCCACCTGCGTCATTATCCGGATCTGAATCTGGCGTACTATCTACATCTACTATAGTCGGATCATCAATGCTACTATTACCATTTGTATCTTCAAAAGAGGATATCTCTGAATAGTTTGTATATGCTTCTGGATCACCTGTCGTCGGTTGTGCTGTTAAGAACAACGTAGTAATAACCATACTACCTGGAGCTACTGTGTCCGTTATGGTCGTACTTACGATTTCAACATCTCCTGAAGCACCTACAGATGTCCAATCTGGGTTACTACTTCCTTGATATAAAAGACCGGCTGGAACATAATCGACTACCTCAATATTCGTCACTGGGGTATTTCCTTGATTGATCGTTGTAATTCTATATTCTACCTCATCTCCTATACCATATGGGCCTCCTACTATCTCCTTAGTCTGCGCTAAATCAAAGATTTGTACGAAAGCAGGATCATTATCATCTTCATCTGTAGTAGGATCAGTATCGCCATTGGCTCCTGAACCATCTCCATCTATGACATCATCTGAATCAGTATTTACTGCTCCACCTGCATCATCAAATGGGTTAGAATCAGGTTGGCTATCAACATCATCGTTAGTGATGTTATCGCCATCCTCATCAAAGACAGATGTTATCTCTGCTATATTCGTATAGTCTGCAGCTGTAGATCCATTGTCTGTAATGATCATCTTAATCGGCACCATGATTGATTCACCAGGTAACACTATTGAGTTAATCGTAAATTGATGAGATGGGGATGTTCCCGTCCATCCTGGATTTACAAATGGACTATTGATATACTCTAATCCCCCAGGGGCGAAATCAGTAATCGTGATATTCATACCACTTACTGTCCCTTGGTTATGCACGGTTATATTGTACATAATCGTATCACCATAGCTGTATGGAGCTGGTGTGACCACCATCTTAGTCAATGCAAAATCAACCACTTCTATGCTCGCAATGTCTGAATCATCCGCATCTGTTGTCGGATCTGTATCTCCTGGCATACCACTTCCATCTCCTTGGATCGCTGGATCACTTGGATCTGAAGTTGTAGCATCACTACCTGTATCCAACTCACCTCCTGCATCATCATCTGGGTCAGTATCGAATAAACCATCATTATCTCCTGTCATAAAAGAAGAAACTGGCGGATTAGATCCAGATCCATCTGGATCTGTCACTGCAGTTGCTCCTGATATCTCGGCTCTGTTAGTATATCCATCTGGATCTCCTCCCGCAGCCTGAACTACTAAGTCTATATCTACACATACCTGCTCCAAAAATCCAATCTGTCCAGGCATAGATGTACCTGCAAAATCAGAAGCATCTGTATTATAGATAGCAGTACCATCCATATTATCTGTCCACTTAGGACCATTAGTATTGGAAAATGCATAACCCGATGGGATATAATCCACTATCTCTATACTATCTGAAGGCACGTTACCTTGGTTGGTAACACATATCTCAAAGGTCGCAATATCTCCATATTGGAATGGGCCATCTTCTGGATTAGCTATGATCTTACTCAAGGCTAAATCGAAAATTTCTATGTTAGCAGGGTCACTATCATCTTGACTGCCTGTTTCTCCATTGCCAACACTGGATACATCATTGTCTCCACTAATGTTAGGCATAGTCGATTCTTCTTCTGGTGTAAAGGAACCCATCTCTGAATCAACGTCAGCTGCTGGATTACCATCGCCATCCAATGCACTATCTATGTAGCCATAGTTAACATATGGGTCCATACCAGCGCTACATGCTGTATGACCTGCTCCACCTGTTGGTGCAGCTAATACCATACTTATAGGGATCTGTATACTTGCATCAGCTAACAATGAACTCACTATAGTTTGCGTAGCGAATCCTGAGCTTGCCTCTGTGTTAGCAGTAGCTGCGGTCCATCCTGCAGCAACATTAACTGGTAAAGTTTCATCGAAGAACTCCATACCACATGGTATAAGGTCCGTGATAACAACATCAGTAGCATCAACAGAACCTTGATTAAAGACTGTTATGAAGAAGTTGATAGTATCGCCTACCATAAATATACCACTCGATGGTACACTTGCTGGATCAACAGTCTTGTTCAGTGCTAAGTCAAATATTGGAAGTGATGCTGGATCATTATCATCTTCATCAGTCAAAGGGTCTGTATCACCATTGCTGCCTCCTCCATTGGTTCCATCTCCATCGATTGTGTTATCTGAGGCTGTATCTGGATTTCCACCTGGATCATTAAGCGGATCCATGTCCGGCGTACTATCTATATCCTCATCACTAACATCATTATTGTCAGCATCCTGTATCCCTGATATTTCAGCTATGTTAATGGTATTATCAAATGATGCACCAGGATTAACCGTCAATACTATCGATACTTCTATACTATCACCAGAGGCAAAACCAGGCGTAGCAACCGTAGTTGTAACAATACCATCAGATGTTCCCGTAGGTGTCCAATTCGGATCATTATTAGTTAGACCTGCAGGCACAAAATCAGTCAATTCTATCTGATTAACCTCTACTCCTCCCTGATTAAATACTGTTAATCTATATTCTACAGTACCTCCAGTTGTTGGATATGGTCCAGGCACTATGGCCTCTATCTCTTTCCTTAGAGCTAAATCTACACAGTTGTCGGAACTAATATTGGCCGTAGCTACAGCGGGGCATAAATCAGTATCTCTGCTGGCTTTGATGACATAGTCCGCCTCAACCATACTATTAAAAGTATTTGAAGGGCCAGATTGTCTTAAAACTTCTGCTCCGTTAGGCAAGACTTCGAAGAATTGATAATTATCAAAGCCAAGGTCTGCCTCTATTGTACCACCGAATAGTGGGTGATTACAAACCTCATCATCTGTGATTGCTAATACATTAATTGGCAATACCTCTACAGTAAAGTCAAAAGTATATGAGCAGGTCGCACTTGCGGTTATCGTAACGGTATATGTATCTGTAAGACCTGGTGTAATACCGCATATCTCAGGATCAGACATATCTAGATCATCGCCTAATGTGGCAGAGCCAGTCTGTGTGATTTCTATAATTGATCCATCAGCAATATTATCTGGGATCATAAGGTCAGGATCTATGCATTCTCCCTCACATACTTGGAAAGCTAAGTTAACAGGCGCATAATCGCCTACACTTTTTAGTTCCAAAGTTGCTTCGGAGATACAGTCACCGATACCTTCTGTGGCTGTCAACACTACAGGAACATCGACTCCAAAACCGGAATTGAGTGTAACACTTAGAGTGCTTCCATCAGATACAATTGTTCCGCCTTCTGCCGGTTCTAATGTGAATGTATAATCACCACATATATCTGTCATGAAGGCCTCTCCTGCACATAGTACTACACACTCTACGGTGTCTAAAAATGCTGGAGGTACGTTATCAAAAGGAGTGGTGAACTCATCACATACACATCCCGTCTCAAATGATTGCCTTAGTATAACAGGACAGGCTTGTACGGCTGGAATATCAACGCACATTGAAATAGTGACAGTCTCACCTGGATCGGCACTTACTGCGACATGATCAAAACCTGCTAACTCTGCATCGACAACAGCGTCAAACAAACCGTCAGCCAAAACGTCATCGTGAACACCGACACGGATATCACCGGTATAATTGACCTCACCGGGGTTGAATAAATCAATCTCATAACAGAATCGCTCGGGGTCGGTGCCCGCACTGCATTCTCTATTCATTCTTACATCAACAGTTTCAAGAGGAGGTCCTAATTCTAATACTACTGAAGAGTTGATACTATTTTGTACAAATACTCCACACATCATACCTGGCGCAGTCTCACAGACTACTGCGGGCTCGAATGACTTGACATCCATACCCAAAAGTATAGGTCCACACTCGGCTGTCATCGGTTGATCCGCCATAAACTGAACACTAAACTTCTGTCCAGGATTCAAAGGTGGAGAATCAAAACATACCTCTATATTTTCGCCTACAACCTCTTCAGATATATCCGAAGGTGTATACGCAGGAGACGTAAAAGTCACTGAGCCTGGAACATATGTCAATGCGCTCATAGGTATAGTCAAACAGGTCTGTACACTGTCTGAAGTAGGGTTTTCGCTGATATTAAGTGCTGTGAGGCCAAAGGTTGCAGGCCCTCCAGTACAAAATATTTCTCGAGGTTGAGCCGTGGTAAGGATCTGTGCGTTATCTCTAGGGTCTGCACCATTGATAACAAGTGGTGGCGAATTGACCAAGCCTGAGGTTAAGACACCAGGTCCACAAGGATCCGAAACATTCGTTTCTGTTGTGAATGATGATCCCGAGATAAAATTATCACACTCTGTTGTCGCAATAAATCTAAAGGATACGTTATTACTATCAGCATCGGCGAAAACGCCCGGAAACCCGTTATTGACTATGTCTGTACTATAGTCATCATCTTGAATTGTATAGCTCTGTCCATTTGCTGTAGGTTGCGGATCAATCGGGAGCCAAGGGCCAAAATTACCCGTAAGGCCTACGTCACCTCCAGGGTAAGCTGCCTCCCAACTACCTGGCACTATATTAACACCAGGAGGGATATTGATAACGGTTTCGAGATTTAACAACGTAACTTGTCTTGTATTACGGACCCTTACAAAGAAAGTGTCTGTCATACAGAGATCTGCTGTTGTAGGTGTATTATACCACTCTGTCTGTAGATCTGCTTCGCCTGCTATGTAAGCGTAACAATCCTCTCCTGATCCACATGTACCGCTCCCTCCAAGTGCGACTGTGACATCAGGCGGAGCGCAGCCCGAGACTGCGCTAACACATATCTGTGGTGGTGGCAATGGAGCAACTGGACAAAATAGTAAAGTAGTTCCTATAAATACTGTCTCACAAGCTCCAGGAGCAAGGGTAGTCGCATTTGTTTCTATAGAGTAAGTCCTAAATGTTCCGTCGTCAGCTACTAGTGCTGTGGTTAAAGGAACTGTCCCTTGAGCGTCGCTGAAGGCACCCATAAAACGTACACTATTAGGTATAGTGACTGATCCCGCTACTCCCATCTGAGTGGCGGTTGCATCAGCATTACAGAATTCAAATTCTTGATACTCAATACTTGTACCTGGTGAATTTGACGCGATTAAATCATCACCTTGATTTTCTGATGACATACCTGCATCAGGTATCCTATTATCATTGACTACGAAGTCTCTGCTCGATTCATCTAATTGAAAGTGTAAGGTATCTAAGTTTAGCTGTGTGTACCAATTAGAACCTTGAGCAAATGAAAGTTCATCACAATAGCTCTCAGCCATTTGAGCACCGTTAGAAAAATTACAAATATATCCTGTAGGATCCCTCGGTGCATCGCATATATCTGACCAATCATAAATCAACTCATAATCAATGGTGAAGGGTCCTGGACATAAGGCACATAGATCGTAGCTAAGACATATGCTATCATTATTCATTAGTCCTACCCCTAAGGCCCTAATCCCTTGTGATGCAAGATCAAAAACTACTTTACCGTCTCCAATAGAAGCATCTTCGGTAGCACAAATATCTCCGGGTACACTCGCAACAGAAGTACAAAAAGCATTTATCGTACTATCTACAGTTACAGCAGTTTGTTGGCCGTCAAAATCTGTTACAATTGGATTGCCACAGTATGCAAATGGTCCGAACATAGGTGCATCTACATCATCAATATGTACTATCGGCTTAAACTCACAAGCGTACCATCCAGTAGGCGGTGGAGTAGTCACCGTAAACGTGTGTTTAGCCGCTCCGCCACAGTTATCAAGATCTAGTTCTGTGATAGCTGATACACCACCAAAGTCCGCCACGTTGACAAGTGGAAAAGAGCCGCAAGATGTAGAGTTAAGTGTATAACAATAATTTGGAACTCGGGGACTGACTGCATCAAAGTTATACATGGTTAACTGAGGTCGCACACTCAGCGCATTATTGACAGGTGGTGCTTCGCCTGCAGCTATAGCAGCTGCTCTAAATGGGTTGCGTTTCATAGGGAACTCCATATACATCCTAATTGTATCTCCTACTTGAAAATCAAAGGCATCAAAAAATTCTTGAAGGCAATCTCCTCCTGTACTGCTAGTTACAAGTCCACATCCGTTACTTTGAGTAGCGTTCCTAACGAAGAGTTGAGTGGTGTGTAAATTATCAAAACCATCTCGGCTACTGTTACCTGCAGTGGAATTAGTAACGTCAAAATCTGTGGTGAGGTCTGGAAGACCTCGATCAGCATATGCTGGAAATCCGGAGCTTACCCCCCCGGTGTTACATTCTGGGAAATCGCCAAATGAAAACTCTACTGGTGTACCTCCTTCTTTTATTACTTCCCATTTTGTCACGCCTCCTGCTCGACTATCTGGCACCAAGGGTAGCTCTTCGTTGTTCAATGATCCAGAGGCGCTCTGCATTCTTGCTGAAAACAGCCACATATTCATATTATTAATGGCATCTAAATCTCTTATATCGTACTCAACACATAAGGCCATCGTATCTCCTACACCAAAATTGGTCAAATCAGCGGGGCAGTTATCCAGTATGGTTTGTCGATCCACTTTGGTTGTCATGGTGTGGTCAGTATAACCAAGGTTTTTTCTGGTTACCTCTATATTATGACCTACCAAACAAGGACAATCATTAAAATTTGGATCTGATGCAAACTGAGTATTCTTACAAGCTCTTACAATCGTACAATCACAATCTGGGCAAAACTCTGTCACCTGTTGAGATACTGCCACGAACTGAATAGGACCACAATATGCCGTGTCCAATTGTAGCTGCATCTTATAACATACCATATCATTAGCTGCGCCACCATCAATGGTAAGCATTCTCGTTCCTTCATCCATTGGGTCCGGTGTCATAAATACAGCAGCTGCATCCGCTATAGGCACATCTGCGCCCCCATCAGCGCTAAAGCTAATGGAGCCTGGCACAACTTCATAATCTTGAACTATTCGTGAATCTCCAGCAAATGTTAGCTTTAATCCATACGAAGCACCTGAAGGGCATGGTGTTATATTTTCAGAGTCGAAACTGTAGCAAAATTCATAATCGATAGTTGCTGGTGGTAAGGGAGTTGGTGAATTAGAAGCAGTTCCATGCAAACCAAAGTCATATCCTAATATCGGGCTATCGTCCGTGCCCAAATTATCTTCATTCTCATTAGAAACAGCCGTAGGACCATAGTTTAGGTTGAAAGCATCAACAGGCGGGAAGCGATTGAAAGCGTTTCCACAATTTGATCTTGCCTCAACGAATAAAGTGGCAAAAGAACAATTAATGGTAGGGCACTCTAATGAGGATGGATTTACATCCATTACACCACATACCACTTCCATATCTATCTCAAGGCTTACCGAAGCTCCTCCTTCTAAATCATCAAAAAATCCATCACCATCGGCATCGGTCAATCCTGATCCTGAGATCTCGGCTAAACTGTCGAAATTAATCGTGAGATCATCTCCTATCCATTCGTAATCATCCTCGGATAAGGCTACACCTGCAACTCTCACAGCTGCTATCCCTAAATTAGTTCTTTCACAAGTCTCATACCCTATTGTTAAATCTGTATAGGTATTTTGGATACCCGCTCCTCCCGGGTTTTCAAGTGTTAATGAGATTGTACCTGCATTACCACATACTTCTAATGGCCCACTAAAACTAGCTGTGGCAATAGGATCAGCTGCCCCATTCGGTGAAACCTCAACCGTTGCCGTCTGCGAAGTCGTGTTACATACTGCGTCATTACAGCCAAATGAGGCTAAATATACAGGATTGAAAATACTACTAGCAGGACATAAGTCAGCTTGATAACATACTTCAAAGGTTATTCTCTCTCCAGTATTGAATTCGTTATCCGTTGGGTTAGGAGATGCATTTGTCAAGAAGTAAGATCCGTCTACAATTGCTGTTGTTGTAGTATCACTAGCTGTCATAAATGGCAAATCAATGCCATTAGCAGACATACTTACTATAGAAACATTAGGATCGTTCGTCGGAAAATTATTCACCGAGAACTCCATCTCTTGTAATGAGGCTTGTAGACCATCTTGAGATACTACCATAGTCTGACAGAAAGGGTCTCCTAATCTGGTTAAGGTTCTCGTTATTGGAACCACTGTATTCATATTGAGTTCAGGACGTTTAAGGCCTGAGTTAAGTTCTTCTTCTAAGTCTAATGTTCCTTCACATTCAATGATATTACCCATTGTGTCTTGATATAGGAATTCGTACTCAAAGGACACTCCATTTACCATCGACAGATCAAGATCACAATTGGCTCCAATACCAATATTTGCAACCATTACATTCTCCGGGTCTGTGACTCCGCTTAAAGTAAATGTCGGAGAAGTAGGTGATCCTCCTGCAAATGCAATGGAGGTATTACCTCCAAATTGTGTATTTGCAAACCCACCATACTCTGTTCCATTTTCTAATAGGACAGTCAGATCAAAACCTAATATATCACCAGGTGCGTCTGTAAAGATCAAGAGAGATAATGTGTCTGGATCACCACACTGACTTGTATTGTCAAATTGTGGAAATCCAATAGTACCTCTCAAGTCTTCGAATTGAATGACTGGGCACTGAGCATTAAGATCAAATGCTAATGCCGAAGAAAAGAGTATTACAATGAGCGAGATGCGCTGGTAGAATCCTCGTCTTAGTCTATCTAAATAGGATATTACACCACTCTTGCTCAAAGGGTGCATATCACAACATGACGAAGAATTAGGGAGGAATACGAATTGTTTCATTACGATTGCTTTAGACTTGAATTACATTTTTGTTTTACCTGATTGAGGTTTTATAACATTTATTGTATTCTGGGTATTGGTAAGGTTCGAAATCAGTTTTTGACTGGATTTATCTATTGTATTAACACCGCATACTTAGTGATTCCCTTAGTCAGCAAGCGCATTAGATTGTTGTGTAGTCTAATTGTAGAGTTGTTTAAAACTCTGATACCTACTGAGGTTAATTGAGAATGCGATATTTTCTTCATTTCAATATTTCTTAAGCTCTTGTCCATTAATAGATGCTTAGCCTTATAAAATTGATTGATGATCTAATGCTATAACTTAAGCACAGAATAGTTTTGATTACTGTAATTCTACTTCCTGTACTACTCTATACCGCTTGAGGTAGAGCAAATATGATGCTAAAAAGTAATACGCTCACACACATTATACATCTTTAACATATGTATTATTCTGTATATGTTAATTTTATACTAAGCAAAGGGTGGATTTATAAAAAACCGAACAGTAATACCTAACTGATGGATTAGCAACTGTTGTGCTGTGCAAGTTCTCTATCTTATAAATATCTCTTTCTCAGAAATCTACACTGACAGCCATTAATAAATGGCTATAGATAATGAAAAATCTATTCTTCTTTCTCACCAAATAGAAGAAGGAGCAATTACATCTTGCTGAACAAAAAAGGCCCATCGAATATAATTCGATGAACCTTTACTATTCGCTTTATAGTTTAGTCATTACAGTCTTCTATTCTTATTTCGACTATACACTGAGTTCTACTTCAAAGTTTACATTCAAGATCGTACTTTACTTTGCATTGTAAATTATGGTGGCTCTGCTTCCATCCTTATTCGAAGCTTCAATAGTTCGGTTAGTCTGGAATTCGATATTCCGACCATTTGCCATATTGTCCTCTCTCGAATTAAGAATGAAAACCTGATCAAGATCTGAAATCAACTCAGATGGCCATGCAGTAAGTTCAGGACACTCAAGATGCGAATCCTCAATATATGAGTTCTATATGATGCATCCCCTACTTCCTCCATATGTCCAAATTGTTATTGAATAGATTCCGTCAATTGGAGCTCTCCATAAGAGTAGACATTAGGTTAAGTTGATTGACAGTTATTGCTTACTGTTAAAATAAGACAAAATGTCAATGATTAGAAAGAGATACACCAAGGCTGAGAAATTAGCCTAGTAAATCAGTCTTTAGAAAAAGGGGGTCACCTCTCAGAGTTATCTGAAAGATAATCGATACATATCAATACTATTAGTCGCTGGCGCCGGGAGTTTTCTGCTTACAAGCATGATTCTTTTCCAGGTAATGGTAAAGAAAGGCTTACCGAGGAACAAAGAGAATTGCACCGATTACGTAAGGAACTCAAGGAAGCCCAGCTTGCCAATGAGATCTTAAAAAAAGCCATGGGCATCATCTCTTCACCAAACAGGAAAAGTTTGCTTTCATGAAAAAGTATACAACAAAGTTTCCTGTGGCGGTGATGTCCAAAATTTTAGGTGTAAGCAGAAGTGGGTACTATAAGTGGCTGATAAACAAGCCTCTACTAAATCTGCGAAGCAGACAATTAGATGAACACATAAAAGAAGCCCTCAGCAAAAGTCTAATGACTTACGGAAGTCCGAGAGTTGCACAGCATTTAGGTAAATATGGAATCTCTTGCTCTAAGACTACTGTAGCCAGAAGTATGCAGCGGCTCAATTTAGTAGCCCGTCCTAAGCGAAAGTATGTGTTAACAACTGACTCAAACCATGATCTTAGAGTCGCTGATAACTTGCTCGATAGAAAACTTCAAAGTAGCGCAGCTCAATACTTGTTGGGTTAGCGATATCACCTTTATTTTATGTTCTTAAACCCGTTTGAGCAAGCTCAACGTACTTACTGAACATAAAAAATGCCGCCCTGGGGC
>CAYPWL010000055.1:0-1082 GCA_964414425.1 uncultured Saprospiraceae bacterium
ATTAGCAAACGGTTCGCGATCTGTAAAAAAATCAATGATGACATCTGAATCCACGAAGATTTTAAACGCCATACTTCTTAGATAACTCATCAACAAGCACCTTCTTGTAGTCGAAATCCTCTTCAACACTTATAATGCCACGTAGTCTTCTAACTCTCGGGGATAATTGTGTCGGTTTAATTTCTCTATTATCCTTTGTCAATAACTTGAAATAATTCTCTACTATATCTGATAAGCTTTGCCCCTTATCTCTGGCGTATATTTTGGCCTCTTCGATAATGTCCTTCTCTATTGTCAGAGTAAGCTTAGTATTCATGGCTAATAGTTTCATATAAATATACGTGTTGATTAACAATATTTCAACACGTGTAAATTCTTTAAGTAATGTGAGGAACCATTAGAAGTTATCTTAGGCGGTAGACTTTTTTATTTCTGTAGATGCGCACTCCTTCAAGCGTCTCCCCCTACTGGGAGAAGGCCCGATCTCACACAAGGATGTATGAGAGAATTACTGATAAAGGGTCTGTAAATTAGCACAAAGCCAACAAAAAAAGGGGCTCTCACGAGCCCCCACTATAATGTTTAGTTTATAACACGCATTACTTGAATGTCACTGGCAGCGCTGCCATGCTATTCTCCCATCCTACGAGGATGTTTACGTTATCACCATCCTCAGCGAAGGTGATCGTCATAGCCTCAAGCGTCTCTGCTGTCTTCTGTACGGGTGCTTTAACGGTGACGACGTTCATCTCATCATCGTGGTTAGGATGTCCCCAAGAGTTGACATTTCTATGTACGATGAACTCCCAGTTGTCCTCATTTACCTTGGCGAACAAGCCATAAGTGCCTGCTCTTACCTCAGTTCCTCCGATAGTAACATTCTCGTAAAATGAAACTGTCGTAGTCTGATTCGCGCCAACTCTCCACATGTTACCGTACTCAATCAATCCTCCAAAGATTTTTCTGTCTTTCATCTGTGGCCTGCTGTATACCACTCTGATCTTTGGCTTGTTAGCATCAACCTCGTCAGCCTCGAGGAAGTTTTGGAAGCGTGATCTATCTGGGTATGATGCCATATCCAT
>CAYPWL010000055.1:1182-17505 GCA_964414425.1 uncultured Saprospiraceae bacterium
ATATCCCAGTGGTCTTTGTTTACCTGTGCTAATAGTCTATAGACTCCTCTTGGAATTAGTGTTCCTCCGATTTCTACATTTTGATAGAAGGTAACCTCTGTACCCTCGTTAGCTCCCAGTCTCCAGTCTTGGCCGTATGGTACGAGTTCTCCGAAGATTACACGATCATTCTTGTATGGCTTACTGTAGAGCACTTTAATCTTTGGATCACGATTAGGATCGTCAGCATCGAGGTAATTAGCAAAAGCGGCATCTCTTGGATAAGTAGCGATATCCATTGGGCTCTTGTCGAGACCTGGCCATTTGATATCCTGTGCCGAGAGCACAGAGTACGCCATTAAGAAGGCAAGAGAAAGTAAAAGATGTTTCATAGTGATTTTAAAATGTTTAATTGAATTACAATATTTAACTACACTGCAATGATAGCAGTATCAGTAATGAAATAGATAATTTGAAAATTAGTTTAGCGGACATTTAGTAGTATCGAGTTGGGAAGTATCGAGTAAGCGAGTAAGTGAGTAACGAGTTCAAGTATCAAGTTGAACGTTGAGAAGTTAGGGAGTATCGAGTGGTGAGTATCGAATTGCTAACAAGCTTTCAATGCGGCTTCAGCCCATTGCACCTGGGAGTGGTCATCAACCCTTAAACCGAGCCTTCACCCATACATTAGCCACAAGGCTTAGCACGATAATAGTCATAGCCAATAATGACACCATGGTCTGATACTCTCCAAACATCACCCAGCCCACGATGAGCGTGAATACTGCCTCCAAATATTTAAATGGAGTGATCAAGTTGGCCTCTGCAAGTTGTATCGCCTTGGTCATGTAGTACTGAGCGCCAAAACCCAATAGACCCATGCTGAGGAGCATCACCCACTCTTGAGCGGTGATGGGCGTCCAGTAGAATAGGATTCCTATAGCTCCAGCAATCGTAGATATTGTCATAAAGTAATTGACGATCACTATAGGGTGCTCGGAGGAGCCGATCTTTCTGATAATGGTATAGACTAATCCAGTCATGAACGCTGATAGCATGGCAATGCCAAATCCGGTAGCAGAGATACGAGCATCGAATCCCTTGAGCATAATTATCCCGATGAATGCCGTGGCAAGGAGTAACCACTGCCAAGAGATGACTTTCTCCTTGAGGATAACAAGGGATAGAATGGTAGCAAAGATGGGTGCCGAATATCGCAGGGAAACGGCTGATGCCATAGGTAGTATCTGCATAGCTTTAAAAAACAGGAACATTGCTATCAAGCCCACGCCCCCCCGTATTATAAGCATGGGAGGATGATTGCCTTTCATTGGGATCTTGAAATGTCGCAGGAGCATAAACCCACAGATTGCGGAGCCTAATGACCGAAAAAATACCAGCTGTATAGTTGGCAGGTGATCTGCAGCTCTTATCACAAAGTTGAGACAGGTGAACAAGAGCGCAGCCAGGATCATATAAATGATGGCTCGACGCATCTGCAAATATGGCTATATGTTTATTATCGGAGCTATAGAAAGTGAGATACACATTCACTAAAACATTGTAACTTGATCCCGTTGCACATGATGTAAGTATATAATCTCGTTATGATCTCAATATGAATAACAACATAGCCCGTAGAGTATTAGTCACTATAGTAAGCTTGATTTTGAGCACGACGCTATTCATCTCTCAAGATGTGAATACGAGTCTTCACGGATTGCTCAAAGATGTACAATGTGACATAGATGTCATCGACCCTCCGATGTCTCTCAATAAATCACAATTAGCAGTGGCTAAATCAATCGTTGACCTCAATCCCTACTATAAGCGATCTTGGGTTAAAGAATTTAAAAGGGTGGAGATCATAACAATACACGATGGTGAGGAGCGAGTTGCACTCGGCACAGATGATGGCTTGACACCTGAGCAACAGGAGAACCTATTGGCTGTTGATGATGATACAGAAGTTATCGTATTCATTAGATATATACCAGACAACTCTCTGCCCAATAATGAGGAGCATGACATCAAGTATACCTTAGCGATTAACCCAGATAGTGATGCGCGCTATCCGGGATCAGAGGAGGAATTAGCGCAATACCTGCGCAGCAACTTACTGGATCATTTGCCAGATAGTACTTTTAGATTATATCAGATGGCAGCTGCTAAGTTTACCGTGGATGAAGCAGGACAGATTATCGAGCCTAAGATGTTTTGGCCTACAGAGAATAGCTCTGTTGACTCACTAATGGTACAGGCGATCTGCAATATGCCACAATGGATACCGGCTCAGTACGATAGCGGCCTCAAGGTGCCACAGGAATATGCACTCAATCTGGGAGATATGAGCAGTTGTGTTGCTAATCTGGTGAATACAAGGAATAACTCCCTGCCTCCAGAGAAAGAATAACTGACTTCAATTGATCAATAGCCGATAACTCTATGTCTCTACATAAATCCTTCTCTGTATATGCAGAGATGTTACTTGCTAATGAGGGTATTACTGCCATAGATACCTACTATCATCCCGATATAGAACAATACGAAAACCATCAAGAGCCACTGAGAGGTAAGAAGCTACTGAGAGCAAAGGAAGAGGCTGTCTCACAGGGTGTTACAGATGTTACGACCACACTCTCAGATGTGGTGATCGTCGAGCAGGAACAACTGGTCTGGGGCAGGATGAAGATCATATTTAACAGTGAGGAAGTAGGAGCAAAGATCCTCGACCAAGCCTTTATGCAGAGATGGAGTGGTGGTCAGATCATCGAACAACGATTTTATTATGCCGGAGTGATCGACCAAGAATAAATCTTGAAATCTAAACTGTTGTGAGTATAAGACATATTTTCACGGCATATAAAGCTAATGTGAAGAACCTTATACCATTGTTATGGATCCTCAGTAGCATACAATTGATAGGTCAGAGCTACTTCTATAATAGCCAACAATATGGTTTGCGCAGTAGGTTATTAGGAGGGGCAGTAACAGCTGGTAGTTCCGATCACAGCATGGTGTTTTACAACCCTGCTGCTCTCAGGTACGCTGAGGATAATACATTAGATCTGGCTTTGCTCATGCCTAATTACAGTACATATAATCACAACGGGTACTTGGGCACTGATCAGAATACAAAAACACAGGATTTTAATTTAAATCCTACGTTAATCACCTATAGTACGGATATCAATGATTTTAAGATTGTAGTGACGCTCCTACAAAGAGATAAATGGGACACCTCATTGAATTACAGTGAAGAAACGGCTGATGGTAATCAAATTAATAAAGAGTCTTTTAGTTACAATTATAAAGGGGATGAAACATGGATCGGCATAGGATCATCTTTCGACATTGGGGCGAGGTTTTCTCTTGGGATTAGTCAATTTTGGAGCATTTTTGGATCAGATTATCAATATAATTTACAGTCCGAACAGGTAGATATCATTACTGGCGTTCAGAATGGGTTTTTCTCTGATAATATTGATGTAAACTATTCTTCGATTTTAGCGATGGTGACTAAACTTGGAGCTACTTATGATGCTGGGCGTCACAGATTTGGTTTAGTTGTTACAACGCCGAGATATAGTCCTCTAAATACAAGCGGCCGTATCGAACATTCGACGATTACGGTCAATCAAGACCAATTCAATCTATCCAATGTGACGGATTTTTCATTATCTCCGCAGATAAAATATGGTTGGGAATTGAGCCTCGGATATGCACAGAAATTAAATGAAGTCTCTGAACTATGGGCGAGTTTTTACTATATCAGTGAAGTTGAATCATATGATTTGTTTTCTGCTCTAGACAGAGTTGCAGGTAACACGGTTTTTGAAAGCGGCTCTGCTTCCGTAGCCAACTTTAGCGTAGGATATGCCTGTAACTTGTCAGAAACCGTCGAGTTTATAGGCAGTGTTAGAACCAACTTTACGAATTATATAAATGGTGCTCAAGACCCGAGTAAATCTAAAATCCATGTTGCAGACGATGATCGATTTCATATAGCCGCAGGATGTAAGATGGACAGAACGAACTCATCTTTCGTGGTTGGATTAGATTGGGGCTTCTCTTACGGACAGAGTCAGCAAGTGTTTGATGGTTTTCCTAATATTGACAAGCTTAATACTCAAGACGCTCCATTTGCTTACAACTCACTGACCTTGTTGCTGACCTATGAGTTTATCCTGAACTCTGTGAAGCGGAATATGAATAGAATTTTTGATAGAAATGAGTTAAGGTGACCAGGCAGTTAAAAAGTACGGATGCAACTGCTAAGCGCTCTAAATAAAAATAGTGACGACCTCAAGATACATCTATAACTTCGCTCAGGCTAAGTGGTCATACCTTGTGATATTAGTATTGTCTGTATTGATTTTGCCTGGACAAGATCCCCATGACTTGCTAAATCAGTGGCATACTAATGCGGTTGGCGATGAGAGTTTTGGACAATGTCAGCAATGGAAAATCACCTTTCCTGATGGATCAAAAGGGAAAGACCTGTGCCATCCTGTAGATCGAGTTAAGCAGGAATACTATTATGTCAATGAGACAGACGATGGCATAGTCTTCAGAGTGCCGATACGCTCTAATAATGGGACCACACCTAACTCCAAGAATGTCAGATCTGAGTTGCGGGAACTGACACAGATGGATCTGAGCGTATGTTTTGGACGACACAAGGCAATCACGTGATCTATGTCAAGCAAGCAATTACCCGACTCACCATGAGGAAGCCACATGTAGTTGCTACTCAGATCCATGGTAATAAGGAGGAGGGTATCGATTCTATGGTGCTGCGGTTGGATGAGGAGCGCCTCTACTTAAATTTTAATGGTGGTAAGCTGAGGAACAGTGTTACCATCAAGGAGAATTATATGTTGGGTACTATACATGAAGTGATATTTCAAGTGGTTGATGGCAAGCATTATTGCTACTACAGCGAGGACGGTCAACTAAACGATGCATTCCTCAATTGGTCTGCCGAGCAATACCTCATCAGAGATGGAAGCAATGCAGTTCCTTTGGATCTCAACTATGGAGATGTATACTTCAAATCTGGAAATTATACTCAGAGCAATAGAGATCGAGAGGGCGATGCTACTGATAATCCGAACAATTTCAGTGAGGTCGTCATCTATGATCTAATCGTAGATCATGAGGGTGATCGCATTCCTGAGTAGATACTGTGGTAATAAATAATCTTTTTAAATGCGCACGGTGTTATCGTGATATCTAATTGTATATCAAGTAATATCTTATGTCCAACGAGTCTTCCATTAAGCCCTATGCAGATCAGTCTACAGACAAGAAGGCTCAGGTCACCGAGATGTTTGATAATATCTCAGGTCACTATGATCGGATGAATCGACTGATCACATTTGGTATGGATGTGGGATGGCGTAAGAAAGTCTTGAAGATTATCGCGGAGACAGAGCCACAGTCAATACTTGATATAGCGACTGGTACTGGAGATATGCCTATGCTTATGAAGTCCACAGGTGCAGAGCGCATTGTCGGAATAGATATTTCTGCTGGCATGCTCAGCGTAGCTAAGCAAAAAGTCCAAGACCAAAACCTGGAAGAACTCATCAGCTTTGAGTTGGGTGATGCTGAAAATCTCCCATATGCTAATAACACATTTGATGCAGCTACCGTGAGTTACGGGATACGTAATTTTCAAGATCTGCAGAAGGGCTTGTCAGAGATATTGCGCGTATTGAGCCCTGATGGAGTATTAGTCATATTAGAAACCTCGGTGCCTGAATCATTCCCGATGAAGCAAGGGTATTGGGTACATACCAAGGTGATTCTCCCATTGGTGGGTCGACTCTTCTCGTCTGATAAGAGGGCTTACAGCTACCTCGGCGATTCGGCACATATTTTTCCATATGGGGAGCGACTTAAGAAGATCCTCATAGATGTAGGCTATTCCGATGTTGCTGTGATGCCTCAGGCTGGCGGAATCTCAACGATTTATAAAGCACAGAAAAAGGTCTAATTGTCGATTTTGATATTGTTCGATAGTGAATTCTCACGTACGATTATATCTTTAGCCTGATACTCCATAAGATTAACATTAACTGGTATGAAAAAAGCTATTATTCTCTTTTTGGCAGTAGTCGTTACTGCACTTCTATTTGGATATTTCTACTTTAATAAGAATCAGGACAGTGGTCCTAAAGTGTTAGTAATCTCCAAGACTGTCGGATTCAGGCACACATGTATACCTAACGGGATAGCTGCGATCCAAAAGATTGGTCTCGAAAAAGGTTTTCAAGTAGATACTACTTCCAGAGGAGCGGTATTCACTGATGAGAATCTCAAAGGGTACTCTTCTGTGATCTTTCTTAATACCACCATGGATATCTTGGATCGCTATCAAGAAATCGCCTTTGAGCGATATATCCAAGCTGGCGGAGGGTTTGTCGGGGTACATGCCGCAGCGGATACTGAGTACGGTTGGGCGTGGTATGGCGATCTGGTAGGAGCTTATTTTCAGAGTCATCCGGCTACCCAAGAGGCTAAGTTCATCATAAAGGATAAGTCATTTTCGGCAACTTCCTTTTTTCAAGATACAGTATGGACTCGGGTTGATGAGCTATATAACTTCTACAACATGAATCCAGATGTCAATGTAATCCTCACCGTAGATGAGAGCTCATACGAAGGTGGTGAAAATGGCGAATATCACCCGATGGCATGGTATCATGAGTATGATGGTGGCAGAGCATTTTATACAGCTCTGGGACATACTCAGGAGAGTTATGAGGATGACTTATACTTACAGCACCTATCAGCAGGGATAGACTATGCTATGGGTGGACATAAGAAGCTCAACTATAGCAAGGCAACATCACAGTATCCTCCTGATCAGAGACGATTTACGAGAGAGAATCTGGCAATAGGAGACTTTTATGAACCTACCGAGATGACTATACTCCCTAATAAAGACGTACTGATCGCAGAGCGCAGAGGTGGGCTTAAGTGGTACAATAATGAGAATGGTGAGCTGTCAGATATCGCTAAGCTCGACGTATACTGCGTAAGCGGTGTGCCTGGTGTCAATGCGGAAGAAGGTTTTATGGGCTTGCAGAAAGACCCTAATTATGCAGAGAACCATTGGATTTATACCTTCTACAGCCCTACGGGTGATGAATGGGTCAATAGGTTATCGCGGTTTCAATTTAAGGATGGCGTCTTTGATATGGATTCTGAGCAAGTCATCCTCGATGTAGCCAGTCAGCGTAAGATCTGTTGTCACACTGGTGGATCGATAGCCTTTGGCAGTGACGGGCTGCTCTACCTATCGACAGGAGACAATTCTACACCATTTGACGAGCCAGATGTGCAGTTTGTCAACAATGGATATGCTCCCTTGAATGACTTGCCAGGTAAAGAGCAATATGACGCTCGACGATCAAGTGGAAATACTAATGATCTACGTGGTAAAATCATACGTATCAAGGTCAATGAGGACGGCTCATATGATATCCCTGAGGGTAATCTATTTCCAGAAGGAACAGCTAATACACGTCCAGAGATCTACACCATGGGTCATCGCAATCCATACCGTATCTCTGTCGATCCCAAGAAGCATTGGGTGTTCTGGGGAGATGTAGGCCCTGATGCTGGAGAGGATGCTTTTGAAACTCGCGGATCACGTGGTTATGATGAGATGAATGTTGCTACGGCGGCAGGGAACTTTGGGTGGCCATTGTTTATCGCTGATAACAAGCCTTACCACTCATATGACTATAGCAATGGTCAGTCGGGAGAAGTATTTGATCCAATGAAGCCTATTAATAACTCAAGAAATAACACTGGGCTACAGGAGTTGCCACCTGCTCAGCCAGCCTATATGTTCTATGATTACGGTAGTAGTATGATTCATCAGTCGGTCGAGAGTGGCGGTCGCAACGCCATGGCAGGACCTACTATCTACAGTGATCTTTACAAGGGTAAGAATGCTCCACCAGCCTTTTATGATGGCAAGACAATCATATATGACTGGATGAGAGGGTGGATGATGGCAGCATCATTCGATGAGCAAGGAAGACTGCTTAATGTGGATCCATTTGCCACAGATATAGAGTTGAATAGTTTGATCGATATGGAGATTGCCGATGATGGTACGATATACCTACTCGAGTACGGCAAGGGCTGGTTTGCGCATAACAAAGACTCAGGATTGTCATTTATCAAGTACAATGGAGAGAATCTGCCACCAACTATTGATCACGTCCAAGTTGATCGAGTGTCAGGTTCGAGCCCATTAGTAGTCAATGTAGAAGTTACTGCTACAGATTTAGAAGATGACCCTATCCTATATCGCTATGATATGGGCAATGGAGATATCGTTGAGACCAGCGATGCTAAAATCAGCTATACCTATGAGGAAACTGGGCAGTATAGCATCAATGTAGAAGCCATAGATGATAAGGAAATGAAAGGTGCTGGAACCCCAGTATCTGTAGTAAGTGGCAATACCGCTCCAGATGTAGAGATTTCATTGAATGGTGGTAACTCATCGTTTTATCTACCAGGTGTCCCAGTAGAATATGATATAAGTGTATCAGATGCTGAAGACGGGACAACCCTTGATCCATCAAAACTATTCGTGTCTGTGGACTATATCGTAGGCTACGATGAGGCAGCCCTTAACACGGGTCACCAGGTTATATCAGATGCAGCGATGGGGGAGAGTCTTATTAAGGGACTCGACTGTTTGGCATGTCATAAGTCTGTAGGGAAGTCTATAGGTCCGTCTTACACAGATATAGCATTAAGATATCAGGACAAGCCTAATAACACAGGATATCTCGCTAAGACGATTCTCCTAGGTAGCACGGGTGTATGGGGTGAGACTAATATGCCTGCTCATCCAGACCTCAGCGAAGCTGATGCCCAACTGATAGCGAAGTATATTGAGTCATTAGCAGGACAACAGAACAGCTCACTACCACCATCTGGCACTATTACTCCTCCGGCAGGAACTGACGGTAAGACTATGGTGATCTCAGCAACTTATACAGACAATGGTCATAAAGGAGTCTTAGCACTTACAGGTGCTCAGAAACTAGCGTTGAAGAATAGCACATTTGATATGGCCGATGTGGTAGATATTGAGTCATTTAAACCTATGGAATTCGGAGGCATGAATCTTATGCTCTTACCTCGTAATGGTGGATCGTTCGCCTATGAGAATATGAATCTGGCTGGGGTCAAATCTGTCAATGTCATAGCAGGGTGGCAATCCGCACCAGAAAAAGGATTTGAACTGGAGATCAGAGCAGGGAGTCCAGATGGAGAGCTCTTAGGTAGTGGCAAACTGTCTACGCCGGCAGAAAAGTCTGATAATGGGATGATACACATTCCATTGACTAAGGTGCCAGATGGCGTCGTTGATAAGCTTTACATCGTATACAATCCAACCGACGATGATAAGTATGGATTGCTGACCTTAATTGCCTTGGTAAATGTTTCATTCTCCAGTGAAACTGGTCCTCCGTCCGGTGGAGGTTCATCCTTACTGTAGTTGTGACTAAAAAATAAAAAAATTGATTTATGGCGTAAGCGTTAGTTAAGTTGCCTCAGTTATGGTAATAGTTTATGCGCAAGCATTAGAAGCAGGAGAGCGTGATTCTGTGTATGTCACAATCTCTTGGATTTATGATTTTTAAGTTCTGTTTATATTGATTGAAATGAAGGCTGCCTATGTAAATAGGTGGCCTTTGTTATTGTCCGATCATATTGTGGAATATTACATCCAATATAAAAAGGACTTGCATCACTACAAGCCCTTCAATACTCAATGTCGTATGGTACATTATCTTCTTAAGTTGAGGCTATTGACGCCATCTGATATCTCATATCCTAATCTGAGTCCCTCTACACAATCCATTCGGACATGGATACCCAGCGGGATTCGTGAGAATGCATTTTCTTCCGCCATATGAGAGAAAGTCTGGAAGTTTCTTGGCGCTCCCCTAAATTCGATTCTGCCCTCATGAGACACAGCAGTGAAGTTGGTGTCATCACCAAATAAGTCTATGAATACACCACCTGCTGCTGATGCGAATGTTGAGTGTCCAGAAGGATACCCTGGAAACGATGGATTAGGCCAGAATACCAATCTAAACAGATTAGTCTGATAATCTGGATTTATGAAGTCGTGGATGTACTCACTCGGTCGCATCACCATATACTCATACTTATACTTCCACGCAGCTACGGCTGCATCGTTGAGACTAAATCCTAGCTTGACCAGCATATGCAGTGCCTCAGCTAAGTCAAGATTGTAATAGTCCACCAGTTGATTGGCGATAGCAATCTGTCGAGCGGGAGGGCTGAATGTGAGTCCGTCTACATCATCTCCCCAAAATTCTGCGATCCATAACGCTTCGTTATCTTCTTCGCGGGCAGTGTTGTTGACCTCATACACTTCCATCATCTCCTGGTAGAAGGCACTCTGTGGATCTGTGCTATATGGTATAGGATCCACCATGGTAGTTTGGTCCGTAGTCACAACAAATGTTCTTGCCGACTCCTAGTATGGGAACAATGCACGCTCAGGCTCAGCATTAAATGTCCAGAATCCTTCTCCAGTTGGGGGAATATAACTCAAGGGTTGAGGTTCTAAGATTTGTGTTTCGGCTTCTGTATCAGTCTGGCTGTAGGCGATGATATCTTGAGCAGCTGTGGCTCCCCACTGTATAGAGGCATCAATTAGGTCTTCATCTACACCTTGGGATAGTGAAGTATTTAGTGCGGCTTCAAACGCTGTTATGCGACTGACGTCACTGTCGGATAGGGTAAACAGGAAGTGCTCGATTACATCTGCATATGCAGTATTGAGGGCTATGTTCCAGTCTACTTCTTCGCTGAGATCAGTAATCGTAAAGTCTGATAGACTCCTCTCTGCAGAGCTATATGTAGACATACCAGGAACGGCTACTTCGTAGGCGGCCAAGTTGACATATGCTGCCGCTCGTGCCGAAGTATTGGGACGCATACCTGTAGCATATCTTTCGAGCTCAAGATATAGCTTGGTCCATTGAGTTAATACTTCGGATGACAGCGTGGCGACCTCTGTACCTATGGGGTTGTCGTTGTTGTTAGGATCTGTAGGGTCAATTGTATCTGGATCATCAGAACAAGATTGTAACCCGATGAATAGCAAGAGCAGGCAGTAGAAAAGATTTTTTGAAGAAATCATAGTGTGAACTTTTTAAGTGTTAAAAAAATAGAGTCATAGAGTATGAATCGATAATCCATGACCTGACCAAAAAAGTATAGTGTACTTCGATAGATGTATTTTACTCTATAAGGAAGGAGGAGTGAGGGTGTAACCTGCGAGAGTGAAAAAAATGAAATTTATTTCTGAAGCATTGACTTTAGGCATAAAAAAAGGGCTTGCATTACTGCAAGCCCTTACATACTCAAATCGTTAGTATAAAATTATCTTGTGAGATCATAACTGTTAACGCCATCCGAGATTTCGTAACCCAGTCTGAGTCCTTCTACACAATCCATACGTACATGTACCCCAAGGGGGATGCGTGAGAACGCATTTTCTTCTGCCATATGAGAGAATGTCTTAAAGTTTCGAGGCTGTCCTCTGAATTCGGTTCTGCCCTCGTGAGAGACATCAGTAAAGTCCGTATCATCTCCGAATAGATCGATGAATACTCCGCCTGCAGCAGATGCAAATGTCGAGTGTCCCGATGGATATCCCGGAAACGATGGATTAGGCCAGAAAACTAATCTGAATAAATTAGTCTGAAATTCTGGATCTATAAAATCGTGGATGTATTCGCTCGGTCTCATGACCATATGCTCATACTTGTATTTCCAAGCCGCTATTGCTGCATCATTTAGACTGAAACCCACCTTGACCATCATATGTAGCGCTTCGGCGAGATCCAAGTTGTAATACTCTACCAGCTGATTAGCGATTGCAATTTGTCTTGCAGGCGGACTGAAGGTAAGTCCATCAGCATCATCTCCCCAAAACTCAGCAATCCAAAGCTCTTCGTTATCTTCTGCCATAGCTGTATTATTTACCGTGTACACCTCCATCATTTCTTGATAGAATGCGCTTTCGACTTCTGTGCTATAAGGTATGGGAGCGACTGTTGTCGTTTCATCAACGCCTACCACAAATGTGCGTACTGATTCCCAAAATGGGAATAGTGCCCTCTCTGGCTCTGCGCTAAATGTCCAAAATCCCTCTCCTGTCGGCGGCGTATAGCTTAGCGGTTGTGGGTCGAGGATCTGAGTCTCTGCCTCGTCATCAGTTTGACTGTATGCGATGATATCTTGTGCTATGGCTTGACCCCATTCGATAGATGAGTTGATGATATCTTGATCTACACCACTTGATAATCGAGTGTTTGCGGCACTTTCAAATTCGGTGATGCGAGCTACTTGCGCATCTGGCAGTGTAAATAAAAAGTGCTCTATGACATCTGCATAAGCAGCATTGAGTGCAATGTTCCAATCCACAGTTGCTGTTAGATCACTCAGTGTGAGATCTTCTAACATTTCTTCATTAGAGCTGTAGTCTGCCATACCTGTGACAGCCACTTCATATGCAGCGAGATTCACGTATGCTGCAGCTCGTGCCGAGGCGTTTGGACGCATGCCTCGGGCAAATCTTTCCAGATCAAGATATAGCGCGGTCCATTCAGTCACTACTTCAGGTGATAGTTCTGAGACTTCTGTCAGGTTTAATGATGGTTCTATAGGATCGTCATCCGAACACGATTGCAATCCTACCAATAGAATAAGAATGAGGTAAAATATTTTCTGTGTCAATTTCATTGTTATAGATGTTTGTATTGCTATAATTAGTTATTGGCTGGTGGTTTGCGCCATTTAGTTTTTCTAAGCATGATTAAATTCATATTGGCGCAAGCTTTCGAGATACTTAGCAGGATTACATTAATTCTCTGCATAAGAGTGATCAAGGCTGCCCCGCAAATACTATACAAATATTATATAAAAAAAATGTTTTTTGCGCGACATTATTTCAAAATTGTTAGAGCTCCCTGATGACAATGAGTTGTGTGATAAAGTGGCTAATTAGAAGAATAATGATGATGTCAATATCTTTTGAGAGGCATCCATTAATATTTAAATAAGGGGTAGCTTGAAACAGCTTTTAGTAAATAGAAGGTGTCTGCATTTTTGGAAACCCTTTGAATCGATTGAATCATTGTATTCGAGCCATAGAGACTTCAAGGTATATCATAATGCCTGTCTCTAATACTGTTGTCGATATTCCTAGTCGTCAACAAAATTAGCTTGTGAGACTTATATTAATAGGATTATACGAACCTTTTAAGTACACAGCCCTTGGACACAATAGAAATTAATGGCCATCGCCATATCAAATATAATGGCGCAGAGATCGCTCCCGAAGAGACCGCTAATCGATCTAAACAATTACTCGAAGTACTTTCGAGTAGGCGATCGATTAGAGAATTTTCTGATCGTCCAGTACCTAAATCAGTGATCGAATCACTAATCATGACGGCATCTACCGCACCCTCAGGAGCTAATAAGCAACCTTGGACATTCTGTGCGGTATCCAGTGCAGAATTGAAACATAAGATCAAAGAAGCGGCTGAGGCTGAAGAGCGAGAGAGCTATGGAGGTAGGATGAGCGATACGTGGCTCAATGATTTGAAGCCGTTTGGCACAGATGCTAACAAGCCTTTTTTGGAGATTGCACCGTGGTTGATCATCATATTTAAGAAGGTCTATGACATAGGACCTAACGATGAAAAGCTAACCAACTATTACGTAGGAGAGTCTGTCGGCATAGCTTGTGGCATGTTGATCTCGGCGATTCATCAGGCGGGGTTGGTAACGTTGACTCATACGCCAAGTCCGATGAACTTTCTGGCTAATATCCTCGATCGACCCACAAACGAAAGACCCTATCTACTCCTACCTGTAGGATATCCCGCAGATGAAGTCTACGTGCCTGACATCAAAAAGAAAGGAGCGTCAGAAGTCATTGAGTGGTTCGAATAGGGAACCTTGTTGGATAAGTTATAGCTACCTTTGGATCAGTAAATGAGGAAGATGATGGTCCTAAGTGCAAATCAGATCAGTAAGTCCTATGGAGATTTGGAGGTTTTAAAAGATCTCTCAATGGAAATCCTCCAAAGCGAAATAGTCGCTATAGTGGGCAAGAGCGGAAGTGGCAAGAGTACCTTACTACATATCTTAGGAACTCTCGATTCACCTGATTGTGGAGAGGTGCACATTGATGATACTCAGATCATCGGTATGTCGGCCAAAGAAATCTCCAAGGTGCGTAATGAAAAGATCGGCTTCATCTTCCAATTTCATCATCTGCTCAATGAATTTACGGCTGTAGAGAATGTAATCATTCCTGCATTAGTTAAGGGCGTAAAAAGAGCTGATGCCATCAATAAAGCAGAGGAACTACTCAGTTACCTCGGCCTGTCTGGACGTCTTAATCACAAGCCTTCACAACTTTCGGGTGGTGAGCAACAACGAGTAGCTGTGGCACGAGCGCTGATCAATGATCCCAAGATCATATTCGCCGATGAGCCGACGGGTAATCTTGATGATAGCACATCAGAGGAGTTGTTCGAATTGATCCAAAAGTTGAGGGATGATTACAAACAGACATTTGTTATCGTAACGCATAGTAAGGATATTGCTGATAAGTGCGATCGCATATTGACTCTCAACAACAAAAAGATAGAAGATGTCGGGCCATAACGACAAAAGCAGTACCACTCCCACCAATAACCCAACTCCGAAACCGCAAAATCTCCAAAGCGCTTGGGCATTTATAGTGGCCTACTCCAAGGATGTACTTGATCTCGAGAAAGGGGTTGATAAGAAAGGTACCATAGAAGAGATCCGTAATAAAAAATCAATGGGTGGTGCCAATGCTTGGATGCTCATGTGTTCCATAGTTATTGCCTCCATAGGACTTAGCCAAAACTCTCAGGCCGTGATCATCGGTGCGATGTTAATATCACCGCTCATGGCGCCCATACTGGGTATAGGCCTATCCGTAGGGATTAATGACATGGCCACACTGAGGACTTCATTGATTCATTTTAGTACAGCACTATTTATAGCCGTGCTCACGAGTACTATCTATTTTACCATATTTGACGTCCCTGAGATTACTACGGAGATTCAATCAAGGACGCGTCCGACCTTTTTAGACATCTTTGTTGCTATATTTGGAGGTATAGCCGGCATTATCTCCATTGCCAGGAAGGATATCTCTGTAACCCTGCCAGGAGTGGCTATTGCTACGGCGTTGATGCCGCCATTGTGCGTGACAGGATATGGGCTCGCCTCTGTTAATTTAGAGATCGCCAGTAAGTCCTTTTATCTATTTTTTCTCAACACATTTTTCGTTTCGTTCTCGACCTATGTTATTGTGAGATTTCTAAGATTCCCATATACCCAGTATATGGTGAGATCCAGACGGCTTAGGAATAAGATCTTGATCGTATTATTCAGTTTGATTTTGATCATACCTAGTGTGATCATATTCCTCAGTGTGATCAAGGATACGCAGAAAGCTGCGGCCATCAACAAGTTCGCCAAGAACTGTCTCGGAGATAAACAGAAGTATCTGGATTCCTATCAACTCTACACTTACGAGGGTGGCAAGGAGGTACTCTATTTGAAGTGCTATGGCAACCAGATTAAATCAGCTGATTTGCCCGATTATCAGGAGTGTCTGACAAGTTATAATCCTAAGTTAATGGAAGCGGTGAAGATTGAGCTCTTAGCGAGCTCCGAGGTTGACCTGAATCATCTCACAGGGCTACAAGAAAACATCAAAAATCTCGACGACCAATTAAAAGCGGTCAAAGAGGTACGAGCCGAGCAAGCTCTACTGATCGCTCAGGCGAAGGACAATCCTATGGATAGCGTAGGACTCACCGAGCTCAATGATGAGTTGAGAATCTTATATCCGGACCTCCAAGAAATCGGGATTGGTAAGATCACTACGCTCTCAGCAGATGACTTGAAGACTGATGTACCCATCCTCCAAGTGAGATGGTCTAAGAAAGCTAATACAGATAAAGTAGATCAGCTCAGATCATTTGTTCAGGAGCGCTTAGACTTGGATACATTGATGATGTATCGATAGGGGAGATTGCGACATCAGTCTTTAACTATTAGTATTCCTGTACTAATACCTCAGTTGATATATTTAGTGCTTGATTGAGTTTTCTAATCATATCTAATGTTAGTTTTCTCTTCTTATTTAGAATTTCACTTACTCTGCTCTTATGCCCAATTATTTTGGCTAAATCAGCCTGATTCATT
>CAYPWL010000056.1:0-17243 GCA_964414425.1 uncultured Saprospiraceae bacterium
TCATACCAAGTCCTATGCAATTGCTCAAATCCCTCAGTGAAATCTATGGGTATATCATCAACTAATAGGGCTCGTTTCTTTCGTATCGATTGATCTATTGACAGATCCCAAGTCACTTGAGCACGCTGATATTTAGATTTCCCTTGGATCGATGTTTCGTTCTGATGGCTGATTATTTCTTCCGTGTTATCACCAAATATCCACGCTAACATATCAAAAAAGTGAACGCCGATGTTTAGCTTGATTCCGCCACTTTTAGCTTGATCACCCTTCCAGCTATGATGGTACCAGTTGCCTCGAGGAGTGTGATATGTTAATTGGATATCATAGACCTTGTCTTTAGGTCCAGAATCCACCTGTTCTTTTAGAGCAATCACGTTTGGATGTAATCGGAGTTGCATGACCACATCAATTCTGCGTCCGGTCTCTGTTTGCAATTGTCTCAGTGGCTCAATATTCCAGTCGTTAATCACGAGTGGTTTTTCGCATATGACGTCCATGTCATTACGTAGACCATATCTACAGTGGGCATCATGGAGATAGTTAGGAGAGCAGATCACCAAGTAATCGACCTTGTTGCCAGCTCTTCTGAGTTTGTCGAGATGTCTATCAAATCGCTCAAACTCTGTAAAAAAATCACACTTTGGGAAATATCGATCTAATATACCTACACTGTCATGTGGATCTATCGCAGCAACTAAGTCACCACCTATATGCTTTATTGCATCCATATGTCTGGGAGCCACATATCCAGCCGCTCCGATCAGCGCAAAGGTTTTCATATGGCAAAAATACTAATATGAATGAGTTTATATGCTTTTATAGAGTTTTGCAGGATTGCCGAACCACAACTCTTTGTCAGGAATGTCTTGAGTGACCACACTACCTGCACCTATCAATGCATTAGAACCAATAGTATTTCCACAGATAATCGTTGAGTTGGCTCCTATTGAGGCTCGTGATTTTACGAGCGTCTTGAGAAATTGATCTTTCCGCTCGAGATAGGCTCGGGGCTCTAATACATTAGTGAATACAACAGAAGGGCCTATGAATACCTCGTCCTCGAGTATGACACCTTCATATACAGATACATTATTTTGAACCTTAACTCCATCACCTATCCGGACATTGGGACCGATGTATACATTCTGACCTAGTATGCAGTTAGCTCCAATAATAGCTGATGAAGAGATATGGCAGAAGTGCCAGATCTTAGTGCCTACACCGATGACCGCACCGTCATCGATTACACTTGATTGGTGTACGTAGTAATCACTCATGGTCATGCCAATGTATGATTTTATCTACGACATAATTGAACTCATCCTCAGTGAGTTGTGGAGATAGTGGTATCGCTAGTAGCTGTTGAGCTACCCGCTCACTTTGAGGATAGTGTCCAGCAGAGTACCTTTTGGCAATATCTTGTTGATGAATAGCTCTCGGATAATAGATAATGGACTCGATGCCCTGTTCCTTTAGGTAGCGTTGGAGTTCATCCCTTTTCAGACTAAGTATACAGTATTGGTGATAGGTATGATGAGTATTCGCACGTTCTTGAGGATTCTCAATATTGAGATCATTGAAGACATCTTGATATCGTCTTGCATGTTCTCTGCGTTGATTATTCCAATGATCCAACTCGGGTAGTTGTGCAGTCAATATAGCAGCCTGTAGACTGTCGAGGCGACTATTCATTCCGATAAGAGTATGATGATACTTAGTGGTTTGTCCATGAGTGCAGATGAGTCGAAGCTTTGTTGCCAACTCAGCACTATCTGTTACTATCGCACCACCATCTCCAAAACAGGCCAAGTTCTTAGTAGGAAAGAATGAAAATGTACCGATCCTACCTATGGTGCCTGCATGTTTCTCTTGGCCACCTCCTACTTTTTGCGTGCTCCCTATGGCCTGAGCACTATCCTCGATTAATGGGATGTTATTCTGTCCAGCAATTTTAGTCAGTGCATCCATATCCGCAACCTGTCCATACAAATGCTGAACTACAATGGCTTTAGTTTTAGAGGTGATTTTCGATTCAACAAGAGCAGCATCGATGTGAAAGTACTTGTCAATATCTACTAAAACGGGCTTGGCCTTGAGAAGCTGGCACATTTCAAAAGCTGAGAAATAACCATAAGCTGGCATAATCACCTCATCGCCAGGGCCGATGTCAAGAGCCATGAGGCTGGCAAGGAGTGCATCAGTACCATTTGCACAGGTAATCACATGATTCACTCCCAGATAGTCAGAGAGTTGATTCTCAATGTTTTTGACGGCTTGGCCTCCAATGAATCTTCCAGACTGTACCGTGCTGTGCCAGGCTCGATCGAGATTGGCTTTGTTCTCCCGATAGAGTCTATCTAAGTATGCCATCTTGACCTCCATCATAATGACCAGTATATGAGATTGTCTGTTCCTTTAAAATCGGCATAAAGGCCTTTTACATCAAATAGTATTGCTGTACTGGCACTTCTGGTTATAAACCAATCAATGTCCAACTCTAAAAAGGCAGTATGAGCTACGGCACTCACAATGGCATCATAACGACCGGTAACCTCTGAAGGGGTCTTAAAATGTGCAGTACTCCCTGTAAATGATTTTACTCCAGGATCTATGGTATGCACTTCGATACTATACTTTTTTAGATTGTTGATGAGCTCAATTGTGCGACTATTCCTGATATCAGACACGTTTTCCTTAAAACTTAGCCCCATAACTAAAACTTTACTGTTTCCTGGATTGATTCCGTTGTTGATGAGTGTTTGAGCTACTTTAGTTGCGATAAATTTTGGGATATAGTCATTAACCCGCCTTCCTGCCGCTATCACTTGAGGGATATGCCCTAACTGCTTTGCTTTATGGATAAGATATAACGGATCAACACTGATGCAATGTCCTCCTACTAAACCGGGTTTATAAGCATGGAAATTCCATTTAGTAGCTGCTGCGTTGATTACTTCACTACTTTCTATGTCCATCTTGTCAAGGATGATCGCCATCTCATTCATCAATGAAATATTAAGATCCCTCTGAGTATTTTCTAAGATTTTAGTGGCTTCAGCGGCTTTAATTGACGACACACGATGGCAAGGGTTGTTTAAGAATTGTTCATATAAAGCACAGACTTTGTCAACTGTTTTTTGATCTTTAGCACCGACCACTTTGACGCTTTTGAGTAAAGTTTCAACGACTTGCCCAGGGACGATACGCTCAGGCGAGTAGGCCACCTCAAAATCAGCATGAAATTTCAATCCAGATTCCGATTCTAATATTGGAATACAAACTTCTTCTGTACAACCTGGATAGACCGTGGATTCATAAATAACTAAGTCGCCATGTTTTAGGCAATTGCCCACTGTTTGGCACGCTTTGATGAGATGACTTAAATCAGGTTGATCGCTTGAGTCAATATCGGTAGGTACTGCTATGATATAAACCGATGAATCTCGGATTTCCTCAAGCTTAGAGGTACATGACATGTTTTTGGAACGGATGAATTCAGAATTGAGCTCTTGGTTGGTATCGATCCCTTGCTGTAATGTTGTGATCCTGTTTTGATCAACATCATATCCTATCACATTATGGTGTTCACTTAAGCAAAGTGCTAGTGGGAGACCCACATAACCCAAACCAATAATTGAAATTGTCATGCCACTATGATCTGTATTTTCCGTATCCCAAAAAACTCGTAATAATATTCTTCTTAAGCACCCTGACAAATATAGCTAAATGGCTCACCAAGGTCGATCCGCGCTAATGGCTTGATACACTTGCTGGATTCCATCCGACAGCGAGGTTTTAGCTTTCCACCCCAGTTGATGAAGTCGATCACTACTCATGAGCTTACGAGGAGTGCCGTCAGGTTTGCTATAGTCATGAACGATATCACCAGCATAACCTACCACCAGCTTGATCAACTTCGCTAATTCAAGGATGCTAAGCTCCTCTCCTGAACCTACGTTTATAAACTCTCGATCATCGTAATATAGCATAACATATAGTAGTGCGTCAGCCAGGTCATCCACATGCATGAATTCTCTTATTGGACTACCGGTACCCCACATAACGACTTCTGAAGCTTTAGACTCTTTCGCTTCAATGAATTTTCTGAGTAGTGCTGGCAGCACATGACTACTTTCTAAATCATAGTTGTCGTTGGGGCCATAGAGATTAGTCGGCATGGCAGCGATGAAGTTGCAACCGTACTGATCTCGATAGGCTTCGCACATCTTGATTCCAGCTATTTTGGCTATAGCGTAAGGTTCATTTGTGGGTTCAAGCGTTCCGGTTAATAGTTGATTTTCCGACATTGGTTGAGGCACTCCTTTGGGATAGATGCAAGATGACCCAAGAAAGAGTAGCTTAGTTACTTTGTGCACATAGCTTTGATGGATGAGGTTATTCTGTATTTGGAGATTATCATAAATGAACTCCGCACGTCGCGTATTATTGGCGTGGATCCCGCCCACCTTGGCAGCAGCAATGAACACATAATCTGGTTTCTCCTGCTTAAAGAATCGAGCAACAGCATCTTGCTGTCTCAAGTCTAATTCAGAGGATGTTGTCAGTATTAAGTTATTGAACCCTTCTGACTGTAGTTTGCGCACAATTGCAGAGCCTACCATTCCTCGGTGTCCGGCAATGTATATTTTTGACTTGCTATTCATGTTCCTTGACAATAGAGAATCCTTGGTCCTTGAGGTGCTTCTCTTTCTTGAAGAGCTCTAAGTCTGATTCTATCATCTCAGAGATGAGCATTTTTAGATCATACTTAGGTACCCAGCCTAATTTTTCCCTGGCTTTGGATGCATCACCTACTAATAGGTCCACTTCTGTTGGCCGGAAGTAGTTTTTATCTATTTCAACAATGCACGATCCTGCCGAGAGCTGATAACTCGGATTACTACATGAGACTACATATCCTTTTTCATCTTCACCTGAACCTATGAACTCTATCCTTATACCGAGTTCGTTAAACGCCTGAAGCACAAAATCTCTAATTGATGTCGTAACCCCTGTAGCAATAACAAAGTCTTCTGCCGTATCATGCTGGAGCATGCGCCACATAAGATCTACATAATCTTTGGCATGACCCCAGTCTCGCTTAGCATCAAGATTACCTAAATAGAGTTTGTCCTGAAGGCCCAATGCTATCTTAGCCGCGGCTCTCGTAATTTTTCTTGTGACAAAGGTCTCACCACGTAGAGGACTCTCATGATTGAATAGTATTCCATTACATGCGAACATGTCGTAGGCTTCTCGATAATTAACCGTGATCCAATAAGCATACAGCTTGGCGACACCATACGGTGACCTTGGATAAAAAGGCGTCTTTTCTGTCTGTGGCACTTGTTGCGCCATTCCATAGAGTTCAGATGTGGACGCTTGATAGATTCTCGTTTTCTTGGTTAGATCTAATAACCTGACGGCCTCCAGTACCCTGAGTGTACCCAGTGCATCAACATTGGCAGTATATTCTGGACTGTCAAAACTTACCTTGACATGTGACATCGCCCCGAGATTGTAGATCTCATCAGGCTGTACTTCTTTTATGATCCGGATGATATTGGACGAGTCGCTCAGATCACCAAAGTGAAGTTTGAATCTAACGTCGGCTTCATGCGGATCTTGATATAGATGATCTATACGTTGTGTGTTGAATAAAGAGCTCCTCCGCTTAATGCCATGAACTTCGTATCCCTTGGTTAACAACAATTCAGCAAGATAGGCTCCATCTTGTCCTGTGATTCCTGTGATGAGTGCAACCTTTCTACTCATGCAGGACTAATTCTTTGATTAATTCATCATATCCTCGCTCACCTGCGAGTTTGCCGTCTACCAGTTCTAAGATGCGATCACACTTTTCGAGTGTTGTAATACGATGTGCCACGATAAGTATAGTCTTACCTAATGACGCAAGATGGTTGATGCTTTGGACTATGGCTCTTTCAGTTACCGGATCGAGAGCACTTGTAACTTCATCAAAGACGAGTATTTCAGATTTCTTATACAGTGCACGGGCGATACCGACACGTTGTTTTTGTCCTCCTGAGAGTTTCACTCCACCTTCACCCAATTGCATGCTTAATCCCTCCGATTGCTGGTTGACGAATGACGAGAGCATAGACTCATCCAAGACTTGATGCAGTAGTTGCTGGTCAATCTGCTCAAAGCCCAATGCTATATTTTCGGCGAGGGTGCCATTCATGATGAAGACATCTTGCTCCACATAGCCAATATTACGCTGAAATGACGCATCATCTAACTCGCTCTCAAGAGCTATGCCATCGATTTCAAGGCTGCCAGATTGCGGCGATATCAATCGAAGGAAAATCTTGAGTAAGGTAGTCTTACCTGACCCAGACCCACCTATCACACCTATGCTTTCTCCTTTATTAATAGTGAGGCTCACATCAGTTAAAGCCGCCTGATCTGACTCAGGATAATGGAATGTGATATTTTTCAAAGTGACACTTTGATTGAACGGCATCTTTTCGACATTCTCAAATGGCTCCAAGGACTGATTGGCTATTACACTTAATTCTTTAATAGTAAAAGAACTGTTTTTAATCAGGAGTATAGAGTTCATCATCCTATTGATGGAGGGTAAAACCTTGTAGGCGGCTACAGCAAAAAATCCTAATAAAGTCAATACTGACTCCTTATTAGTGCCTGTAAAATAGGCGAATCCAAAAATCACCAATATGCCGAGTCCAAATATCACATCATTAGTTTTTTGATGGATCTTTTCATAGATACCTTTGTTCAGGACGTCAACTCGGTTGAGCTTCTTTTGACTCGCCTCGTAACTTGATAGATAGTGATTTTCGATATTGGATAATTTCACATCTACAAAGGCTTTCATAGACTCGATGACCTTAGCATAGTTGAGTGGCATAAGCTCGTTTCTAATCTCGCCGATCATCTTAGTGCGATGTTTACTGAACTGATAGATACCCAAGAACACTGGAGTCACGATGATCATGAGCATGGCAACTGCCAGTGGATTGTAGAGTAATAGTGCTATGATGAGTATTAGGATCACGGTAAGTTCGGTTGCGAAATAAAACGTTGGATTAAGATAGTGCGAAGCAAATCGCATGGGTATATCTACGATCTTATAAACCTTCTTACCAGAAGTCTGATCTGTCAAGAATAGATACCCCTGATCATAAAACTTCTTGAACATCTTCTTGTTAAGACGCAGAGCTATATTGTATGAGAACCTCGTCTGTATGTATACAATCCACAGGCTTACTACATTCTTTATAACGAAGGTGATAAATATCACTATTGACAAGAAGAAGAGCATCTCAATTTCACTGGAAGCTCCGATCCACTGATAGATATGTCTTAGTCCGATGTTAAAGTAATGTTCTATCGCAGAGATGTCTTCAGTCTTCGTATAAGTCTCTGATATAATCGTATCACCCTCGAGGGCGCTCCGTATCAATACTAATATGGTCGCTAACCCTAAGACATCAAAAAAAGCATTGATTAACATCAACCCAATCATGTAAACAGATCGTCTCTTCTGATCTTGATCTAATACTGTGAGGATATTTCTTACAGCATTAAAGAATGGATTATTATTGAGCAGCTGGAGCAAATGAATGGCTTATATATTGCGAATTTATGTAATCTTAACTACAACTCTCTTGTAGTTGGATAGCTTAACTTTGCATTATAAATTTGTCATGGTGAAAATTCCATTTTATAAGTATCAGGCTACGGGCAACGATTTTGTGATTATTGATCACTTTAAGTCTCGTTATTTTGATAGCATTAGTACCGATCAGGTGGCTCATATCTGTGATCGAAGATTTGGTATCGGTGCCGATGGTATGATGATTATCGAGCCTGATGAGACTTTCGACTTCAAGATGGTTTACTACAATAGTGACGGTCGGTTGAGCACTATGTGTGGTAATGGCGGTCGAGCGATCTCACATCTCGCTTTTAATTTAGGATATATCAAAAGCAAGGCTTCTTTTATAGCTGTCGATGGGCCCCATCAAGTGATTATAGGCGCTGATCAGGTAGAGTTGAAGATGAACGATGTAATACAGATCAATCGATCAGGTTCGGATTATGTGCTCGATACGGGCTCTCCACATTATATAAGTATTAAGGAGGATATCAGTGATATGGATATAATACCCGAAGCCCATGCGATACGATATAATGATGTATATGAACAAGAGGGGATTAATGTCAACTTCGTTAAGTTCGGTCTGGATCATATAGATATGCGGACCTATGAGAGAGGTGTAGAAGACGAAACTCTATCGTGCGGCACAGGGGTAACTGCAGCTTCGATCGTATATATAGATCAAGTCAGTCAGGCTCAGGGAGCACATCGAGTATCTGTAAAAACCCAAGGTGGCAATCTTGAAGTTAGAGCAGAGAAAGAGAATGGGGTGTATAAGGAGATATGGTTATGCGGTCCTGCTGTCAAATCCTATGAAGGAATAATAGAGTTATAGCTCTAATTCAAAATTTAGCTTAGCATTTTTCAATTCTGCCAGTGCATGCTGATCATTCAGTTTTGTCGCTATACGGATACCATCACTGTAGGTCTGTAGAGCCTCATCATGATCTTCAGTGAGGACATATGTAGCAGCGAGATGATAATACAGTCCTACATAGTCCGGATTGATATCTTTTAATTTAGTGTAGTGAGCTATGGACTTAATGTAATCTTGAGATTTGCCATACTCCTGCGCCAAAGCGAATAATACAAACTCGTCTTCTGGATCTTGAGCAATCATGTCCTCAAGCTGTTTAACACGCCAATTATCCATCTTTCCCTCGCTTTCTTTAAAACTTACTTTTGTGCACCTCGTTAATGTAAGAGATACAATAAAAATAGCACTTATGAATCTACTTGTTTGTATAAATAAAACCCCGGAGACGACGGCAAAAATTGCCTTTACCGACGGGAATACTCAATTTGATACTAATGGAGTACAGTTTATCATGAATCCTTATGATGAATGGTACGCACTCGTCAGAGCTCTTGAGCTTAAGGAACAACATGGCGGATCTGTCACAGTTATAAATGTAGGCCCTGCCAGTAATGATGTGGTGATAAGAAAAGCATTAGCAATAGGTGCTGACAAAGCAGTAAGAATAAATGCAGATGCAACTAACTCCATGATGGTTGCTAAAAATATAGCTGACTACGCTCAGTCAAATGACTTCGATATCATTTTTACAGGTAAAGAGTCTATTGATTTTAATGGATCAGAAGTGGGTGGTGCTATTGCAGGATATCTGAGTGTGCCATTTGTCTCATATTCTTCTGCATTAGACCATGACGGTACGACCGCAACAGTGACAAGAGATATAGATGGTGGTGTAGAAGTGGTAGATGTCAGCGGCAAGTTCGTGTTATCTGCGGCTAAGGGATTAGCTGAACAGAGAATACCGAACATGAGAGGAATCATGATGGCAAAGAAAAAGCCATTGGAAGTAGTAGAGCCTACTGCAGCAACAGCTCACGTAGCACTTACAGAATACACTTTACCGGCTGCAAAGTCAGGAGTGAAAATGATCGATCCTGAAAACATGGACGAACTCGTACGATTACTTCAGGAAGAAGCAAAAGTGATTTAATTAACCTCAATTAGAATTTTGAAATTATGGCAGTATTAGTAATAGCAGAAAATCCAAAAGGGCAATTCAAAAAATCCGCTTTTGAGGTTACACATTTTGGACACGTTACAGCTCAAGCTTTAGGTACGGAGTGTATCGCTCTCGTAATCGGTGATGTAGCTAATCCAGAACAATTAGGAAAATATGGCGCGAGCAAAGTGGCTCACGTGGCGCATAATGGGGGATTTGACACTGTAGTATACAATAAGATCGTTACTCAAGTAGCTGATCAGGTTGGCGCTGACGTAGTGATCCTAAATCACTCCGCTAATGGCAAAGCCCTGTTAGGGGGATTAGCAGTAGCACTTGACGCAGGAGTAGTATCTCAAGTCAATGCGGTGCCGACACCAGAGGGCTCAGGAATAAAGGTAACTAAGCCCGTATTCTCAGGTAAGGCAATTGCAACCTACACTATGAGTAGCCCTAAAAAAGTATTGAGCTTGATGGGTAACTCAATCCCGCCACAAGAGGTGGGCGCGGATTGTGCTGTTGAAAACATTTCAGTTGATGTGCCGAGCCCATCAGTAACAATTAAAGAAGTTAAGACAGTAGAGGGTACGGTGCCATTGCCTGAGGCCGAGTTAGTGGTTTCTGCAGGACGTGGGATGAAAGGTCCTGAGAACTGGGGTATCATCCAAGAGCTCGCAGATACGATAGGAGCGACAACCGCTTGTTCAAGACCTGTAGCAGATACGGGTTGGAGGCCTCACCATGAGCACGTAGGACAGACAGGTGTAGCTATACGCCCAAATCTCTATATAGCTGCAGGGATCTCAGGTGCTATACAGCATTTAGCTGGTGTTAACAGCTCTAAATGTATCGTAGTGATTAATAAAGATCCTGAAGCACCGTTTTTCAAAGCGGCTGATTATGGAGTTTGTGCAGACTTATTTGATGTTGTACCTAAATTAAATGAAGCTTTTAGGAAAGCTTTAGCAGAGTAGGTTACATATTCACAAATAAGACCAACAATATATTTCAACTAAGCGCAAATTGTAGCTAATTTGCGCTTAGTTTGGTTTTAACTCCTCACGAGTTAATTGGGAGATAAGCAGTTATTAGATAACCAGCAGAGCCTAAACGACGTCATGATAAAGATTGAATTAGATATAGTCGCCCTTTCTCATAGTGTAACACAGTCACACAACTACGCTGTTGTCTTGGGTGAAATCGAGGGCACTCGCAGATTGCCTATTGTAATCGGGGGATTTGAAGCACAAGCTATTGCTGTCGCTATGGAGCAGATGTCTCCTAATAGACCATTGACCCATGACTTATTTAAAAACACTCTTGAGCATTTTGATATTGAACTGCGTGAAGTGGTCATCAACAACCTATTAGAGGGGGTCTTCTATGCCAAGTTAGTCTGCGAGAAGGACGGAGTAGAGTATGAGATAGATAGTAGGACTTCTGATGCCGTTGCTATGGCAGTGAGGTTTGATTGCCCTATCTATACTTATGAATTTATCCTGGAGTCTGCAGGTGTTGAGTTAGAAGAAGGGGAGAGCAAGGATAATCCGATCTCTACTAAGATATCTGGTTCTAAATCAGCTGGTGAGACCTATGAGCGTATGTCTGAAGATGCACTTACACAGTTGTTAGATGATGTACTGGCCTCAGAAGACTACGAGAAAGCTGCTAAGATCCGAGACGAGTTATTGCGTCGAAAGTCTAAGGAGTAAATTCCGTTAAGGCTTCTTCGATTTTTGGGATCATATGGTCTGATACATCTAAGTGAAACACAAACCTTATTGCCGTAGGTCCAAATGGCACACAAAGTATTTCCTTGGCTTCGAGATGTTCCATTAGACGAAGAGCAATCTCTTCACGCTCAGTTTCAAATATGACAATGTTAGTTTTCACGGGCCTTACATGCTTAATGTAGGGTAGCTTAGTAAGCAGGTCGCCTATTGATTTAGCTCTGCCGTTATCGATTTTTAATCGGTCGATATGATGATCAAGTGCATAGCTACATGCCTTGGCTAAGTACCCTGCCTGTCGCATACCGCCGCCCATTACTTTTCTGAAGCGTCGAGCTTGTTTGATATGCTCGTGGTTACCGATGAGCAACGATCCAACTGGTGCTCCTAAACCTTTAGACATACAGATAGATATGGTATCGAAGATAGAACCAACATCTTTCGGAGAATTCCCGGTCTCTACTAACACATTGAAGAGTCTTGCACCATCTAAATGCAATTTGAGATTGTGCTTGTTGCATATCTCCCGTATATCCGCCATTTCATCTATAGTGTAATAGCTTCCTCCACCCTTATTGCAGCTATTTTCCAAGACAACTAAGCTCGTCTTTGGCAACCAATCAAAATCAGGCTTGACGGCCTTATCCACTTGATCAGCAGTAATTTTGCCATACTCTCCTTGGAGTAAGTTGATGGCTACTCCAGAATTAAAGGCATATCCACCCGTTTCATATTGATAGATGTGGCTATAGTGATCACAGATGACCTCATCGAGAGCTTCAGTATGGATTTTAATAGCAATCTGATTAGTCATCGTTCCTGATGGACAGAACAAGGCGGCTTCCTTACCAAACATAGCCGCGACTCTATCCTGTAGTTCATTTATTGATGGATCTTCGCCAAATACATCATCACCTACCTCAGCTGTAAACATGTACTTAAGCATGTCTGCGGTAGGCTTGGTCACGGTATCACTCATTAAGTTGATCATACTCGTCTCGGAATTTCTTTAACTCGAATTTATAATTTACTGCCGTAGTCTTTTAGAAATACTTGATATCAATGGATTATCTTTCGTGACCTCAAGTAAACCTTCATTCAAGAGCTCCACTATGAATTCACTTAACCACACCATTTTCATAGTCCTATTTATGGGACACATACTGATTGGCCAGACGTTTATCACTAATACAAGTCCTATTGATGATACAAGATATAGCGAGTACGATGGCAGCCCATATTTTTTTAAGGACAACAAGTCGGTAGACTTATACTTGACTGGTGATGATAAGCCCTATAACGTGGTCCTAAATATCAATTTGCACGAAAAGGAAGTAGAAGTGTTCAAAGGAAATGAGTTTGCAGCGATCAGTTTAAATGAGATTGAATCTATCAATGCTGGAGAATTAGGAGTCATCTCTTCTGTTAACGGTAATATTTGGATAGAGCACTTCAAGGATTATAAATATCATCTTGTCAATAATCCTAAGATGTCGATTAGAGAGACCACGACTAACCTTCCTGGAGAAATCGTAGAGAAGAAAACATTCATCATTAAAAATGATTACACGCTTAGCATGGGTGGAGAGTCGCACTCTATCAAGATGAAAAAGAAATCAATTGTAAGTGTGCTGGGTAAAGAGGCTGATAAGACCGCTAAAAAGACTAAAAACAAATTGAAATCAGTCAATGACTTAGTATTGCTGCTCACAACACTGACATCCATGTAGCTAAGAGCTGTATAATTAGCACTATTCTGTAAGAGCTGATCTATTTGCCCAATAATTGGTTGCGCCTTCCCGTATATTTGCAGCATGAAGTTGATACGTAATTTTTGCGTTATAGCTCACATCGATCATGGCAAGAGTACTTTGTCAGATCGTCTTCTTGAGCAAACTAAGACTATATCGGAGCGTGATATGAAAAGTCAAGCTCTAGATGATATGGATTTGGAGCGGGAGCGAGGCATAACGATTAAGAGTCATGCCATCCAGATGTACTACAAGCACACAGATGGAGAGACTTATACGTACAACTTAATTGATACTCCAGGTCACGTGGACTTTTCTTACGAGGTGTCTCGATCGATAGCGGCCTGTGAAGGCGCATTGCTATTAGTTGATGCCAGTCAAGGGGTACAAGCCCAAACCATCTCTAATCTATACTTAGCCATAGAGCATGATCTTGAGATCATCCCGATACTCAACAAGGTAGATATGGAAAGTGCTATGGTAGAGGAGATGTCCGATCAGATTATTGACCTTATCGGTTGTGAGAGAGAGGAGATCATCCTTGCAAGTGGTAAGACAGGCATAGGGATAGATGATATCCTTGCAGCGATCGTAGATAGGATACCGGCCCCTGAGGGCGATCCCAATGCACCATTACAAGCATTGGTGTTTGACTCGATGTTCAATTCATTCAGAGGAGTGATTGCCTATTTCAGGATTATGAACGGAATCCTTAAGAAGGGAGATAAGGTCAAATTCGTCAATACCGGGAAAGTATACGACTCTGATGAGATTGGGATACTCCAGATGGATCAGATACCCAAGAAAGAATTAAGAGCGGGAAATGTAGGATATATCATCACTGGTATCAAAGAGTCTAAGGAAATTAAGGTGGGTGATACCATCACAGTGAGTGATAATCCGTGTGAGTCGGCGATTCAAGGATTTGAAGAAGTAAAGCCAATGGTCTTTGCTGGTATATATCCTATCGACAACGATGACTTCGAAGACCTCAGAGATAGCCTTGAGAAGTTACAACTCAATGATGCTTCGCTGGTATTTGAACCTGAGACTTCGGTGGCGTTAGGCTTTGGATTTAGATGTGGGTTCTTAGGGATGCTACACCTCGAGATCATTCAGGAGAGACTCTCTCGTGAGTTTGACCAGGAGGTAATCACTACTGTCCCCAATGTATCCTATGTAGCCTACACCAAAAAAGAGAAGAGATTAGAAATTAATACACCGGCAGATTTGCCCGATCCGACTCTACTTGATAGAGTAGAGGAGCCATATATCAAGGCCCAGATCATCACTAAGCCAGAGTACATAGGGTCTATTATGTCACTGTGTATGGATAAGAGAGGTATTCTGCTTAATCAGTCATACCTGACTACAGAGCGGGTAGAGCTAACATTTGAGTTACCCTTAGCAGAGATCGTGTTCGACTTTTATGATAGATTGAAATCTATTACTCGGGGATATGCCTCATTTGACTATGCGCCGATAGGATACCGTTCTTCGGACTTAGTGAAGTTAGATATAAAACTCAATGGAGACTCAGTTGATGCATTATCATCATTAGTTCATAAGACTAAGGCCGAACCTTTTGGAAGACAGATCTGTAAGCGACTGAAGGAGTTATTGCCACGACAGCAGTTCATGATTGCGATACAAGCAGCTGTAGGAGCCAAGGTTATTGCAAGAGAGACAATCTCAGCCTTGCGTAAGGATGTAACCGCCAAGTGTTATGGTGGAGATATCACGAGGAAGAGAAAACTCTTAGAGAAGCAGAAGAAAGGTAAGAAGAAGATGAGACAGATCGGCTCGGTACAGGTGCCGCAAAAAGCCTTCTTGCAAGTTCTTAAGTTAGGAGACGGAGGATAACCCTACTCCTTCCAAGTAAATGTATAGTTCAGAAATGTACTGTACGGATTGCCGGTGTCGGGGTCGATATTGGCAAAATATACGTCTATCTCAACAGGATGCTCGTTATCTTTCTCATCGGTATCAAAGATGAATTCAATTTTAGCAGACTCTCCTGGTTCTATAGGGTATTGAGGCCATTTTGCCTCTGTGCAAACACATGTATTGACGATATCGATTTCGACATCTGACTCTGATACATTGGTAAATACAAAAATCTCTGAAACCTTATCCCCTTTGGTTACGGCGCCTAAGTCGATAGTCTCCCGATCCCATGTCACGATGTCCGAGGCATCTTGAGCAATACTGAAGAGGGGTAATAATAAAAATAGGACTAAGTACTTCATACTGATCAATTACAGTATTAAGACGCCAGACTTCGGGATTTGGTATACAACCTGTGTATACTTTAATGATATTTTAAGTTTGATAGCCTCCTTGCCCTAAGAAAATAGACTGTCTACAAAGGCTTGCTTATTAAATACTTGGAGGTGATCTATACCTTCGCCTACTCCTATATACTTGATCGGAATTTTGAATTGATCAGAGATTCCAATCGCTACACCACCTTTAGCTGTACCATCCAGCTTAGTAAGTGCCAAGCAAGTTACATCAGTTGCTTCTGTAAATTTTGTGGCTTGTTCGATCGCATTTTGACCGGTAGTGGCATCGAGGACTAACATTACCTCGTGAGGTGCACCGATAGATTTTTTATTGATCGATCCTTTAATCTTGCTAAGCTCTTTCATCAGATATAGCTTAGTGTGTAGCCTTCCTGCCGTATCTATTAATACGATGTCCGCATCAGTATTGATAGCGTGCTGTACAGTCTCATAAGCCACTGCAGCGGGATCGCTATTCATCCCTTTATCATAGAAGTCGCAGCCTACACGCTCAGCCCATATCGCCAGTTGATCTACCGCAGCAGCTCTAAATGTATCGGCCGCGCCTAATACCACCTTAAATCCCTGCTTAGTAAACTGATGAGCGAGTTTGCCTACGGTAGTCGTTTTGCCTGTACCGTTGACACCTACGACAAGTATGATGTGCGGGTGATTAAGGCGATCGTAGTCAAAACCCTCGATATCTCGAGTGTTGTTTTCTGAGAGAAGATCCGTGATGATTCCTTTGAGAATGCTATTTAGCTCGCCGGTGTTGATGTACTTGTCTGCAGCAACTTTCTCCTCGAGTCGCTCTATGATTTTTACGGTAGTATCGAGCCCTACATCTGATTGAATTAAGATATGCTCCAACTCATCCAGAAACTCCTCGTCAACAGTAGATTTTCCAGCGACTGCTTTTGTAATCTTTCCGAAGAAGTTCTCCTTTGTTTTTTGTAGCCCTTCGTTTAAATCCTCTTCTTTCTCCTTAGTAAAAAACTTATTGAAAAAACTCATATCACCTTAATTCGTAGGTCAAACAAAAAAGGCTTTTCCTATTGCTAAGAAAAGCCTCTCTCTAATAAAATCTCTCTGTATATTATTACTTGTTAGCAGCCAGATAATCTTTGACTTTGTCCTTATGGATCATCACCTCTTTGTAAGAGTACTTTCCAGTTGCTGGATTTTTTACGCTTGTTATAATCTTTACGTGATCTCTTCCAGATCCTGCGTTGGCAGCACGTTGGGCTACCCTTGCGTTTTTCGATACTTTAGCCATAGTTACTTGATTTCTTTATGAACTGTATATTTCTTCAAGATAGGGTTGTACTTTTTAAGTTCCAACCTATCAGGTGTATTTTTTCTGTTTTTCTGTGTCACGTAACGTGATGTTCCTGGCATACCGCTTGTCTTATGCTCAGTACATTCAAGGATTACTTGCTGTCTATTTCCTTTAGATTTCTTAGCCATCTTTCTTTACTCTTTTAAAAGTTATAGTTCAATACCTACGTCAAAACCTTTACGCTTCTGCTGCTTTAGGTATTCATGAACGCCAAGCTTATTGATGTTTCTCATCGCAGATGTGCTCAACTTAAGTGTAACCCACTTATTTAGCTCAGGAATGAAATACTTCTTAGTCTGAAGATTTGGTTCAAATCTTCTCTTGGTTTTCCTATTTGAGTGAGAGACATGGTTTCCTGTGATTGGTCTCTTACCTGTTAATTGACATACTTTTGACATCTCTATTCTATTTAAACCTCTATTGAGGAATTAATACATCTTGTGACTCCGGCAGGAGTCGAACCTGCAACCGCCTGATTCGTAGTCAGGTACTCTATCCAGTTGAGCTACGG
>CAYPWL010000057.1:0-16316 GCA_964414425.1 uncultured Saprospiraceae bacterium
AGCACAATCTTAATTAAATAATGACTAAATCATATTTCGATTTAATTAATCAGAGACTTCGTCTTCTTTTGACATTGATCTCATATTTAGATTGCACGACCAAGGGCTGATCAATACAAGTACAATCTTAGTACACAACGGATATAAAACTGAGGAGTATCTCCAGAAGATCGTGAAACTCAACGAGATGGGCTTCAAGAACTCCATATTGATCTTAGACTCCAAAAGTGAAATACAACGAGTTAAGAAATATGCTTCCAACTACGATGGGAAGCTCAAGATTGGGATCAGAATAGCTATTGATGAAGAGCCTCAGTCGGCATACTATACCTCTCGATTAGGTATCAGGCCGTCGGAGATTATCGATTTTTACAAAGAACAGATAGCGGGAGACGACAATCTCTCATTAAAAATGGTGCACTTCTTCATAGATTCTGGCATCAAAGACAGTGTGTATTACTGGGGAGAATTTCATAAAGCAATGAAGCTCTTTGTAGAGTTGAAGACCCTCTGTCCGAGTATCCGAGCGCTTAACTTAGGAGGCGGATTCCCAATACGCAACAATCTGGGTTTTGAATACGATTATGAGTACATGATCAATGAGATCGTCTCAAATATCAAGGAGGCATGTACTGAAGCTCAGATAGCAGAACCAGATATATTCACGGAGTTTGGGAAATATACTGTCGGAGAAAGTGGTGCGATTATATTTTCAGTATTGGAACAAAAGCAGCAGAATGACCGAGAGGTCTGGTATATGGTAGACAACAGTCTGATGAATACCATCCCCGATGCTTGGTCCATACTGGAGAAATTTATCCTGCTCCCCATCAATAAGTGGAATAATGAATATACCAAGGTGAATATTGGTGGTATCAGCTGTGATCATTCTGATTACTATAACTCTGAGGATTTTAATCAGCAGCTCTTCTTGCCACAAGTAAGTGATGAAGACATCGAGCCACTATATGTGGGGTTCTTTCACACAGGAGCTTACCAAGATGCCATCAGTGGCTATGGCGGCATCAAGCATTGTCTGATCCCAGCGCCTAAGCTGATCATTTTAGATCGCGACGAGAAAGGAAATATCATTGACACGCTCTATCGTCAAGAACAGACTGTAGACGAAATGTTACACATATTAGGATACAACTGATGGCTCAAGAGTTTAAGACATTTGGTGGGACGGATATAAAGTATGCAGATGCAAAAACTGCTAACATATTGCTTCAGTCCATACCATATGATGGCACCAGCACTTGGGGCAAGGGAGCAGATAGAGGCTTTGCAGCATTCATGGAGGCTGCAGAAAACATGGAGCTCTACGACATAGAGACTGACTCAGAAGTTTATCAAGAAGGCATACATGTTCTCCCAGAGCTTACTGGCTTCACAAGTCCAGAGGAGATTTATCGTGCAGTGTATCAACGGACAAAGCAATTATTAGAGCAGCAGAAGTTTTTGACCTTTTTCGGGGGTGAGCATTCTATTAGCATCGGAGTTATAGACGCTTATTGTGATGCTTATCCTGACATAACCATCCTACAGATAGATGCGCATGCGGATCTCAGACCGGCTTATGATGGATCTGAGTTTAATCACGCCTGCGCACTCTATAGAGCGTCTAAGCGAGCAAACCTATTACAAGTGGGTATCCGAAGTATGGATATTACTGAGAAACCCCACATGAATGTGGATCAAGTCTACTTCGCACATGACATCCGGGAGGTATCAGATTGGATGTCCCGGGCAATTGGGCAGATGACAGATCAGGTGTATATCACTTTTGATCTGGACGCTTTAGATCCGTCGATTATGCCATCTACGGGAACCCCAGAACCTGGAGGATTGGACTGGTATACGACTATTGAGTTCTTGAGACGAGTATTCGAGGGCAAGGAGGTTGTAGGCTTTGATATCGTAGAGTTGGCCCCGATTGAGAACCTTCGTGCACCTCAATTTTTAGCTGCAAAGCTGTACTATAAAATGTTGAGCTATAAATTTCACAACAGATCAGAACAGACAACTTAAGATCATGCAAAGAGGACCGATTTCTCAGTTTATTACGACTCATTATAAGCATTTCAATGCAGCCTCATTAGTGGATGCTGCGGTAGGCTATGAGCGTCAGATAGACCAAGGGCACAAGATGATGATTACGATGGCTGGTGCTATGAGCACGGCCGAACTGGGGAAGTCACTCGCAGAGATGATACGCCAGGATAAAGTCCATATCATCACTTGTACGGGTGCAAACTTAGAGGAAGATGTATTCAACCTGGTGGCGCACAATCACTATAAGCGGATACCTAATTATAGAGACCTCTCTCCACAAGAAGAGAAAGACCTACTGGATCAACATTACAATAGAGTAACAGACACTTGTATACCCGAAGCTGAGGCCATGAGGAAAATAGAGCATCACTTATATGAAGTGTGGAAAGCCGCAGATGAAGCTGGAGAGAGCTACTTCCCGCATCAATATTTCTACAAGATACTTACGAGTGGTGTGTTAGAAGACGATTACCAGATAGATCCTAAGGATAGTTGGCTGTTAGCAGCGGCAGAGAAGAACCTTCCGATCGTAGTGCCAGGATGGGAGGATTCGACCTGTGGTAACTTCTTCGCTTCGTACTGTATACAGCGAGAACTATTACCAGGAACGATGAAATCTGGCATACAGTATATGATGTACCTGGCTAAATGGTATGAGGCACAGGCGGGTGATGTGGGCGTCGGATTTTTTCAGATAGGAGGGGGCATCGCTGGTGACTTCCCCATATGTGTTGTACCGATGTTGCACCAAGATCTTGAGCAGGACAATATCCCGATGTGGTCCTATTTCTGCCAGATCAGCGATAGTACCACCAGTTATGGATCTTACTCTGGGGCCGTACCAAATGAAAAAATTACGTGGGGGAAACTACTCCCTGAAACTCCTAAATATATTATCGAATCTGATGCAACCATAGTGGCTCCATTAGTATTTGCTTATGTACTAAAATGGTAGCAATAGGATCTGTGGGTTGCAATTTTAATGTATAGATGAACATTACTAAGTAACTAACTATGAACACTAAACCGAGAGTCGTAAAAGACTACGAGAAGCTTAGCGAGGAAATTCTTAATAGTCTTAAGTTGGAATATCCTCGTGGATTTGAAAAGCATCTCATTAGATTTAAAAACAAGGAAGGCAAATATGTCAGTGCCTTGCCTTATGAAACAGAAGATCGCTATTACCTAATCCGGATGACGCTGACTCAGGCGCAAGAAATCATTGAAGAGGATGATGACTATGATGAGGATGGAAATCTGAGTGACTCAGCGACAGAACGATTAGAAGACTTGAACGAAATGCCAGACGACTCAGAAGAGTAGTTTCCAGAGTTCATGTTGGAGATAGGTGCGGTTGTAAGTTTTTTAGCTCTGCACCAAATCTAAAACAAGGTACCTTCTCTGGTCGGCGGCACTATATTAATATGCTTGTATGCTTTGTCTGTTGCGATACGCCCACGCTGTGTACGTTGTATAAATCCCTCCATGATTAAGAAGGGCTCATAGACTTCTTCTATGGTGCCTGACTCTTCGGCTACAGCTGTTGCTAATGTTCCTAATCCTACAGGTCCTCCTTTGAACTTTTCGATCAGTGTGTGCAGGATACGGTTATCCATCTCATCGAGACCGAGCTCATCAACATCGAGTGCCTCGAGAGCGACTCGTGATATATCCAGATCTATTGTACCATCACCTTTTACTTGTGCAAAGTCTCGTACTCTACGCAGTAGTGAGTTGGCGATACGTGGCGTGCCTCGACTACGTCGAGCGATCTCCGTAGCTCCAGTATCTGTGATAGCTATATTCATTAAACCTGCACTCCGCTTTACGATCTTATTGAGCGTTGCTACATTATAATAATCTAAATGACAGGTTATGCCAAAACGTGCCCTGAGCGGCGGCGTCAAGAGACCCATCCGAGTCGTGGCGCCTATCAGTGTGAACGGGGCTATGTTCAGCTGTATACTGCGGGCATTGGGTCCAGAATCGATCATGATATCTATCCTGAAGTCCTCCATAGCTGAGTAGAGATACTCTTCTACGATGTGGTTCAGTCGGTGTATCTCATCGATGAACAGCACGTCACCTTCTTGAAGGTTAGTCAAGAGTCCTGCAAGATCTCCGGGCTTCTCCAGCACCGGTCCCGAGGTTAGCTTCAGGTCAGAGCTCATCTCGTTAGCGATGATATGTGATAGGGTAGTTTTACCCAATCCTGGAGGGCCATGTAATAAGACGTGATCGAGCGCCTCGGATCTCATAGTCGCCGCCTGAATGAATATACTCAGATTATCAGTGATCTTCTGCTGACCGCTGAAGTCTCCCAACATTTTTGGACGCAATGCTTTTTCGAGCTTTTTGTCGTCACTGGTCAGAGATTCTACAGAAGGATCTAAATGTTCGTTCACTACTTATATGGTATTAATTGCGCTATGCAAATGTACCTTAATCGTGGTAGAGTTAAGGACTTAATATGTGTAAGAAACTACAATTACTCGCTTGTAGATTGACCTTAATGAGATTATAAGCTTCACATTTTATACTTTTGCGCCTGTTTTGGACGAAGGATGAACAATCTAATCGTCCTTCTTAATGTTCTCAACAGAGAGAATCGAAACATTAACTTATAACTACAAATAATTCAATATTTATGAGTGGCGCTAAAATAACCCTTTCGAAACGCGGCAAATTGCAAGTTCCTGACAATCCAATCATCCCATTTATTGAGGGAGATGGTATCGGTCCAGATATATGGGCAGCTGCACAAAAAGTACTTGATGCAGCAGTAGAGAAAGCTTACAACGGAGCTAAGCAGATCCACTGGCATGAAGTGTATGCCGGAGAGAAAGCAAATGCAAAGAAAGGAGAGTGGTTACCACAAGAAACTACCGATACTATAGCTGAGCATTTAGTAGCCATTAAAGGACCATTAACGACGCCCGTCGGTGGTGGATTTAGATCACTCAATGTAGCGATCAGACAGATATTAGATTTATATGCTTGTGTGAGACCAGTTAAGTGGTACCGAGGTGTTCCTTCGCCAGTTAAGAAACCAGGATTGGTTGATATGGTCATCTATAGAGAGAATACAGAAGATATCTATGCTGGTATCGAGTATCTACACGGCACCGAGGAAAATGATAAAGTGAAAAAATTCCTCATCGATGAGATGGGAGTGACTGGTATTAGATTCCCTGATACAGCATCATTAGGTGTTAAGCCGGTATCTGTAGAAGGTACAGAGAGATTGGTACGTGCTGCTATTAAGCATGCCATAGATAATAAGAGAAAGTCCGTAACTCTTGTACATAAGGGTAACATCATGAAGTTTACCGAGGGCAAATTCAAAGAGTGGGGTTACGATATCGCTAAGAGAGAGTTTGACGCTAAAGATTTAGATGGCGGACCTTGGCAAGTAATCGATCATAAAGGGCGTGAGATCATCGTTAAGGATGTTATCGCTGATGCATTCTTACAGCAAATCTTACTACGTCCAGCAGAGTATGACGTGATAGCTACATTAAACTTAAATGGTGACTACGTTTCTGATGCCTTGGCAGCAATCGTAGGAGGTATCGGTATTGCACCAGGTGCCAACATCAATTACGAGACAGGTATCGCAGTATTTGAGGCGACTCACGGAACAGCACCTAAGTATGCTGGCCAGGACAAAGTAAACCCGAGTTCTGTCATCCTCTCTGGTGTGATGATGCTCCAGTACATGGGATGGAAGAAAGCAGGTATCCTAATCGAAAAAGGTATCAAAGGAGCTATCAAGCAGAAGACAGTAACTTATGATTTCGAGAGATTGATGAAAGGAGCTACTAAACTGAAGTGTTCAGAGTTTGGCGATGCGATCATCGCTAATATGTAATCCTACTTAGAACAAAATATTGAGCCGATGTGATTGTATGATTGCATCGGCTTTTTTTATGATTGTATCAACCTAAGAGACCTTTATACCAGACCTGTAGTTTATGCGGAGAGATACCCAGACGATAGGCAAAATAGACAACGGTATTGGCAAAGTTAACTCGTAACCAAGACCGATCCTCATACTTGCGAGCAGATACAGTAAGCGGTTTATCTATGATAGTAATCTTGACGCCATTCTTTTTTAGGCGATCATATAGTTCAAAATCCTCCATAATAGGATAGTCATTATTAAAACCGCCTAATGATGAAAATAGGGAAGCTTTAATAAATAGACATTGATCACCGCCCCCTGTAAAGATTCCTCGGAATTTGGTACACCAAGAGTTAAATCGCAATAATAAACTACTACGATCAAATTTATAGGAGAAATAACCAGCCTGGATCTGATTAGATAATGATTCAGAAATATACTGGCAAATCTCTGTAGGAGGACGTACATCCGCATGCATAAATATAAGCACCTCTCCATGTGCTATAGCCGCTCCTTCATTCATCTGTCGACTTCGACCGATTTGTGATGATCGATGATATCGTACCTGATGGCCTTTGCACAAGCGCTCCATATCATCCATAGATGAAGGAGCATCTACGATGATAATCTCTACCACATCACAATCACAAAATCCGGTTAATCGAGGGAGTAAATCCTTCAGATTATGCTCTTCGTTAAGTGTTGGGATTATAATCGAATATCGCAAGTAAGTAGTAGTGGTATTATAATTAAAAAATGTGCAGCCAAATTAAGCAATTATGAGCGTGGCATATTTCATAATTGTAAGCTAAATTTCCTTGGATTCTTGTGACCATCAGAAAGCTTCATTGACAGTAAGGTAGATATTAGACTGCCCCTCACCGAATCCCCAGTCCAATCTAAATCGAGTATGTCGCTCACGGTCTATTTCATAACGTACTCCTAATCCGTAAGCTATCTTAGCATTGCCGCTATAGCTCTGCTGTGCCTCTCGAAGCCATGAGGATGAGATGAATGCAGCACCAATCCATCGCCTGGAGAATGCATAGCGCAACTCGGTCTGAGCCGTAATTAATCCATGACTGATATATCTGCGATCATCAAATCCTCGACTTATCATCGGCGAGGATACATAGGGTAGATCAAAGAAGGGAGCCTCATCAGAAGCCTCAATGAAGCGAACATTGCTACCAATAGTTAGCGCATCGAAAGACTTAAAATATCTGAGATCTACAGAAAACTTGTTATAGTCAAATGTAGACACGCCAGAAACGCTCTGTTGATAGACTAACTCTCCGTAGAACCCATCATAAGTCGAGAAGACATTGTCACGGGTATCGATGATAGCGATACCATACAGATTGAACTTGGTCCCACCTTGATTGCCGACTATCTCGGTTCTCTCCAGTATGCCTTCGGATTGAACTTCGGTTATGTCAAATTGATCAAAATTAAACCCGCCACCAAGAAAAAAGGACTCTCCAATGCGATAGCTATAGTTAAAGTCCACCCGAGGAAAATTGACACTATAGGTCTCCAGATCGCTCTGCTGGGAGTCAGGTCCGAGGCCAAAAAAATTATAAAAGAACCGGTAGTATCCCAGTTCCCCTTTGATTCGCCAGGAATTGTTGTTACCATAAAACTCATAGGGCACAAAAAATAACCACTGATTACGCAAGGTATAAACGGCACTGACGAGTACTTGTGAGGGTCTGGTATCAGCGGTATATCGTTCATTAAGGGTGGTGTGGATCCATGTTCCACCAAAGCCTAAACTGGTCTCAGGTAGGAAGAACAGCACCGGAAAAATAACATTTCGACTGCTCGTATCAGCTTGTTCTGTAGACTGAGCTGATAGAACAACTGATAATAGGACCAACATATAGAGTATACACAAGAACCGCCGCATGATATAAAGATCAGATTTATATGCTTCTCTGCTCATGGTAAAGACAGATTAAATGTGTCTTACTCATAACGATGATATAGTATATTTCTTGACAAATGTTAATACCAAGACATTTTGGTATTTTGCATTCTTAGTAATTAACACCGTTTTGAAGTCAGTCCTCATTTTTTTGGTTAGTTGGGCAATGGCCATATCCACCGTGGCACAGTTCAATTTTGAGATTACATTTCAAGATATGGATAAGGCTGGATTACTACCTAACAATTTCATTAATGACATGGTCATGGATGATCTCGGTATACTATGGATAGCAACTAATGATGGTCTATGCAGGTATGACTCACCCAATAACATTCAGGTATTCAACAAAGAAAATACGTCGTTAGAATCTAACTTGATCAATGTTCTTGAAAACGGTAGCGACTCTACCCTCTGGATAGGTTCTACTTTTGGCGGTCTGACGAATTACAATTACAATACTCACCAATCAAAGACTTACTTGAATTCAGGTGCGGCTAAGCTATCTAATAGCGAAATCTTGGCTCTCAAAGAGATTAATAAGAAAGAGGTATGGATAGGTTCTGAGGCTGGTTTAGACATCTTGTATCCCGAGAAGGATAGCATCTATAACGTTAATCAGCCGAGTGATCCATTTGGTGTGATCGGTGGGCCTGTCCTTGATATTTTTGTTGATGATAAGGGGTGGACTTGGATTACAACATGGAGCCATGGAATATATTTATACATTCCCCATTCGTCGGGAAGGGTTGATAAGGCCTCGTTTAGACAAATATTAATACCCAAGTTAAACGGCTCAAGTAATATATGGGAGATCGTTCAGCAAGATTCGCAGCATTATTGGTTGGCTACTCATAACGGAGGATTAGGATATATGTCTATACCAGATGATGCCTCCTTGACCCGTCAAGACTGGGATCCATCTTATCGATTTTATACGACAGAAGAGACTTCTCTATCGCTCAATTATATCACTGACATAGAGCATGATCGGGATGGCAATCTATGGATAGCAACTAATAATGGTCTTAATATCCTTACTCAAGAACATATAAATGCTATCGACTGGGAGCAATCCATAGAGGAGAGCGATATAGAGTTTGTGACCTATTATCATAGACCGCAGATAAAAACAAGTATTAATGATAACAATATTACCTCCCTTTATCATGATAAGCAGGGATTGGTATGGATTGGTTCGTCGTCAGGTATCAATCAGTATAATGAGCTAAACAATAGGTTTACGCCGGTTCTTTTGTCTGATTTAGTTGACGATAATGATGCGTCCAATGATCGGGTATCTGTCATGGCTATGATCGATGATTCAACCTTATTGATAGGGACAAGTGAACATGGCTTTATTGGTTATAATATCTATCGTGATGTAGCGGTTCCCCTACCTCCATTTGCTACGACAATTAATCGGCGCAGAATTACGGCTTTGCATCGATATAATGATTTTCTCTACATAGGTACCGATACAGGAGTGTTTAGGATATCTCTTTCTGATTCTACCGAACAAATTATTGAATATGACCTAATTGGTGGCTCAGAATTGACTAAGCAGGAGCAATCTTCATTTTTTATAACCACGCTCTTGAAAGATAGCCAAGGACGCCTATGGGCGGGCTCAGAAATAGCGCTTTTTATGATAGATGAGTCTACAGGTGGTTGGACAAGATCTGATTATGATGCTGGAATTACTAAGGTGTTCGAAGATAGCAACGAAAATGTATGGTTTACATCGTATCGTGGGATAACATGCATACGACCTGGTGATAGTCTGGATGAGATGGTGATTTATCTTAAGGGAGAAGGAGGAGAACACTTAGACGCGATCACTTCTAATCAGGTAGTCAATGTGGCAGAGTATAATAAGCAAATCTATTTTGGTTCTGTCAATGGATTATTTAAATATGACTTAGCCTCACAACAGTTTACAGACTTCAATGATAAGAGTATCCAAAACGTTGTTAATAATCTTACCATTACTGAGCGGGGCATATTATGGACGAGCTCTTCAGATGGCATACTGCGCTATGACCTAAAGAATAATAGTTTAAAAATGTATGCAGAGCGAGATGGTATTCATTTGAGTTCTATTCGATCAGACGCTTGTATTAATGGTCCTAATGATCAAGTATTTGTCGGGTGCCATGGGGGATTTTTAAAACTCGATGAGTCGGACTGGAGTCAAACTGTAGTTCCTGCGGAAGTATTTGTCACAGATATACGTACGACAAACGAACGAGGAGAGCTCAAAGTGCATCGGGGCATAAACGCAGATGAAATCGTGATAACCTCGGATAACCTATCTGTAGAGCTCGGGTTTATGTGTAACAATTATAGTCATCCTCGTCACAATACGTTCGCTTATCATCTAAAGGGATTTGAAGGAGAAGAATGGAATTATACCAATGATGAAAAGGTTACTTATACCAACCTTGACCCTGGCACCTATGAATTTCAAGTCAAGGTAGCTGATGTCGATGGAAATTGGCCAGAGGGATACAAATCAATCAAGCTAATCGTTGAGGCAAAAATTGTAGAAACAACTCTTTTCAAATTTTTGGTACTGCTTGGTACAGCTCTATTGATTTATTTATTGGTCAGGTATTATATACGTTCTACTCGTGAGCGCTATGCCTTGCTGGAGGAGTATAATCAATCATTGGAAAAGAGAGATGCTAAGATGCAAGAGCTTGTAACTCAGCTGGATCAGTCTAATCAGGACTTGACCAGATCTAATCAGGAGTTGGCACAATATGCATATATCACATCGCATGACCTTCAGGAACCCCTCAGAACCGTGGGTGCATTCGCAGGATTATTGAGTCATAAAGCTCAACAACTTAATGAGCCAGAACTCAATGAGATTTCGGGCTTTATTGAAAATGGGGTGATCAGAATGTCTTCCTTAATAAAAAGTCTATTAAACTATTCATTGCTTGACAAGGATACGGATCACTTAGAAAGTGTGGACTTAAACACATTAGTGAAGGGTAAAATATTAGGGTTGAATGAATATATCAGACAACATAATGCAGAGGTAGTCTTTGATGAGTTACCTACGATTATATGCCTAGAAGAACAGATCGGAACGGTATTCTACAACCTGATATTAAATGGGTTAAAGTTCAATAATAGTGATAAGCCTACCGTCAAGATAAACGCAGAAGATCTCGATGAACATTGGCAATTCAAAGTCACCGATAATGGTATCGGAATTCCTTATGAATATCAGAAGAAGATATTTGCAATATTTACACGCTTACACCGCAAGGAAGAATATGAAGGAACTGGTATCGGGCTTGCTGTGTGTAACAAAATCGTCAATAACCATCAAGGGAATATCACGTTAAGCTCCCAAGAAGGGCAGGGGAGCACCTTTGCATTTACCGTAAGCAAGCATCTGCGTGCTAAGAAGAAATGATCTAATCTGCGCCTATTACTATAGTGATAAGATCTCGCTCATCTCTATTAAGTCAGAGTCAATCTTCTTCTTCTTAGTGATGGCATCCTCAAATGAGGTATAGCTGATCTTATTATTGACAAGGCCCAAAGCCACATTAAACTTTCCTTCCATCAATGCCTTAACGGCACTATATCCTAATCTACTTGAGAGTACTCGATCAAAGGCTGTAGGAGAGCCACCACGCTGTAGATGGCCGATGATAGTCACCTTAGAGTCAATGTCATACTGGTCTTTCATCTTTTGAGCAATCGTCATGGCATCACCGTTAGTATTGCCCTCAGCTACCACTATTAAGTTGAATAGCTTGTTACGTTTAGCAGACTTCTTCAAGAGTTGTACCAAGTGGTCCAGAGGGTTATCAACTTCTGGTAAGAAGATATAGCGAGCTCCTGTGCCGATCCCCGTATTGAGAGCTATATATCCTGCATGGCGCCCCATTACCTCGACAAAGAATAGTCTATTGTGAGAATCGGCTGTATCTCGGATTTTATCCATAGCCTCTACGGCCGTATTGATCGCCGTATCATATCCGATCGTGAAGTCAGTGCCATATATATCATTGTCTATGGTGCCCGGTAATCCGACGAATGGAATATCATAAGTCTCCGTAAAGATCTTAGCACCAGTATAAGTACCATCTCCGCCTATGGCAACACAAGCATCGATGTCTTCGACCATCAGAGAGTCATAGGCTTGAGCGCGACCTTCTTCTGTCTTGAACTCCATCGACCTCGCTGTCTTGAGGAATGTCCCACCATATTGTATGATATTGGCTACGTCGCCTTTCTCAAGTCTTTTGATTTTACCTTTGATCATGCCATCATAGCCTCCGTATATGCCATAGACATGTAGGTCGTAATATACTGCTGTTCTTACCACAGCTCGCACAGCGGCGTTCATACCTGGAGCATCTCCTCCAGAAGTAAACACAGCAATTCTCTTGATCTCTTTACCCATTTCGATGATAATTTAATAGCCCTTCGATAGCACTCGCTTGAAACGACCCTGCGAGTATATTATTTTTCTCTAAGAGTTGTTTAAGATGACTCCGAAAATGATATCCCACAGAACCAACAAAATGAATGGGCTGCGGGTACTTATGGTAGAGGGATTTGATCTGATTGCGATATAAGCTATCGAAACTCTCAGAGAGTATCTCTCGTCGTGTGCTTTCGCTCATATGTTGCATGAGGGCACAGTGCTGAGCCATATATCTGCGGACATTGCCGATGGTGTATATGTGCGATATGAGCTCCTGAGGTGATAAGTTGATGGTGTCCTGGATATGTGCGTGCTCGGATGGACTGAGGCTCTGGCGTATATAGCGCTTGATCAATCGGCGTCCGATGTCATAACCACTGCCTTCATCACCGATGAGGTATCCGCCACTTGCGACCTTATCTATGAGTTGTCTGCCATCATAGTAGCTGGAGATACTACCCGTCCCACAGATCACAACGATCCCCGATTGATCTTGGCAGCATGAGAGAGCAGATCCGTATAGGTCATCATAGACCTTGATCTCAGACTCGGATACGCTCAAGTTATTAGCATACTCATATATGAGACCGCTATTGACCGTATCATTGATGCAGCCAGAACCATAGTGATAGATCGATCCGATGTCATCATTAATATAATTACTGATGAGCTTATGGACCGCTAATTTGTAATTGGGGTCTGTGGTCGGATTAATACCGATAGTTTCTTTACGCTTGACTACTGTACCCGTGCTGCTCAACAAGACACTCTGGGTGCGCGAAGATCCGGCTTCTATGATCAACTTCATAGTTATAAATGTCAGTAGATTTTACTGATTTAGAGCCATATATCGATCAATTGATCACACTCAAGCGAAAAATACTTCTGCATGAGTCAGTATTGTTATTTCTCTCCTCTTACGATGCCAGGTGTCTTAATGTCCTGATCGTACTGTCGGTCTGGATGTAGGCGATGATTGAATTTTTCGAGTCCTTCGATGGTCTTTGGATCTTCGATAGAGTCGAGGAACTTCTCCGCTTCGATACGCAGTCCCTCATCCAAAGACTCTCCAAATCCTCTGATTGCAGCCTCCTTGTCCGTCCTGATGGCAGGCTGGGGGAGGCTACAGATAAATTGGGCTAACTCGATCGCTCGATCCAGTGACGTCCCCTTGGGTACCACTTCGTTAGCCAGGCCTATACGATAAGCTTCTTGGGCGTCGATCACCTTACCTGTGATGATCAGTTCCATGGCTCGTCCCATCCCTACGATACGGGGGAGACGTTGTGTGCCACCATCGGCTAAGCCTATGTTCCATCTGCGACAGGTCACACCAAATGAGGCATGTTCCTCGGCGATCCGCATATCTGCATAGCAGGCCCACTCCAGACCACCAGCATAAGCCACACCGTTTACGGCTGCGATGATCGGCTTATAGATATCTGTCCATCGGGATGGCCCTAATATACCATCTACATTGCCACGACGGTGTTCGATTTTTTCGGCTTCGGTATAGAGCGCGAGCTCTCGATTGAGAGCAGCCTTGAGGTCGCCACCGCTACAGAAGGCACGATCTCCAGCACCAGTAATGATGGCTACCTTATACTGATCATTGGTCTTAAACTCTCTCCAGGCCTCAACTAATTCTTCATGGGTCCGAGGTCCGACACAGTTCATCACCTCGGGCCGATTAAATTTGATGATGGCAATCTCATCAAGACTGGTAAACTCTATTTCATTAAATTTCATAGCTCTTCCTATTTATTTAGATTGTCTGAATCCATGGATATTAGAAAGTAGCGAATATAAAGGAAGATGCCGTGTTCTCATGGTGTTATAAGTAATGTATACTAAACGTACGGCTAACATACTTCGGGTAGCGGTAATGATTTGGCGACGTCTCTATACGTAGCAGAGATCGGCAATCATATCTATTGTTAGGTGCTGGGGTATATCAATTCATAATTTGTACTTCTTCCTCCTGATTTTGATTTTTTAAGTATTTCTTTTCTGATTAAATCCTGAATATCTCTTAATGCGGTATCCTGCGAACAATTATTGATTTTTGCCCACTTTGATGTAGTCAAGTTACCGAAGAAGTCACCAAATAGAAGTTCGATTATTTTTAATTGTCGTTCATTAAGTGTCATAGTTTTGTGTCCATTCCAAAATTTGTGCTTTGCCATAATTTTATGAACAATAGTTGAAGAAGAATCAATTGCATTACTTAAGCATTCAAGAAACCACACTAGCCATTCAGTGATATCTAAAGTTCCTTTTTGCGTGGATTCAAGAATATCATAGTATTGCTTTTTCTGTTCTTTTATTTGAGAAGACATGCTGTAAAACCTTTGAGTTTTATTTTCTGATCTACATAGCATCATATCAGTTATCGCTCTAGCTATTCTTCCATTTCCATCTTCAAAAGGATGTATTGTGATAAACCACAAATGTGATATTGCGGCATTTATTACGGGGTCATTCCCATTTGGGCTATTTGCCCAATCTATGAATTTTTCCATTTCATCTTTTAACATTATTGCTGCCGATGCTTCAAAATGGATAGTTTCTTTTCCCATGGATCCCGATACAACTTGCATTGGGCCTGTTGATTCATTTCTCCAATTACCTACGATTATTTTATGCATACCACTTCTTCCTGTAGGAAATAATGCAGAATGCCAACCATACAATCTTTCTTCATTTAATTCTGACATGTAATTTTGAGTTGCATCTATCATCATCTCAACAATTCCTTCGACATCTCTTGCACTATGCACCAGTCCTCCAATGTCTATTCCTAACTTACGTGCTATTGAAGATCTTACCTGTTGAGTATCAAGTATTTCTCCTTCGATTTCACTGGATTTTATAACATCTTGTGATAATGTTTCTAAATAGGCTTCATTTTGTAAGTTGAAACCAATTGCATCCATTTTCCCTGTTAGGATTCCTTGCTTATTTCTTAATTCTGTTAGTAGTGGTAGAAATGCTTCTATGTCCCAGTTAAATTGGGGCCAACCACTAATTTGATGAATATAGCCACTCATTATCCGCAATATTTGCGGATAATGAGTGGCTATTCTCCGAAAAAACAATATTCCCTGCATTCTATGCGGTGTTTGTTGGTGTTAATCTCCGCATCACATGCAGTTAACTCGAGTTTAGCTGATCAAATCACGGATTTTAATCACGTTTTGCCATGAACGATATTGCGATAGTCCATTGGTAAAGCAACACTTTCATCACGGATATATGGTGCCTTTTCTTCTTTGATTAAGGCAACGCCTTAAGTGAGCAAGAACATATGATTGCATATCTCAACCTAAACAACGAATGTACTGACTAAGACTATATTTGCATAGGAGTATCTTTATGAAAGTCTTATTCACTTGTTTGTATTTACTACTATCAATCTCATCCGTTATGGCACAATCTGACAATACGTGTAATCCTGTACCTCCTCAAGCTGAGACACAGCAAGATGGTCATCTCAATATCTTTGGTGAGGCACTCATCCCATGTTGCTATGAGCCTATGACGGGATACTTCAGAGATGGATATTGTCGCACAGACCAGAGAGATTATGGGGTCCATACGGTATGTGCTGTTATGACTCAGGAGTTTTTAGAATATTCCAAATCTCTCGGAAATGAGTTGATGTCGCCCACACCTTATTTCCCCGGACTTAAGGAAGGGGATAAGTGGTGCTTATGTGTCAGTCGATGGAAGGAAGCTTATGAAGCGGGATGTGCACCACTGGTGATCTTAGAGGCGACCCATATCAGATCACTGGATGTCGTAACTATGGATCAATTGATCCCGCATGCGCTCAAGACGAAGTAGGTAAAACTTAAAATTATTTTAAGACCGATTGATGCATTTTGAAATATTTCAGTGAGTATTTATATTCATCTTACTGAATAGCGCACATAGGCTGCACAGTAACTCACTTATTTGCAATAACTAAAGCA
>CAYPWL010000058.1:0-2044 GCA_964414425.1 uncultured Saprospiraceae bacterium
TATCTACATAAAGAGAGGGTCTATATCCTAATGGACATCCACCCTCTCTATAATTATCCTTAATGATATATGAAGCCTCGGGCTCTTATCTCATTTTAACCATTTTCTTATTGCTGATTAACGCTCCGTCTACCTCTAAAGAGTACGTATACGTACCTGAAGGTAACTCATCAGCAGAAACATTAACCTGACCAGCTCCATTCTGTAAAGATACAGACTTGATTAACTGTCCAGTTAAGTTATAAAAGTTCATCTTAGCTGAAGTCGCATTGTCAGCTACTGTGTAAGAGATAACAGTTCCCTCATTGTAAGGATTCGGGCTGTTCTGACCTAATGTACTCTGAGCAACATCAACTAAATTCACATTGTCGTTAGACACACTATTATTAACCGCTATTGAAGATCTTAACTCTTCGATCTGTGCTTGAAGATCTTCGATAATCTCTTGCTGATCTTGGATGGCGTTTACCAATAAGTACTTAATCTCATTGTCACGGATATTCAAGAAAGTCTCCTCAGAAATAATATCTCCTTGCTCATTCTCTTCTGTATACGTATATTCTCCAACCATCGCAGGCACCAATTTTTGGAAATCCTGTGCAACTACACCAATATGCGGCTCTGTTGAAGAAATCCCGCTCTTCCCGTTATACTGGTAACGCACCACTTCCATTCCAAGAACTGCATCAAGACCTGGGATATCATCAGACTTCAACAAAGACTTCAATCTCAAATCAGAAGGTGTAATCATTCCTGATGCCAAGATATTACCACTTACGTGTAATTTTTCTTGAGGATTACCAAGACCTATACCAACATTTCCGGTATTTCTCTGAAATCTCATTACTAAATCACCAGTCGAGATCGAACGATTTGTAACGGATTGTCGGGTTCCACTTCTGAACTCAAAATGAAAATCTTCATCAAATTTGAATCCCGCTTGTACACCAGCTCCAAAAGACATAGCCGATCGATCAGTTCTAATAAACGCGGCAGACGCAGATCGATTAGTGTTAATTACATCAAGTGCACCTTGATTCAACGTCATAGCAGCGCCAGCAGCTGGAGTGAAATTGTCATTATTACCCACTATAGCTTGCCCAGAAGAGATAATCTTCATTTGCCCCATCGCCATTCCTGCGAAGAGCATCATTCCTAATAAAAGAATAAAATTTTTCATTTGTAATTTTTTAAAAATTCAGATTTTTCAAAGAATCAACAAATCAGAGCCAGACTACCTGGACCAGAATATATGGTTCTTTAGAAAAAGTTGAAAGTAGGAGAAGAAGATGCGAGACTAAGCCCAACGACAGAGACTCCAATCGTCTCCTGCTACTTCCTACTTTCTAAAAAAGTTAATAATAAATATATTTCAAAATTTAGTCGATTGCACCACCATTGTGGACTATCGTAAAGTTAATAGCATTCAGCGAGAATGACCATCACTATTTTTGGGGATTTCCAACATAGTGCTGTCTTTAACTCCTTTTGCACTCAATTCGTAGTTCTGATAACACTATTGTATGACCGCAAAATAACCTCTGTTTGAAGCTTATCACGAATGGACCAAATACCACGCCAACTCGCGAAACCAAATCGAACATTAACATATGTCTAAATACCCTAATATAAATGATACCATACGTCCTAATTCGCACATCATGTAATACCGTTGTAACTACATGATACAAATATAAGAGACACTAATATTGGAGGTAATCCCTAAAAGTTGGGAAAATAATTTGTCCTAGTAGACAAAGTGTATGGTCCAACTTTTCGGAATTACCCCGCCCACCACTGTCGTGGCACATTGACTTTTATCAATGTGTCTAAAAGTTGGATGAACGAAACATAATCTGCTCATGCAGATCAAAGGCTACAAGCCTTTGGTAGAGTGAACCGCTGAGCGGACAAGTCACAATCTGCCTCATTCCAATAATGACCGTGCTAGCCCGCCCGTGCTCACGCACGGTTCGTTTGCGATCAGTTCCGTGCTCACGCACGGTTCGTTTGCGATCAGTTCCGTGCTCACGCACGGTTCGTT
>CAYPWL010000058.1:2144-16135 GCA_964414425.1 uncultured Saprospiraceae bacterium
CCGTGCTCACGCACGGTTCGTTTGCGATCAGTTCCGTGCTCACGCACGGTTCGTTGACCTTCGTCAACTCATGTCAACTCATGTCAACTCATGTCAACTCATGTCAAGTCATTTTCAAAACTTCGATGAGCCTTTATACCTTTAGTGTACGCATGGCAGCAACATCATTACAACACTGGATCCAAGCAGCGAGACTTCGAACACTTCCGCTGGCGATAGCTAATGTATCCATGGGTGCTGTACTGGCCAAATATTTTGGCACTTTCGATTGGTCGATTTACTTGATGACGACTGTAACAGCGATACTACTACAAGTGCTTTCTAACTTGGCCAATGAATATGGAGATTTTATTCACGGGGCAGATCATGCCGATCGGTCAGGACCCAGTCGTACAGTCCAGTCGGGTGCTATATCTGCTAATGCAATGAAGAAAGCTATGCATCTGACGGCGGGACTGTCTATCTTATCTGGTGTGATCTTGATCTGCTTGACTACGCTCTCAATACCCATGAAAATAGTCTTTCTTGCTCTTGGTCTCATAGCAGTCTGGGCATCTATCAATTATACTGCTGGCTCCAATCCTTATGGATATCGTGGCTATGGTGATGTGTCTGTATTTCTGTTTTTTGGTTTATTATCAGTGCTGGGGAGCTATTATCTACAGCGAGTACAATGGCAATGGAGCATATTGCTACCGGCTATATCCTGCGGTGCATTTTCGATGGGGGTCCTTAATGTCAACAACATCAGGGACCTTGAGTCCGACGCCATGGCAGGAAAAAATTCGTTGGCACTAATGATGGGTCGAGTTAAGGCTGTCCGATATCACGCTTTGCTATTGACCATTGGAATCATAGCATCTGCAGTTTTTACGATGATACATTTTGAGAGATGGCTCCAATGGTTCTTTCTTATTATCACTCCCCTACTGATCGTTAACTTCAGAGCTGTACAGTTAAATAATACACCTATGGAATTAGATCCGTATCTTAAACAGATGGCGCTGACAACATTGTTATTTGTGGTCACGTTTGGTTTAGGCTTATTAAGTTCATAACTGTAAGGTAAAACCTTGAACTACTCCTTGAATACCTCATCAACTTGAACTGAAAATCCATTTATAACTTTGCTCGAGAATTCTTCTCCCGGTACATAGTGCCTACTACCGATATACTTACCTACGCTATCAAGATTATATCTGATAATGGATTGTTGCATAGGAGACACCAGCCAATATTCTTTAACCCCACTCTCCTCATATAGCATAAATTTGTCTTTCATCTCTCTCGCTGAATTGCCCGGTGACAATACCTCAACAATTAGATCTGGAGCCCCAGTACAACCTTGTTCTGTAAGTTTATTCTCATCACATATTACACAGATATCTGGTTGGACGACCGTACTTTGATCGTCCTTAGAGAGTAAGACATCGAAGGGTGCATCATATACCTTGCACAATGAGTTTTTCAAATAAAGTTTCAAATCAAAAAAAATATTACCCGAAGTACTTTGATGCCTTCTATTTGGCGCAGGAGACATTTTAGCAATAACACCCCTGAACAGCTCTACACGTTCCTTAAATTTCCATGTTAAATAGTCCTGATAAGTATAACGCCCATTAGGATCTAACTGTGACAAACATGTGATTTCTGGCATGATCAAGTCATTTAGTATTCTGAAAGATAAACATGATGACAGTCACGTGCAATTCTCCAGTTAACAATTGAAGGTTTTGCCGTTAAACCAAGCATATTCTTTTATTATGCAATAGATTCATTGATGTGAAAAGAGTCCACTTCATTTACATAACTATTCTGATTCAACTTTTCTTGGGATCGGCTATGGGACAAAACCTATGCGAAGGCAGCTTGGGAGCTAATCTATTTGAGGATGGCGATTTTGGTAGTGGCACGAGCAACAATCAATTAGTAGATCCAGAAATCGCTCCTGGTTTCGAATATGTAACCAGCGGTCCTCCATTTGATGGTCAATATATCTTGACACAGAATATGGGGGCATGGAGCAATCTATTTGGCACGTGGCTTCCACTGCGAGAGAGCAGTGCCGATCCCGATGGTTACATGATGGTTGTCAATGCGTCTTTTGAGCCAGGCCTATTTTATGAAGAAGAAATCACTGGCATATGCGAAAACACCCAATTCGAATTTTCTGCAGACCTTATCAATGTCATACGCCGAGGTGTGACGGACCATATCGAACCCAATGTGGCTTTTCTTATAGATGATGTGGTCGTCCTCCAAACTGGAAACCTCCCACAGAACGAACGCTGGGAGACCTTCGCATTCACGTTCACCACTCAACCTGGCCAGAGCTCAGTGATGCTATCACTAAGAAATAACGCCCCAGGTGGTATCGGCAACGATCTTGCTCTCGACAATATTAGGTTCCGGGCATGTGGACCACCGAGCAGGATCACCTCAAATGCCATTGATAGCATTTTTTGCCAAGAAGACAGCCCTTTGCTACTTACTGCAGAACTCGAGTCTAACCAAAATTTAGATGATCCTTTTTTTCAATGGGAAGAGCTCGAATCCAACGAATGGATCCCGATCATGGGAGCCAATGATCGCATGCTTTCGGTCGACAACTTACCTGAAGGCACTCATAATTATCGATTGAGCTTTGCTGGTAGCGAAGCAAATTTTGACAATGAGCAGTGTCGATTTTTCTCTGAGTTTATCACGATCACTGCACCGCAGCGAAACTTTGAAATCATGGATACCATCTGTGGCGGTACAGGACTGGATATCACAGGATTAACAATTACGGAACCCGGGGTATTCGTAGAGGAACTGGTCTCCAGGTTTGGATGTGATAGTATCATCACCTACTTTATAGATACCATTGCAAGAGCTACTATCACAGCAGACATAGTGCCGAGTGATCCTATATGCTTTGGCGCTGCTACAGGCACAATTGCTGCCAACGATATTTCCAATGGGTTTCCACCTTATTTTATCGAAGTAGGTGGTCAAGAGTTTTCTGGCACTCTTGCTAATGAATTGCTTGCGAAGAAGCACGTGGTGCGTGTCGTCGATCGATTTGGTTGTTTCTTAGAAGATGAGATCACGCTCAATGATCCTGAAGAGTTCTTAGCATCTATAGGTCCAGACCGTGATATATTCCTTGGTGAAGAAGTCGAGATCGACATCATATCTAATGAGCTCATAGCGAATACGACAGTAGTCGCGGCACCTCTTGGATTAGTCGATACGAGCAATCTCACCTTTCTCCCCTTTGAAGATTCGGAATTGATCATATTAGCTCGGTCGGAAGCCAACTGCCTGGCACAAGACACCCTTAACATCAGGGTAGATCAGGATCTGCGCATCTATACTCCAACTGCGTTTTCGCCCAATAATGATGGAGTTAATGATCATTACACTGTTTCGGCCATAGGCAGAAGTATAGAGTTCATCGAACATCTTAATATCTATAGTAAGTGGGGCGAACTCCTCTACACAGCGAGAGAGCTTAATGAAGGTTGGAATGGCTTAGCGCCAAATGGAGAACAGAGCGAGCAGGGCGTCTATGTGTTTCATCTCAAGGGGACACTTATCAATGGAGCACCAATCGACGAGGTAGGTACTTTTCAATTAATCAGATAGTTATTTTTGCATCATGTTTAAGACCTATCTACAACTGGGCTTTGAACATATCCTTGATTTGCAAGGCTATGATCATATCCTATTTATCGTCACATTATGTGCGATTTTTTCCATTAGCCAATGGCGTAAGCTATTGATTCTGGTAACAGCATTCACTCTTGGTCATTGTCTTACACTGGCTCTGTCAGCACTTAATATCGTAAGCATCGATGCAGGCTTAGTGGAGTTTTTGATTCCATTGACTATACTCTTGACCGCTGTATACAACATTGTTAAGAAGGATCACTCCAATATGTCTATACACTATATCATGACCTCCATATTTGGATTGATCCATGGCTTAGGATTTAGCAATTTCTTCAAGGCTCTATTGGGTAAAGAAGAAAGTATCGTTCAGCCACTCCTGGCCTTTAATATAGGTGTGGAGTTCGGGCAGATCATTATTGTAGCCGTGACCATGGCAGTCTCATATCTCTTGTCAATAGTTGGCCTGAGACAACGACAGTGGACTATACTTGTGTCAATCATTAGCATTTTGATTTCCATCTATTTGATGCTCGGTCGATAAGCGTTATATATCATATATGAGTTATGGTAATGTACAACCATAAATCTATCGTATGACACGCTCCCTACTTTTGCTGATCTGTTCATTAAGTATCACGCTCTTCTTCACCAGTTGTGATCAAGGTTGCGAAGAGAGTCATACGTTTGAAGCATATATCCCAGTCTATAAAAGCGCCGAGGAACTCAATCCAGAAGTAACATTCGAAGATCAGCGAAGTCTTGAGAATCCAGGCAAGATCTATTACTATGGCGACTATATCCTGATTAATGAGCAGCTACAGGGAGTACATATCATCGATAATAGCGACTTGCAAAACCCGCAGAAAATAGGTTTTATCAATATCGAAGGTAATGTAGACATCGCCCTCAAAGGTGACTATATCTATGCCGACGCTCACTTTAACTTGGTAGTAATCGATATCAGTGATATCCATAATCCTACAATCACACATACCATACCTAACATACGAGATCAGGCTTACTTTGATGAAGCCCAACAAGCATTCATCGTGGACTATGAATACCTATCTACCGAGGTGGAGGTAGCTTGCGATGAGGAGGTGCCATTTGAAAAAGAAATTGATGGTATCACATATTACAATACCAGTGTAATTGATATCAACTTGACGAACAACGGTGACCCCACATTTTTTGATGTCGCAGGCCAAGGCGTACCTGAGGTGGCTGGAGGTGGCGGATCATTAGCACGTGTAGCATTTATAGGAGACTACTTTTACTATGTCAATAACTATGCGATGAAGGTATTCTTGGCTGAAGAGGTAGGGATGCCACAACTTGTCAACACTGTTTATCTTGACTGGGGCGTAGAAACCATATTTCCATATAAGGATAACATCTTTATAGGAGCTAATGATGGGATGCATATCCTTGACAATCGCGATCCTGCTAATCCAGAACATATCTCGACATTTCGACATGCCCGAGCTTGCGATCCAGTTGTGGTCAAGGATGATATAGCATATGTTACCCTACGTGATGGTAGCGAATGCGAAAATTTTATAAACCAACTTGATGTGATAGATATTAGCCGCTTGGAATCTCCAGAGCTCATTGCCTCATTTCCTATGGACCATCCGCACGGATTGTCAGTACGTGGAGAGACATTGTACCTCTGCGAGGGTGACTTCGGCCTTAAGGTCTTCGACTTGGCTAATCTCGAAGAGATCCATGAGAACCTCATCTCTCACATAACCGACATCGGGGCCTTTGATGTCATTTCTATCAGTTCAGATTTACTCTTACTCATAGGTCCCGATGGATTTTATCAATATGATACCAAGAATCCTCAAGCGCTCCAGCTGCTTAGTTCAATTAAAATTGGAGCCTAAAAACACCAACCTTCAGTTGTAAACTTGATTCATCCATTATTCTCGATGCTTGATCGATAATATCAGCTGACTATTTCGGCCGTCATAGTATCTTATCGTCCTAATCGAAAAATATTATGCTCAAGCCGCTCTGGTCAATCTTCATCTTACTATTACTCTCCCTATCACTATGTGCAGATGATGGATTCATCATCAAATCATATCATGTAGAAGTATTGCTCCAAGAAGACGGCGTCATTAAGGTTATTGAGGACATCGAAGTGGATTTCAAAGAACAGCGTCGAGGTATATTCAGAAGGATTCCTACAGTGTATAATGCCAATGGCAATGATCAATACAAGATCGAAATAGGAGATATCGAGGTAAGCGATTGGAACTACAAAGTCAGCAACAAAGGCAATGAAAAAGAAATCAGGATAGGTGATGCTGATCGATACCTCACAGGCCTACAGAAATACCGTATCACCTACAGAGCGTATGGCGCAATTGCTCGATATGACAGCAGCGACGAATTTTATTGGAATATCATCGGTCCAGAATGGGAGGTGCCTATAAGTGCCGCCAGCTACTCAGTTAGGTTTCCATATGGATGGAGCAGCAAAATTAAAAACTATAAGGCCACGGCTGGTCGCTACGGAGCTCTAACCATATTGCCTGATACGCTAACAGACAACCTAATACAAAACTCTCTACCAGTAAGCTTAAATCCCAGCGAAGGGATATCTGTTTCCTTTGAAATACCCAAAGGATTACTCCCTGTAGAACTGAGGAGGCACCAAGGAAAATCTGAAGAGACCTTTGGCGTACAGCAACAACCGAACAAATGGCTAAGTCTCATACCAGCGGGACTCGCAGCCCTGCTGTTTGGACAATGGCGACAGCGAGGACGGCGTCAGCCTGAATCGACTGATATAGTAGATCAATATTATCCACCTGAGGGGATGAGCCCTGCACAGGTGGGTACATTTTATGATTATAAGGTCAACCGCAGAGATATCATCTCTCTCCTACCCTACTGGGGTGATCGTGGATACATCAAGATGAGACAGATAAATGAGGATGTCTACTTTGAGAAATTGAAAAACCTGGATCCTGATGAACCTGCATATGCGCATGACCTGTATAACAAGATATTTGAGAGCAGTGATAGCACATTGCTCTCTTCTCTTAATCAGAAGATGTATAACACCATGTCAGGTGTCGCCTCTAAACTGCGAAAAGAAGTCAAATCCAAAGAACTCTATGATCAGCGAGCGGTACAGCTGTTTCATTCTGGATTCATGATCGCTCTGGCTATTGGTTTCATTGCTTTGGCAATATTTCTAATGATTGGCTTGAATGCAATAGTTATAGGTGTAGGGTTCTTGATTTTAGGCTTATTCAGTGGGGTAATCCACTTTTTGCAACCTAAACTCAGCGACAAGGGACATGCCATGCAAGAGCACTTGGTGGGGTTATATCGGTTTCTGAAATCTCCAGACCCTGATAGATTATCCACATTGACTAGAGAAAACCCAAGTTACATCAGCCAGCTCTTCCCCTATGCCTTAGCTTTTGGCTTAGATAGAGAGTGGGAAGAATATTTTAAAGAACGGGACTATGGCGCTCCTGAATACTACATCCATAGCACTGGCGTCTACCATGGTCTTCAGCCAAATTTTGGAAATTTTACAAAGGACTTCAATCCTCGTAGCATCGAGAAAGTGTTCTACTCAGCCCCTGCAAGTCACAACTCCTCTGGAGGAGGTGGATTTAGCGGTGGTGGCAGTGTCGGCGGAGGTTTTGGTGGTGGCGGTGGTGGCAGCTGGTAGCCAGATGTCTACCTAAACTCCTCTATTGAGAAGTCATTGTATAATACCGCCTCATCTCTGAGATCTCGAGCCAAAGCTAAGCTTCTGTAGAGTCCCCACTTAGGCCTGATAAACTCGGCACCATTACGCCACATGTTAATGTCTTCGTTAGTATAGTCTAACAGGATTTCTCCATTGTCTATACGTCTAATCTGAAATATCCATGTCCCAGGGTTAGTATACGTCACACGCTCATACACTTCTACCCACACTCCTCTAAACTTGTCGAGATCCTCAGTAATCACAGGAGAGGATGTTCCGAACTCGGCATAGCGCAATTCAAGGAGGTTCGTGGATCCTCTCGGTGTCAATGTAACCATCGGATGGCTATCGTCAGGGTCGCCCACGGACTTTAACTGGTGGATATGCGAGAACCTATTAGATCCTTGAAATCCCTCATCCAACTTAAACTTCCAAGTATACTCTACAGTCTCTCCCTCAATAGCTAAGAGGTGATCTGGTGACTTGCTGAAAGATTTAATCTCATTACGCTGGCGTGTCTGATCACCACATCGATCATCATCAAAATCCGTATGAAGTACAAATCGAAATACATTGACACCCAGCTCCTCATCAAAAACTTCATCTATATGGCGACCGAAGTCTCCATGACCACAGTCAGGTACTTCAATGGGATTGCTACTCGGTGCAAGCACTGAGCTAATGAGCTCATAGGTGTCTCCTGGACCATCTGCTGTAACTACTGACGCACCAATGCCCTCTAAGTTAGTCCCCGATGTAGTCGTGCCAGATTGACTAATGATTTCTATTGTGACAGAATTATTAGTCGTATTAGGGTCAATAAATTGACTTCTAAATTCTTCCTTGAAAGAGATCGTTGCAATGGCACTGACCCGATTAGTAACTACTCTGGTCTCAACTTGTGTCGGTAGGGAGTTGGCAAAATCGAAAGTAATCGCCTCATTTAATTGACTTTGGAGATCGTTATCGTCTGCATATCTAATTGAACTCACTGCAGTGCTAACAGATATATCACTGGCTGAAATGCCAATAATCGATGGTTGCATAGGCTCATCGTCCCCACCACAACTAATTATTAATAGACCGAGAATGCATGCGACGAGTAGAAATCCAGTTGTGTCATTCATAATAGACGAAATTATAACTCTATTTTAAATATAGATAGCACAATGCAACAAGCAAATATTGCACACCCTATGGATGCGCAGCCACCCACACTTCACCATCTTCAAAAATCTCTTTTTTCCAAATTGGCACGGTCTCTTTCAATGTATCTATGGCGTACTGGCATGCTGCGAATGCCACCTTACGATGGGGTGTAGCAACAGAAATGATTACTGCAATATCCTCTATTTGTAATGTCCCTACTCTATGATGAAAAGACACATGAGTCGCAGCCCATTTTTCAGTGATATAGTTCGCGATCTTAGTCATCTCTTTAATTGCCATCGGCTCATAAGCTTCGAAGTCTAACCTCAGGACTTTCTTTCCCTTGGTCTGATCCCGAACTGTTCCGATGAATTGTACTATACCGCCTACACCAGGGTCAGCAACGCTGTTATAAGATTGCTTAGGGTCCAATGGCGCTGTACTAATCTGTATATCTATCATACCTAATGTTATCCACCACTTACTGGCGGGATGATTATGATTTCATCATGATCAGAAAGTACAAAATTATCCTCTTGGTATTCATCCTTGACAGCAAGAGAAAACGTAAGCAAATCTGCAAACTTAGGATAGTTCTTTATCAAATATGCTTTGACTTCTCCCGTGGTATTAAGGGTAGGCTCATCTATCTCTAAAACTGACGAGCCGATAATATCACGAGCCACTCCAAAGGCTCTCAACTTGATCTGCATAGCATAATGATTATAGATCTGCAGTATAACGCATCTTAGAGACATATGCCATACCTTAGGTGTTCCTAAATTGTCGGGATGTTATATGATAACCATGGTAGAATCATCAATTATCTGCGAATAGCGGTAACTGATCGGTGCAACTTGCGCTGTCACTACTGTATGCCTGAGGAAGGGATCACATACGTGGATCGCTCAGATCTCTTGACATTTGAGGAGCTCGGTAGAGTCACCAAGGTTTTCGCTAAGCTGGGCATCAACAAAATTAGAATCACGGGTGGCGAGCCCTTTCTGCGCAAAGGCATCATGGAGTTCTTAGACACCATAATACAGACCACAGGCATTAAGAGTACGCATATCACCACTAATGGAACCCTCACTCATGATAGAGTAGCAGAACTTAGAGAGTTGGGAATCAGCTCAGTCAACCTCAGTCTTGATAGTCTCGATCCAAAGCGGTTTCAAGAAATCACTCGGCGAGATACCTTTGATAAGGTCATGACCACCTTAACAGAGCTAATCGAGCATGATATCCCCACTAAGATTAATATGGTGGTCATGAGCCGCCATAATATTGATGACATCCTACCGATGATCGAATTGACCAAATACAATGACATCAGCGTCAGATTTTTAGAAGAAATGCCATTTAATGGTACTGGTGAGCATGATGATCTGAAGACATGGAATCATGTGCAGATACTCGATCACATCAAGCAATATCATCCAGGACTGACCAAAGCTATAGACGGACCGAACAGCACATCATCGGACTATCAGATACCAGGTTACGTCGGATCTATCGGAATCATAGCGAGCTTTACTCGTACCTTTTGTGGATCATGCAATAGAATTAGACTCACACCAACCGGCCTATTAAAAACATGTCTTTATGATAATGGTGTATTTAATATCAGAGACTTAATCCGCAAAGGCGCTACCGATCAGGATCTTACCTTGGCCTTAAGAGACGCACTCAGTCATCGTGCTAAGGATGGATATGAGGCCGAACAAAATCGCATTGACACTAAAGTCAGCGAATCCATGGCAACTATTGGGGGTTAAAATCTAAAGTGTTATTTCAAAAGAACATTTTTTAGATTTGTTATTTATAAATAACGTTTTTAATATTTGTTATTCCTGATGAACATCTATACTTTTGAGTATTATTATGGAACTCAAGGTATTACATAAGATAAGTGAGCGGGTCCTGAACAGTATAGATCTATCCTTCAAAAGGTATCTCTATGACAGAATTGACTTCAACTCACGTCTAATTGTGATCAAAGGGAGTCGAGGAGTCGGCAAAACCACCCTTATTTTACAAGCTATCAAAGAGCACAGCGACCCGAAAAAATCAATTTGGCTAAGCTTAGACCACATACTATTTACAACCGTAAGAGTCATCACCGTCATTGACTCGTTATACGAAGAAGGTTACAGAACTTTTGCCTTTGACGAAGTACATAAATATCCAGACTGGTCCATAGAAATCAAAAACATCTACGATAGCTATCCTGATATTAATATGCTTGTCACCGCATCAGATGCACTAAATATCATGCAGGGCATGGGGGATCTGAGTCGCAGAGCCGATGTCTATCACCTTAAGGGGCTTTCATTTAGAGAGTATCTCTCACTTGATCATAACATAAATCTCGACATCTATAGCTACACAGATCTCAAGTCACATCACATCGAAATCTCCGAGACCATGGTCCAAGACATAGACATATTGAAGTATTTTAACTCCTATCTCAAGATGGGATATTATCCCTACTTTATAGAGTCTAAGAAACGCTATCCAGAAAAGGTGAAGCAAGTGATTAATCATGTCATCGAAATTGACTTGCCTCCCATATTTGCTATAGACTATAAAAGCATCAGGCAATTAAAAAAGCTCTTAGCACTTCTTGCGCGACTCGTACCATATACCCCAGAAATCACCAAACTATCGAGAGATGTAGGAATAGGTAGGAACAGAATTCTACAATTCTTAGACTACCTCAATAGTGCTGGCCTGATCAATTTGCTCAACAGTGCAAGAAAAACTGATAGCATCATGAGCAAGCCTGACAAGATATTCATGGAAAACACGAATATCATTTATGCCTTAGGACTAGGCATCGCACATGCCGGCACTATACGAGAGATCTATGCGATGAATGCACTATCTACAACAGAAGAAGTACATACACCCCTCAAAGGTGACTTCATGATTAACCATACAGATATAGCAGAAGTCGGCGGCAAAAACAAAAACTTCAAACAGATATATGACATGCCCAACTCGTACCTCCTCAAAGATGGTATAGCTGTAGGGGGAACAGACGTCATGCCCCTGTGGTGCTTGGGCTTATTGTACTAATAACAAGAAGGAATTCTATCCTTACTTATTTAAAAGTCATCTCATAATCCTCGTAGTAGAACTCGCCTCGTACATACTCTTTGTTCCCATCGCCATCTACTCGGTGACTGATGCGATAGGTATTCATCACAAGCGGTAGATCTGTGTTCTGTCTAGTATTTTCGATGAGAGCATAGGTAGGTTCGTGATAAACCATACTTGCCACATATGCCCCAGAGTCAGCATCAAAGTAGTACCACCAAGTATCGTTAGTACTGTGATTATCATGATCTGCTGGGCTATATACTGCCTTGATGATATCAACAGTGCTACCAGCAATTTCATCCTGTCCATCATACGTGAGCTGGACGTGGTCATCTGCTAACTTATATGGCATAAAGAGCACATAGTGTGCACTTAGGAAGCTACTTGTGGCCGACTTGCTGCCATCAGCAAGAAGTTCGCCGTCGATATACTTCTGACCTACCCCATTCTCATATTTGATAGAATGCCTCTGCCCATCCTTCATCCAAAATATTGTAGCGGATAATTCGGGAGAGACTGTATACTCATGATACTGCGTAATGTCACTTTCGACACTTCCATCGGGGAGAAAGAGTTTCGTCCTCTTCTTATAGCTGATAGACTTAAGATTCAGATAATTATCATAGCCCCCATTAGCGGCAAACGCCTTTTGTAATACTTTTTTGACCTGCGGATCAGTATGATGATAGTCTGTGTCGACTAACTTCTGCTGTGAACTGCAACCAAATGAAAACAACAATACCGCCGATAAAACTATGAGTCTATACATGTTTCAAAAATACAGTCTCCTGTAAAAAGCGCTGCACTTCGTCAATCATATTTTATGACCTTGGGCAAACTCTTGGGCTATACACATTCGGCATGCTGCAATGTTTTGAGCTGATCAAAGTACAATACTTGATTGGCCAGGAGGTAATTCTCCATTTTCAATTCAGGTAAGCCTATTTTTGTAAGATGTCATATGCTCTCAACGAAAATATCATAGCGCTCGCCACTCCTACAGGCATTGGAGCCATAGGGGTCATCCGTATGTCGGGGCCTGATGTCATCAACATCTGTAATCGATTCTTTGTAGGGCGTGATCTGACCCAGGTAGACGGACATACTGTCCACTTCGGCAAACTTATAAATGAGCATAACAAGATCTTAGACGAATGTCTTGCTACTATATTCAGAGCTCCTCGAAGCTATACTAAAGAAGATAGCGTCGAAATTTCTTGCCATGGGTCAGCCTATATTATAGATCAAATCATTCAACTATTTGTACGCAATGGAGTCCGAATGGCCGAACCAGGGGAGTTTACCATGCGAGCCTTTCTCAATGGCCAACTGGACCTATCGCAGGCTGAGGCTGTTGCAGACTTGATTGCTTCTGAAAATGAGGCGACTCACGAGATCGCTATGAATCAGATGCGTGGAGGGTTCTCCGATGAGATCCAAAAATTGCGCGAAGAATTAATCGAGTTCGCAAGTCTGATAGAGTTAGAATTAGACTTTGGCGAAGAAGATGTGGAGTTTGCAGATCGCACTAAACTCACCACCCTCGTTGATAAGATCAAGGTTGTCATCTCAAAGCTCATCCATTCCTTTCAATTAGGGAACGTCATCAAAAATGGCGTCTCCACAGTAATAGCTGGGCGACCCAATGCTGGCAAGTCTACCCTACTAAATGCACTCCTCAATGAAGAGAGAGCAATTGTATCCAAAATACCAGGTACCACCAGAGATACCATAGAGGAAGGTCTCAATATAAATGGCATCAACTTTAGGTTGATTGACACAGCAGGCATCCGCCGTGCCCAAGATGAAATCGAAAAAATCGGTGTGGAGCGTACCATCGAAAAGATAGCACAGTCGACCCTGGTGATATATGTATTTGATGTGATCGCCACTTCGCCTGAAGACTTATGGGATGATGTAGATCGATTCCTCCAAGGAAGTCAAGCCATTACTGCTAAGAGTAAGCAGATATTCATCGGTAACAAGATGGACCTCAATCCATATACCCGTCCCGAAGACTACTACTCAGAAGGCTTGATATCCTGCGACAACCTAATCACCGCCTCTGCTAAAAACAAGATGAATATCGACTATATCAAGGAGCGACTATATACAATGGTAATAGATGATCCAACTCTATTAGATCAGACCGTCGTGACTAATAACAGACACTATGAGGCTCTTAATAATGCATATGAGGCATTATCTCAAGTTCTCAATGGCTTGACAGAAGGCATGTCTGGAGACTTGATAGCGCTCGATATCCGCCAAGCCCTCCATCATCTAGGCCTCATCACAGGTGAGATCAGCACTGATGACCTACTGGAGAGCATCTTTAGCTCGTTCTGTATTGGGAAGT
>CAYPWL010000059.1:0-15713 GCA_964414425.1 uncultured Saprospiraceae bacterium
GCAAGTTTCGGATACGAGACTAATGCCGATGCAGGGTTCGGTCCAGGATCATGGAATCCAGACAGTCAGATATTGACTATCAATTGGTGGGAACCAGGCAATGGGTTTGGTGCTATCGTTGAATTATTTCCTAACTAATTCACTACAGCCCATAAATTGTATAAACTTTATATCCTCAAGTGGTCTTGATCTGACTGCTTGGGGATTTTTTGTGTAAGCCATGAGAGAAGTCATTTATATAATTCTGACCTTATTGTCAGGCGAGGTATATAGTCAGTTTACAGATATAACTGATCGCACGGGTATTGCACATGTCTGTCAGTCTGGGGAACTACTTGGAGCAGGTGGTGCCTTTGTTGATATTAACGGTGACGACTACATCGACCTAATACTTGCTGGCGGCACACAAGAGGATAAGGTCTATATCAATCAACAAGACAATACATTTATCGAAGAGACCTGGCGTCTCCTTTATGATCAATCCGACAGAGGTGTTACATCCGGTGTGAGTATAGGCGATATTAATAATGATGGGTGTAAGGATGTGTTTATCACGACAACCACTGATTCTTACAGCAATATTTTATTGGTGAGTAATTGCGATGGAACGTTTTCAGATCTCAGCGCAGCCAGCGGTATTGATGATGCCAGTAGTAGCGTACACTCTCTATTAGTAGATGTCAATAACGATGGATTCTTAGACATATATGTGATCAACTACATTAGGGAGGATGGATTTGTTAGTGACAGTACGGGTGCCGCAATGGGCTTTGATCATCGATGTGACCCCAACATACTTTATATCAACGATGGTAGAGGTAGGTTTGACGACATGACCGAAGCCTATAGTGCAGCGGGCAATGGTTGTGCACTTGCCGTTGGAGCATATAAACTTGGGCAGGGTCGAGATAGCCTTGCGATTATGATTGCTAATGATTTTGGAGCATGGCTACAGCCTAACGAGACACTCTTGGTAGGGCCTGGTAATAGTTTTACAGATGTTGCACCATCATATGGCTTGGATGCACAGATGTTTGGCATGGGGATCGCCTTTACAGATCTCAATGACGATGATCGACCAGATCTGTTTATTTCTAACCTCGGTGAGAACAAATTTTTCGTATCTCAAGAAGGTGGCCTTTACACAGATCTGATACGAGAGTATGGCCTTGGTCAGTCAGCTAATATTCGTAATCATACATCATGGGGTTGTGATTTCGAGGATTTTAATGGAGATGGATATGATGATCTGATGATAGCTCGAGGGCATATCCCATCAGCAGAGTTTCTCAACGCGGATATGCAGGACACATCTATATTATACATGTTTGATCCAACTACTCAATCTTTTGTAACGAGTGTTGAATCCAAGTTTTATGATGGAGGAAGAAATAGAGGATTACTCACTGGAGATATAGATAATGACGGTGATTTAGATGTATGTATAGCTTCAGTTTCGATCAATGCTGCTAATGAGGTTAGTCCGAGTAGCTTGTTCAGAATTTATGAAAACAATTACGAGAGAGGAAGTTTTTTGAACATAGATGTGATCAACCGGCTGAATAGAGTGGAAGACTTTGCCAAGCTAACCGTCTACACAGATCGTGGAGTATTTAAAAAGACTAAGAGTATCGATGGATCATTCTGCAGTTACTCAGATGATAGAGTGTTTATAGGCTTGGGCGATGCTCGCTCTATTGATTCTCTTTCGATTATCTGGGATGATGCTACTGCCGACAACTATTCCAACATTGAGATCAATTCATTTATTAGAATTCGACAAGGGGTCGCTGAAATTGAGAATCAAATGGACCTCAGCGTCTCTACCGAAGAATTGACAGTTCAAAATGACCTTGTCGTCTATCCTAATATCATCCAGAGCGGATCAAGTACGATTTATGTCACAAGTGAATCTGGTTTTGATAAGAACACTCTTGTTACCCTATATAATATGAGTGGACAAGTATTCATTCAAGAGGTTGACTTAGATCAAAGCATGATCCAAGTGAGTGCTCAATTTTTACCTATAGGAGCATATATAATAGCAGTGAGTGACGAGTTCCGCTATCGAACCGCGAAAATCATAATACGCAGACCATAATCCCGCTGAAATAGTGGTTGCCAATTATTGAGCTGTTCGAAAAATCGTCTTTTTTACGACTAAAAGTGCCCCATATTTACCTTCCGCACCCATATTGAGCATGAATTTTAACGCTTTCCACGAGTTTGATAACATGATAATATCTTGTCATTCTTGAGGGTAATGAATAGGGCGGGGGTACATATTAATTGATAATGATATGTTTAATAGTCTTATAGACAATAGTATAAGTGCTATAAATAGAGAATTTACCCACTACTCAATATCATCAAACAAACTCTGCCCTGATCATAATGGAGATAAAGATTAAGCCCTTCTAAGGTACAGACGTTAAGAAGTTCTTAAGGCTAAGGCAGCATGTAACTATTGTTTAACGTATTAAACTATGATTTTTTAAACAAAAAGTTAATTTTGTCCGAATAGACGAAATCAATACTCATTATTTAATTTTTCTAAACCGAAATAGATATGAAAAAATTTTCATTACTCTTTTTTGCTTTAATGATGTGTGTCGGTAGTATCGTAGCGCAGAAAACCATAACAGGTTCTGTTATCGATAATACTGGTGAGCCTCTCATTGGAGCAAGCATCTTAGCTAAAGGGACTACTTCTGGTACCATAACTGATATAGATGGTACTTACTCTTTAGATGTTCCTGATGCTTCTAACACGCTTGTAATTAGCTTTACGGGTTATGAAACTCAGGAGTTTGACATTACCAACGCTACAGTTGTTGATGTTGTTCTTGAAGAAGGTCAACTATTAGATGAAGTAGTTGTAACTGGTCTGGGTATCAAAAAAGACAAAAAAGCCTTAGGTTATGGTGTATCTACCATTAATACTAAGCAGATTGAAAATCGACCTGAGTCGGATGTATCACGTGTACTACGTGGTAAGACGACTGGTGTTGATATTACTTCTACATCTGGTCTTGCAGGATCAGGTACAAGTATCATCATTAGAGGGTACTCATCAATTAGTGGTAATAACCAGCCTCTTTTCGTAGTCGATGGCGTTCCATTGAATACTGCTACAAATGCAACGAATGGATTCGTTAACGGTGGTGGTGCCGCTTCAAGTAGATTCCTTGATTTGGATCCTAACAACATTGCAGAGATTAGCATCCTTAAAGGATTAAGTGCAACAGTACTCTATGGTGAGCAAGGAAGAAACGGGGTAGTATTAGTTACAACGAAAACTGGAGATATCGATCTTGATCGTGACAAAGGTTTCGAAGTAAGTGTTTCTCAAGGAGTTAGTTCAACAAGTGTCGCTAACCTTCCTGATTATCAGAATACATACGGTAATGGATTCTCTGGAAGTTTTGGATGGTTCTTCTCTAACTGGGGACCAGCTTTTGACAATACAGATCCTAATTTCTATGGTTCTGCATTCCAAGGTGTAAGTGCTGATGGATTCGTTCAATTAACGCACCCATACCTAACAGGACAAAACTTTGCAGAGCAGCACCCAAGTCAAACATTTGATACTTACGAGTATCGTCCGTTTGAGAGTGCTGAAAACTTCTTTGAGAGTGGTATATCTACGAACACAAATATTAACATTTCTAAGAACTTAGGAAATGGTGGACAGTTCAAAGCATCATACTCTTACTTAGATGAAGAAGGTTTTACTCCGGATTTAGCTAATGGTGAATCAAGTAACACGTATGAGAAGCATAATCTTTCATTAGGTGCTGGAACTAAACTTGCCAATGGATTAAAAATCAATGGTGTATTTAGTTTTGTAGCTTCAAATAGATTGGCACCTCCTGCCTCTCCAGGTTTTGGTTCAGGTACATTCGGTGCTAACGCGGTATCAATCTTCTCTGATGTATTATATACGCCAAGAAGTATTGACATATTTGGATTGCCATTCCAGAGTGAGTTAGACGGATCACAGACTTACTACAGACAGACAAGTCAGATCACACACCCACTTTGGTCGCTTAACAATACTCGTAACAACGAGGATATACTAAGATTTACTGGTACAGCGAACTTAGGTTATGAGATTACAGATAATATTGAAATTAAGACAAGAGTAAGTGCTGATCAGTACTTCCAGGATAATACGAACCTTGTGAATAGAGGTGGAGCACAATTACCTGATGGTAGCTTCACAACAGTAGCATTTACAAGTAGAGTAACTGACATCTTATCAACTATTAACTTTGATTTTGACCTTACTGAGTCGATCAATTTGAGTGGTTTCGTAGGTGGTAACGCTCGTAGAGATGCTCAGAGTTTCGATGGATCAGCTAGTACACAACAGTTTGTCTTCAACTTAGCTGGACATAACAACTTTATCGAGAACAACTCATTCAGTAATAACTCAGTAGAGAATCAATTAGGTTTATTAGGTGCTGTTACATTTGGATACAACAGTTACTTATATGTACAGTTACAAGCACGTAATGACTGGACTTCAACTTTAGAAGGTCCTAATCAGTCAGTATTCTACCCAAGTGCGAATGTTTCATTCATCCTATCAGATGCAATTCCTTCATTAACTGATGGTGGTATATTAAACTACTTGAAAGTTCGTGCAGGTATAGGTACATCAGCAGGATATCCTGATCCATTCCAGACAAGAACTATATTAGGAACTGATACACGTTCATTCCAGTCTGCAGGTGGTACAATAGCTAACACTAACTTCGTATCTAACCAGTTAGGTAACTCTGACTTGAGACACGAGACTCACAGAGAGGTAGAGTTAGGTATTGAAGCTAAGTTCTTCCAAAACAGATTTGGAATCGACTTATCATTATACGACAAAAACTCAAGCGACTTAATCATAGCTCTTGATACGGATCCAGCAATTGGATTTACAAGTACAACGATCAACGCAGCAGAAGTTACTAACAGAGGTGTTGAGTTAGGATTAAACTTCACTCCTATTGCTAAGGCTGTACAGTGGGATTTAGGATTAAACTTCACAGCTAATGAAAACACTGTTGAGTCAATTGCTGAAGGTGTAGATCAAGTATTAATCGACGGATTTGCAAATGCAAATGGTGGTAACTGGGCATTACCTGGTGAGCCATTCTCTGCTATCCAAGGTTCTACTTTTGAGAGAGTAGGTGGGCAGCCATTAGTTAACGGACAAGGTTTCTTCGTAGAGAGCTCTGACATCAGTGTTATCGGAGATCCTAACCCTGACTATACAGTGTCATACTTAAGTACATTGAGTTATAAAGGAGTATCATTATTCATTAACTGGAACTATGTTAAAGGAGGTGATATCTTATCAATAAGTGCTGCTCAGAACTTAGCACGTGGTAACACAGTCGATACTGACTTTGATAGATTCTTACCATTCATCTTACCAGGTAACTTGGCTGATGGATCACCTAACAATATTCAAATATTCGCTGGTGATGCATTCTTCGAAGGGTTCTTTGGTCCGACAGAAGGTCAGATTTTTGATGGTACTCACCTAAGATTGAGAGAGGTAGCATTAAGCTATGAGTTCCCAAGAAGTTTCCTTGAGAATTCACCTATCGGAAGTGCGTCTATCTCACTTACTGGTGAAAACCTTTGGTTCAATGCATTGAACTTCCCAGAAGGAATCAACTTTGACCCTGAGGTACTTAGCTTAGGTGTTGGAAATGGTAGAGGTATTGACTTCGTAACAGGTCCAACTGCAGAAAGAATAGGGGTTACTTTGAGCCTCACATTCTAAGACCTATTAACTAACTTGATAAGTGTTTATAATGAAAAAAATTAATTCAATAATAATTATAGGATTATTGTTAGTTTTTTCTTCTTGTGGTGATATTTTCGAATTAGACCTACAACAAGATCCTAACAACCCTACACCGGAGACGGCGGATTTGGAGTCACTATACAATAGTGTACAGCTAACATTTGAAAATTTCTTAGCTGCTCCTCAGTTCTTCACAATGCAATTATCCCGTCAGATAGCTTTTACAGCGGGTAACGTATATGATGTAGCTTATGCTCCGGCAGATTTTAATAATACTTGGAACCAAGCATATGCGAATTTCCTTCCTGATGCGAATGCCGTAATCGCTTTGGCAGAACCTACTGGACAGTTTTACCATACAGGTACGTCGCGCATTATGCAAGGATACGTTCTTACTACGCTTGTTGACCTTTTCGGTGATGTTCCATGGGAGTCAGCTGGGTTAGGTATAGAAAACTTAAGTCCTGAGTCTCAAGATGGTGCTACTTTATATGGCATTGCAAGAGATCTCATTACTCAAGGTATTTCAGAGCTTGAGATGAACACAGCTCCGGCACCTACTAATGATTTCATGTATGGTGGAAGTTCAACAGGATGGATTGCTGCTGGTAACTCATTGTTGATGCGTTTGGCAGTTGCTACGAGAGATCAAGCGGCTTTTAATGCAATCGTTGATGCTGGTAACTTTATCTCAGGACCTGGTCAAGATTGGCAGTTTGAGTACAGCAATACCAGAGCAAATCCCGACTCACGTCACCCATTATACGATGACCACTATGAGGCGGATGATGGCCCATACTTAGGTAACTGGTTGATGTATGTTATGAATGATGAGAAGCCTGTTGTAGATCCTCGTATTCGTGGATATTTCTACCGACAGTTTCCGTCAGTTCCATTAGACAATAACAATAGATTCGATTGTATATTTTCTGTAGTACCAGATCCAGCATCTACTCCAGAGCACTACTTAGCGTGTGATCCTAATATGGCTTACTGTGCAGGTAGCTTGAGTGATGGCTATTATGGTCGTGACCATGGTAATGGTAATGGTATTCCACCAGATGGAGATATTAGAACACGTTACGGGGTATATCCTATGGGTGGTAAGTTTGATAATAATTCATTTATCAACACCCAAAATTTGGGAACAGATGGAGCTTTAGGAGCTGGAGTTCACCCAATCTTACCGTCATTCTTCATTAACTTCTATCGTGCCGAGATGGCGGCGGTAGCTGGTGATATGGGTACGGCAAGAGAGCAGTTACTTGCAGGTGTTGCGGCATCTATTGACAAGGTGACTGACTTCATCGTTGATAGAGACCCTAACTCTCTTAGTGAGATAGTCGGTACCGATATCGTTACAGGCGAGCCTACTTTTGGTAGTCAATTTTTACCTTCTGCAGATGCTGTAGGAGCATATCTTGATGTTGTGGCTCAGAGATTCGATGAAGCTGCTGACCCAATGGAGGTAATAGCTCTTGAATCTCTAATTGCTCAGTGGGGTAATGGTATTGAGAGTTATAACTTGATTAGACGTACAGGGCGTCCTAGTAATATCCAGCCTGCAATATTAACTTCTGCAGGTACGTTCATCAGATCGGCTTTATTACCTGCTGATCACGTTAACTTGAATCAGAATGCAACACAGAAGACTGTATTGGATCAAGTGTTTTGGGATAATACGACATTAGGCCCTTGTTTTAACTAATTCATTTAAATCAAATTAAAATGAAAAAATATCTTTTTTATTTAGCGGCTGTTGTGTTGATCGGAGCTTGTTCTGCTGATCCAGAATTAGGACCTATCATTACTATTGACACAGCTGAGATTGGAGCATTTCCAAGAACTCAGAACCTAATAGCAAGTGAGTACGATTTGATGAACTTGGCTTCATCGTCATATTTGCATGAGATTGATTTTAGATCAGAGACAGGTGGAGATAACGTATCTAACTACAGAGTTTTTGTAAGCTTTGATGACAATGATCCTTCTAACGGAGATGATTCTTCAGGAGAAGTACTTGTAGGTGACTTCGGTCCATCTGATTTTGGTGCGAGCGATGCATCAGATAGTAATCAGGCATTGACGCTTGATTTCCCTTTCACAGCTATGACTACTGCGACAGGTGTTTCACCTGATAATGTGTCACCTGGTGATAGATTCCAGTTTAGATCAGAGTTAGAGTTAGAGGATGGTCGTGTATTTACTTCAGCAAATACTGAGTCAACAATTTTTGGACCAGCATTTAGAGCATTCTTTGATTGGAATGTAAATGCTACATGTCCATTACCTGATGACCTATTCGTTGGTACTTATTCAATCTCTCATATTCAAGGTCCGGGTAACCCTTGGGCAACAGGTGTAAGAGAGGCTAATGTAGAATTAGCGCTTGTACCTGGATCTTCAACAGTTAGAAATATTAATGGTCTTGTAGTAATTGATGCCTTTGGTGGTTTCGATATGGCTGCAAGTGTTGAGTTTGTATGTGACGTTGCAAGATGGCAAGATACAGGACCTGGTGTAGGTTGTGGAGCGCCTGCTATCATGTACTTATTTGGTGGAGATAATCCACAAGATATCACTGATGATTCAACGATCACATTAACCATTGCTGAAGAAGGCGGTGGATGTGGATATAGCAATGTTGATATTATTCAATTGACTAGACAATAGCATTTAGCTATTTAAGTCATTAAATTTATAAGCCAGTGATAGAGTGTTTCTGTCACTGGCTTTTTTTTATTACTATGTATAGAATCATTATTATTTCATTCTTTGTGTTTAGCACCATTCAGAGCATAGCTCAGTTCACGGATATCACTACGGAACTTGGTGTTCAGCATACATTTGTAAATACTGCCTTTCTTGGAGGAGGTGCAGTTTCAATAGATGTTAATAATGATGGATGGGAAGATTTGGTCTTTACTGGCGGGAGTACACCTGACAAGATGTACTTGAATTTAGGAAATGGCGAGTTCGAAGAAGTAGAATTTACTAATAATAGGTATGACAGTCAACGTGATACCACTTCGGCCGTTGTTTCAGGTGATCTAAATAATGATGGGTGTGAAGATCTGTTGTTTACTAATTATAGTCAGAATGGCTACGATCTCATCTTGCGCAATGATTGTAATGGAAATTTTGATCTGCTGCCTATAGATCAAGCTCTAAGTACACCAATCAATAGTATGGGGGCCACATTGTTTGATTTTAACAATGACGGTTTGCTTGATATATTTAGTTTGGGCTATGTCGAGAGGATTAGGTTTCAACAAGATGATGATGGAGTAACTACAGGATTTGATCATGATTGCGAGGGTAATCGACTTTATCTCAATAGAGGCAACTTTGATTTTGAAGATGTTACAGATTCGTTGAATATAGCTGGCGAGGGCTGCGGCTTAGCGGTCACCGTTGTTCCTATTCCTGATAGACCTGGTGAATATGGAATACTTGTAGCTAATGATTTTGGACCATTTATTCATCCCAATGAGTTCTTCGTTCCCGATGACAACGGTATTTATGAAGAAGTTGCTGAGGACTATGGATTGGATATAGAGATGTATGGGATGGGAATTGGGATTGGTGATCTCAATCGTGATCAAAGACTAGATTTATACATAACTAATCTCGGGGAGAACTTTCTAATGCTTAATAAATCGGATGTGTATGAAGTGGCGCAGAATCAATTTGGTGTTGCCAATGCTATTACGCCCGATGGTTTCTTAACCACAGGATGGGGTACATTTTTTATTGATGTAGAGAGAGATACGGACTTAGATTTATTAGTTGCTAACGGCACAGTGTCATCACCCGAGTTTATAGCTGGATCATTTAATGACCCCAATATCCTTATGTTCAACAATGGTGCAGATCAACCATTTACAACTGCATCAGCTCAATCAGGGATATCTTTTACTGGACCAAATATAAATAGAGGTGCTATAAAATCAGATATCGACAATGATGGGGATCTTGATGTGATAGTGAGTTATATTAATTTTGTTCCGACAGATGAGCCAACCAGATCATATAGGATATACCGCAATGACTTTGAAGGTGGTAACTATATTGCTTTGGACTTAGTCTCCAATCTGCATGCTGCTGATGCATTTGGGAGTGAGGTATCACTCTTCATTGATGGAGAAGAATTTATTGATTACAAGTTTAGTGGCGGTACGCACGCCTCCCAGAATACCAAGTTCATGCATTTTGGATTGGCAGATGCGACGATTGTCGATTCGATAGAGGTTAGATGGAGATCAGGCATGGTCACTAAGTACGATAATGTGCCCGCTAATCAATTTGTTAGGCTCTTCGATGATAGTAATGAGTTCTTTGTTTTAGGCTGTACAGATTCGTCGTCGTCAAATTTCAATCCCAACGCTGATTTGGATTTTGGATGTAGTACGGAGAGATCAACAAGCGTATTTAATATACCGGATGTCGAATGTCGAGATAGACATGTGTGCCCTGAGATATTTGAGCGTGTTGAGTCATTAGTGATCTATGACATTTTAGGTCGGAACATAGGAAACATAGAGCCCGACCAGTTTTTGTCTGAACCAATGTCATCTTTGCTTCCTAACACAGGACTGCATGTCATAGTTGGTTTTGATTCTAAACAACTTCCTATCTATTCGGAGAAGGTATTTGCCTTAGATTAAACGTACGATTACTAAAGATCGCCTATAGCCTATTCAGATCAATTGCATCTTCTTCGATATCGGTTTTCCTACCTATTTTCATCTTCAGACCTAAGCTTACACCTATGTTTTTAATGTTTGCTCCGTTTAGAGTCGTTAGTGCTGTTGACAGGGACTGTTGAAACTCTGAAAATAGGCTGATATATCCATACTCAGTACGAAAGTTCAATTCGCCACCTATATTTAATCCGATGTCTGTAGAGTTAAGTCCACCAGCTCCACCAATAGGTATTTCAATAATTTGAGGTTGCCCTATGCTAAAGAACCTATTTCTCGCTCCGATAGCAAAACCAACAGAAGGGCCACCATACAGCGACCACGTAAAGTGATTACGAACTTCGTATGTATATTTTGCGAAGATTGGAATATCAATGTATTGGAGGCGAGTCGTAAACTGTGTCACGTTTCCTACAGTACCTAATTTAGTACCTTTCTCCACGTAGTTAGCTCCCACTTCTAACCATATGTTATTGGATATCTTAGGCTCATAAGTGGCACCTGCGATAAATCCAAGTTTGACTGAACCACCAGAATTAGTTTGATTATATAAAGCAGTTCCTAATTTAAGATTGAAGTAATTTTGCGCATCTACCGATAATAAAGGGGCAACGGACATAAATGCAGTAAGAACAATTGCATAAATGGAATTTCTCATTAATTGAGTAGATTTAGAAATTATGAAAAGTGATTTTCACGATCATTTTAGTAAACAATGACGTCTTGGATGAAAAATCTCAATATAGATATTTTACATGTTCTGTTCTTCATTCTTTTATCAGTGATGATATCATTAGTGGGATGTAAGACAGACAGTGATAATCAGTTTGCTGGTGAGTTTAGCTTCGAAAAAATTGAGGTAAACCACTCCAATGTCAGGTTTAGTAATGATTTGACCCATGATGTCAATACGAAAGCTAATCTTTTTGATTTCGATTATTTCTACAATGGATCAGGGGTAGCCACACTTGATGTCAACAATGATGATCTGCCAGATCTTCTATTCACAGCTAATCAAGTTGACAATCGTCTCTACCTCAACAAAGGAGATTTTGTTTTTGAGGACATCACCGAAAGCGCGGGCATCAATACGGGCAAACAATGGTCTAATGGGGTAACTATAGTTGATATTAATGGGGATGGAAATGAGGATATCTATATCTCACAAGGAGGGCCATATGAATCAGCTAAGAGAAAGAATCTCTTGTATATCAATAATGGTGACTTAACATTCACTGAGCAGGGTGAGATATATGGATTAGCAGACTCCGGAATTAGTACACAGTCGGCGTTTTTTGACTATGATCGAGATGGTGACTTGGATTGCATAGTCATGAACGAGAGCACTTTATATGGATATGATCCCATTAGTTTTCAGAGGCGCATACTTGAGAGACCTCGGGACTATTACGAGAGCTTCAGCCATCTATATCGTAATGACAACGGCAAGTATGTGGATGTTTCCAAAGAAGCAGGTATTACCAGCCCTACATTTGGACTGGGATTAGCCATCAGTGATATAAATGAGGATGGATACCCAGATATCTACATTGCCAATGATTACTATCTACCTGACAATCTATATATCAATCGAAAAAATGGATCATTCAGTGATCGCATAAAAACTCATATAAATCATACTTCATTCTTTGGGATGGGAGTGGATATAGCAGATATCAATAATGATGGTGCCCAGGATATCTTTGTACTGGACATGGCATCTCAAGACCACATTCGCAGTAAGACATTAATGGCTTCTATGGATGTAGAGTCTTTCAATCTTTTGACAGATGCATTTGGGTATGCCCATCAGTATATGTTCAATTCTCTACATCTCAATAATGAACAAGGACGATTTGATAATATATCTCATCTTGCCCAAGTAGCCAAGACTGACTGGAGCTGGACGGCACTGATGGAGGATCTCGATCTCGATGGCCATAGAGATATCTTTATTACTAATGGTTATCGTAAGTATGCCCTTGACAATGATTTTAAGGCCAAAGTCAATGAAGCCAGAAGCAATTACAAAGGCAGTGTGCCATCTCAGATTAAGGAAAAGCTCTACGAGGAAATGCCCACTGAGTCATTACCGAATATCCTATTTAGAAGCTCGGGTAAGACTTCATTTGAAGATGTTGCTAAAGATGTCGGATTAACAGAATCAACGTATTCTAATGGGGCGACGTTAGTTGACTTGGATCGAGATGGAGATTTAGACATCGTCGTTAATAACATTGATCAGACAGCATTGCTGTATCGTAACAATGCCTCTGAGATCAATAACTACTTAACTGTGGAAGTTTCAGAACCTATGCTTACCTGCCGGAAAATAGAGGTAAGACTTGATAAGGATAAGATCATAACTTATGAGCCGGGCGTAACTAGGGGCTATCGATCAGCGCTTGAACCTATCGCGCATTTCGGATTAGGATCTGTTGATCAGGTAGATTCAGTAATAGTGTTTTGGATTGATGGCACCAGATCAGTACTAACTAATGTAGTCGCTAATCAGAATGTGAAAATATCGAAGCAATCTGCACAGCAATATGCGGAACAGTCGGGCAGCAGCCTCTTCAAGAGATTTCCACCTTCAGCTTTAGGGATCAGCTATGAGCATACTGAGAACGAATATGACGACTTCGAATCCGAAGTATTGCTTCCTCAGAAGCAATCAACATTGGGGCCTTGTTTGGCTCAGTCAGACCTTAATAGCGATGGGATTAATGACCTTTATATTGGAGGGGCTTCCGGCCAACCTGGCGTTTTGTATTTGAGCCAGGACGGCTCTTTTAGTTCCATTACTCAGTCGGCCTTTTCAGCGGATGCTGATCAAGAAGATGTTGATGCTATATTTTTTGATGTGGATGGAGATGGAGATGAGGATCTCTATGTGATGAGTGGAGGTAATGAGCAGGCTAAGGGTTCTGATTATTATCATGACCGTCTATACTTAAACGACGGGAATGGCGTCTTTACGAAGGATGAGCGACAGCAGGCTTTATCAACTATGAGTTATTCTGGTGGCGTGATACAATCTCTGGACTTCGATGATGATGGAGATCTGGATTTATTCGTGGGCAATAGAATAGTGCCTCAATCATATCCCATTGCCGCTCCATCCTTTCTATTGAGAAATGATAATGGGACATTAGTCGACGTTACTGAGGAGCACTTTGAGGATCTATCAACTACACCAGAGATTATTAATGATATTAATTTGGTTGATGTAGACCAAGACGGGGATACAGATATGATTATCGTTGGGGAGTGGTCTGGTATTCGAGTGTACCTTAATCAAGGAGGTAACTTTTCCCTATCTGAACGGCATGATAATTTAGCTCAATTGACAGGGTGGTGGTATAGTATTACGACTACTGATATTAATGGCGATGGCTTGTCGGATTTTGTAGTGGGTAATGTGGGCAAGAATATCAAGCATAAAGCAACTAAGGACAAGCCTTTTAAGATTTATGCCGAAGACTTTGATGAGACGGGGACCTTGGACATCGTCTTGACCAGTTACTATAAGGACGAAGAAGTGCCAGTTCGCGGAAGAGAATGCTCGAGTCAACAGATGCCTTTCATCGCTGAGAAGTTTGAGACTTACAACGAATTTGCCAATGCATCTATAATAGATATTTATGGCCAGGAAGAAGTTTCTGACGCCTACGCCAAAGAGGTTGTTACTTTCGAGTCAGTGATATTGATTGCTCAAGCGAATGGCAGCTATGATATTCATCCTTTGCCTCTGGAGGCGCAGGCATTTCCATTACTGGGATGTCTCTCTAAGGATGTCAATGGTGATGATGTTACAGACCTGTTGTTATTGGGTAATATATACAATACAGAAGTTGAGACACCTCGATTAGATGCTGGATCTGGGTTAGTATTGCTTTCTGATGGTGTGTCAGGATATCTTCCTGGCTCTTGTCCAGAGTATTGCTTTTATGCTCCTGGTAACACTAAGAAGTTACATGCTGTCGAGCTTGGCGATCATAGTTATCTCCTAGCCCTGACTAATAACGGTGCCCCGAGCATGTTCCAAATAACTAAACAGGAATGATTCTTGATGTATTACAATAAAATGTAATATGAAATGGATAGTGAGCTTTGAAAAATACCTCAAATATGAGCGTAGATATTCAGACCATACTGTCCGATCTTACATGAATGACTTAGAGCAATTTTCGGTTTATCTCAATGCTCAATTAGGGATGGCGGATGAATTGGAATTAAAGCATTTTCACGTTCGATCCTGGATTGTTCACTTGATGCAAGATAACTATACGGCCAAGACAGTTAATCGTAAGATGTCCACACTCAAGAGTTACTTCAAGTATTTGAAGAAGGCCGGACACATCCAAAGCAATCCCACTGCTAAGGTCATAGCACCTAAGATTGCTAAGCGACTACCAATTGTAATCAGAGAAGAAAGATTGGAGGACCTATTGGATCACCCAATCGACCATGACGACTTTGAGGGGGTTAGAAATCACCTGGTCATCGAACTGCTCTATACTACAGGTATCCGTCGATCAGAATTAATAAATCTAAAGGATGTAGATTTCAATCATGCACTGAGGCAGATTAAAGTATTAGGTAAGGGTAACAAGGAGCGAATCATTCCGATAAGTGATAAGCTGATCGATAAGATTAGAGCTTATCAGGAGTTGAAAAAGTCCGAGGATTTAGATGCTTGTCAATACCTTATTATCACAGTTAAAGGCAAGCAATCTTATCCCAAGTTGATTTATACTATAGTACATCGACAATTGACGTTAGTCAGTACTGCAAAAAAGCGAAGTCCCCATATTCTAAGACATAGTTTTGCCACTCATCTGGCCAATCAGGGAGCAGAGCTCAATGCGATTAAAGAAATCATGGGCCATGCTAATTTATCTGCTACAGAAATATATATGCACAACAGTATTGATAGGCTTAGAACAGTGTATAAAAAGGCGCATCCTAAATCAAAGAAATAATTCATAAAAAAAACTGCAAAGCATCGTTTCCTTATTAAGTTAAAAAGCCTATTTTTGCAGTCACTTTTCAGGGACGTCCTGAATATTTCATTTTTTGACATTGATTTTGCGGGTCTATTACGGCTTTTGCCAGTAATGATGCGTGATAATTGCCAGCATAGCTCAGTTGGCCAGAGCAGCTGATTTGTAATCAGCGGGTCGGGGGTTCGAATC
>CAYPWL010000060.1:0-15543 GCA_964414425.1 uncultured Saprospiraceae bacterium
TTTGCCACTTGTTTGTCAGAATGTTTGCCAGATTCAGAGAAATAAAAAACGGGAGCTCTCTCGAACCCCCGTTTTTATTGCGCTTCCTCAAGGACTTGAACCTTGGACCCTCTGATTAACAGTCAGATGCTCTAACCAGCTGAGCTAAGGAAGCGTGCTGTATAAGCGAGCGTAAATTTATCTTAATTCGGTGATAATGTGCAACTCTAAACGCAATTATATTTCCATGAAAAAAAATAGGAGTCAAATTTATTTTGACTCCTTATTATGAAAAATCCTTAGTTTCTTGGGGTTACCTAAAGACAACTATATCCTGGATATTCCCCTATCTCGTAAGTATAATCTTGTCACGGTTTAAAGAATGCGCCAGTGAGGATATTGGTAACCATCATGCCACCTGCCATGGCAGCCTCAACACCTTTGGGACTATCCTCAAAGACTTGACAATATTTTGGCTCTATATCTATGATACTCGCACAGGTCAGGAATGTCTCGGGATGTGGTTTTGGGTGAGTGACATCATCTGCTGTTACTAAACCTTTGATAAGATTAGCAATGCCAAGTTCCTCAACTGCAATAAGTGCATCGGCACGAATACTGCCTGTGCCTATCGCCATAGGCAGGGTGTCTTTATAAGTCTCTACGATACGCATAACATGGGGGACAGGCTGTATCCGCCCATGAGATTCCTTGATGACATTGTAGTGTTCGTCTTTGACCTCTTCAAATTTGACAGGATCGATATCCCATCCATATTGCCTGTTGAGCAATGCCATCAGTGGTCGAGTTGGGATGCCTGCATTGTCGTTGATCATGGCAGGAGTGATAGTGATATCAAATTCTTCGCCAGCGGCAATCCACGCATCGATGTGCATGCCCATGGTATCGGCAAGCGTGCCATCGAGGTCAAATATCAATCCACTCGTGGAGGGATCTATAGTTATCATAGCTGTCAATTGTAAGTAATGACAAAAATGAACATAATCGATAGTTATCCTACAGCGATAGACGGTATTAGATATGAAAATTTCTAATGTAACCTGTAACTTGCGGCCCCACTTAAATAATCAATATGAAACTTGCCGTAGCGCAGTTGAACTATCACATCGGTAATTTTGAAGGCAACCTTGCTAAGATCAAAGGCTATATAACCAAGGCAATCCTTGACGGTGCCGATATAGTTTGTTTTGGAGAGTTAGCGACATGTGGATATCCGCCACGAGATTTCTTAGAGTTTTCAGACTTTATTAATCAGAGCAATGCTTGCATAGAAGTCATAAGAGAAGCCTCTAAAGGTATCGCTGTAGTCATCGGTGCACCGACTATAAATCCTGTTCCGGAGGGTAAGGATTTATATAACTCCGTTTATTTCATTGCGGATCAGGAGATCTTGCATGTACAACATAAGGCCTTGTTGCCTACGTATGATATTTTTGATGAGTATCGATATTTTGAGCCAGCACGAGAATTTAATGTCGTTGAGTATAAGGGGCAAAAGATTGCATTGACGGTATGCGAGGATATCTGGAATATCGGTAATGAAAATCCGCTGTATACGATCTGTCCACTTGATGAGTATGAGTCTCAGAATCCTGATTTCATCATTAACGTGTCAGCATCACCATTCAGTTATGATCATGCCGAAAATCGCCTTGCTATCCTTGAGGCGAACATCAGTCAATACGGGATACCGATGTTTTACATTAATCAAGTAGGCGCACAGACGGAGATCATATTTGATGGGGGTTCGACGGTGATGTCACCAGATGGGACTGTCTACGAGGAGATGCCATATTTCGTCGAGGACTATCGATGCTACGACTTGGATCATGTCAAGGCGAGCGGTCAGTCCATAGTACAGCCTAAAGATAAGATCATAGAAATTCATGATGCGCTGGTTTTGGGTCTCAAGGATTACTTTGGCAAGCTTGGCTTTAAGAAGTGCGTATTAGGATTATCAGGTGGTATAGACTCGGCAGTGACGACAGTGATTGCGCAGCGAGCATTAGGTGCTGACAATGTCCGAGTACTCTTGATGCCATCGCAGTTTTCATCAGATCACTCAGTTAATGATTCAGTAGAGCTGTGTAAAAATATCGGCATACAATACGATATCATTACGATCGAAGAGGTCTATCAAGTATACATGCAGCAGTTGAAACCGCTTTATGGCGATCTACCATTCAATATCGCAGAGGAGAACTTGCAAGCTCGTATACGAGGGATGCTCCTGATGGCCGTCTCCAACAAGTTTGGCAATATAGTCCTCAACACTTCTAATAAGTCAGAAGCTGCCGTAGGCTATGGTACACTATACGGCGATATGTGCGGAGGGTTGTCCGTGATTGGCGATGTGTATAAGACTGATGTCTACGCCCTCGCTCGATATATGAACAAGGATGGGGTGGTTATCCCTGAACATATCATTACTAAACCACCATCGGCCGAGTTGCGTCCGAACCAAAAAGATTCTGATAGTCTACCAGATTATGATATACTCGATGCGATCTTAGAGCAGTATATCGAAAATCAAAAAGGCCCTAAAGAAATCATTGCCATGGGATATGATGAGGCTCTGGTTAAGAGAATTTTGCGATTGGTCAATATCAATGAATTTAAAAGATATCAGACGGCACCGTCTTTACGGGTGAGCTCTAAGGCCTTTGGGATGGGCCGACGTATGCCTATTGTGGGCAAATATCTCAGCTAAGTGGACATCAGGGAATTACTATATGAAGAGCATTCTAAAAAACAGGCGAAGCATATATGCGATGGCATCATCAGCGGAGCTGCTCCTCTTAGTACTTTGCTTACTTTACTCTATGAAGGAGATATGCGCATGCGACAGCGAGTATCATGGCCGCTGGAGTTCGTCGCTATAAGTAGAGAGGAGTTGTTCTATCCGCACATGAACGAGATCATAGATCTGCTGCAGACCTCTCAAGAGGACAGTTTGTTGAGGAATCTCTATCGGAGCTTACAGCATATGAGATTCAGTGAGGAGCACATTGGAGATGTCTATGAGGTGTCTTTTGCACATCTCGCTAATCCTCAGTGTGCTGTAGCGATCCAAGTATTCGCCATGACGACTTGTACTAATATCGCTCATGTCTATCCCGAGCTGGCTCATGAAGTAATCCCAACAATCGAAAGTCTATATGATACAGGCAGCGCAGGATATAAAGCACGAGCAAAGAAGGAGTTGAAGAAACTCTATAAATTGATTGAGTAGGTATGTTTATAAAATAAAAACCGCTGATCTATCAATACACCCAAGGAATAATCTTCTTAGTTCTTGCTAAGTACTCTTGGTAAGATGGATCTCCCTTTAATCGTTTGGCTCGACCCTTCTCCAAGAAAGGGATACCACTGACGAATACTAATAGGTATATGATGAATATCGTTCCGAGCACGGAGAGATATTGTAGCCCATTGAGGTATGGCACAGATGCTACGAATATGCCAATCCAAAAAATGGATTCTCCCAGATAGTTGGGATAGCGGATGTATTTGTACCAACCTTCAGTGTATAACTTGGACTTATTACCAGGTTGCTTTTTGAACTTTGACTTGGAGTAATCTGAGGCTGTCTCGAGATATAACCCTGCTGCAGCTATGGCTATCCCGATGATCTCAACTAATACCAACGAGCCATCAGGATTAGGGACGTTAAGTCTTATGAGTGCTGGCAGCGATACAATCCATGAGGCAAAGCCCTGAAGAAAGAAGAATCTGAAAAAGCGTTTCTTGTTGACTCTGATTTGATCAAAGCGTTCATCCTTGCCTAATTGAGTTACTCTATCGAGGAGATACCACCCGAGTCTAATAGCCCAGAGAACGATGAGAGCGGTTATCCAGATCTTACCAAGGGACTCCCAGCCGCTACCTATGATGAATGCAAAAACCGCTAAAGAAAAGAAACTCACGCTGTACGTGATGTCAGTCAGTTTGTCAGTCTGCAGTCTAAATGCAATGAAGAACATGATCACATTTAGGATCATGACGAATAGTAAGCCAGTAATAAGGAAAGTGCTCATTCTCAGTTAACAAGTACGGATTAGATTAAGTTCTATCCATCCGTCATGCGATATTGGCTGACTATGTTGACTCTACTTCATCTACGACCTCCGCAGCTGCGTCAGACTCTTTCTTAGCTTCTTTGATCGCTTCTGATATCGTCTCTGCTGATTGCCACGGACGCTCACCGATTAACTCTGACACGTCAGACTTGACGAGAACCTCTCGCTCCAACAATGCCTTAGCAAGGATATGAAGTTCCTTTTCGTATTTTCTCAAGAGATCTTGAGCACGCTGATATTCTTTTTCAAGAAGTATACGAACTTCATCATCGATGAGAGTCGCCGTATCATCACTGTAGGGCTTGTTAAATTGATCTTGTTGCATGCCATAAAATGACACATTACCCACCTTATTATTCATCCCATATATAGCAACCATACCATAAGCCATCTTAGTGACTTGGTCGAGATCGTTTTGTGCGCCAGTTGAGATTTTATCAAAAATGATCTTTTCGGCAGCTCTACCACCAAAAGTCATACAGATACGATCAAGCATCTGCTCTGTACGAGTGATATACTCCTCTTTCGGAAGGTACTGCGCATATCCGAGCGTACCGATTCCACGTGGTACGATGGTCACTTTGATCAGTGGAGACGCATGCTCTAGGAACCAACCACATATTGCATGTCCTGCCTCGTGATAGGCTATGATTTCTTTTTCCCTAGGAGCGATGAGTTTATTCTTTTTCTCAAGTCCACCGATAACCCTATCGAGGGCATAGTTGAAATCTTCCATCTCCACCATCTTCTTATCTCGACGTGCTGCGACAAGTGCAGCCTCATTACAGATGTTAGCGATATCGGCACCGGCAAATCCTGGTGTCATCTCAGCTAATACTGAAGACTTGATGCTATCTGATACTTTGATATTCTTTAAGTGTACATTGAATATGGCTTCACGCTCATTGAGATCTGGACGATCGATGCCTATCTGTCTATCAAAACGTCCTGGACGCATTAATGCCGAATCCAGAATATCTGGCCTGTTAGTGGCGGCCATCATGATCACACCCTTATCGGTGCTAAATCCATCCATCTCCACCAAGAGCTGATTGAGTGTATTCTCTCGCTCATCATTACCACCTTGTACAGCACCTCTTCCTCTTGCTCTACCGATGGCATCGATCTCATCGATAAATACGATACATGGAGCTTTCTCACGAGCTTGCTTAAACAAGTCACGTACACGTGATGCACCGACACCCACAAACATCTCTACGAAATCAGATCCTGAGATCGAGAAGAAAGGTACGTTGGCTTCGCCTGCGACTGCCTTAGCGAGTAGGGTCTTACCAGTACCAGGAGGGCCTACGAGGAGTACTCCTTTAGGGATCTTACCACCGAGGCTGGTATATTTCTTTGGATTCTTGAGGAAGTCTACGACCTCCATTACTTCTTCCTTGGCTTCATCGAGTCCTGCCACATCTTGGAATGTGATATTAACCTTAGCAGAGTTGTCAAATAGTGTAGCTCTTGACTTGCCGATGTTGAATATCTGAGCTCCTGGCCCACCAGCACCACCTCCAACACGACGCATGATGAATAGCCAAATTGCTACGAAAAATAATAAGGGCAATACCCAGCTTAGTATAGTTGATACCCAGTTTTCTCGAGTATCATACTTGGGATCCAACTCATATCCGTCTTCACGCAACTCCTTTACTCTATCATCAAAAATCTCGACACTGCCGATCTCTACGACATACTGAGCCGGGTCAAGGCTTGTTGTTAATTTGTTATTCGAATTGACATCCTCATAGTTGCCTACTGATTCGGGCTTGAGATAGATATTGACGATACGCTTGTTGATGACCTCAACACGATCTACATCTCCGGCTCTTACAATCTCTTCAAATTTGTTTAGGGTAATTTCTTTTGGCTGTGACACAAGTGTCATCACCATATTGATTCCCACTAAAAAGACTATAATAAACGCATAAAACCAGTAAGAGCTGAAGCTCTTTTTCTCTGATTTCTTGTCTTTATTTTCTTTGTTATCTGCCATTTTTTCTCTTTTGACAACGTGTTAATGCTCACAGATGTCATTTATAAAGTCAGACTACATCTTCATAAGAGGTAATCTCTGCATCACTCCACAAGTCCTCGATATCATAGAACTCACGGGTTTCTGGATAAAATATGTGTACAACTATGTCGAAGTAATCAACTAAACACCAACGAGCGTCATTAGTTCCCTCCACATGTGCTGGGGCGAGACTTAATTCCTCCTTCACTCGTCTGCTTATATTACCACTAATCGCTTTGACCTGAGTGGTTGAATCTCCCGAACAGATGACGAAATAATCAGCAGGAGCATCATCCAATTTGCTCATGTCTAATTTCATCACATTTTTACCTTTGATATCCTGAATACTGTCGATGATTAAGTCAAGTAGATCAGAACTATTGTATCTGGGAGCAGTTAGTGTTCTATTTGCAGTGGTGCTTTTATTTGTCAATAGGGCTTCCTGTTTTCTTATGTTCTACGGATGAAAGGTTTCTTATGTTACAACGAATAATAGGCACAAAGTTAAGCCACTTTCCAGAATTAGGCTCAACTAATGACTATGCTACTCAACTATTATCAAAAAGTAAACCAAAAGAGGGTACTGTAGTCATAACAGACCACCAAGTCAAAGGAAAAGGACAATATGGCAGAAAATGGAATTCAGCGCCTGGTCAGAACCTCACTTTGTCAGTAATTTTGTATCCCAATATCCACGTAGATACACAGTTTGACCTCAATATCATGGCGTCTCTATCTGTATGTGCGGCAATAGAGCAGCAAACTGCAATATCTGCTCAAGTCAAGTGGCCTAATGATATCTATGTCAGAGATCGAAAAATCTGCGGGATACTCATTAAGAATAACCTGAGTGGCAGTCTGATCTCGCAAAGTGTCGTCGGCATAGGGATCAATGTTAATCAGCAAGATTTTGATCCTATTCTACCTAATCCGACCTCATTAATATTGCAATCAGGAGTTAGGACTGCGTTATCCGACTTGAGAGAACAACTCTTTGAGGCGATGGATCGATATTATAGTATGTTGAAGAATGATCCTGTAGAGCTTAGACAGACCTATAGTAAAATCCTCTGGCGACGCTCAGAGGAGATTCATTATAAACTCGAAGATGGTGAACTTCGAAGTGGAGTATTAGAAGGAATAGAGCGAGATGGACGCCTCATAATCAGGAGCCACATCGGTATGAGCTCTTATAAATTATCAGAAATAAAAATCGTAGTATGATTGCGTCAATAGTAACAGTGGGAGACGAGTTGTTAAATGGGCAAACTATTGATACCAATTCGGCATGGTTAGGTGAGAAGCTCAATGAAATCGGGGTTACACTCACTCTTAAACTATCTGTAGGGGATACAGAAGAGGATATCATAAATGGGCTGACTTATGCGAGCAGCCACTCGGATATTATACTGATGACTGGGGGACTCGGTCCCACTAAAGACGATATTACCAAAGTTGCTATAGCCAAGTATCTTGATGACGAAATGGTGTTTTCAGAACCCACCTATGAGCGAATTAAGAACATATTTAAAACTCGTGGGCGGAAAGTACTCGAGGCACATAAGCAGCAATGTTATATGCCTGGGTCTGCAGAATTAGTGGAGAATCCTGTAGGCACGGCACCGGGGATGTGGATGCGTCATGATAAGAAAATCATTTTGTCAATGCCTGGAGTGCCTCGAGAGATGAAGCAGATTATGACACAGGGTGGATTAGATAAGATCGCAGCCCTAGTGGATGACGTAATCATAAAGCATTATATCATACAGACTGCTGGAGTTGGAGAGACGACCATCGCAGATATGATAGAGGATATCGTAGATGACTTTCCACCAGAGCTGAGCATAGCGTATCTGCCTAGTACGGGCTCAGTCAAACTCAGGCTAACGGCTAAGACTCAAGATGAACGTAGGGCTAAACAACTTACCGAGGCCACGGGTCAAAAAATCGTGAATCGATTGGGGAATCTTGTCTATGGTATAGGGCCAGATAAACTTGCTCATGCCATAGGAAGATTGTGCAAAGAGAAAGGAATTAAAATTGCTACTGCTGAGAGCTGTACTGGCGGCGGTATCGGTAATATGATTGTCAGTGTGCCAGGTTCATCCGCATATTATGAAGGGTCTCTGGTGACCTACTCCAACGAACTTAAAAATAGTCTACTTAACGTGTCAGCAGAAACGATCAAAGAAAATGGTGCCGTCAGTGAAGAAACTGTCAAGGAGATGATCGCCGGTCTCGCAGCACGTACTAATTGCGATGCGGGAGTTGCCGTATCTGGTATCGCTGGTCCCGGTGGAGGTACAGCTGATAAGCCTGTAGGGACGATATGGATAGCCACCGGCAACCAAAATAAAGTAGTAACTCGTAAGCTACAACTGGTGCGTAATCGAAAGATGAACATAGATTATACGATTACATTAGCACTGAATGAATTGCGATTGTTTATAGAAGGTAACTTTTGATAACTTTGCACACGGCAAAAAATCTGTATGGCGATAGTTGAATTGGTCATTCCAAAAATGGGGGAGAGCATACACGAAGCGACTATCATCACATGGTTGAAAAATGTAGGAGATACGATCGATGAGGAAGAAACAATCCTCGAGATTGCTACAGATAAAGTAGATACTGATGTTCCCTCACCCGTCTCTGGTATCTTGCATAAAATCCTTGCACAGCCCAATGATGTAGTTCCCGTGGGTCAAGCCGTGGCCCTCATTGAAACGGATCAGGCTGTTAGCGGTGCGGCTCCCAGCGCACCTATTGTGGAGGATCAAGCTCCCCCACAATCTGAAGAGCCAACCCAGACTATCGAGGATAACACACCAGCACCAGTAGTGCCGAGCTCAGTTGCGATAGATAAGCCGCAAGCGCTCAAGACTAAGAGATTTTACACCCCACTGGTCAAAACAATAGCCAAGCAAGAGGGTGTTTCGATAGCTGAATTAGAGGATATCCCAGGGACAGGCGTGAAGAGTAGGGTGACTAAAGAAGATATATTCAAATATGTCAACCAGCGAGCGGTGCAATCACGCCGGGCCGTAACACATCCAGCAGTCAACCAGCTGACAGGAACACCTGAGACAACTATCTCTCCACAGCCAAGTGCTGATGCAGAATCTCATCTGAGTGCGCCATCGAACAAGCAGCAGAGTGCTGAAAAAGTAAGCAGTGTTCCAGATCCGACTCAATCCTTAGGTCAGACTGATCGAGTGGTAGAGTTAGATCGTATGCGACAATTGATCGCTAAACATATGACCTCTTCTATTAAGACGGCGGCACATGCGACTTCATTCGTGGAAGCGGATGTGACTAAGATGGTGCTATGGCGCAACAAGGCTAAGGGTCCATATCAACAGAAATATGGAGAGCGGTTGACATTTTCGCCTCTCTTTGCAGAAGCAGTGATCAATGCGATCAAAGATTTTCCTTCTATCAATGCTTCATTGGATGAAGGAGGTAGCAAGCTGCATCTAAAAAAAGATATCAATCTGGGTATCGCTACAGCGCTGCCATCAGGTAACCTAATCGTGCCCGTAATCAAGGAGGCTGGCAGGCTCAATTTGTTAGGTCTTACTGAGCGACTCAATGATTTAGCTCAGCGAGCCAGAGATAATAAGTTGCGCCCTAATGAGATACAAGGGGGGACTTTTACCATCAGTAATATTGGGACTTTTGGCAATCTCTTAGGTACGCCTATTATCAATCAGCCGCAGCTGGCGATCCTCGCCATAGGTGCAATCACCAAGAAACCTGTAATAATGGATACAGAACATGGAGATATTATTGCAATTCGTCATATGATGTTCCTATCTTTATCGTTCGATCATCGAGTGATCGATGGATTCTTAGGGGGTTCATTTCTAAAACGAATTGCAGAAAATATTGAAAACTTTGACTCAAATCGGGAGATATAGCGCTTTAGCTGCCTGTATCGCATTTCTATTTCTGGCTCCCACGTCTATATTTTCTCAAAAAGATGACCTCAAAAAAGCCAATGAGCTCTACAATGAACAGCGCTATCAAGAGGCGTTAATCTACCTCAATCGAGTTGAGAAGGTAGAGCAGAGCGGGCCCCTGCTCTTCAAGCGAGCCCTGATTAACTATCATACTAATATCCTGCAACAGGCGGAACGGGACTTTACTCAAGCTGTCCAGTTAGGATATAAGAACGATGAGATAGATTATTATCTCGCTGAGATAAATCATCAAAAAGGAAGATTCTCTCAAGCAGCGGAGTTTTACAAGTTATACCTCAAGAATATCAAAGGTCAGACGGCAAGGCAAGAGGAGGTATATCATAAGATCAGTCAATGTGGGCATGCCCTACGGATCAGCTATCAGCCCACGCTGGCGGTGATCGATAGACTACCCGGACCGATTAACTCTATCTATGATGACTTTAGCTGGCTCCCGAGCCCTAATGATTCGAGCACTTATTATTTCACCACTAATCGCCCCAATACCGTAATTAATCTTGCTGCGGGCCATTATGAGATCTACAGCATCAAGGATAATAACGCAGTCTGGTCTAAGCCTAAACGCATGTCCTATCCGATCAACTCAAGAGATGAGGAGATCATGATTGGATTTAACGATTATACGGATGGCATCTATCTGCTACGTCAAGAAGACGATGGCAGCTCCAAGCTGTTGATGCACAGACGTGGAGATACTAAGGGTAAGCAAAGAGAGATCAATGTTGATGCTAAGCTTTCTGTGGATAATGCCGGTGTGTTCTTTTACAATGACAACCTAATTCTTTTTGCTGCTGACATGCCTGATGGTTATGGAGGATATGACTTGTACTTCAGTGTTAAAGAAGGTAATGAATGGTCTCAGCCAGAGAATATGGGCCCATCCGTAAACTCATCATATGACGAGCTCGAACCGAAACTCACTAACAATGGAGAGATCCTTTATTTTTCGAGTGATCGTCCGCAGAGTATCGGAGGTTTTGACATATTCAGATGTAACTATTTATATGAATCAGAGGCTTGGTCAGAACCCTACAATCTCGGCATCCCCATCAATAGTCCTGGAAACGACCAAGGCTTACAATTGAGTGCTGATGGCTTGATGGCGCATTTCAATTCGGATCGCAAGACTTCTTATGGAGGTTTTGATATTTATACTGCTCGATTCAAAGAGCGACAGCCAGGTCAGGAGTATTATGCTGGCTATGTGCCGTTTACTGATTATGAACCCGCAGATCAGCTCACTGAAGAACAGCGAGAATCTTTACTTGCCAGCACGCCTGATTTTCAGACTGAAACTAACGAAGAGACGAGCATTGCCGAAGCGCAAGAGTACAGTGTAGATCCGATATATCACGTGGTAGAGGAATATATGGATGACGGTAGCAATCAAATCCAAATCAATCGAGTGAGGCAGATCCTTGAGGATAATGAGGATATCTTGTTAGAGCTAATCAGTAGTGGCAATGATGATGAGATTATAGAGTACAGCCTATTCGCCTCGATGAAGAGAGCCGAAGCAGTCAAGAAAAAAATAGTGGATGGTACGAAGATAGATCCCGAACGAATCAATGTAACGGGAATCGGCCGAAACTATCCTATGGTCAAGCAGCGCAGCATAGAGGCTGACAAGTACAATACAAGAGTTGATCTGAGATTTAGCAATGTACCAGAGCATGTTAACATAGACACGGATTTAGAGTTGGATGTTCCTAATAGTCATATGGACTATCGCTACGAGATCTATCGTACCGTGGTAGATGCAGAGGTCTCGTATCGGATAGAGATTGCCACCGTCAGCCAGATGTATAGAGGTATGGCATTGAGTCTATTTAACGATACGGCGATAGAAAAGGATAATGCTACGGGATTGTATTCATATACGATCGGATTATATGACAACTATGCTGAGGCGATATTAACGGAGCGAAGCCTCGAGCGAGAAGGGGTTGTTGATGCTAAGGTGGTCCCATATATCAATGGTCGACGCATCTCGGAGGATCAACTGATAGACTATGTCAATGAGTACTCTGCCCTAAGGGATTATATGAATTATAATCCAGCTAATGGGACTAATTGATAAGGGAGCTGATCGTTAAGTACGTCCTCGTTGATGATATAGATGAGGTAATATCCTCCTCCTCCAGTACCACATAATTTTATAAAGTAGTCACCAGACTCCAGTCCTCGCTGCCAGTGAGAGGCAAGTTGATCGATGATCATAGGCCGCATATGCTCAAGTTGGAAGGCTGATAGATTAGCAAGATCTTGACTTATGTCTTCATCTATCAGCAGTCGCCTTATGATGTTGTTATTCAATTCAACAAGTTGCTGGCCTATGGATGGGTCTTCACGGTTCATCTCAATAAATCTCGGCACCAAGCCTTTTACCTTTCGCCGACCTCCGCTGTCTAACAAGTATAGTTTAGATATGGAGCGACGAGGCAGTACATCTGCATCTATTAAGCTGTAGTTACCTTGCTGATCTCTAAGGATTGGGCTTGCCTTAATACTGATCAGTGGATCGAAGCCAGAGCTCTTGCCATGAAAGAAGGACTCTATTGCGCTGAGTTGCTGTCGCAGGCTGGATATATCGTGATCATCTGCTGGACTGATAGCGCAGTAATCATAAATCGCCGCCGAGATTGCCCCTGAGCTCCCCGTACCATATCCTCTCTTGATTGTACTGCGATAAAACAGATGACCATCGGCTATCTGCTGGACTTTATGAGTATCAAGGAAGTCAGAACAGTCTGACAATAGGTAGTCTATAAATCCATAAGTGAGCTTTGAGTTGCGACCACGTTCGGTCGACCAATATCCATATCTATCCACCAACGGCACCCCTAACACTTGCGAACCCAATAAGACCGAGTACTCACCAAATAGAATGGCTTTGGATGGATAGTGCCTCATCTAAAAAGGACGATTGTTTTCCCAATGCCATGCCGTGCGCATGATATCCTTTATATCGTACTTAGGTTCCCAGCCCAAGCGGTTTTTAGCTTTTTCATAATTGCTGTAGATAGAGACTACATCACCATCACGTCTTTGGCCTATTCGATAGTTGAGTTTTTCTCCGCTGACTTCCTCAAATGCTGTTATCGCTTCCAAAACAGTAACACCATCTCCGATGCCTAAATTGAAGACTTCATAGGAGTCTTTATTCTTGCCTGATAATAGATAATCCACCGCTCGTGTGTGAGCCGATGCCAGATCCTCGACATGGATGTAATCTCGAACACAGCTACCGTCTCGAGTATTATAATCATCTCCAAAGACTACACATTCTGACCTTTTGCCAGCTGCGGTCTCGGTAATAACAGGGACAAGGTTCAGAGCTATCTGCTTAGGAGCTTCTCCCAGTAAACCAGAGTGATGTGCTCCAGCAGGATTAAAATATCGGAGCGAGATCACCTTGAGCTCACTAAATTGACTCAGGTCCTTAAGCATATATTCGCCCAGTTGCTTAGTTCGCCCGTAAGGAGATTCAGCCTCCTTCATCTCAGTTTCTTCTGTTACAGGCAGGTCAGTGGCCTCACCATAAACTGTACATGACGAAGAAAAGATGAAATTTTTCACCCCTGATGATTGAGCATATGAGAGCACATTGAGGAGTGATTTCATATTATTTTCAAAATAGAGCAGAGGTTTCTCTGTGGATTCTCCAACGGCTTTTAATGCTGCGAAATGTATGATTGCATCAATGTCAGTCAATGATCGAAGGACCTGCTGAACCGCATCTGTATCACATAGATCTACCTTGTGATGTTCTGGTCGTATGCCTGTGATCATATGTACGTGATCTATCGATGCCTCGTATGAGTTATGATGATTATCGATGGTTACCACTTCGTGACCATTGTTGATCAGATCAACGGCAGTATGACTACCTATATATCCTGCCCCACCTGTAACCAATACTTTAGCCATAAATTCACTTACATTTGCCAAACTTAATCGAAAAATATATGATCTCAGAGTCTGTCATAAATAATGTAAAAGATATCGCCGTTAGGGCAGGTGGGGCTATCATGGATATCTATAAAGATGAATCTAAGTTTAATGTAGAGCAGAAATCTGATGACTCACCACTTACTGCAGCCGATCAAGCAGCTAACGCTGTGATCGTCGAAGGACTTGAGAAGCTAGACGTATCATTTCCTATTATATCTGAAGAAAATAAACTGGTAGATTATGAGGTGAGGAAGAACTACGAACGATTTTGGTTAGTAGATCCCCTCGATGGAACGAAGGAGTTCATCAAGCGCAATGGAGAGTTTACGGTTAATATCGCTTTGATCGAGAATCAGGAACCTATATTCGGAGTAGTCTATGTGCCTGCCACAGGAGAGACTTATTGGGCTGTAAAGGGTGAGGGAGCTTGGTATAGCGACGGCATCAAAACGAATAAGCTTGACACAACTACGTATGCTGAGAGTCAAAAAGGCGTGCGAGTAGTCTGTTCACGAAGTCATATTAATGAAGAGACTCAACAACTCATGGATGGTCTTAATCAGCCTGAAATCGTCTCAAGAGGGAGCTCACTAAAATTTTTAATTATAGCCAAGGGGGATGCAGAGCTTTATCCACGTATTGGCCCAACGATGGAGTGGGATACAGCCGCTGCACATATCATCCTTACAGAGGCGGGTGGAACAGTAACTGAGTATCAGTCTGATGGTCCATTACTGTATAACAAGGAGAACTTATTGAATCCATACTTCATAGCGTCCGCAGCACGCTCTTAAGAAAGTGCACATGGCTTTTTCGGTCGTCATAATCTGTCGAGATGAAGAAGATCATATAGGTCGGTGTCTTGTAAGCTTACAGGGCTTAACAGATGATATAGTAGTCGTAGATACTGGTAGTAGCGACCGAACGGTCGATATAGTCAATACGCATCCTGTAACGCTCATACAAAGACAGTGGATGGGGTATGGTGCCACCAAGAACTATGCGAACCTCCAGGCTAAGTATGACTGGATATTGAGTATAGATGCAGATGAGGCAGTGGATGAGGAGTTATATGATTCTTTAAGAGAGTGGCAACCAGGCTCAGCTAAGTTGTATACCATAAGGCGAATCAATCACATAGGAGATAGAAGCATTAGATATGGTCATCTCAAGCCAGAACTCAAGCGGCGCCTGTTTAATAAGAACATCTATCAGTGGGATCATCGACCTGTACATGAGCGATTGACTCCTGAGGTCGCTAAGGGGGATATCACAGCATTGAAAGGAAACTTACTGCATTATCAAGCGAAGGATATTGAGGCCTTGCGTCAGCAGTATGAACACTATGCCTTGATGGCGCCACCAAAAAAAGGTATTGTAAAGAGCTTAGCGCCTTATTACCATTTTTTACGGAGCTATGTATTTATGTTAGGGTTTATAGAAGGCACTCTTGGGCTTAAGCTTGCCCAATCAATCTACATTAGTGCTAAATTGAAGAACT
>CAYPWL010000061.1:0-14296 GCA_964414425.1 uncultured Saprospiraceae bacterium
TCAACATTCTCCTATGACCTCCTATCAAATATTCAATGTAACTTAAGTGCGCTATCCAGTAAATTAAATCTTAACTTAACCGAGCGGTAAGATTGCCGCACTGTACCAAAATAAAATACGATCTATTTGAGTAATCTCACTATCCCTTACAGCCGATTTTCAGAATTTGATATCTACCTATTCAAATCTGGAAAGCACTTGAGGTTATATGAGAAATTTGGCTCACACCAGATGGAAGTCGATGGCCAGGAAGGCACCTATTTTGCGGTCTATGCTCCTGCAGCTCGAGAGGTACAAGTCATAGGCAACTTCAATTCTTGGGATGGTAGTGCTCATAGACTCCATGTAAGATGGGATTCGTCAGGAATCTGGGAAGGATTCATACCCAACGTAAGTCGTGGAGAGCTCTATAAGTATCGGATATACTCAACGGCTGACGATCTTGTGAGAGAAAAGTCTGACCCCTACTCGTTCTACTATGAGATCGCCCCTAAGACTAGTGGTATAACATGGGACACCTACTATGAGTGGTCCGATCAACAGTGGATGAATGAGCGCAGTAAAACAGACCATTACGCTAGCGCTATGTCCATATATGAGTTACATCTCGGTAGCTGGATGAAAGATCATCAAGAAGGGAGGTCTCTGCACTATAGTGAGCTCGCTGACAAGATGGTCGACTATATCACTCATATGGGATATACCCATGTGGAGTTACTACCAGTTACAGAACATCCCTATTATCCATCATGGGGCTATCTAAGTACAGGGTTTTATGCCCCTACAAGTCGGTATGGCAGCCCGCAAGACTTCATGTATCTAATCGACCGACTGCACCAAGCCGGTATTGGAATAATCTTGGATTGGGTGCCAGCACACTTTCCGTCGGATACGGCATTCTTAGCAGATTTTGATGGGACTAAAGTATATGAGCACCCAAACCCTAAAAAAGGATATCATCCAGACTGGAATAGCCTCATCTTCAATTTTGAAAGGCCCGAGGTATGTAGCTTTTTGCTATCCAGTGCTAACTTTTGGCTGGATAGATATCATATTGACGGCCTTAGAGTCGATGCTGTCGCAAGCATGCTCTATCTCGACTACAGTCGTAACGAGGGCGAGTGGGAACCTAATGAATATGGTGGCAACCACAACTTAGCAGCTGTTGAATTTCTAAAAAACTTAAACTTCCATTGTTATCAAGAGCACCCTGGTGTGACCGTCATGGCAGAGGAGTCAACATCATATAGCGGTGTCACAGCACCCGTCGATCAAGGAGGGTTAGGTTTTGGTTTTAAATGGATGATGGGTTGGATGAATGATACCCTGAGGTATTTTGAAAGAGATCCGATCTATCGCCAGCATCACCAGTCCGAGCTTAGTTTTAGCATGATCTATGCGTACTCAGAGAGTTATGTCTTACCTCTATCTCATGATGAGGTCGTGCACGGCAAAAAATCAATGATCTACAAAATGCCCGGAGATGAATGGCAACAATTTGCCAATCTAAGGCTGCTCTATGCCTATATGTATACCCATCCTGGACACAAGCTGCTATTCATGGGCAATGATTTTGCCATGACTAATGAATGGAATGTAAATCATGAACTCTCCTGGCACTTACTCGATCATGCCCCTCATCAGGGCGTACAAAATTTGGTGCGGGATCTTAATAACATCTTAAAAAGCGAACCCGCACTAAATGAAAAGAATTTTGATGGAAGCGGATTCAGATGGATTGATCATCAAGATAGTAGAAACTCGGTATTAGTTTATGCAAGATTTGGCGTCGCCGACACCATGGTCATTGCATGTAATTTCACACCAAACACACTGACTAACTATCGCATCGGCGTACCAGAATCCGGCAGCTATGTTGAACTTCTCAATTCTGACCATAGCAAATACCAAGGTTCGGGGCGGGTAAATGCGGATCGGCTAAACACAGACAATATATCAGCGCACGGTTTAGACCAATCGATATCAATAACAATCCCTCCGCTCGGAGCGACCATCTTAAAATTTGAAAATAACCCGTGAAAAAAGTCCTCCACATATCAACAGAGTGCTATCCTGTCGCCAAGGCTGGCGGCATGGCTGATGTAGTAGGTGCACTGCCACTCTATCAGAAGAAGCTTGGTTGGGAGCCTTCGGTGATCATACCTCGATATGACCTCAAATGGTATCAAGATAAAACCTTCAAGGAAGTCTACTCAGACACCTTGACGATGGAGGGGCAGCAATACGACTTCAGTATAGTTCAATGCATCGATCATAACATAGACTATCACTTATACTTAGTAGATCTCCCTGAGCTCTTCATGCGTGATTCGATCTATCTCAATGACGAGGGTTACGGATTTCATGATGAGCCCGAACGAAATATGGGCTTCCAACGAGCGACATTACAGTGGTTGAGTAATACAAAAGAAGCGTTTGACTTATTGCACTGCCATGATCATCAGACCGGGTTTATCCCATTTATGATCCAACATGGCACAGAATACAAACGTCTTAGCAAAACCCCTACAGTCTATACCGTACATAATGCAGCTTATAATAGCCGCTACCCCTGGGAGCGCAAGACATTATTACCCAAGTTTAAAGAAGCTCTGATTCCCTCTATTGATTGGGACAACTGCTTTGATGCGGTGGCCTCTGCTATGCGGTATGCCGCTCATGTCAATACGGTATCTCCATCATATCTCACTGAGCTCTTGGCATCTATGAAACCTCTAAAAATCATCTATGGTTTGGAGCCTGATAAGTTCTCAGGCATCCTCAACGGGATAGATGCGCAGACATGGGATCCAAAAAAGGATGAGCGTATCCCGCATAAGTTAGGTAGGTCCTGGGATACCTTTAAAAATAAGAACAAGAGTGCATTGCTCTCGACACTCTACCGCGCAGAAGACATCCCTATGATCAGTTTCATTGGGAGGTTCGCCCATCAGAAGGGAGCCGATCTCCTGCGCCCTGTCATAGAACAAATTCTTACCAGATTTGGATTCGTAAATTTTTTCATCCTGGGCTCTGGTGACAGACATTTAGAACACAGCATACAAGGGTTAAGAGACCGGCACCCCGAGCGTGTCGGATGCTATATCGGTTATAATGAGGATGTGGCACATCAAGTATATGCCGCCTCTGACTTTATATTGATGCCCTCCAGGTTTGAGCCTTGTGGTCTTAATCAGATGTTTGCGATGAGATACGGTACGATTCCAATAGCGCGAGCTACAGGAGGCCTCAAGGATACCGTGATTGATTTTGAATCTGGTGGTACTGGTATATCCTTCACCCACGATACTCCTCATGATCTAAGCCAAGCAATCTCAAGGGCGATGTACTTGATTAAAGATAAAGACCTATTTAAGACAGTTAGAGATAAAGCCATAGCTCAGAATTACTCTTGGGAAGCCTCAACAAAAACATATATTTCAACTTATAATCGCATAACTCAATAAGTCATGATAACTCACAACACTCTTGCAATTATACTCGGCGGTGGCGTAGGTAGCCGGTTATATCCACTGACTAAAGATCGATCTAAGCCTGCAGTTCCTATCGCGGGAAAATTCAGATTAATAGATATACCGATTAGTAATTGCCTTAACTCAGGCATTCGCAGGATGTTTGTCTTGACACAGTTTAACTCGACTTCACTCAATAGACACATTAAGAAGGCATACAATTTTGACAGATTCACTAATGGATTTGTAGATATACTCGCTGCGGAGCAGACTCGCCAAAACCAAAACTGGTTTCAAGGCACTGCCGATGCTGTCAGACAGTCTGTGGCACATCTCGAGATACATGACTTCGACTATATCTTAGTATTGTCAGGGGATCAATTGTATCAGATGGATTTTGAGGAGATCCTCAGCTTTCATTGGAATAGCCAGGCAGACTTGACTGTTGCCACAATCCCAGTAGTGGCAAAAGATGCCACGTCATTCGGTATTATGAAAACTAATGCGGATGGTATTATTGAAGATTTTGTAGAAAAACCGCCAATGGAAGAGCTTTCCATGTGGAAATCTGACCTGCCAGCGAAATTTACAGACCAAGGGAAAGACTACGTGGCATCAATGGGTATCTATGTATTTACCAAAGGTGTCCTTTCACGACTTTTCGATGAGCATCCTGATGCGACAGATTTTGGAAAAGAAATTATACCTAATGCCGTAAGCAGTGGTGAGTACAAGACAGCGAGCTTCCCATTTGATGGATACTGGACAGATATTGGGAACATCTCGTCGTTTTTTGAAGCTAATCTTAAGTTGACAGAATACCTCCCAGAGTTCAATCTCTATGACAACGTCAATAACATCTATACTAACACGCGGATGTTATCCCCCACTAAGCTATTTGGGACACAGATCAACCAAGCGTTGATATCTGAGGGCGGCATCATACACGCCAAGTCGATTAGCAATTCAATCATTGGAATCAGGTGTCGTATCGGTAAAGGAACCATCATAGAACACACCTATATCATGGGTATCGACTTCTACCAGACCGTAGTGGAGTTAAGAACGAAACCGGGATCGGAGCTCTTGGGTGTGGGAGAGAACTGTCTCATCAAAAAAACGATCATCGATAAGAATGCTAAGATCGGAGACAATTGTACGATCATCGGTGATGATAGCTTAGAAGATCTCACTACCGAAGACTATAGTATCAAACAAGGAATCATCATCATCAACAAGGGGGCGCACATACCGTCGGGATCAAAAATAGGTCTGGTATAAATCATTGCACTCTAAGCTATAGGTTGTGATTTTAAGTATAAGTTTGTGCGCTAATAGACGACTGAAACATCATGAGCGAAAAACTGGCTGACAAGATCATCGAACATAGTTGGGATGATGGCATATTTGAGTGTAAAACCTCCAATAATGTACTATTCAGAATACATGTCATCTCTGAGCACATCATCAGAGTGAGATATGGGACAGAATCTTATTTTTTACCGGACTTCTCTTATGGTTTAGATCCAAGTTTTAAGGCAGGTAAAGTCGCCAGTATAATTGAGGAGACACCTAAGGAGTTTATCGTGTCTACCGCTACCGTCAAGTGTCACGTGAGCAAGGATAATCTCAAGATATCATTTAGGAACAACAAGGGCCAAATTATCAATGAGGATGAAAAGGGGTTTCACTGGGAGGTAAGTGGGTCTACAGGCAATGACATTGTCCAGATGACTAAGTATGTGCAAAATGACGAGGTATTCTACGGACTTGGCGACAAGCCCTCAGAGATGAATCTCAAGCATAGAAGGTTTGAAAACTGGGGTACAGACAGCTACGGATACGAGTATAATACAGACCCCCTCTACAAGAATATTCCATTTTACTATGGCCTGCATCATGGCATCGGTTATGGAATCTTCTTTGACAATAGTTTCAGGACATTCTTTGACTTTGGCAAGGAACGAGCTAATGCCACCAGCTTTTGGAGTCATGGTGGAGAGATGAACTATTACTTCATCGCAGGACCAGAACTGATGGATGTCGCTGAGCGATACTCATTGCTCACGGGCACACCTGATATGACTGCGATGTGGTCACTGGGCTTCCAACAGTGTAAGTGGAGCTATTACCCCGAATCTCAAGTAAGAGAGGTCACCACCAAAATGCGTGAGCTAAACATCCCATGCGATGCGATCTATCTGGACATCGATTATATGGATGGCTTCAGATGTTTTACTTGGGACAAGAAGCGATTTCCGGATCATAAGAAGATGGTCGCAGACCTCAAAGATCAAGGATACAAGACGATGGTGATCATCGATCCAGGCATCAAGAAGGATCATAACTATTGGGTATTCAAGGAGGGCTTAGACAAGGATTTATACTGTAAGCATCCTGACGGGCCTTACGTCGAAGGCAAGGTATGGCCAGAAGAATGCTACTTCCCCGACTACACTAAGCCTGAAGCTCGCGAATGGTGGGCAGGACTCTATAAAGGCCTCATCGAAGAAGATGGTATCGCCGGAGTGTGGAATGATATGAATGAACCTGCCATATTCGAGGTGGAGAGCAAGACTTTCAATGAGAATGTCCTGCACGATTATGAGGGATTAGGTGCATCGCATAGTCGCGCTCATAATGTCTATGGCATGCAGATGGCACGAGCTACCTATGAGGGCGTCAAGCGATACTCTAATAACAAGAGAGGTCTTATCATCACCCGATCAGGTTATAGCGGACTACAACGTTACTCCAGCGTCTGGACAGGAGATAATATCGCCACATGGCAGCACATATGGCTCGCTAATGTCCAGTGCCAACGCTTGGCAATTAGCGGTGTGTCCTTTGCAGGATCAGACATCGGGGGATTCATCGGACAGCCGAGTCCAGAGATGTTTGTGAGATGGATCCAACTGGGGATATTCCACTCCTTCTGCCGAGTACACTCGAGTCAAGATGATGGAGATCAAGAGCCGTGGTCTTTTGGCGAGGAGGCTTTAGACTTATTTAGAGAAGCAGTAGAGCTGAGGTATCAGATGCTACCCTATCACTATACGACCTTTTATCAAAATCACAAGTTCGGCACGCCATACTTGAGGCCGCTCACATTCGTCGATCAAGGTGATCCACAAAATTATGGTAGAGACCACGAGTTCTTATGTGGAGACAATATACTCTCAGCGTCGATAGACCAAGAGGGCATTACCACCAAGACTGTCTACCTCCCGCAAGGCACATGGTATAACTACTGGGATGACGAGGTCAGTACTGGCAGACAATCTGTATCATGTCCATTGACTAAGAGTCAATATCCATTCTACGTAAGAGCTGGTAGTGTGCTACCTTATTATCCAATACAGCAGTATACTGATGAGATACAGATCACTGAGGTCAAGCTCTCCGTATATCATATCAAGGGCAGTCACGAAAGCTATCTATACGAGGACGATCACGATGGATATCAATACGAGACAGGGTCATATAGGTATAGCACATTCGCCGTTACGGGTGCAACTGATAGCATAATCATCAGACACAGCAGCGAGGGATCATTTAAGCCTGGTTATTCATTTAAGCTTGATTTACATGGTTTACCTTTTACAGCGACTAAGATGGTGGTAGATGGTCAGGAGCTCCCGCTGGATGAGATTGTTCCTAATGATTTCGACGAAATTAAAATCACGTAATAGACATCGGACGGATGATAAAAGGAGATCAATGGGTCAGTCTTTCGATCCCCAAGAATGAATCAAAGGAGTTTAATGCTGTGAAGTTTGCCCGAGGTAAGCATCGAGGACATTTTACTGATGATATCGTGTGATTGCAGATGAGTGACTGGATCGAGTGCCCAAAAGGACTCGCTCTAAGAATTATCCGAAGTCCATATGTCAGAGATGTCATCTTCTAACTGTGCTCTTCTACGTTCTTCTCTCGTCATCTCAAAGGCATCTCTATCTAAAAAATATTGCGTGTCTGCATCTCCATCGTTAGCCCAAGAGGGTTCACGGTCTTCCTCATCCGACTCACGGATGTCTCTATACCAGAATGCCACTATTATGCCTACAAAAGCACCAAAAAGGTGACTCTCCCAAGAGATGCCTTTTTGATTGGGTAACACGCCTAATGCGTACCCACTATATAGTATAGTTACGATAAGCGCTAATACGATAGACTTAATGTTACGCCTAAACAGGCCCGACCAAAAAACAAAAGACACTAAGCCATAGACTACCCCACTCGCCCCTATGTGAGACACATAAGATCTTGAAAATAACCACACCGCTGTTCCGGTCATCACATAGATCAAGAGTATACTCTGATAAGCAACTTTACGATAGAAGACGATGATCATAGTGCTCAAGACGAATAAAGGGACACTATTAGACATCAAATGCTGGATGCTGCCGTGAATAAATGGTGCCGTAAAAATTCCCTTGACCCCAGACCAATCTCTGGCAATCACACCATATGAGCTTAAGTTCAGATTAAATGTCAACTTGAGGATGTGCACTACCCATAGGATCAGCACCAGGTATATCGGCACGATCACTAATGATATTATTTTTTTATATGCAGTGCTCATTTATAGTTGTCAGACCTAAATATATCGACGACGTATGAGTTTGATGAATGTTGTAGCCTTATCTTTTTTATCCTCCTCGTACCATCCTTGCTTCTTAGCCACACCGCCGATCAAGTATTCTTGAGCTTTGTCGAAACTTTTGAAATTATTGAGCTCTCCTACAACCGAATTGAACAATCCTTGATCCCCACCAAAGAGCTCATTGATCGTTAATATCTTATCATTAATCCCCATAGACTTACCAATATCTGATATTGGCAGGGCACCAAATCTGGATCTCAAGTCTTGAGCATCATTACTCTGGAATAGTTGAGCTAAGCGTTCTTTCTTTTTACCACCCTCCGGTTTGATCTCTTCCTTAGCAGGGAGCTCCTGAGGTACAGTGACCTTTTCCGTTTCAATTACCTGAGCTACAGGCTTAACTGGTTCTGCTACTCGTTGAACTGGAGCAGGTGCCGCTATCGGCGCAGGAGCTGCGGCTACACTTGGCTCACGCTTTATACGATTACTGGGTGTCTGCGTCGATTGACCATCATCTAAAATCGTATCATATAGATCCCTCAAATACTGGAGCAACAAATCTCTCTCCATTGAGGTCATACTTCCTTCAAAATCTATGGCGCTATCATGCAGTACATTTATCTTTTTGAGTAAGGCCTTAGATCTTTGATAATCCATAATTCAATTCTTTTAACCATAACTGTAAGGTTGTAATATTAGTATACCCAAAGTATAGATTATTAGAGGTGTAAGAGCAATACCAAGCATAAATATTCAGCTGTTCTCTGATTTATGATAATATTTGATTTATGTTCTTAGAACCAAGATATGGCGGACAGCGCAGCGGATGGATTGAGGTCATCACTGGATGTATGTTTTCGGGCAAGACAGAAGAGCTGCTCAGACGCCTGAGACGTTCTAATTTTGCAGGGCAGCGGATCATCATATTTAAGCCTGCCACGGACGATCGCTATAGTAGTAGCGAAGTTGTATCGCATGACTCCACAAGTATGTCTTCACTGGTAATTAAAGAGTCTCGTACGATCTTAGGGCATGCTCAACAATATCAGGTGATCGGTATCGATGAAGGTCAGTTCTTTGATGATGAGCTCATAGCCATATCCGAAAAACTTGCACTACTTGGTAAGAGAGTGATCATAGCTGGGTTAGACCTCGACTATAAGGGTGTACCATTTGGCCCTATCCCTAATCTGATGGCTATAGCTGAGTACGTGACTAAAGTGCATGCGATCTGCTCTCACTGTGGCAATCTTGCAACACACTCTTATCGTATATCTGAAGAAGGAACTCGGGTACTGGTGGGCGAGAAGGACAAATATGAGCCTCGGTGCAGACACTGTTATGCTATGGGCAACATCCTCAATCTACGGATCAAAAAGGATTCTTAATTACTCCTAATTTCCGTTACTTTTGACGCCGTTAAAAACACGTAGTTAAACACCACCATAGTCGAGCATGAACAAGACAATTTCTAGTGCCCTGATATCTGTATATCACAAGGATGGGCTAGAACAAATCATAGAACAACTAAAGCGTCTCAACATTACCGTCTACTCCACTGGAGGAACTCAGAAACACCTTGAACAAAATGGTGTTTCGGTAAATCGAGTCGAGGACCTCACAGGTTATCCATCCATATTAGATGGACGAGTAAAGACCTTACACCCTAAAGTATTCGGTGGGATACTCGCCAAACGAGAAGCTGCACATCAAGGACAGTTGGACCAGTATGAAATCCCCGAGTTAGACTTAGTAGTAGTTGATCTTTATCCATTTGAGGAGACTGTCGCAGAGACCGATGACGAAAGTAAGATCATCGAAAAAATAGATATCGGAGGGATATCTCTCATCCGTGCAGCGGCTAAGAACTATAAGGACATCGTCGTAGTCCCTTCTAAAGATCAATATGCTGAATTAGGCAGGATACTCAGTGAACAAGACGGAGCGAGTACATTAGCCGAGCGCAAGCGACTTGCCTCGGACGCATTCAAGATTTCGTCTCATTATGATACAGCGATCTTCAATTACTTTATCAATGATGAGATTCATGATGATGTGTTGAAGATATCAGCTAATCAGTCTAAGACCTTGCGATATGGAGAGAACCCCCATCAGCAAGCTCAGTACTTTGGTGATTTAGATGCAGAGTTTAACAAACTCAATGGCAAGGAGCTCTCTTACAACAACCTCGTAGATATAGATAGTGCGATCGACTTAATGCGCGAGTTTGAGCAAGACAAAATCACCTTTGCGATACTTAAGCACACTAACAGTTGTGGTCTTGCAACACGAGACACGATGCACGAGGCGTACCAGGCAGCTTTAGCAGGAGACCCGATAAGTGCATTTGGAGGGATATTGATCACTAATGGTGTCATTGATCTACCTACTGCTGAGAGCATCGATCAGCAATTTTATGAAGTTCTCGTCGCTCAGGACTTTGAGGATGATGCTCTGGCACTACTGAAGAAAAAGAAAAATCGCGTCCTACTCAAGCGTAATGCGGTAACGCCACAGAAGACTAAAGTGAAGACGCTGCTGGGTGGATACATCCGACAGAATGCTGATCTCAAGATCGAGCAATCAAGAGATCTTGAGGTAAAAACGAAAGCAGCTCCATCAGACGATCAGCTCAAGCAATTGCTATTTGCCAATAAACTGGCAAAACACCTGAAATCCAATACCATTGTCTTAGCTAATAACAATCAGCTCTTAGGTATGGGTTGTGGTCAGACCTCTCGAGTCGACGCCTGCAAGCAGGCCATAGACAAGGCAATTCGTATGGGATTTAGTCTTGACGGTGCGGTGATGGCCTCAGATGCATTTTTCCCATTTCCTGATTGTGTAGAGATCGCTCACAAGGCTGGTATTGCGAGTGTGATACAGCCTGGCGGATCGCGCAATGATCAGTTGAGCATCGACTACTGCGATGAGCACGGTATATCGATGGTCTATACGGGAGTACGCCATTTTAAACATTGACATAATAGTCTTAAAGTCATCTTAAATAGATATACATGGTGTATCAAAAATTGCGATCACAGCATCTTTATAGCGAATTGAAAAAGAGCTGCGGACATTAACAGAGATTACTCTTGGTATAAAAACGTGAAAACGTCATATTTGCAGCCCTTTTGAAAAGGTAGAGAGCCTATGCCGAAAATAGTTAGTACATGTTTTTTGTTACTGTTGACAGCAATGGTCTTCGGTCAACAAGGTGATATCAACTCACCTTTCTCCAGATTTGGAATCGGGGATCTCTCAGAGAGAGGTGGGATGCACCTCAGACAGATGGGAGGGCTCAATGCATCATTCGTAGAGCAGAGTCACCTCAATTTTGAAAATCCAGCGGCACTGTCATTCTTAACTGCCACGGCATTTGATGTAGGCACAGAGGTACAGCGCTCAAGTATCACCGAAGGAGATGTTACCAGCTCGGTGTGGTCTGGCAACCTGTCTTACTTAAGCTTAGGGTTTCCACTGCGCAATCCACTTAACAAAGCCAATGATCAGATTTTTGGTAATCAAGAGATCAAGTATAATTGGGGGATGGGATTTAATCTCGCACCAGTATCAACGATAAGCTATGATATCTCGAGTGAAGATAGTCTTCCTAACGTAGGCCGATTCAATCGAAACTTTAACGGCACTGGTGGTTTTTGGAAAGCCACTTGGGGCACAGCGGTAAACTACGAAGGCTTTGCATTAGGTGCTAATATCGGTTTCCTGTTTGGACGTAATGAGTTCACTCGCAACATTGATTTTGTAGACGAGATCACCGCATTTGATAATGTCTTTACTCAGGATTATAATGCTCGAGGCTTTTACTGGGATGCTGGCGCCCTTTATACTTTATATTTGAACAAGGCAGACATAGAAGATACAAGCACCCTTACAGAGGCGAAAATTATCACTTTCGGAGTGACGGCTAAATCCACGACGGGTCTAAGTATAGAGTCGGATGTGAGCGAAACTAACATATTCATCCCTTCGGCTTTTGATCTATTGATCGATACCGTATTCGTAGCTAATGGAGTTCAAGGGAGAGGACAGTTGCCGGCAGAGCTTGGCTTCGGAGCGACATATTATTACAGCAGCAAGTTTGCTGTAGGATTTGATGTGAAGAGGATCTTCTGGTCACAGTATGAAAATGATGCTATACCTGAAGAATTGGACAATACTACTCGGGTAGCTGTGGGAGGTTATTTTAGACCCGATTTTAGATCTAATGATAGCTTCTTAAAGCGTGTGAGTTATCGATTTGGAGCATATGCCCAAGATGACCCCAGGGTTATCGACGGTGAGACTATAAATAATTTTGGTCTGACATTTGGATTAGGTTTGCCATTCTCATGGCAACGTAAGTTTTCTAATCTCAACTTAGGCTTTACCTATGGACAGAGGTCTGTAGGAGATCTCTTGACTGAGAATTTCATACGTCTAAATATGGGATTCACATTCAACGATAAAGAATGGTTTATAAAACGGAAATACAACTAATTATGAAGTTTAAAAATTTTGCACTCCTGGCATTTATTATTGCCTTAGGCACTGCACAGGCTTTCGCACAGTGTGGAACTTGGAATGAGCTTGACAATAAAGAGTATCTCGAAGGTCAGCATTCTGTATATCGCAGTCTTCTAAAGACTAATGATTATGCGAAAGCACTTCCTGTATGGAAGGAAGTATATGAGGCCGCTCCTGCTGCTGATGGTAAGAGAGACTTTCACTACACTGACGGTATCAAGATGTATATGTCTGAGCATGAAGTGTCTACGGATGAATCAAGAAAAACAGAGCTTTCTGCTAATATCCAGAGACTCTACGACGAGGCAGCTAACTGCTACGAGCAGCAAGCTATATTCTTATCGAAGTGTGGAGACAATCAAGATTGCTATAACAAGCGTATCGGATGGTTGATGGGTCGTAAGGGATATGATATGTATTATCAGCTCAGAGCTCCTTATGAGGACAACTTACAGGCTTTCCAAAAAGCTGTTGACCTTGGGGGTAATGATGTTGAGTACATCGTGTTTGCACCATATGGAGCGATTACTGTATATCAATTTCAGCAAGGAGCTATTGACAAGGTTCAAGCAAGAGAAGTACACCGTACACTTAATGAGATTGCGGAGTACAACATCGCTAATAACGAAAAGTATGGCGCGGCTTACAAGCAAGCGATTGATGCGATGAACGGATCTTTCGTAGAGATTGAGAAAGATATCTTCGACTGTGATTACTTTAAGTCTAAGTATGAGGATGACTACAGAGATAATCCGGATCCAGAGACAGCTAAGAATCTATACAATCTATTGAAGTTGAGAGGATGTCCCACAGATGATAGTGATCTATTCATGGTAGAGTTGAAAGAAACTTACGAAGTGTGGGCTGCTGAAGAAAATGCGAAGAAGAAGGCAGAGTATGAAGCGAATAACCCTGCTATCCTTGCAAGTAAAGCATACAAAGCGGGCAACTTCCCAGAAGCGCTTAGCAAGTATCAAGAGGCTATCGCCAGCGAAACCGATGCTGCTAAGAAAGCTCAATACCACTTCTCAAGAGCGTCGATTATGTTCAGAAAGCTGAAGCAATATAATCAGGCGAGAACTGAAGCTCGTACAGCGATCCAGTTGAATCCAAATTATGGTAATCCATACAGCCTAATTGGTGATATGTATGCTACGACAGCACGATCATGTGGAGACAGTTGGAATCAGCGATTGGCGATACTTGCAGCAGTGGATAAATATAACAAAGCAGCAAGCTTAGATCCGAGTATAGCGGACAGAGCAAGAGACAAGGCCACTAAATATCGAGCAAGCTTCCCACCTAAAGATGAAGGATTCATGAGAGGTGCTGAGGAAGGGCAATCCGCTAAAGTAGGATGTTGGATCGGCGAAACAGTAAAAATTAGATTCTCTAACTAAGTAGAATCTTATCAAAAAATAAACTTCATAAGAGCGGTGGTCGTACAGATCATCGCTCTTTTTTTGTTTGGGCACCAAAGTGGACTGTTGGAAAGATACCTCCTTCGGCAGATCACCAATGACGACACTTAAAAACGATGCCCTCTTTTTCATATTGAAGGAGATGACCGACTGATCTCGTCAAGTCGAGTGCAGCAGCACTCGAAAGGAGGAAACGGCGAAAGCCAGTGGGTATGCATAATCAAAGGAGATGTCTATACAGTTGAAACCACCTCCGTTGTCAGTAGGTT
>CAYPWL010000062.1:0-1645 GCA_964414425.1 uncultured Saprospiraceae bacterium
CGTTGGTTTATGGGAACCCAGCAAGAAAAGTAAATCAATGAATCAATCTAAAATTTATCTCTCCTCTCCTCATATGGGAGGGACGGAAATGACTTATGTGAATGAAGCCTACATTACGAATTGGATAGCCCCACTCGGCCCGAATGTAAATGGCTTAGAAGAAGCGATAGCTAATTATAGTGGATGTGCACATGCCGCTGCACTTGCTTCGGGAACGGCGGCGATCCATCTGGCATTAATTATATTGGGAGTCGATTCAGGAGATGAGGTATTATGTTCTTCATTCACCTTCTCCGCAAGTGCTAACCCTATATGTTATCAGAATGCCACACCTATATTTATAGATTCTGAGAGAGAGACGTGGAACATGTGTCCTGTTAAGCTCGAAGAGGCCATCCAAGATAGAATAGCAAGAGGTAAAAAACCTAAGGCGTGTATTCTTGTCCACTTGTATGGCATGCCTTCACAAATGGATGAACTTGTTAAAGTATGTCTGAATTATGATATATCTATAGTGGAAGATAGCGCTGAGTCGTTAGGGGCCGCATATAAAGGTCAGAAGATGGGCTCATTTGGTGACCTCGGGATCTATTCATTCAATGGAAATAAGATTATAACGACCTCTGGTGGAGGAGCATTAGTGAGCAATAATAAAGAATGGATTGATCAATCAAGATTCCTTGCCACCCAAGCCAGAGATCCGGCGCCACATTATCAACATTCTCAGATAGGATACAACTATCGCATGAGTAATATCTGTGCGGGCATAGGTCGTGGTCAAATGGAAGTTTTAGATGAGAGAGTCGCACAACGTAGGGCTATTAATAGGTGGTACAGAGATTTGCTCCAACCATATGACTTCATCAAGTTTCAATCAGAGCCAAGTAAGGACTACTTCTCTAACTATTGGCTGACCACAATAACTGTAGACGAAAACCCTAGTAACATCACAAGAGAAACAATCAGGTTAGGATTGTTGGAAGACAATATAGAATCCAGACCACTATGGAAACCTATGCATCTACAACCGGTATTTAAAGATTGCCCAGCCTACACTAATGGAGTAAGTGAAGATCTATTCAATAGAGGATTATGCTTACCTAGTGGTTCAAACCTAACAGTCGACGAGAAGGAGAGAATTAGGGTTTCATTACTGAGTATTTTAGAAGGGTGAAAGGGGGGGATCCTTGGAATGATCTACATGTACGAAAGACGTAAGGGAGATTTTAGTCTGTTAATTAAAGCGTAGTCAAAAATAGATAATAGAGCGATGCCTAGATTTCTTGAAGAAATTGGTTCATTGAATGGCTTACCTTAGTATAAATAACTCCACATATGTCAGTCTCCAGCTTCGAACAACTTAATCCGAATAAGTACTATACTTATCAAGATTACTTAACGTGGACTTTTCCTGAACGGGTGGAGTTGTTCTTGGGTCGTGTATTAAGAATGAGTCCTGCACCAAGTAGGTCACATCAGGAGATCTCTGGTTCAATTTACAGAAACTTAGCTAATCATTTGTATCTCAAAGAGTGTAAGGTTTATTCAGCTCCCTTTGATGTTCGATTACCTGTGTCGCTAAAAAAAGGTCTAAGTGATACGGTTGTGCAGCCTGATATAGTAGTGATTTGTGATCGATCAAAAT
>CAYPWL010000062.1:1655-14271 GCA_964414425.1 uncultured Saprospiraceae bacterium
GGTTGTAAAGGCGCTCCAGATATGATTATAGAGATACTTTCTCCTGGTAACTCTAAACGAGAGATGAAAGATAAGTTTGACTTATATGAATCCTCTTTAGTATCAGAGTATTGGATCGTGGATCCAATCCATAAAGATGTTATTATCTATACATTAGATCCTGATAGAAAGTATTTTGGGAGCCGACCCTATCTCGAGGGAGATGTCATTCCTTCTTCAGTATTAGAAGGATTTAGTATTGAAGCGAGTGAAGTGTTTAGAGAGTAAATAGTCTATTTTAGCACAAAGACTACTCAGAATGTCAGTAACAGGCTTCGATCAACTCAATCTTAATAAGTACTATACTTATCAGGACTATTTATCGTGGACTTTTCCTGAACGGGTGGAGTTGTTCATGGGGAAAGTTTTGAAAATGAGCCCTGCGCCCAATAGAATGCATCAAGAGATCAGCCGAAGATTGACATATTTTTTTGATCAAGTGCTATGGGGGCATTCATGTAAGCTTTATGCAGCACCTTTTGGCGTCAGACTTCCAGTCTCTCGAAATAAAAATGAACTAGATACGGTAGTACAACCTGATATAGTAGTGATATGTGATCCTACAAAACTGGACGATCAAGGTTGTAATGGTGCTCCGGATATAGTTGTTGAGATCTTATCATCAGAAAATAGCCAAAAGGAGATGAAAGAGAAATTTGAATTGTATGAGGCATCCTTAGTTCGTGAGTATTGGATTGTTGATCCAGCTAATGAATACATTATCATCTATACTTTGAATGAAGAAAACAAATACGTTGGCTCGAAACCTTTTGTTGCAGAAGAAGTGATAAAATCTACCGTAAAACAAGAAATCACCGTGGAAATATCTGAAGTGTTTCGCACATAAATAGAGTACCATTTTGAATTTTCTTAAATACAATACTTCTGCCTTTGCGTCACGACTATTAATAGTGGCAACTGACGTTATGTTAGCAATAGTAGCATTAGCGGTATCTGCTACACTACGATTTAACTTCGATATTAGTCAGGCTATTGATACTATGTTGGTTATGCTTCCAATGGTAATCATAGTTCGATTAATAAGTTATAGATGGTTTAGAACCTATGCTGTAATTATCAGATATGCTGGAGCATCTGATGTATTGAGAGTGTTTTATGCCGTAACAGGAGGAAGTTTGTTACTGATTGGCTTAGGAGTACTATTGAGGCCATATGGAGTGACTATTCCATTATCGGTCTTATTTATAGACTACTTTCTTCTATTAGCATTCATGGCTGCCATACGATTGATGATGCCATCTATCTATCAGATGGTATTTGGAGAAAGAATAGACAAAGATCATGTCATTATAATTGGAGCTGGAAGGTTAGGCGCCATTACAAGAAATTTGATAAAACAGGATATCAAAAGCACATTTGATGTTGTAGGTATACTTGATGATAATCAGACTATTCAGAACAAAAGTTTAGATGGCATACCAGTGTCGTCACCTCTCGATATTGATGAGATTCTCAAGGAGAATCGAGTAAGTAAAGCGATTTTTGCGATCAATAATATAAAAGGCAATCGAAAAAATGAAATTGTAGACCTCTGCTTATCTCGAGGTATCCAGGTACTTCAAGTACCTGCGGAAGCTTCATGGGCAAATGACAACTTCCAAATAAGCCAAATAAAAGAAATCGAGATTGAAGATCTGCTCGATCGTCCTGTTATAGCCCTAGATAAGGAGAATGTGACAAGACAATACAAGGACAAGAAAGTGATGATTACTGGAGGGGCAGGGTCTATAGGAAGTGAGATCGTCCGTCAGTTGATTAAGTATGACCCGGCACAAATATTCATTCTTGATGAAGCAGAGTCACCTCTAGTAGCCATTGATCTGGAGTGTAAGGAAGAACTGTCATTCACAAGAGTGAAACCAATCATAGCAGATGTCAGAGATATGCCTCGATTGGTAAAGACCTTTGACCAATATACGCCTGATATCATTTTTCATGCTGCGGCCTATAAACATGTACCAATCATGGAATCGTATCCGAGTGAGGCCATCAGTGTCAATGTAGGCGGAACCAAGAATATGGCTATGCTCGCGGATGTGTACGAGGTGGAGAAGTTCGTTATGGTGTCTACTGACAAAGCCGTGAATCCAACAAATGTAATGGGCGCCTCAAAGCGAATCGCTGAAATATTTATCCAATCTTTTAATAGTTCCAGCCACACCAATTTTATTACCACTAGATTTGGGAATGTTCTGGGATCAAATGGTTCTGTGGTGCCAAGATTTAAGAAACAAATTGCACAAGGTGGACCTGTTACAGTAACTCATAAAGAAATCACACGATATTTCATGACAATCCCTGAGGCCAGTCAGCTTGTGTTAGAGGCAGGTGCAATGGGAGAAGGAGGAGAGATATATCTTTTCGATATGGGAGAGCCAGTGAAAATATCCGATCTCGCCAAAAAAATGATTCAGCTCAGCGGACTCACACCAGATCAAGACATAGAAGTCAAATATACTGGCCTCAGACCGGGGGAGAAGCTCTATGAGGAGCTACTGGCTACTAAGGAAAACTCCATTGAAACTCATCACCCTAAAATTACTAAAGCAAAAGTCCGTGAATATGACTTTGTTAAAGTAGAGAAAACGATTCATGATCTTGTGATCAATATCGACAAGGATAGTGAGATGGATACTGTCAGAAAAATGAAGAATATAGTACCCGAGTATTACAGTCAGAATAGTCGATTTAATGAGTTAGACAAGGACTATACAGATGTCAGCAATGATAATAAGCGCTCACAAGAATCGCCTTACTTGGATGAGCGAGGGAATAGTAACAAGCTTCTTGACGACCTAAACGGAGCCTAAAATTTCATTAAACTACTCAGAAATAGAATCAAGCTGTGTAGCAAAATTGCATTTCAGAAAAAATAAAGCTCACTGCATAAATTGACTTATAGGGTCATTGTAAATACATGATAAAGGACTTATTTAATATCAAGACTAACGGAATAAGCGTATGTATTAATCTATTGCTCGTAGTGCTTCTTCTTCCATTATCCATAGATGATGGGAGATACATACTTCTGTCACTGTTCAGTGTAGCCTATTTAATATGGCTATTTGTTGCTCGGGGTTCTAACCTTAAGCTTCCCAAGGTTAAATACTTGGCCCCAATGGCTTTGTTTAGTCTTTTGGCTTTATCATCAGCTTTATGGGCCACGGATCTCTCGCAAGTTCTGCGACACAGTTTTATTTGGAGCGTATACCTGCTGTTTATCATAGTAATCTCACTACATCAGCAACGTGAAGAACAATTTGGAAGACTTGTTGCCAAAATATTCTCTTTCATTTTTGTGCTTTTTCTGATTATTCATCTGGGAGCATTAAATTTTGAAATTGCCCTGAATGAAGAATGGAATCAGCTCATGTCAAGAGGCAAAAATTACTCTACGACACTTCTGACAGTTTTGTCTCCTTATCTACTATTTTATCCTTCAAAAAGTCAATTCATTCGATTTATCAAGATTATATCACTGGTTCTTCTTGCAAACATCTTATTTCTGACTGGGGCAAGAGGAGCGTTGTTAGCGTTCTCTGTTATTGTATTAATTAAGCTTTGGAACTTCTACTCTCATACGTCGTGGCGCATATTAGGGGGTATAGGCGGATTGGCTGTCATCATAGCTGGAATTTATTTGCTAAATACGAGTCAGGCAACATCTGATTTTAGATTTGTAAATGAATATCGCCAAGAGTTGGAATCGAGAGTGACAGTGAACAAGAATTCTATTAAAAGCATCAGTGAAAACGCATTGTTAGGGGTTGGGGCAGGACATTGGGCACGTGACATCTATCGTCATGGTATAGGAGATGTAGCTCCTCTTAATAACCCGAAAGACGTTATAAGATTTAGAAGTCATAATGCCTATTTCATGATGGCGGTGGAATACGGATTGATTGGATTCGGTTTGTTTTTCATACCCATAGTTTTATGTCTATCGAGATATAGACATAAGTGGACAGAGTTAGATGGGGTCAAGAAAGCTGCTTGGACAAGTTTAGTAGCTTGGCTAATCGTTATATTCTTTTATGCGACTGCCGTTCCTTACTCATATTTCTTTAGTGGTATCGCACTTGTTGGGTTAACGGGTTATGCGCTTATCTTACCTTCTTCTGATATGAAATCAGATAGGAGTAGATCTGTGATCATACTGGCAACAGTGTTGGCCGTTGCCTGTGGATGCTGGTTTTCATTCTCAAAGGTGTGTCATTCTACATTTCAAAAAGCGAATAAAGCATATGCGGGAGGAGATTATTCTAAGGCTCAGGATCTATATATGCAGTTGTACCATCCAATATTTTTTGCAACAGCCGATTATAAGGACTCTATAGACAAGATGCTTGCTGAGCTCTCCCTCCTCCAAGGTGAATACGATGATGCTGCATATTATTATGAGAGAGGATTAACAGTTATGCCTTATAGTACTGACTTGCTTTATTCATATCTCAAGTATCTGCATGAGTATGATCCTTCTTCTATTCGCATCAAGGAGATAGAAGCAAGATTAATAACTATCCAGCCTAATCTTATTTAATCTCCTGAGAGATTTATCCCCTTTATCGATGCTATTTAGAGACACATATCCTGTTATTTGCAGCTTTACAATAGCGCCACATTGATGATCCCTCATCTCTTCAATTAAAGGAGGGTTCTCCTCCTGTTACAGATAGGGTTTCTTCACCTATCTTTATCCCCATGTATACTCGCTTCATAATTACTTGCGCAGCTCGTACGGGAAGCACGATGCTTCGATACTTATTAGATGGCCATCCTGAGATTAACTGTAAAGGAGAAGTATTTATAAGAAAAGGACTTTTGAGATTTATTTTCAAGAATCGTAGATCCTTTGGACTTAGTCCTGGCTACGCTGATTTAGTAAAAGTATTCCAAGCTAAGCCTATAGAAGAGTTTCTATCCACCGACCTGCTGAGCACTAGCAATAGCAATCAGAAAGCAGTAGGCTTCAAGTTTAAGACTGACGAGTATTTTGATTCAGGTTATCAGGAGATAGCAGGCTATATCAGAGGTCACAATGATATTAAAGTGATTCACCTCAGACGACGTGATCTACTTGCTCAGTACGTATCCTACCTGTTCGTACAGAAGAAGATAAATCCCACAGTGTCATTTGACACTAATCTTCAAAGGTCTTCACAACAAATTGTGATTGAAAGAAAGCCAATGCTGAGATATTTAACTTTAGTTACAGAGCGAGAGAATAAGATCGAAGAAGATCTGAATCAGCACAAGATTCATGAAATATGGTATGAAGACTTAATCAAGCATAAGGAAACATCTTTAGGAGCGATCTATGCTTTTTTAGGGGTTCAAAATATTAATACACCGGTAACGACACAAAAGCTAATCTTGAATTATCAGGACCATATTGCTAATCTCGATGAGGTCCAACGATGGCTAGAGCAGGGTGGATTTCCTAATGGAAATAGGAGCATTACGACGAAGCCGATTTAATGATGATGAAGCGTAAGACCGCTATAATAATCCTTGGTCCGCACAGAAGCGGCACATCCGCTATAGCTGGCGCGATTAGTAGGCTAACTAAAGCCAGTTTCGGTAGACTATTGATGCAAGCTCAGCATGACAATCATCAAGGCTTTTTTGAGAATGAGAAAATCGTCAATCTTAATGACTTCATTCTTGCAGAGGTCTATCGAACATGGGATGATCCAAGAGCTTTTGATCAATCATTATTGGAATCTGTCCGCCTTGATGATCTTCGAAAGCGTGCAAAAGAAGTATTGAATGAAGAGTACGACAGGTCAAATCTTATAGCTATAAAAGATCCAAGGCTATGCCTTACCTTTCCATTTTGGGAGCCTATATTGACTCATGCGGGATATGATATCCAAGTAATATTAACCTATAGAAGGGTAGAGGAAATCGTAAAGTCTTTGAGTAGTAGAGAATGGTTGAGTCAAGAGTACGCTTTCATCCTAACTACTATGTATACCTTATATGCAGAGAAATCTACTCGAGAATATAATAGAGTCTGGGTTGATTATAATAGAGCTCTATCAGAGAAAGACTATCTATTGCGCCGTCTAAGTTTGCAACTTGTCAACATGGATCTCCAAATAAACGTCAATAATGGTTTGAATCCTAAACTACAACATTCAGATGCTAGTGAATCAAATGAAAAATGGACTCAATCAGACTATAAGTCTATATCCGAAGCATTGAAAGAGATAGAAGCCATCAGTAGTCAAGAAGGTATGAATCCGAATATTAATCTACTCGATCAGGCATTATTAAGCTATAATGACTTGATTAGTGAAATCGGATTACATCTATTGAGAAGTAAAGTCGATCATGCCAAAGTTATATTCAGATATAATGGACAGCAAGATCACATTATCCATTCATGTAAACTTGATGAAGATAAGATGTCATTTGAGGTTAGCTGGTCGGCCACAAATAGGCCTAACGAAATCTTAGTTATACCAATCCACAGGTCTGCGAACATAAAATATCTTGATATTCAGCTTAATGGTGAGAGTACTTATCAGATTACTCACAACACTTCTTGGCAAAAGGCAGATATACTGGGGTTTGAAGATTCACAACCTCGTATCATCGTAAGACTTACTGGTCGTCAGGTTTCTAATACATGTAGCTGCTCTATTTCTTATTCATATGAGGATTATAAGCCTCATACCCTGCCCAAGACTTCGGTTTTATATATTGCGTTAGCTGCATTTTTTACTCTACTCAGTAGTCCGTTTAAAGTGATAAGGTCCATCAATAAAGAGAATTGGAGAACGCTAAGATCTGCGGTTAGACGAGAGTCTTCTAAGCAAATCTTAAGAAACTTCATTAGACTAATTAATAGAGCAAGTCATAAAGGAGATGTTGAGACTGAAGTTATCCGGATCTCAAAAGTACAGCAAAAGAGATATAGGAAGAAACTTGTTTATGTCGGTCCAACTGTTCCAAGATTTGATAAGAGTAGCGGTGAGCGGCGAGCTGATCAAATATTAAAGATCATAGCAAGCTCCTCTCAATTATATTGCATAATCTCTAAAACTCCTCAACAAATTTATGTTGATAGAATGGCTGATTATGGGGTCCAGATCATAATGAACAATGATAAAAATGGACTGAACGAATTAGGTAAAGTTGACGTAGTCATCTACGACAAGTACTACACCTATTATGACGAGTTTAAATTAAAGAAGTATTTTAAAAATGCACGTCATATTATTGATACTGTTGATGTTCATTGGGTCCGAGAAATGAGGGGGGCGGATTCGAATCCTGACTACAATAAAGCCAGAGTTGCTAAAAATAAAGTCAGGGAAATTGATGCTTATAAAGAAGTAGATGAGATATGGGTAGTGTCTCAACCTGATGCTGATGCTTTAAAAGAAGAAGGAGTTCTACCAGAACGTATCAAGATTGTATCAAATATTCATAGTATACAGGTTCAAGAGTTTAAAATTAGGCAAGAACCAATATTGTTTTTTCTTGGAAATTACAAGCATGAACCCAATGTATGGACAGCACAATGGCTTGCCTCTGAGGTATTTCCTATTATCAGGAAGAGTGTACCAAATGCTCAATTATGGTTGGCGGGTGCAGAGATTATGCCGTCCATAGCAGATCTTGAGTTAATTGATGGGGTATCTATTATAGGTTACATACCCGAAGAGGAATTAGCGGGCTATTATAGTAAAACTACTTTGGTATTAGCTCCCTTGCTAGCAGGTGCAGGTGTGAAAGGAAAGTTACTTGAGGCGATAAGCAATATGACACCTTTACTAACTAATGATATAGGGAATGAAGGCTTAAATATAGGTCACGGTAGAGATGGCTTCGTTGTAAATGAACTCTCACAGATTGCGAAGACTGCTGTTGATGTTCTTAACAACGAGTATAACTTGTCAGAGATCACGAAAAATGCTCAGGCTAATGTCTTGAGTAGGTTTACTTATGCTTCGGCTAAGATGAGCATTGAGTCGTCTTTGTATCCTTTTGTTGATATATGTATTGTAACTCATAATAGGCTGGAGTTATTGAGGACCTGTTTATCAAGTATTCTTCAACATACCCTGTATCCGAATTATACTATCAAAGTTTATTCTAATGCATGTTCTGACGGGAGTAAATCTTATTTAGAGGACATAGAAAAAAAATATCATCACATTTCCGTAGTTTATTCAAAGACCAATGAAGTATTTGTTGGACCTAATAATTTAATGATGGAATCTTCGAGTGAAGACGTGCTTTTATTGAATAATGACACAGAAGTTACTCCGGGTTGGTTAATGGGGCTTCATACGATATCTTATAGAGAAGAGGATATTGGAATAGTTGGTCCTGCCTTAACTTATGTTGATGGGACTGTTCAAGAGATAGGATCTGAGATATACCCAGATGGAACTGGTGTCAACTATTGTAACAAATATAGTTGGGGAGAAATAGCTACAAAAACCCCGCATACTGTACCCTACGTTTCAGGTTGTGCGATGTTTATCAAACGAGCGATGTTGAACTCAATTGGTTCTTTTGATCCTATTTATCATCCATGTTACTTTGAAGATAGTGATTTGTGTTATCGAGCATGGCAGAATAACTGGAAAGTAGTCGTAGTGCCGGAGGTCATTGTTACCCACCATGGTGGAGCTACTGCTGGTGTAAGTTTGGATTCCGGTTATAAGAGTCATCAGGTGAAAAATGCAAAAGCTTTTCTGGATAGCCATAAATCTCAGCTGACAGAAGTAAAGAGTAAATGCAAATCTCTCAACAAGACTATAGCTCTATTATGATTGATGACAGCCGTTCTTATGATTCATTCATATTTACACACATTCCGAAGTGTGGAGGCACGAGCTTTAGATCTTTTTTAAATGTCAGTGCAAAAAAAAGTGGTGTTCCAAGACAAAAAAGATACATACCAGGTTTTAACTGGTTATCTGTAGAAAAGGACTATCACCGGTTAGATAGAGTAAGGCAAGAAAGGTTTCATAATAAGACATACAAGGTAGTCGCTATGCATGTCGAGTACGGATGGCACTACGCCGCTGCTAGTTATATGAAAAACCCATTCTATTATACTCTTCTCAGACGCCCGCTTGATCGTGTGCTCTCTCACTATCAGTTTTTTAATAAGGGTAAAGGTCGCAGAAATGTTAAGGGTATAGATATTCAAAATCTAAGTGGAGTTAAACTCGACGAGGTATTGAGTACTTCAGCTAACCTATCCATTATCTATGTGTTAGGAAAAGGCATCAACGGAGGGGTGGTTTCCAGTATGATGAAAGACGATGCACTTGATAATCTTATCAATAAGTATCATGATTTTGGCATACTGGATGAGCCTACAATATCCATTAGTTCCTTAAAAGAAAAATGGCCAATATGGTTTCAGTCAAACATCCCCTTTGAGCATCGGAATAAATCTCATAATAGTGCAGGGAAAAAACCTCTGTCGGAATTTATAAAAGAAAAAATTATTGAACATAATCAATTAGAAATTGAGTTTTACAATCAGGCATTAGACTTGTTCAAGCAGAGATGCGTAGAAGAAGAATAATCTTTACACGATTTTTTAAAGGTAAAATCAATTAGCTATCATATTAATGTAGATTCACATAAATTATCTGTATTGAGTAACGGCGCTTGGGTTCTTATAAATAAAAATATTTCGGAGGCGCACAAAATCATACCGTACGTTCGAATGACATACCATGAATAGGTTTAATGAGTTTAATTTTCGGCGAGGTTTGAATTTCCTCCTTGCGTCAATAGCCTTCTTAAGGTGAGTATTGAAGAATTGGAAATGTGACTTAATTAAAACCAGACTTATTTCTCTCCTATTTATGAGTAGGCCAGCTATTGAAATGAATAGAAGCCTAATAATGATAATGATCAGACTGATTCCTAATAACATGGGAGGAAATAACTTAAAGACAGTGTAAAGTGTGTTAAGCTGCGTTCTGATCGCATAATGATGATTAAAAATCTTTTTGATCGATGCGCCACCTTTATGATATATAATGGCATCACTACAAAATCCAATCTTATGTTCCGCCATAAATGTTCTAAGACCAAATTCGGCATCTTCATATCCTGTATCAAAGAAAGAGTCAAAGAAACCTATCTCATGAATCAATTGTGTAGAGTATAAGACTCCACCACCTGAACCCCCAACGGACTGATTAAATTGTTTTTGACTATGCACCGATTTCTTATGACCCTTTGGGAGAATTTCACCATTTAAATACAACATATGACCTATACTATCAATCAATTCGTGGTCGAAATAATCAATCATTTTTGATGACGCTATGGATAACTGTTGCTCTTTGGCGCTATGACGTAAAGCCTGGATTGCATTGACATCTACAGTTGTATCATTATTCAAAAGAATTAAATGTTCAAAATCTAATTGCTCAAGGAAGTCAATCCATAATTTGTTATGAGCACCAGTAAAACCCAAATTTTCGGTAAATAGAACAATTGTAATATTGGGATGCTCAGCATACCTCTCATAGAGAATAGAGCCTTCATTGTTGTCAGAACAATTGTCCATTAAATAAATTTCGCAATCATCAAGATTGCCTTTTAACAATGATTCAATACATTCAATGGTATCTTTTAGGCCATTCCAGTTTAGTATTGCAATAGCACATTTGGAACCCGACAGAACACCATAATTTTTGCTGAATTTTTGTTCAATTGTACTAACAAAAGTTGACAGATATCGCTCCCAACTGAACTGTTCCTTTAAGAGCTTAGCTTGAATTAATCTTTCTTCGATATTTGGTTTTACATAATGATCCATAAGGCCTATTAGATCATCTTCAGTGTCAAAATATTTAGTTAATGGGTTTGCAAGCTCTTTTAGTGAAGAGTTATAGGCTACAAATGAGATGTTCGCACATGCCCCATTTTCAATAACAGGTAGTCCAAACCCTTCATAGTGTGATGCGTAGATCATTGCAATACATGAACTCAGAAGTACATTTTTTTCATATTCCGTCACATATCCAGTGAGAATGATTCTATCCTTTTTAGGATGTAATTTGATCATTTGGATGATTTCATTACTCTTCCATCCGATATCTCCGACCAATACAAGCAATTTCTTTTCGTCAAGAATTTGTCCGAACGCTTTTAGGATTAGTTGATGATTTTTTCTCGGCTCTATCGTGCCTACCGATAAAAAGTATTCTTGATCTATATCGAATTTTGTAAGAATATTTTCATCTATTGTGTAACCATATTTTTCGGAAACTCCTAAGTGTATAGGGCAGATTTTATTCTGATCAGTATCATAGAGATCAATAATGTCACGTAAGGTATTCTGCGAAACTGTTAGTATTAAATCCGATGTGTTAATTATTTTACCCAATAAAAGCTTTTGCCAGAACCAACCATTAAAAGTATGCCAATTAGGAAATAGAACAGGTGTTAGGTCGTGTATGACTGTTACGGATTTGGAATAAGTGGGTGTGAAGAAAGGCCCAAAATTGGTTGTTTCCAAGACCATATCTGCACCTAGTTTTCTTAGTAATACAGGAATCCTTACAAATTTTCTAAGAAACGATGCACCAATAAACTTATTTGCTTTGAGAGCAATAGTAGAAAAATTGGGATATTCCTTATTTTCTTGTTCTCTTATTAAGATGACTTCAAAGAGAAGCATTTCGTGTCTGAGGTGCAGAGCATTAAGAAGTTCACGGGTGTAAACATGTACTCCAGCTCTCTGATTATCCAGAGCATCAGCTAATATGACTAATCGTTTTTTGATGTTTTTTTTTGTAAAAATAACCAATAGCTTAGAGGGATTAAGCAAAATGATTTTGGAAGTATCTTACATTTGTTGCTATACAGAAATCAGTTAAAGGATTATTATGAATGTAGCCGTAGTTGGAACGGGTTATGTAGGCCTGGTTTCAGGGACTTGTTTTGCCGAGACGGGTAACAATGTAATCTGCGTAGATATCGATCAGGATAAAGTAACAAAGCTGAAGGGCGGTGAACTGACGATATATGAACCTGGCTTAGAACTGGTCTTTAAACGAAATGTATCGGCAGGACGATTACACTTCACTACAGAACTTACGGAAGCAGTCGAGCAATCTGATATCATATTCTTAGCACTTCCTACCCCTCCAGGTGCGGATGGATCGGCAGACCTCAAATATATCCTTGGTGTAGCACAGGACTTATCAGATATCATTACCACTTACAAGGTGATCGTTGACAAGAGCACGGTGCCAGTGGGTACTGCAGAGCAGGTGCATCAAGTACTTGCTGAGCGCCTATCCGAAGAGTTATTTGATGTGGTGAGTAATCCAGAGTTCTTGCGTGAAGGTGTAGCTGTAGATGATTTCATGAAGCCAGAACGTATAGTTATCGGAACAAGCTCTCCACGTGCACAGAAGGCAATGGAACAGCTTTATAGTCCATTTGTCCGTCAAGGCAATCCCATCTACTTCATGGACAAGCGGTCTGCGGAGATGACCAAGTATGCTGCCAACTCCTTCTTAGCCACTAAGATCACCTTCATGAATGAGATCGCTAA
>CAYPWL010000063.1:0-13062 GCA_964414425.1 uncultured Saprospiraceae bacterium
ATCATTAAAGTAATTGTCGTTGTAATTAAACCGTATCGGCAATCGCTTAGCAGTAGATACTGGGATTTGTGTAGGGTCGATACCCCAATGCTTGATGGTATAATATTTATAAAAGGCTTCGTACAACTCTCTACCCAAACTACTGAGCACAAACTCTTAAAAAAAGAGTCGGGGCGATATCCTTGACTCGGTGTTCATCAATAAATGAGGCCGCTTGATCAGGTGTAAAGTCTTTCTCAAAAAACTGGTTGATCGTATGAAGGTTAATAGGTAGACTATAGATCTGACCATGAGATCTCGCCTTTACTCGATTGACATAATTATTAAATGTGGAGAATCGATTGACAAACTGCCATACTTTCTCAGAATTGGTATGGAAGATATGTGGTCCATACTTATGGACCTCGACCTGTGACTCCTGATCTCTGTAGGTAAAGCAGTTACCCGCTATATGCTTTCGCTTGTCTATGACCGACACTTGATGTCCTCGATCTGCTGCCATCCGAGCATAGGTCGCTGCTGCGAGTCCCGCACCAACAATCAAGAAATGAGATCTCATACAACTCCTCTTTTTTATCTCATTTATACCACCTTCCAAGATATGTATATATCCCTGGATGCGATAATATTTACAGTACAGTAATAAGTTAAACAAGGTTGCGTACTATTCAGCGTAGATGATCATCACTGAGGATCAATCAAAATTATCATGCTCTTATTGCTACTTTTGATCTAATGCAATGGAACACATGCTACACCGAGCGCAGATCGGGCTCATCTAAGTCTACAGAAATACCTCGTACTGAATATCAGCGCGACTATGATCGATTGATCTTCGCCAGCTCATTCAGACGATTACAAAACAAGACTCAGGTATTCCCTCTACCAGGGAGCACATTTGTACATAATCGATTGACGCACAGTCTTGAGGTAGCGAGTGTAGGTCGATCTCTCGGCAAAATCATCGGTGATCATATCGCCTCTAATTATATCGATGCGGACGATGAGCGATCACTGCACTTCTATCGATATGACTTAAGCAGCGTGATTGCCTCAGCGTGCTTAGCTCATGACATTGGCAATCCTGCCTTTGGCCATTCTGGAGAAAAGGCTATCTCTAATTACTTCCTAAAAAATAAAGGCTACGAAATTGAGGGTAAAGCGCTCAGAGATTTTTTCGAGGATAGCCAATGGGAAGACCTGATCAACTTTGAGGGTAATGCTAATGCGATCCGTGTACTTACTCATGCATATCGAGACAAGCCCGTCGGAGGTATGCGCCTAACTCTAACAACACTGGCAGCCATATTAAAGTATCCATGCGAATCTACAGCGGTAGATAAGCAATATAAACATCGCAAGAAATATGGCTTTTTTCAGACCGAGCGAGAAACCTTCAATGATATCGTCGAAGCGCTTGATATGAAACAAGAACAGAACAATCCGCTCGTCTATGCCCGACACCCATTCGTATATCTCGTAGAGGCGGCAGATGATATCTGCTATCGTATCATCGACATGGAAGATGCCCATCGACTCGGGATCATCAGCAAGGAGATGGTGAGTCGAGCGCTCATGAACATCATCGATCAGATCAATCGACCTGAAGATAACATAAGTAAAATCAGAGATACCTTCAGCAAGATTCTGGATGACAATGACTCTATTTCCTACCTGCGAGCTAAGTGTATTAACGCACTAACCTTGGAGAGTGCATCAGTATTCGTTGAGCAAAGTGAGGATATCCTTAAGGGTACCTATAAGAGTACACTGGTCGATAGTATCGAGGATCGATGTCCCGCAATGTCCGAAGTCATGGATATCTCTACCTCAAAGATCTATAGCCATCACTCCGTCGTTGAGATTGAGATCACTGGCTATCATGTCATGTCTCACCTCCTCAAGCTCTTTGTCCCCGCTGTACTCCGCAAGGAGTCTGAGGGAACGGATAGGATGGCGTTATCATTGATACCGCTACAGTTCAGAGAATTTGAAATGACGGAAGACCCTTACCTCAAGGTGATGTCAGTGGTGGACTTCATCTCTGGTATGACGGATGCCTATGCGACCGAGTTCTATCGTAAGACGACTGGGATAGATATCTCCAAGCACGTTTAGAGTCGAAGTATTATATTAGATCAAGACTAACAAACATATATCTTGGAGCAAGCGGAACCTATAGAAATTAGTATCGAAACCTCAGCAAGCGTTGCCCAAATCTGGAGTGTCTTAACCGAGCTCGACCATATGAGGAAATGGTTCTTTGAGGTGATACCAGCCTTTGATGCAACCGAGGGGTTCTATACAGAGTTTGATGTAGCCACAGAGAACCGAAGTTTTAAGCACTGCTGGCGAGTCATCGAGGTGGTAGCACACTCACACTATACCGTAGAGTGGACCTTCGGAGGCCTACCAGGCCGAGGTCATGTTACCCACAAGATTACTCCTGGCCCTGATAGCAAGAATACGATCACCTTCATTGATGTGATCATTGAGCCTTTTGACACGACGATCCCAGAGTTTAAGCGCCAGAGCTCGATAAATGGCTGGACCTACATCATGAATGAGATGCTGGGGCCTTATCTGGAGGGGATAGTTGATTAAACCACCCTATGCCCTACATCAAAACGCTTAATATCAATACTGATCGGACTAATCCCTACCCCTATGACGTGGCGGGGATCAAGCATGCCAAGGATTTAGACTTATCTAACTATGTCAACTTCATAGTCGGTGACAACGGGACGGGTAAGTCTACCCTACTTGAGACGATTGCATTTAGGTTGCAACTGCCTCATATGGATGGCTCCAAATATGACAAGAAGTCTTTTGCTGCAGCGATATCGCTTGCTCCTTATCTGGAGTTGGATTTTAAGATTCACCGGTCAACAGGATTTTTCTTTAGGGCCGAAGATTTTGGAGATTACTTGAACAGTGTGAACCGTCGAGATGCACACCTCCATCAGCAGCTTGAAGATCTGCAAGGAAACGTACCCGATCACATCATCAAAGAGATGAAAGAAAATGCCAACGAGCAGCTCCACCATATGCGCAAGAACTACGGGCAGGAGCTCGACGCATTCTCCCATGGCGAGGCCTACCTGAAGATCATGCACGAGAAGATTAAAACTCGTGGAATCTACCTCCTCGATGAGCCCGAGGCAGCGCTCTCGCCAGCTAAGCAACTCTCATTGATCTACTTCATCATAGAACATCTCAAGACTAACACGTCTCAATTTATCATCGCTACCCACTCCCCCATCCTTATGTCGATTCCGGATAGTACGATCTATGAGATCACTGCTGATCAGATGCAAGAAACCCAACTAACCGACTTAGAGCATTACTCGATCACTAAAAACTTCCTCAACAATCCTGAGATGTACCTGCGTCATCTGGAGTAATTAAGTCCTTGATAATGATACCTTAGTGATCAATGAGGAGCTCCGATCTATATCTATTCACTATACTGTTGTTGATTGGAGTATTCCTATTTGGAGCGCACTACCTCCGCTATCAGCACGATGTTGTCCTCGAACAAGATGGCTATCAATTGATCAATGTGGACCAGTCCCAAACTATCTGGCCCCATAAAGAACCTATCGTATTCATCTTAGAGAAGGCAGGTAGTCTAAAAGAGATTTATAAATTCAACGGTTATGAGCAGGATGATTTCAGCTCGATCAACTACTCTTATTACTCGCCAAGTCGGCCATATCAGGAGAATGACTATTACTTCATAGAGGCCTTCAAAAACAGCCTTCCCTTCCAAAAAGAGATGGAAGACCTATCATTCGAGGAGCGATATGATTTGATTCATTCGGGTGTTAGATTTGAGGGAAGGCAACTTATACAACACAACTTAGAACCTGGGCTCTTTGGTTATGTCGATACCATGCCTTTGATCTTTTTAGTGATCGGATTATTTGCCTTTGTGATTTTCAAGACAATTGATCTAATCGCATTGGGCCTTTGTAAGATCACTAAGAGCAATCGAGCTGTCCTTGTGTTGCACATTATCTTGATTCTATTCTTGATAGCCTTCTTAACTTTGGTGAGACTGACGCCTTGGTTTCCGACGAGTCAGTTGGCCTTGCTCATCCGCAATGCCATAGTCATCATACCTGTCTTTACGATGATCAAAATTGTTAAGAGACGTTACGCTGACAGCAGTGCATTTTGGAAGTATCAGTTCATCAATTTTGTCATTATACTGATTGGTGGTAACCTGCTACTTTGGATAGGCAATGAAATTGGATATATGATCGACCTCAGCACTTTTGAAAAAATTTCCCACAAACCATTTTTCTGTACTTATGACAGCTTAGCCATTGGGATCCTGATGTCCTGTGCAATTGGATTGTTGGTTAGAGATGTTGTTGATGAATGGTATCGACAATGGCAAAAGGCTAAATAAAGGAGTCTTTTACTACCGCTCTCCTAGCCAACCTATAAACGCATCAACAATAGATCTATCAGGATCATCAGGGAGATAGACCAGCTTGCCTTGGCGATTGACGATCTCGTAGAGCGGTATATTGTAAACTTGATAGTCGGCTTGAAGGCCCTCTATATCGGTCGACCTTACATTTTGACCACTGATGTCTTGCACCTCCAGGGCGCTGAGCCATAGGTCTTCGGTCTTATCAATATTAACATTGAGTAAGATCACACCCTCGGATGCTAACTGGGATCGAATCGCCTCATACTTCTTAAAGTTACGCAGGCATGGACCACACCAACTCGCCCAAAAGCTGATATAGACGACCTCTCCCCGTAGGTCAGACAGCTGACTCTCTGATCCAGATAGGTCAACATAATATAAGTCAGGAGCAAGCTCCTGACTTATGATTTCATTGTATGACATGCATATGATGATGCATGCTATGAGTATATGCTTAATGTAGCTCAGCACCTTTCTTTAGAAGCTCTGGAAACTTCTTCTTGAATTTGTTTAATCTCGGAACGGAGACTGCCCTCACATATCCCTGATTAGGATTGCGTCTCTCAAAATCCTGATGATAATCTTCTGCTCTATAGAAGACATCCAGTGGTACTATCTGTGTGACAATCTGCTTTTGGAAGATGCCAGACTCATTGAGCTGCTTTTGATAAGATACCGTGATTTCTTGCTCTTTTTCATTTTTATAGAATACTGCTGAGCGATACTGTGGACCTCTATCATTACCTTGACGATTAAGTGTTGTTGGATCATGAGAACCATAGAAGACCTGAAGCAAAGTCGGGAAATCCACCACAGTGCTATCATAGTATACTTCTACAGCTTCCGCATGCTCTGTAGCACCACTGCTGACTGCTCTATAGTTAGCATCTTCTGCCGAACCTCCTGCATAACCTGAGACTGCTTCCGCGACTCCCTCTACAGATTCAAAGATTGCCTCTACACACCAGAAGCAGCCGCTGGCAAAATAAGCTTTGTTATATTCTGACAGATCTTTTTCGGGCGATACCACAATAGGATCCAATAATCTTTCTTCGGTAGGCGTGCTGGCCTGAGCTGCTTGACAAGCATCAACTTGGCTCAGTATCAGGATCGACGCTATGATTGTTATGAAGTTCATATCTGATTTTTTTTCTCTCACCTATCTAACTGTTTTTTGAAGGATTGAGTTCTTTGGAGCAAATTAAAATTTTGGCTTCGCTCATGATGACGACAATTGTGATATTTATAACTCAGTTTTTACTTTTTGATAACGACTTGTCTCATTAAAATCTCTCATGTAGTCTGTAACACATGATCAAGCTCTCTGTACGCACATTCTTACATCGTCTATCACAGCTCAGATACCTTAGCCACAAGAAGGTAGACTTCATAGTCATCGGCGCCCAAAAGTCAGGAACTTCCTCATTGAGAGACTATCTCAATAGGCATCATGACATCCGTATGTCATATACTAAGGAGCCACACTTTTTTGATGGGCCGCTGTATACGAGCAGTTCCCTGAGCTACTACTGGTACGAGAAAGACTTTTACCAAGGGGATCATAGCAAGACATTAGGTGAGGTTACCCCAATCTTATCCTATCTTCCTGAAGCACCTCAACGCATCAAAACATACAACCCTGCTATCAAGCTGATCATGATCCTACGTAATCCGATCGACCGTGCCTACTCTCACTGGAATATGGAGATTGAACGAGGAAATGAGGATCAAGAGTTTGCATATTGTATAGCTCATGAACATAGGCGCCTTTCCTCGTCAGACCCAAAAGATCAAATGTACCGATCCTATATCGACAGAGGATACTATGCTGCCCAAGTGAAGCGACTCCAAGATCTCTTTCAAGGTGATCAACTCCTATTTCTCAAGTATGAAGACTATGTAAGCCATCAAGAAACAACGATCCATGAGATTTTAGAATTTCTGAATTTACCTATAGCTGGATATCAATATGAATCTCGTACCGTGCATAAAAGAAGCTACGTACGCCCCTTAGCTGCCAGTGTAAGGAAACTTCTCCGGGATAGATACAAATCGGATATCACCGAGTTGGAACATCTCTTAAACTGGGATTGTACTGATTGGAAAACCAAATAACGAGAGAATAGTACCAAATATCGAATGATTGTGTGTATAAATCGAATTACTTAATACTTTATGCTACGACGATTACCCAAATCTAATTGAGAAGAATACTACGACTTTGGCTGTCCATTGTGATTATTATTGCCTTTTATACTATTGGCGATAGTCAATCCGACAATGTTGAACTTCAGATTCAATCTGATGCGAAACTACTGATGACCTATGTAGATTCTGTACAAAAATATCTCTATCGAGATTCTGAAAAGGCCACTCTGTACATAAACAAGTCCGAAGATCTCTTAACATCCAACCCATCTCTCCCTGATAGTACGTTGGCACATCATCTGAAGGCTAAAATCTACTATATACACCATGATGGAGATCCGCTGAGAGCATTTGAAATTTTTGCTGAGAATAGAGATAAGATTTATTCTGATAGAATACCTGAAAAATTAAAGATGTCCTTGAGATATATCGAGGCATTCACCTATATGGAACTAGGTGACCTAGAATCAGCACAGTTCAAGTATTATCAAAATATCGAACAAGGTCGAGAATTAAACGATCTGAAAGCGGTGTCGAGCAACCTATACTCCTTAGGTCAACTATTTAAAACTGATGAAAAATATCAAGCTGCATTAGAAACATTCAAAAAGTTGTTTGCAACTATAGGGCAAACGGAGATAACATCATCAAGTTGGATACTGGCCCATAACGAATTAGCAGGAGTCTACTCACAATTAGGTCAGTATGATGACGCTTTGCAAGAGATTCAAGAGAGCATAGATTTGGCAGAAGAGACTAACGCCGATATACTCAAGTCACACGCCAAAATGATTAAAGGAGAAATACTCCTAAATAAAAATAAGATTACAGAAGCTCAGTCCATATATGATGAATTGAGTAATGCCCATGCAAGTGAGTTGGGTTACGTTGGTCGTCGTATTTTATTGAGCTTTAAAGGAAATCTTTATCAGGCCCAAAAAAAATATGATGGCGCTATTAAAATCTATGAAGAGTTAATAGCTTTCACCGATACTGTTGAAGTAAATGAAATCATGAGTTTTTATAACTCTCTACATATGCTCAATAGTGAGAAAAATGACTTCAAGATGGCTTATCAGCACCTGACGGAATATAATAGGCTGACAAAGAAAAAATTTGAGGATGACAGACGTAAGGAAACAGAATACCTCAGGGTTAAATATGACTCAGAACAAAAAGACTTAGATAATCAATTATTGGGCGCTGAGCTGTCTAAGAAAAACTTAGAAACCTCACTACTCTCCTCGATAGTGGGAGCCATAGTATTATTCTGTGCTGGACTATTATTCTTGTTTTTACAGTCACGACGACAGCGCCGCATCCTCGAGACAGAAGTAAAAAAGAGAACTCTCAGCCTTCAAAAATCATATGACATGTTGGAGCAGTCTAAAGAAGAAATGGATGAGTTCAACAGAATACTATCACATGATCTCAAAGAGCCCATCCGCAACATCGTGAGCTATGGACAGCTCATCACGCATGATACCATCTCTAATGATCAGACAGCTATATACTCTAACATCATAAAAAATAGTGGCGTACAATTGTACAACCTAATTGATAATGTAGAACAATATCATGATGTGCAAAAAACAGAGGAATTGGCCCCATCTATGGTTGATATTAATGATCTGATCAAGTACGCTGTCCAAAAGATTACTGAAAAACATAAAACGCTACATATCCCAAACATCTCTCAAGATGTCATCCCTCCGATTAATACTTACTCCGAGGAGTTAAAACAAGTCTTTTTTCATATTATAGAAAATTCTCTACTGTATAACACGGATGAAGAACCAACTATACAGATCAAACACGAAGAGCAAAGCTATTATCACCTAATCCAGATCATCGATAATGGTACAGGTATCCCTAAGGAGTATCATGACTACGTATTCGGTATGTTCAAGCGACTGAATACCAGAGACCAGCACAATGGAGCGGGTTTAGGCCTAAGCATCACTAAAAAGATCCTTCAAAAAATAGGTGGGAAAGTAAACCTGCTCAACAATCTGGATGGTAGCGGTACAACAGTGAGTGTCTACATACCTAAAATATAAGAGCTTCTCTCCAGAAAAAGAGGATCGTCTAGCTCACCAAAATAATGTACTCGATCAAGTACCCGTCTCAACAAACGACAATATAGAAGTCACTGTGGAATAGCTGAGTCGCGCACATCTCGATGAAGGAGCAAGGACCTGCACTTGGGTGATGGATCTCCAAGTTAACGAGCAGAGACAATTAGATCTTAAGTATCAGGTTAAATATCCTAAGTGGAGTAACTTGATCATTGAGTAACATTGTCCATAGGAAATACACAGTAAGAGTGAAACATTCTATTATCCGAATAGTCTTCTATAGCTTGGCATCTATGATGAGTTCATCATTTTGTGCAGCTCAAAAGAGCCAATTAACCGATGCCCACTTTTCTGGATCATATGATAATCCACTCTATTTCAACCATCGTATAGAAGATACTATACATATTGATGGTCTCCTCGATGATACGACCTGGTTGACGATTCCATGGACGAGAGACTTTATTGATATAGAAGGTGACAAGGACCAAGTGCTCGACTATCAGACTCGTGTCAAGATGTGTTGGAATACTGACTACTTGTATATAGCGGCAGAACTTCAAGATGATCATATCTGGGCGAATTTGACAGATAGAGATGATCATGTTTATCAGGACGATGCCTTTGAGATCTTTATTGATCCTGATGGCGACGGACACAATTATATGGAGTTGCAAGTCAATGCACTCAATACAGTCTGTGATCTCTTAATGCTCTCTCCATATAAAATTGATAATGGCATCCATGCTATCAGTACATGGCGCGCTCATGGGCTCAAGCACGCGGTCCATATAAAGGGCACTCTGAATGATCCAAGTGACATCGATACTTCTTGGACAGTAGAGGTGGCCATTCCAATACCAGTCATTCAAGAACTATCTAGTTCGAAGACATTAACTGATCTTTGGAGGACAAATTTTTATCGGGTCGATTGGCCACTTGAAATAGTAGATGTCGCCTATAGACATCCTTTGAACAATCATAATCCTCCTCGTGCTAATTACACCGCTTGGTCACCTACAGGTGATTATGACACCCACCGTCCTGATCAATTTGGCTATACCATGAAGACTTATAGAATAGCCCACACTAACCTTGAAAATTTTGAATTAGATTCAGATGAGTCAATTAAAACAGCTCTTTGGGATATCTTTTATCAGCTTAAATCATGTCTCAGAGAACATAAGCCAGACGCATGTACATTGCAAGATTTATCTATTCCAAGCGTAGCACTGGAGGGTTACCGGTTTAAGCCACAGCTATCGTACAATCCCATTGGATTTGACCTATATACTCGAGGTACCGAGGCTCGAAAAACGATCCTCATCAATGAGAAAGGCCTCTTACGAACCATAGCGACAAAGGACGTTAGGCCTTAAGATATTATCGTAGCGATCAATCCACAGATCAACAGAGCATCAATCAATATCATGATCCAAAGCGGAGGGTCACCAGCAGTTTTAGTCTTGACGGTGTAGACGATCCACGTTAGCGGTATGGTACCTATCAGTCCGATCACACCTATCGCATAACCAGCCCAATGCTCATGGTTGCTATATGGGATCAGCAAAAGCACCATCATAGACAAGCCAACCGATATCCCATAATAACCGCCTCCATTGAGCAGTGCTCGCAGTAAGAGTTGATAATTGGGGACTATGGCATCCCAACTGGTCTGCAGAGCCTTGAGATGATAGGGCATCACCTGTCTGCGAGTCGCATACAGCAGCCCTATCAGGATAGTCATGCTCGCCGCAATGAGATAGCAGTAATAAGCGATGGTATACTCCATAGATAAGAACCTTATTCTTCTCTCAGAGTAGGATAGCTGATACCCAACTGGTCTAGATAGGTCTCATGACTCGTCTCATCATAGTAGAATGGCTCCAACTGTGGTCTGAACTCCTCCATGATATCTGTATTGATATAGATCGCAGGTCGATCATCTGCACCAACCATAGGGACATAGTCGAGTTCCATGCCCTGCTCCTCATGAAAGTAGGTCCATGCGTCCTTAACCAATTGATCATCCAGCAAGAAGTCAATTACTGTCATACCTACCACCTTAGCACCAGCTACAACGCCCTTATGGGCAATAGGTGTCGCCATAGCAATCGCATTGGACCAATGGTGCCCTTGCAGGCCAGGGATGTTAGAAGGGAAGCGTAGCGTCACCGTCGGCAACTTCCATGAGATGTCTCCGATGTCATCACTACCTCCGCTGATCGGATTCTTGACGGGTAGTCCTAACTCTTTCAGTTCAACTGATAGGCCATCTTGTGTCTTTGGCGAATCTACTTCCTTTTGTACTGCTCGAGCAAGCTGTTGATCCGCATCGGACCATTCTGGTAGTCCGACGTCTGTGATATTCTCATACATCGTCTCGGCGATCACTTGATTGAAGTGTCGAGGCCAAGCTGAGCCCAATACTTTACGTGTGACCTTAGTGTCAGTCATCAATGCTGCACCATCGGCTATATTGTTGGCCTTAGTATATACTTCGATGATCTTAGGATAGGTCACATGCCTGAAATAATACCATATCGAAGCCTTGGACGGTACCACATTAGGTTGGTCCCCACCGTTTTTGATGACCGAGTGAGATCGATGCAGCGGATCCAGATGTTCACGCTGATATTGCCAGCCTATATTCATGAGTTCGACCGCATCAGCGGCACTACGCCCTCGCCATGGAGACCCTGCGGCATGTGCCGCCTCACCTTCAAAAGTATACTCCACGGAGATCAGCCCCGTTCCTCGAGCTTGACCATAGCTCACGCTGAGGTTGTCACTGACATGTGTAAATATCGAAATGTCCACATCATCAAAATATCCATCCCGAGTAAAGAACGCCTTAGTACCGACGAGCTCTTCTGCAACTCCAGGCCACAGCACCAATGTACCTTGGAGTCCCTCTCGCTCCATAATCTCTTTGACGTGTATTGCAGCCAGTATATTGAGTGGTGAGCCTGAGTTGTGTCCTTCCCCATGTCCAGGGGCACCATCAACGATTGGGTCATGATAAGCAACGCCTGGTTTCTGTGAGGCCTTAGGGATGCAATCCAGATCACTCCCCAATGCAATGACGGGCTTGCCACTACCCCATCTGGCCATCCATGCCGTTGGCACACCAGCTATCCCATGCTCGATAGTGAAGCCGTACTCTTCTAATATATCTGTCAGGTACTTAGAGGTCTCATATTCTTGAAATCCCAGCTCAGCAAAGCTAAATACTTTGTCTACCATTACCTGCGCAAGCTTGGCATCCTCTTGGATGGATTTCTTGACTTCTTCCTTGAGCGCCTCGGTGGACTGCGCCTGACCTGATGTGGTCATCAGTAATAATAGCGCCAGCAATCCTAAAGTTAATACATTGATCGATCTCATGATCCTTGTCTTATGATGCAATCAAGATAGTGAAAAGAATGGTTATGGAGGATTACTTGTCTTTGTCGGGTGCGTTAAGAGGCACCTTTCTGATACACCAAGAGAATGCAGGTTGTGTTTCTAAGTGGAGACTTACATAGACAAGGGTAGATATCCTTATAAATTCTCACCTTTTGTCCAAAACACTAAATCTTGTATTGTAGTGTATCATATAACCTTTCTTAGCTTTATCATTCATAAATGATTGCTGAATCATAGCATGAACTTTCGTTTTATTCTCAAGAAATGAACTATATATTTTCTCAACTCTATTTTCTTTAATACCTATGATGCTCCCAAAATCTAAGAAATCATTTCCTATTGGATTTCTCACTGACGCATCTTTAAACAGACCATTCTTTAACGCGAAGGCAGTGTCTGCTACATGCATTCGTGTATTTAGTAAATCATATGCTGGGCTCAATATATAGTCTCCGGAAGGTGTTTCTATCAATGAAAAATTCTTTAGATGAGCATCACCATTTGAGAAGAGGTAATTGAATATGATGAGTCTATAGAACTTTTCAATCTCTACTTGATATGCTCCAACATACTTCTCTATAAGTTCTGCTGCCTCTTGGTAGCTGAAGTTCTCATACTTATAATTATCTCCATGGGAGTCTTTTGTTCGTCCCGCAAGGCTCGCAAAATCTTCCGAGCCCCATTTGGAACTATCATTTCTTACGTCAAATCTCTTTGTGATATAGGCATGTTCTCCTGTTTGAAAGAAAATGAGCGCATTGGCAGCCGTGTTAATCTTGTAAACTTGATGAGCTATTTGCATTGTCAGATGCTCATTAGCGGGCACTTCGGTTACTAATTTTAGATCTCGTGGTATAGGTTTGAGAATATACCTACCCTGTTCTCTTCCTTCAGTTAATCTTAATTTATTACGATCTAATGTTAGTGACAACTTCTCTTGTACTCCGGATATTGAAATAATTTTTCTGCTGAATAGCGCATTTA
>CAYPWL010000064.1:0-12010 GCA_964414425.1 uncultured Saprospiraceae bacterium
CCGCCTAAAAGTAGGATTTGGCCTGCCATTACTCAAGCCGACTTATCCTGTCAATCAACTCAACTTGTACTTTGAGTATTTCGGTCAATACCGACCAGAGACAGACCAGACTGAATTACTCTTTGCTCAAGGCATACAATATGCCAAAGGGAGACTGACAGTAGAGTTCGCCGTACAAGTGCCCTTGTTCCAGTCGGAGTCCATACAACGGTTTCGATTGAACAATGATATACTTGTTGGAACCCGCTATATTTTTTAAGGATAAATTAGGACTCTATCACACACCAGTACCGTTATAGGGATGGTGTCAAACACATAAAAATAATATAACATGAAACATATAATTATCACAATCATAACGGCACTCCTCCTTATGATGAGCACTACTGAATCTGTAGCTCAAGGAAAGAAGGATGTAGATCAATTTGAAGTTACTGTAGCAGGATTGGGTTGCCCATTTTGCGCCTACGGATTAGAAAAAAAGTTGAAAGACTTCAAGGGACTCAAGAAACTCAAAATTGACATCGAATCAGGTGATGTCAGCTTTACCTATCCTTCAACTAAGAGCCTTGCTCTTACTGATGTAGAGTATAAGGTGGATCACGCAGGATATACTGCTGTAAGTGCTAAGGTTACTCGTTTTGACGGACAGACAGAGGAGACCGCAGAGGTTGCCGTATCTGATGAGGTAGATCTTAATAATCTTGATAAGACTACACTATATGTCGAAGGGACATGTGGCATGTGTGAGGCACGCATCAATAAGGCAGTCAAAAGTGTCAAAGGTGTTGCTGATGCCAACTGGGACTCGAAAACGAAGATCCTCAGCTTCTCTTATGACGGCAGCTTAACTAACAAGAATGCCATCGAAGATGTAGTAGTCGACCTCGGTCACGATACTCAGAACAAGAGTACCACTGATGAAAAGTACGAGGCGTTGCCGCCGTGCTGCCATTATGATCGAATAAAACGAGAGAATTAATGCGCAGTCTTCAATTAATCGTTGTATTCGGCTTCGCCCTACTGCTATATAGTAGCTGTAACAAGAGCCATGCATGGGTAGCGTCAGAGACAATACTGCTCAATGATATCACGCCTATAGGGATAAGCAAGGTAGGCGATCAGGTCTGGGTAAGTGATGGTAATAACAATCGCTTAGTACAGATAGATCCAAGTGGAAAACCTATAGGAGATCCCGTACCCATTGAGCGTCCTATGCACATCGCTTCTTCTGGTGATCAGCTGTATATCCCCTCATATGGTATCGATCAGATCCTAATTATGAGCAATAGAGCCATGGACACCTTAGCTATCCTAGACTCACTTGATGCTCCTGCCGCTGTAGATGTAGCAGGGGATCAGGTTGCTATAGCAGACTTCTATAACCACCGTGTCCTCTTGAAGAGCGGTGGAAAGTGGAAAGAGCTAGGTGGCAAAGGAAAAGAGCCTGGACAGATGCACTATCCTACTGATGTACAATTTCATAAGGATCAAGTATATGTCGCAGATGCGTACAATAATAGAGGCCAGATTTTTGATCTGGATGGCAATCATATATTGACATTTGGAGAGGATCAAAACTTCAATGCCGCCACTGGTATATTTATCACCGAAGATCAAGTAATGTTGACAGACTTTGAACATGACCGAGTGGTCATATTTGACCATAAAGGCCAGGTACAGCAGATCTTGGCAGAGGGCTTAAACAAGCCAGCAGATGTAGCCATAATCGATGATAAGTTGTGGGTACTAAACTTCGCAGGGAAGTATATCACGACCTATAGCCGATAAAGTAATAAATAAGTGGACTCAGATCGAGTCCACTTATTAATTTTAATTCATTAGTTATGTAAAGCACGATCGCCCGTTGCGGCTAGTGCAGCTTCTTTGATCGCCTCTGAGTAGGTAGGATGCGGATGACAGATACGAGACATGTCCTCGGCAGACGCTCTAAACTCCATCAGTGCTACAGCTTCCATGATCAGATCTGCCGCTCTGGCACCGATCATATGTACGCCAAGGAGCTCATCAGTTTCTTGATCAGCGAGTACCTTGATCATTCCTTCGATATCCATACTGGCACGACTACGCCCAAGAGCTCGCATAGGGAACTTACCTACCTTATAGGCAACACCCGCCTCTTTCAGTTCTTCTTCGGTCTTACCTACACCGGACACCTCTGGCCATGTATAGACAACTCCTGGTATCAAGTTATAGTCGATGTGCGGCTTTTGTCCTGATAGCATTTCTGCCAGTACGACACCTTCTTCCTCAGCCTTGTGAGCGAGCATAGCACCTTTGACCACATCACCGATGGCATAGACATTAGCGACATTAGTAGCGAGATGACCATCTACCTCTACTCTACCCCGATCGTCTGTCTTAATGCCAATCTTGTCAAGACCTAACTCAGCGGTATAGGCCTTCCTGCCGATAGCGATGAGACAGTAATCCGCATCAATGCTTATCACTTCTTCAGAATCTCTCTTCTTGTATTCTACCTTCGCTTTTGACTTCAGTCCCTCTACCTTAGTAACCATATGCTTAAGCTTGAACTCAACGCCCAGCTTTTTCATAGATCTCATCAGCTCCTTACCTAAGTCTTTGTCCATGCCAGGTATCAATCTATCTTGATACTCGATAACAGTCACCTGAGTACCCAAGCGAGCATATACCGAACCTAATTCGAGACCGATGACTCCACCACCTATGATCACCATTGATTTAGGGAGCTTAGTAATCTCTAAGGCCTCGGTAGAGGTAATTACTCTCTTACCATCGTAGCCAAAAGCAGGAGGCGTAATCGGTTCAGACCCAGTAGCTATAACAATATGCTTAGCCGTTAATTTCTCAGTCTTATCCCCTTTTATCTCGACAGTATTCGCATCTACGAAGCTTCCCGTGCCATAATGAACGGTGATATTATTTTTCTTCATGAGGAAGTCTATTCCTCCTGTAGTCTGGTCTACTACCTCTTGCTTCCGTTTGATCATCTGCGGCATGTCCACCTTGGGCGCAGTAATCTTTATCCCGTGAGTGGCAAAGTTCTTTTGTGCATTGTGAAAATGCTCAGAGCTATCTAACAATGCCTTTGATGGTATGCATCCTACGTTGAGGCATGTACCTCCGAGGGTTTTTCTCTTTTCTATGATTGCTACCTTCATCCCGAGCTGTGCACATCGGATGGCACATACATATCCACCCGGTCCAGCTCCTATGATAATAATATCGTATTGCATCGATCCCGTTCTTTGATTGTTAGGTTAATCTTTTTTATCGTTTCTGTTATTAGGTTTCCCTTTGGAGGATTTGTAGTTCCTCCTCTTGTTAGATTTAGATTTCGGTTTATTGTTTGATGACTTACGTGAGTCATTACCTCCAGAGGATTTCCCTTCTGGATCTTTCTGTTTAGATCGTGAGTTCCCACTATTACCCCGACTTCTCCCTCGTCCTCTGTTCTTGCGATTATCTCGTCCACCTCTTTTCTTGCGCTTAGTACGTGTCGGTAACTCGATAAATCCTGTCAAGTCTGCGTACTCCATATCATCAGACTCCTGACCGATAGATGCTAACTCTGCACCAAGGTCCTCAGGAAACTCTCCCTTCTTATTCATGGCGAGTACTTCCTTGACACGGTCCTTATTGATGGCGATGACGGGACCTCTACCCCGCTCCAACTTCTGTATGTAATACATGATACCCTTAAAGATATCCGTCTTGAGTAGCTCATATCTATAGTCCGCGGTCTTGAGGACATCTGCTCTCTTAGGAAAATCATCTAAGGCATCGAGATAGCTGTCTAACTCGTAGTTAAGACAACACTTCAAGCGTCCACACTGGCCCGATAATTTGGTCTGATTGATAGCCAGATTCTGATATCGTGCCGCACTGGTCGATACTGATTTGAAATTAGACAACCACGTCGAACAACATAGTTCTCGACCACAAGGGCCCATACCACCAATACGGCCAGACTCCTGTCTACTGCCGATCTGTCGCATCTCGATCTTCACCCTAAATTCATTAGCATAGCTCCGCACCAGCTCACGGAAATCTATTCTGCCATCAGCTGTATAGTAGAATGTTGCTTTACGATTATCGCCCTGATACTCTACATCTCCGATCTTCATCTGTAGGCCTAATAATCGAGCGATTACTCGAGCTCTCACCATGGCCTTCTGCTCTTTGGAGCGAGCTTCTTCGAGTTTTTCGCGGTCACGATCATTGGCTACTCTGATGACCTTGCTGACTACACGATCTTCATTGACACGCTTCTTTTTCATCTGGAGGCGTACAAGCTCACCACTGAGAGATACACGACCTACATCATAACCATTACTGGCCTCCACGACTACCATATCTCCGGTCATTGCCGAAGAGCGCTGATTCATCTTGTAGAAGTCTTTGCGAGCACCATTTTTGAAGCTCACCTCCATATACTGATACTCAGATGGATCTTGGATATCCAAGTTACTGAGCCAATCAAATGTATTCATCTTATTGCAGCCGCCACTGGTACAGTGACCTTTGCTGCCGCAACCGCTGGGGACCCCATCCTTACCTGTATTACATCCTGCACAACCCATGTTAGTAAATTTACAACTTATTACTGTACATAACGGAGCCACTCAAAATCGATTCTATCTGCAGGCATGAATTGTATAATATAATTTTTGCGTTCGCATTTCTGTCCAGATACATCTGACAATCGGATATCACATCTGATAGATCACTGATCACATCAACATCTATTGCAGAGAGGATCGGTGACCTCTGCAGTCTGACTAACTCGACATCAGAGATCCGGATGAGATCAGTGTGTCCATACTTAATATGCAAGAGTTCTTTAAGTAATCTGAGGCTATAGGACAGGATGGCCTTCTTAGACATGAGATCATATTGATCCATATGCTCTACCCAGGTTCGCATCTGGAGATAATCCGAACTGTAGGCCAGTTCAAGCATGCCCAGACTTATATCGATCATCTCTCCCGTATGCATCTCAACGTGCGATGCTGCCGTGATCCAGTCTCCCTCAGCAAGTAAGGATATCTCACGAGCTCTACTCTGCTCAACGTTACTTAACGCTATCAGACCTTGCTCGATCTGTTCATCTGATATCCTTGGCAGTTTGATCGTCTGACACCGAGATCTAACCGTATTGATGATCTGACCATCTGCGTCATTGATTAGTAGGATATAGGTACGCTCAGGGGGTTCTTCGATCAGCTTTAATAAGCGATTTGCGTTATTGCCGAGATATTGTGCCATCCATATGATCTGAACTTTGGCTCCGCCTTCAAATGACTGCAGATTCAGATGCTTTATAATCGTATTACATTCGGCGACATTGATGTCCGGTCTTGCAGACGTTCTGACGATCCTACCTACCCACTGATCAATGTCAAAATATTGGGACTCCTCAAGTTGCGCACGCCAGTCCTTCAAGAAATCAACAGACGTTGTGTCTTTACGCTTCTTTTCCTTTAGTGTAACAGAAGGGAATGCAAAATGTATATCAGGATGGATATATTTAGCGGCCTTGCCACATGACTTACAGGATCTACAGGGACCTTGCTCAGCAGATCTATTAGAGCAGACTAAATACTGGGCGATGTCGAGTGCTACTGCCAGGGTCCCATACCCTGGGCTGCCTTCGATTAGCGTGGCATGAGCAAACCTGTCCTCATCAATGGACTTGAAAATGGACTGTATGATTTGTTCTTGACCTATGGTCATCTACTGCTACATTTACTTATTAAACTCATCTTCTGATGCGTATGTAAACTTATCATTATCATCCATGTTTTTAATACCAAATACGTCATAATGAGAATCGCAATTTTTAGAAAAGCACATTTTAACGCAGCACATAGATTGCATAATCCCAAATGGTCTGCTGAAAAGAATCGAGCTATTTTTGGAAAATGCAATAATGAAAACTATCACGGTCACAACTATGACCTCGAGGTAAAAGTAGTCGGTGAAGTAAACCCTGAGACTGGTTACCTAATGGACCTAAAGACGCTCAAAGATATCATAGAAGAACACGTAGAAGATAAGCTTGATCATAAAAACCTCAACTTAGATGTTCCTGAGCTTGAGGGCATATTCCCTTCGACAGAAAACTTAACTTACTTTATATGGGACATCTTACAAAAGCAACTGGGAGATGCATACGAGGTAACCGTGAGGCTCTATGAGACACCGCGAAATTATGCTGAATATCCAGTAAGATAATTAAGGAGGATTGGCTTAGCTCTTGCTCAATCTGAGCGCCTTGACCAACTTGTCGTTGTGATTAAATACTCTAACGACATAGATGCCTTTTTTGAGAAGCGAGACATCGTATTTATTCATATCTGTTTTGCTGTAGCTTAAGACCTCTTTACCGATGATGTTATTTACGGTAATGCGAGATATGGTTTCATCTTTCACAGTGAGTGTGAAGTAGTCCACCGCTGGGTTGGGATAGACCGAAATTTCTTTTTGAACTACGGCCTTGTTCTGTTGCTGCCCAGTATTGAACTGTGCATAGGCTGCTCCAAAACAAGAAGCTGCTATAAGCAAGATTAAACCGTATTTCATCAATTTTCTGATCACGTCTCTAAGATAGTTACTACTTAATAAGGTCTCTATTAATGAACTGTTAATAATAAGACACCTCATTTTGTTTAAAAACCTACGCCTAAAGGCAATAAATAAATAAAAATCAAATATAAGTATTATTTCTAATTTGTAATAGCCTGTAAATAAGAGTTATACCAATATTTAACACCTCAATTATAAAAATATATAACTGGAGCTAACTCAAATAAGGGTAAATACTAAAAGTGTAAGGGAAAAGTCACAACAGTTCTGTCTATATTCAGTTAGGAATACACTAACGCTAACTGACAAATATTATGCATGTAGTCATTGTAGGCAACGGCATCAGTGGAATCACTGCGGCTCGTTGGCTAAGAAAACTTAATGACGGAACAAAAATTACCGTTATTAGTTCCGAATCTAAGTTCTTTTACTCCCGGACAGCTCTCATGTACATGTACATGGGGCATATGACACTGGAGAATACCCAGCCATATGAAGATTGGTTTTGGGAAAAGAACAGAATAGATCTATTACAAGATCACGTAAACTCTATAGACTTCGATCAGAAGACTTTAAGCCTCAAGGCTGGAGGAAATATGGGATATGATAAGCTCATCTTAGCCTTGGGCTCCAAATCAAACAAATTTGGATGGCCTGGACAAGATCTCAATAAGGTAGGTGGCTTATACCACCTCCAGGATCTGGTACAGATGGAAAAGAACAGCAAAGGCTTAAAACGAGCTGTTATCTGCGGTGGTGGATTGATCGGTATAGAGATGGCCGAGATGTTTCACTCACGCCACATAGACGTGACCATGCTCGTAAGAGAGAGCAATTACTGGGACAATATCCTTCCTCCTGAGGAAGCCACGATGATCAGTAACCACATCAAGAGTAGACATATCGATCTAAGACTCGGTGTCAATCTGGGTGAGATCGTCGACGATGGTTCTGGTAATGCGTGTGCAGTGATCGTCAAGGAAACTGGCGAAAGAATAGATTGTGGTTACGTAGGACTCACCGCTGGAGTAAGTCCTAATGTAGGATGGTTAAAGGATACAGAGCTTAACGTCAATCGTGGCATAGTGGTAGATGAGTATCTACAGACTAACATCAAGGATGTCTACGCAATCGGAGATTGCTCCGAACATTCTGATCCAAAACCAGGACGTAGACCGATAGAAGCGATCTGGTATACTGGGCGCATGATGGGTGAGACTGTAGCCTATAATATCTCTGGCAAGCAGGTATCTTACGATCCAGGGATCTGGTTTAACTCGGCAAAATTTATCGACATAGAGTACCAAGTTTATGGAGACGTATTAGCCAGACCACCAGAGAATCATACTTCAATCATATGGCAGGACACATCTGGAGAAAAGAGTGTCCGCATCGTCTATGATAAAAATGATCACACTATTGTTGGGTTTAATCTCTTTGGTGTGCGATATAGACATGAGGTGTGTGAGAAGTGGCTTGCGGAGAAAACTCCTGTAGAGACTGTATTACAGAATCTTGAGCTGGCTCACTTTGATCCAGAGTTTTACAAGTCCTATGCCGATGAGGTGATAGGTACCTATAATAAAGCTACAGGCAAGAGCCTGAAGCGCAAGAAAATGAATGGTTTAAATAAGGTTTTACAATTTTTAAGAGCATAATATCATGGGTCAAGTATATAAAAGTTTATCAATTGCCAATCCTGATCCGTTAGGAATGTCTGCAGCGCAGAAATTATTTTCTGCCATAGGAATTATTGGGTTAGGATTAATAGTACTTGCGGGATTCGGAATGAACTTTACTACTTCATCCGTTAGCCTGTCTATATCTATCATCTTAATAATGACAGGAATTATAGGGTATGCATATTTCACTTATGCCACTGAAGCACCAGGTATTAAAAACAATGGAATTCAATTCAGTGGTACTATGTCCAGGGGTGTTATCGGGTGGATACTCGGCATTTTAATGACTGGTTTTTATGTGCTCCTATATTGGTATCCTCACCTATTAGGGAAGGGAGTGGGAGCCGATGGTGCCAATGCTGGAGTTGTAGGGCTATTCGACCCACTGGCCATGGCCATGAAAGGAACCCCTGCCAGTGAGTGGTTCGTATATGGCACCTTATACACTGTTGCAATAGTCTCGTTTGGAGTACGATTTATATGGAAATATCGCCATAACAGATATCAGATCATTAGGACCTTGAGCGTCATGTTTTTTCAGCTGTTCTTGGCTTTTCTAATACCTGAGTTGTTGGAAGGTCTCAATGCGGAATACAGTTCAAAATGGTTTGATAAAGACATAAAAAACATGTGGCCATTAGATTATGATTTGTTCGATCAGTGGCATATTAATAATATGAGCGCGGCTGGTGTTATGGGTTGGACTTTCCTGATTTCCAGTTTAGCGATGATATTCGTAGTGTCGCCATTCTTAACTTATAAGTACGGTAAGAGATGGTACTGTAGCTGGGTTTGTGGCTGTGGTGGATTAGCAGAGACTGCTGGTGACCCGTGGAGACACTTATCTGACAAGAGCGTAAAGGCCTGGAAGGTAGAGCGCTGGATGATACATAGTGTCTTGATATTTTCCATCGTGATGACGATAGCCGTTGTATATGGCTATCTCGGCAATGATCCAGATCAATATTATATCACTCGTACGATGTTTACCATGATCATAGTAGGACTCATCTTACTGGTAGGTGGTATCATGTCTTATTTCATCTATAATCGAGGCAATAGATCAGATTTGAAAATGATCAGTTTAGGAATATTCGGCCTTATAGGCATTATTTTATTGATCAACTATTTCACTGGTAGCGGCAATGCATTCTTCTTATCTAATTACACATTTAAGAAGTGGTATGGCTTACTAATCGGAGCAGCATTCTCAGGAGTAGTTGGTGTCGGATTTTACCCATTAATGGGTAGCCGTGTATGGTGTAGATTTGGCTGTCCAATGGCAGCACTTCTCGGTATACAACAAAAGTTCTTCTCACGATTCCGGATCACGACTAACGGTAGTCAATGTATAAGTTGTGGTAATTGCTCCACTTATTGCGAAATGGGCATCGATGTAAGAGCTTACGCCCAAAAAGGACAAGATATCGTAAGAGCGTCATGTGTAGGCTGTGGAGTCTGTGCCGCAGTATGTCCTCGTGGCGTACTCAAGCTTGAAAATGGAACAGAAGATATCTATGAGAAAGGTCTTGATATCCGTAACGACCATGTTAAGTTGGTTGGGTAATCATCGATCCTGATCATTAAAACAAAAAAGAGCATACAGTACATGATTAGCTGTGTGCTCTTTTTTTTGTGCACTAACAGGTATATAAAAAGAGTAAACTACCTCATAGAATCTAATCTCTAATCGATAATCTATTCATTCGCTAATTAGTTGATACATTGAAAAGAACATATATGCTTTCCTTTATTGATGGACCAGATATAGTTATTCTTGTCAGGCAGTAGACATGTACCATTTGACTCCACTAAGGGGAACTTGCTATCGTAGCTATCCTTGAGCAAGCTGGAGGTGAGTTTCTGCCCTTCAATAGTATGGAGGCTTCCTATAGTTTGGATGTAGTATGTACCCAAAGAGTCCGCCTTATACCCGTAATAATACGCTGCGAAAGTCCATCATTGATCGTCATGAGTTGGGTACCCAATGTTTCTCCTGGCTGGCAATAGAGAAGAGCCAAGCTGTTGAAATAGCAAAGCAGCATTATACTGCTAAGGGCAGATATGATATTCTTTGGCATGCTTGATTATTGCAGTTTAATAATCGAACCCTATAAAGATATGTATTGGCTACTAAAGTCTGTGATTGTCAATTGTCACTTAGGCTCTTTTATAAAACTTCTTAAGGTTGGTAGCAAGAGTTTCAAAAATTCAATGTAGGCCTGTGGTCAAAAAAAAGAGGCTGTCTCGTAAGGGATAGCCTCTTTTGGATTGGTTCTGTTAGAGACTATGTATGATGTGAGATTTCTTGTAGTTATTCTACTTATGTGATTGATAATGGAGGTTAAGAGTGGGTATTTTACTTTTTAGTTTCAGTTCTTAGCCATTTTGGCCAGATTATGAGCTAAAGCTATTAGTCCAGCTTATATGAGGACATTGTCTTTTCCTCTCAAATTGAATCGAGTAAATCTTTTGTTCTGCTTTATGTTTCCGAACACCGCTTCAACATCTACAGGTCTTTGTGAGCGGTGAGCAACTCCTTGTTCCGATAGGAGTTTTTCTCTGGCTTTGTCTTTGTCTTTGTGTCTTTTGAGGTTCCAATTGAACTGAATTTTTCTATTCCCTTTGGCCTTATGACATGCTCCTCTAAGTGGACGGTTTAAGCAATTCTTGGCTTGATAGACGCTGTACTTTTGTTGGTATCCTGACTTGGTTTTTACTTTCGTCTCATACTTGTTCTTCATCTTTTGACCCATTGGGCATATGAAGTAGTCATCTTTTACATTGTAATGTAGATGCTGTGGTCTGAAGGCATCTTTGGCCTTTATATTGCCTTTGATTTTCTGTTCTTTATGGAAGTAATTGTATTTGACGTAGGCTTCTATGTCTTCAGACTCCAGGTATTCATAATTCTCTTCACTGCCATAGCCCGCATCAGCAACTGCGACCTCTGGACTGTCACCATATGGTTCTTTATACTCATTAAGATGATGTGGAAGAGTCAAGGTATCTGTCGGATTATGATAGATGTCGTAGTTGACGATATACTGATCTGTGGTGCTGATTTGCCAGTTGTATCCTGCTTTTAGCTGTCCATTACCCATGTGGTCGTCTTTCATCCGCATGAACGTGGCATCAGGGTCGGTCTTAGAATATGAATTGCGTTGTCCCAATATCTCTTCCTGTTCGTTGTACTTGGCCATATTCCGTGGCCAATGTCGCTTGGCATAGTTTAGCTTCTGCTTGACTTTCTTATCAATAGGTTTGTCTTTAAGCGCTTCATTTATACTCGCTATGGTCTTGCTGACTTGCTCTGCATCCAGTTCAGGGTATGTCGTAGGATCATTGTCCTTTAGCTCTTCTTTGGCTATGGATTCTGCATATTTCCATAAGCCTTCAAGCTGTGCTTTTATGCCATCCTTGTATCTCTTTATGCTCTTACCCCAAACGAATGTATACTTATTCGCATTAGCCTCCACCTTGGTGCCATCCACATATATTGTCTTAATATCAACAAGGCCCTGTTCTACCATCATGGTCACCACTTGGGCAAACACCTCTTTGAGTATGCCCTTGAGCTTCTCACTTCTGAATCGGTTAATCGTATTGTGATCCGGTCTCTTCATTCCCGCAAGCCAAATTTAATGGATATTGCTCTGTACGGCTTGCTCAATCTTTCGCGATGAATACGTGTTGCTCAAATATCCATACACTAAAATCTTCAACATCAATTTCGG
>CAYPWL010000065.1:0-11634 GCA_964414425.1 uncultured Saprospiraceae bacterium
CAATCAAAAGCCTGAAGGGCTGATATTATCTTAGTTATGGTATATAATATGGAGCAACCCCGAAGGGGTGGCATTATGGCTGCGGCCTTGTGCGAATCTTCCTCACGGGCTGCTGACTTGATATTTAGCTTGCGGGCTTAGCCATTGGATAGTAGACTTAAGTTGGATTGAATCAACTTAATCGAGATAGCCAAGAGTATAATACCAAAGACCTTCCTGAGGATCTCTTCACCGTTCTTGCCAATCTTGCGCTGTATCCACCCTGATGATCTAATGACGATAAAGACAATGATCAAGTTGATGATTATACCGATTACGATATTCAATACGTGATACTCTGCTTTGATGGATAGGATCGTGGTCAGGGTTCCTGCTCCAGCGATAAGAGGGAATGCCAATGGAAATACTGAGGCACTATTGATCTCCTCATCACTTTTCATCAGATTGATACCTAAGATCATCTCCAGGGCTATGATGAAGATGATAATTCCCCCTGCCACAGCAAAGGAATTAAGATCTACATGAAATAGAGATAACAGTCCCTCGCCTATGAATAAGAAGGCAATCATGATGACGCCAGCGGCCAACGTGGCCTTACCGCCTTCGACCTTCAGTCCTTTCTTCTTGAGATTGATGATAATCGGGATATTGCCGACGATATCAATGATAGAGAACAAGATCAATGTGATGGATAATATATCCCTGGGATTAAGCATAGCACCTGGCTTTTGATAAAACGGCGCAAATTGTAACCATTAAACTTATGATGCAATAGTCCTGTGTAAAGAAAAAGTTATGCTGTTGTAAAGTTTGAATAAAAAGCCCCCGGTCTGGATAAACCGAGGGCTACTAACGCCTAACTAAATGAAATACTCTTAATAACCACTACTTAATCTCAATCGTAGTTGGCTCTTTAGGCTTAGCTGTTTCTTTCTTCTTAAGGACGATGGATAGGATACCATGCTGATACTTAGCAGATATGCTGTCCTGATCGATCTCATCAGATAGATGAAAGCTCCGCTTGAAGTTGGAGTAATTAAACTCTTTACGATTCCAAGTTCCATCGGCAATTTCCTCACTTGCTTCCACTTCGGCAGAAATGATCAATTGATCCTGGTCTAAAGAAATACTGAATTGATTCTTAGTGAGACCCGGGGCAGCCAGTTCAATGGTGTAGTCATCATCAGACTGGCTGATATTAACTGATGGTACGGTATTGATGAACTCCGTACCGATAAAATCTGAAATGCTGTGACTAAATAGATCATCGAGGAAATTGTCAGCAGATAGATTCTTTAACTCTCTAAATGGCTTATACTTTACTAGTGTCATGATATTTTGTTTTAAGTGTTAATGAATGAAATATTGTGATTAGGCTATTTCTATTGATCGAGCTGGTTGAGGGATTGCCTCTTCCTTCTTATACAATTCCAGCTTCAGGATACCGGACTTAAAGTTTGCCCTGATCTTATCTGTATCAATGTCTTCAGGTAGCCTGAATGACTTCTTAAATCCTGCATAATTGAATTCTCTCAATCTGTAGTTTTCAGTGTTGTCTGCTTGATCCTGAGTCCCTTCAATTGTCAAGGTGTCTTGATCGACAGTGATGTTGACTTCCTTCTTGCTGAATCCTGGTAGAGCGACTTGCAATACCGTGCGATCATCATACGAGATAACGTTGACTGCAGGATTGGTAAATGATTGCTTTGATTCTGTCTTCTTATAGACATCGCCCACTGCAGTATTAAAAAATTCATTGATCAGATTGCCAAAGTATGGCTGATAAGTAACTCTGGCTTTTGGTCTTCTTGCTGTGTAATTCATGTTATGTGTGTTTTATGTGTTTTAAAATGATTTTTATCAAAAATTGACACCAACCATAGATCAAGGGGTGTGCCATGCCAGTTTTGGGGTCTTTTTGACAGGAAAGCGCTTACTATAAGTGACAAAATGGCGCTTAATAGTAAAAAATTACTGACAATGTGACACTTTTGAATTCGATGAGCTTAAATGAGTAGAAGCTTATATCGTGGCTTTCACCATCTTTGAATGATCAAAAATGAATCAGACTGTGTGGAACAAGCATTAGAGATACTCTATCGTGATAACAATTTCATTGCCATCAATAAGCCTCATGGTCTTATTGTGCATCCCACACCGATGGCACGTGATGCGACCGAGTCTGCATTGTTTACCCTCAAGGAGCAAGTGGGGCAGTATCTCTACACGGCACATCGGATAGATCGTAAGACCTCTGGAGTGTTAGTGTTCGCTCTTACTAAAGAAGCCCTGCAGCAGATCAGGTATCAGTTTGACAACCATCTCATTCACAAGCGGTATGTAGCGATCGTTAGGGGGCATTTTCAATCGGATGAGCTTGTACTGGATTATCCTCTCATCAATGAAAACGGTGTTGAGCAAGATGCCGTGACGACATTCAGATTACTGGGTCAATCTGAGATACCGATATCATCAGGGCGCTATGACAGTTCGAGATACTCCATCATAGAGTGTCTGCCTACAACGGGGCGATTTCATCAGATCCGCAAGCATCTGGCGCACCTGCGACATCCTATCATCGGTGATCGCCCTCACGGATGTAATAAGCAAAATCGTTTCTTCAAAGCACAATGGAACATGACGAAGATGCTCCTGCATGCACGGGAGTTATCATTTGAGATCGGAGAAGAGCAATATCATTTTGAAGCAAGCTTCTCGGATGTCTATGTTGGGATTGCGGAAGAATTAGGATTAAGTGCTTATCTTAAGTAGTCCACTCTGACTGCGTCAGTGTCGACTATAATTTTTGGTCCTTATCAAACGTTTGTATCAGATGCCTTGTTTGGCCCGTATAAGTGTCTATCTAAGCTTGATATTGAGTACTCTCACGCTCAGTTCACAAGACAACTATGAGCCAATATTTCTACCATTTGAGGGCACCGTATATCGCCTTCCTTTTGATAGCTTGAACCGAGGGTATCGTCCATATATCTATGACTTAGAACCTTATCAAAGGATCACTTGGCAAGAGATTAATCAGGACTGGAGACCATCTAAAGAGCGGTTTCCAGACATTGATCTGACACAATCATTTGGGATTGATTTTAGATCGGCAGTGAAGATTCCAACGGATGGTTTATATCTATTTGGGATGAGATCTGATGACGACTCTATCCTATGGATAGATGGCATGAAAGTGTTGAACAATAGCTACAACAGTTCCTACCCTCAAGAGGATAAGAAAAAAGCTATGGAACTCAGCGCAGATACAATATATCTCGAGAAAGGCGAGCATGATATCAAGATCTGGTATAGCCAGCTATATCCTAATATGATGGGCGTTCAGTTTAGAGCCAAGTTTATTGAGGCCATCGATCGTGATGATTATATTGATTATTCGAGGCCGCTCCGGTTAACTTATGAATCCGCCTTGTATGAACTTACAAGTAATCATCTCGCAAGATTGGAGAAGTGGCTCAAGCATATCGACACTGAGCGTAAGCCTCACAATATTTCTATTATTGGCTATGCCGATGAGGTTGGCTCTAATGAAGCTAATCATATTCTCTCCCTACAGCGAGCGCAAGAAGTGGGTGACTTTATCATGACGGAGCTCGACTATCAGTGTACAGTAGATGTATCAGGTCAGGGAGAGTTAATTGGTATCGGTGAGCATAATCGGTATGTGGAGGTACGATTGGAGCAGGAGTAAAATCAACAAAACAAAAAGTAATCTACCATGGGATATAAACCCATATCAAATAGTCTTTGGTCGACCGCTGCTTGCTCTTCTGGGTTGGCGATAGCAACGATCACCTGTGGTAAGAATAGCTCTTCAAGTAGTTTGGGTGAGTCTACTATAACCCCATAGATGTTGTGGCCTATTTTCTTTTCGTTTTCGGTGATCCAGTATAGATCTGGCAAGTGTTGTTTCAGATGTTGTATGATAGACTTCCCTTTTTTACCAGCACCCCAGACTACGAGGGGTCGATCTTCATAATGGTCACTCATGAAATGGTGGCACTTCAACTTGATAAAGCTGTTGTCTAGATAATTTGGATCATTGCGAGAACTACGCTCAGGATGATCACGCCAGAGGTGAATCTGTGCCGAGCACGGGATCACCTCTAAGTCGGCCTGCTGCATTCTAAATGCGAGATCATAATCCTCTGGATAAAGATCCGAATCGAATGCCCCTGCTTGTTCAAAGTCTTGCCTATGTAGCATCCAGCAAGGTGATGGGATGACACACTCTCGATACAGTTCTGTGAAGTTGTCCCCTTGTGCCGTTAGGCCATTAAGCCATTGCTCATATCGCTTATAGCCATCCCCTAAGGACTCAGTGCTAAAATACTTTACACCACCCACAGCGAGATGACCTGTTCCATGTTGCTGGAGATTCTTTTGTAGTACCTCTAACTTGTCATTGGTCATCAGGTCATCGGCGTCCATCCGAGTAATCATCTCTCCTTGTGCGTGACTATATGCCAGCCTAAGGGCATCGATGATACCAGTGCCATCATTGGAGTGCACAGTGATGCGATGATCGGATTTCTCATAGTTTTTTAGAACCTTCAGGCTGCCATCAGTCGAGCCGTCATCTACAGCGATGAGTTCCCAGTCTTTGAAGGACTGGGAGAGAATAGAGTCTATACATTCTGCTAAAAATGGTTCCGCATTTTTAACAGGCATAAGGATAGAAATGAGTGCTGCCATTAAGTTACTCCCATATCTCAGGATTCAGTCCCGGTATGATCTTTAGCGCATTTTTGTAATATAACTTCTCCAGTATGTGATCTGGCAGGTCGAGGCCATACATTCTCCAATAGGCGTGATAGCGCTTATAATATGGAAAATGCTCATCCGCAGTCTCTAACACTCTGAAGTACGTAGGATACTCCTCTGGCTTATAGGAATCTTTACCAAATAGGACTCGGTCTTGGTACTTTTCAAAAAACCAATTGGCCATACGTGGTTGTCTGCCGAGCTCAGCTATAACAGCACCGATCTCTACATACATATTCGGGAGCTCTTCAAGTAGTTCACCCAGGCGTCCGAGGTCATTAGGATACCATCCCATGTGTGCATTGATAAATGTAGTATTAGGATGATTCCTAAAGATGTCATGCTGCTCAGAGATAATGGTTTCCCACGAGGCAGGATTGTCCGCATCACGCTTACGTCCAGGTCTGAGCTTGAGTTCCAGCCATCGCTCATTGAGACTATCATGTGGCGCCCAAAACGGCTTAGGATCTGCAGAGTGGATCAATACGGGTATGCCTAATTCACCGCATTTTTCCCATACGGGTCCGATTCGTGGGTCGTTGATTTTTACACGGTTGCCGAGGCTGTCAGTATTCGTCATGCCTTGACTCTTATAGATCTTAAGACCTCGTGCGCCATTGGCAACATCATATTCGATTTGCTTCACGGTATTTTCGGTCCAATCCGGCTCGAGGATAGACTGTATGTTGATATTAGTAAAGACGACTAAGCGATCTTTATAGCCATGTTTTTTGATATTGTCGGTGATATCTTTTAGCGCTTTACCACCACGACCACTGAGATTGACGTTGACCTTCATATTGAGGCTATCCATCTCTCTGATGAGTTTGTCGAGATCCATAGTAGCCATACGCCAGTGATGGCTATGTACATCAACGAATGGAAACTTAGCACTATGAGTAGGGTTCTCAGGTACTACGAGCGTAGATGGCGGGTCATATGACTCCCAGTCTATCGTAATATCTAATGGCTCTCTGCGCTGAGCGCTAAGGGCTACATTGATGAGCATGCATATTATGAAAAAGCGTAGTGTCATAGTATCGTTGATTAATGATTGACAGAGGTTATATTCTTGAGCTCTATACGAGATAGTTCCGTGAGCCCGCCAGCGACAAATACGTCGTCCAGAGATGCTACAGGAGTATTTTTATCGTGTTTATAATTTACATAATCTTGAAAAACGATTCCCGCAACTCGGAGAGAATTATAGGCTTCTCTAAACCGTACGCCACCACCATTAACCTCGAAAGAGTAGGCCAGATAGTCAAGGCTGTAGTCATCGGCATCGATCCAATATACATAGACATCGTCATGATCTGAACCGCCGCCTTCTTCGTCAAAGGTAACCTCAATCTTATGATAGTTAGTTCCCCGTATGGACTTCTGTCCTAAGTATCTTTTGTTAACTGCACCGTCATTGAGGAAGTATGGTAGTATGGCAAAGTATACTACGGAGTTGACGGACTCTGTATAGGCTTTAGTCTTTTTATGATCGAGGGGGATAAGTTGACCCCCTGACATCCGCTTGAATCCGTCGTTACTTAGGATATCGAGATAGGGCTCTTCTCCAGCTTTAGATGATCGAGTGTAGCGATAGTTGCCTCCATCGTTGCGGTATGTGAATGTTCGACCTCTGAAGTCAAACTTCATCTCTTTCTTGATGTAATTTTTGGCCCCGTGTGCTTTGATTGATGCGTCAATGATCTTTTGCGGATCTGATTGACCTATTAGCAAACAAGGAAATAGGATGGCCAGAAGTATTTTCATAATGTCTTAATCGGGAATATTAACGCAGGAAGCGGCCTTAAGTTTGATGAATCAATTACATCTCTCCTCGTAAAAAAAAATAGACCCACCTGAATGGTGAGCCCACATATTGTGAATAAAAATTAAGTGATTACTTAGCTGCCGCAAATGCCTGATCTAAGTCTGCGATCAAGTCATCTATATGTTCGATGCCTACGCATAATCTGATCATGTCTTGTGTCACACCGGCTGAAGTGAGTTCCTCACCAGTCAGTTGTCTATGTGTGGTCGAGGCTGGGTGACATGCCAGAGACTTGGCATCACCAATGTTGACTAACCTCTTAAAGATGCCCAATGCGTCATAAAACTTAACCGCATTGTCATATCCTCCTTTGATACCAAAAGTCATAAGAGAAGCAGGCTTCCCTCCCGTATATTTCTTGGCTAATCTGTAATAAGGGCTATCCTTAAGACCTCCATAGCTCACCCATTCGACATCATCGTGATTACTGAGATAATTGGCTATAGCCAGAGCGTTATCACAATGCCTCTCCATGCGTAGAGCAAGTGTCTCAACTCCTTGTAGGATCTGCCATGCCGCCATGGCTGATAGTGCGGACCCCGTATTTCTGAGTGGCACCGTTCGGGCGCGACCGATATAGGCGGCTTCTCCAAAGGCCTCGGTGTATACTACGCCATGATATGAAGGCTCAGGAGTATTAAGCATAGGAAATTTATCTGCGTGCTCCGCCCAAGGAAATTTACCGCTATCCACGATAATACCTCCTAATGTCGTACCGTGACCTCCGATATATTTAGTCATGGAGTGAACCACGATGTCTGCGCCATAGGCGATCGGATTGATTAATATCGGGGATGCAACGGTATTGTCGACGATTAGGGGAACTCCCTTTTTATGGGCAATTTTTGCGATTTTTTCTAAGTCAGGAATGTTGCCCGCAGGATTACCTATGGACTCGCAATACACAGCTTTAGTCTTTTTGTTGATCAGTCTGTTGATGGCCTTGGGATCGTCCGACTCTGCTAATCTCACCTCAATTCCTTGTTTAGGGAGCATATGCTTAAACAAGGTGTAGGTGCCACCATATAGCAATGGCACAGAGACGATGTTGTCTCCCTTCTCCGCTATGTTGAGGATGGAGTAGTTAATCGCTGCACTACCTGCACTTACACATAAACCAGCTATACCGCCTTCGAGTGCTGCAATCCGTTGCTCGAGCACATCGACGGTAGGATTCATGATCCGAGAATAAATGTTACCTGGGACTGCTAAGTTAAATAGGTCAGCTCCATGTTGAGCATTGTCAAACTCGTATGCGACGGTCTGATATATGGGTACGGCTACAGACTTTGTTGTTGGTTCTGTGGTGTATCCACCATGTATTGATATCGTCTCTTTTTTCATGATTTTAGACTTTGATTTTTCTTTTTCAGCTACTAAAAACGCAATTAATTGTGACATAGTCTGAAATGATCATGCGCTGAGTAATAGTCATTTTATGTGGTCATATTTTAGTCAAATTGATTGAGAACCATAGAATTAAAGGCATAAATAACATCTTATGGGTGTTGAGTAGTAAACACATTTAATTAAGTCATATAATTGCAATGCAAATCAGATAAACTATGGAAGTCAAAGGCAGAGTTACTCATATTTTACCAGAGCAAACTGGAGAAGGACGTAATGGACAGTGGAGAAAGCAATCATTCGTAATTGAGATGCCGGGTACCTACCCGAAGAGTGTCTGTTTTGATGTGTGGGGAGCTAATATTGATGCTTTTGGTATTAAGCAAAATGACGAAGTAATTGCCAGCGTGGATATCGAGAGTAGAGAGTACAATGGCAAATGGTACACCAATGTCAAAGCATGGAAAGTGGTAAAAGATCAACCGCAAGAGCATACGGCCTCTGTATCAGCACCACCGACAGATCAGTCTTGGCCGACGCCTGCCGATGAAGTTAAGGCAACACCGACGAGTAGTTCGCCAAGTGACTTTGATGATCTGCCGTTTTAGTCGGCAAGTAAACACCAATGAACTTATTAGTTAAGCCAGATCGACGGATGTCTATTGGACATACTTTCGACATGAGTTAATTAAAAATACAAAGAGAGTAGAAGAGTTAAAAGAAGCGCTTTCTTGTTCGGAGGAACAGGAAAGCGCTTCTTTTTGAGTGTCTTTTATTAAGTGATTATTTCATGGCTACCAGAGTAGGTAGACCAGTCACCTATACAATATTGGGCGATCTGTAGCTTCACCTTCTCCTGATTCTTCTTCCTCAGTTGTCTAGCCTCCTGTAGATTCACCATTGGTCGTAAAACTGAAGGAATCAGAATATTCGGACCAGATACCTGCTTCACATTCGTGGCGTACTTGGTACTCATATGTTGAGCCACTGTCTAAACCAGAGAGTGCTCGATAATATAAGTTGCTGATATCACTCTCTGTCCAATTAGAGCTATTTGTTTTTTTATATCTGAACTGATTATTCACAGCTCCATATGGTGTTAAAGAGTATACATATGCAAAATTGTGTGATAGGCTGGTTACAAAAAATCCATCTGCATCTTCAACTGCGCAATCATTGCTGGTCTGATTTTCCTCTGTAGCTTCACTTTCTCCTGATTCTTCTTCCTCAGTTGTTTCACCTCCCGTAGCTTCACCAGTGGTCGTAAAACTGAAAGAACCAGAATATTCGGACCAGATACCTGCTTCACATTCGTGGCGTACTTGGTACTCATATGTTGAGCCACTGTCTAAACCAGAGAGTGCTCGATAATATAAGTTGCTGATATCACTCTCTGTCCAATTAGAGCTATTTGTTTTTTTATATCTGAACTGATTATTCACAGCTCCATATGGTCTTGTAGAGTATACAAATGCAAAATTGTCTGACAGGCTGGTTACAAAAAATCCATCTGCATCTTCAACTGGGCAATCAATGTTTGTCTGATTTTCCTCTTCAGCTTCTTCTTCTGTTTCAGCGTCTTCCGTCTGAGGAGCCGTACCTAAAGTCGTAAACTCATTTAGTTCAGAAAATGAGGACCAGCCGCCACAACAGTTTCGAGATACTTGATATTCGTAATTTGTGCCTGGTGTTAGATCCCCAGCATATAGAAAATGAACATCAGTAGGATCCGAAGTTATCCAATCGCTTGTCCCAACTTTTTTATATCGATATCTCCGCATCTCATCTCTTAACGGCGTTTCGAAATATAAGTAAGCATAATTTTCAAATGACTCTGACCTTGCCAAAGTTTGATCTGGCTGAGAACATGCTTCTCCTGCCGGCTTAATATTATAAATAGTATATCGATACCAATAGTAAGGAATGACTGATTGCTCTGGATTGTTTGGGTGTGGTGTAAATGCACCGGGGTTATCTAAAAACCATCCGTTGTTGCTTCCGCCCCAACCCCAGTTAAAGTGCATATATTCTACTCCTTGTGCATCATGTCCATAACCATCTGCTACCCAAGTATGACCGATATCCGCTCGATCGAACTCATCGATGGACCATCCTGATAACAAGACGAGGCGGTTTTCATCCAACTCTGATTTTAAAGTTGAAGAGTATAGGTCTTGATTTGTGCCAGAATATGCTTTGATATCCGAATCAAAACCAAAATTAAAGACCAATGAGTTCTCTAATAAGCTTACATAGGTGGAAGTATAGGAAGTACTGTACTTCGTCCTTGTCATCTTGCCAATGTCATATATAAAATCAGAGAGTATTGTATTCTCTTCTGTAAGCACATCTGGCATATTGGCGTAGTCAAACTGTTGTCCACAGATGTCTCCTTCTTGCAGCCCATAGACAGGATCGTCATAAACAAGAGTCCCATTGCCCGGTGCTGAATTCTCATAATACCTCAAGAGTTGAGCCATTGCTATTGGTACGCAGCCAGCATAAGTACGACCATTGGGGCCATTAGGATCCACAGGAGTTGATGCGTTGTAAAATCCATCTTGGTTCCACTTAGTCGTTGTAAGTGGCGCTACTACGGGTTGAAAGGTATTGTTCTTTGGGACTCTTCCTGTCCTTGCTATTTCTTTGATCTCAGACCAGGCTGATATTATGTTAGTAGACGACTTGAAGTTTGCTTTTTTAGATTCCGCGATCTGTATCTCATGAGAGGCCATCTCACCTTTCAATATGATCATGGCTTGTTCATTAGAAAAGTCAAGAGGACCTTCCGTAGAAAACCCTAAAACAGGATGATAATTATCATCAGCAGATAAAATGACAAAACCACCATTCTCAAAATTAAAGAGATAATAACTGATCTCATTATTATCACTTACCTGAGTAAGGTGGCCATTGATGCTGGCATTATCGGATTTGCGATTGTCTTTAGCGTAGAGCTTATAAGCAGCTACGGCATATTGCTGGGCTACATCTAAGGGTATATCCTTAGCTGAAGACTGAAAGCAAAAACTAAAAAGGAAGAGGAATAGGGAAAAACTTCTCATAGTAGATAGGATCTTTGATATTTGGACGTAAAATATACAGCAAAGCAACTAAACGACATGTTAAATATCCAGATAGTCGAGCTGACATTAGTTGATCGTATGTAGGTCAAAATGTTTGCCAACTTCATAATGTCATCATAGAGTATGGAGTAATTAACGTCTCTGCCAAATAATCCTACAGTAAAAGAAGGTACAAGCTTTAGTTGTTCTTTGTCCACTATACTGGGGAAGTCCAGATGGTCATGGACTAAGCGCAAAGGGAAGGAGGACAGAGAGTTAAGTTGATTAAGCAGCCTTTAATTTTTGTTTTCTAATAGAAGCCTCGAAAGGAGAAAGTCCTTCCAAGGCTGAGTGAAATCTAACAGTATTATAAAATCCGTCTATATAGCTAAAGATAACTTTCTGAAGGGAAAAAGCATCTTTAAATCTATATCTGCTGAGCGCTTCGATTTTGATTGTTTTAAAAAATTGATTCTGCGACTGCATTGTCCCAACAATTCCCTTTTCGGGACATACTTTGGATACAATCGTAACTTTCGATTAAAGACCGGAATGCGACAAGCCTTTTAGAGCCTTTTGACCGACCTCTCCTGCCACTTTCCTTGCCTC
>CAYPWL010000066.1:0-11128 GCA_964414425.1 uncultured Saprospiraceae bacterium
CTAACGCGCCATCCCTTAAGGGAGCGCAAATATACACTAACTATATCTCTACTACCAAAAAGAATCAGAAGGTTTTTTCAAAAGAATCTTTCAATAATTCAGATCACCTAAACAGCATTAATCCTGAGATCAACAAATACGGGGCTTGGCTCAAAATGAGATACATTTATGGCTTAAAAAAGAATTTGAAAGAAATCGAAAAAAAGAATGGAATCGGCTTAAAAGCCGCTTTAAAAGGACTCAATTATTCAGCAAAAGAGAGGAATTTTCAGATCATGTTGTGCATGAGTCTGCTCACTTTGATTCTATCTGCACTATTGCACCTCTCCCATCTTGAGTGGTGCATAATCATACTATGTATCGTAATCGTACTTTCTGCGGAAGCTATGAATACTTCAATAGAGTTAATCTGTGATTACGTCAACCCACGTTATGACGGTAAAATTGGAAAGATTAAGGACATTGCTGCTGGAAGCGTATTGATCGTTTCAATCGGCGCAGCCATAATAGGGACCATAATACTCTGCCCTCATTTGTTAGATCTATTGTGAATAGGATTCTTCGAAGCGAGTGATCTGATAACAGTTGTCACAATCAAGTTCGATATATTCGAAGTTCGCCCGACCTCTAAGATCATTCAATATCTCATCGAGATCCTTGTCTAAGTCAATTTTGACTACCCCCTTCTCATCGAAAGGCATGTTAGGAGAAGAAATTACTTTCCAAGATGAATTAGCCATCAGATAATCGAGGACATATAACATGTCATACTCAATAGAATTATCCTCAACTGGTAGCTCTTGATTATTCAGATCTACGAACTTGACTCCATCCCAGCCATATCTATCACCAGGACCCATGTCAACATAAACGTCAGGATTTTTGATAGAGTAAGCTCTTACCTTCCCCTCTACATTCTCGACCGCTTTAATGTAATCTTCATGTGCGTACACTTTAAATATTGTACCGATTACCATTATAGCGATATCATCATTGTCGCCTACAACATCTGGAGTTTCGACTTCTACTATAAACGGCTTCTCCTCATTGCTGGCAACATCAAACTGTCCCTGACCATCTAAGTATAGCTTACGCTCCTCTAAGTTCTTTATATCCTTGGGATATCTGATGCTTGAGTATACCTCCAAAGATACAGTCGAACCATCAATCATTTCAAAGCTATCAGCTTTGTACTCGGTTGCAAATTCTCCATAAACATCTTCAGAAGAACCAAATCCGAATATCCCTCCAGGATTAGTCGTCCATAAAAAGAAGCCTGCCAATAATGCTACACAAGCTGCCATGAGGTATTTACCCCAGACCGGTATTAATCTAAATTCTTTTTCCTCTTCTTGCTCTTGAGCATAGGTTGGTGTAACTGCCTCCTGTTGAACAACAGGCGCAGGAGTCATAGCAACCACATTACCTATTTCCTTAGATTTAGTTTTAGTCTTCTGCATGAATGCCAAAAACTCAGCATTGACATCAGCAGACTTGTAACTTCCTAAATTTTTGGATTCGGTGAGAATCTCTTTGGTGAAATTGAAGTCTTTACTTCTCTCCTGATCACCATTCTCTAACCAAGTACTAACCTCACTTGCTTGAGATCCTGTAAGATCACCTTCAATAAAGTTGAGGATATCAATGTCGGTAGGAGCAGATGCTACATCATTTGACTGTGAGGACGTTCCTCCTAATACGCTTACTGTAGAGGCTCCTGCAACGCTCTCGAAAACACCAGATTTTTTATTTGAAGTTTTATTCGCGTCAGAATTAGACATTTTTTCTTGGAACGACGCCCACTCACTATCTGCATCTACAGGATTATAGGCAGATAGGTCCTTAGAAGCTTTGAATATCTTCTGTGTGAATGCGAGGTCTTGTGCGTTCTCAACAGACTCGTAAGCCCATGTACGTATGGCTTCTTTGTCCTTCTTCTTAAGATTGCCCTCTAAGAAATTTAATATGTCTTTGTTTGTTATTTCTGACATTACACTCCTAAGACGATTAATAAATCAAGTACCACATTTATTTTTTCTAAAAATCGAAAACTATTTCATTTTGCTTCAGGTCATCTCTTAATAAGACGAGTGCTTTAGCGATGTTGTCTTCTATTGTTCTTTTGGAAACGTCGAGGTAAGCTGCTGCCTCTCCATAGGTGAGACCTTCTATTTTACATAAGGAGAAGATCTTTTTCATTTTGGGTTTGAGCCTATCTAAAGACTTCAAAATTTCTTGACGCAGAATCATGGAGTCCATCGTTGCAGAATCATTCTCTGCCTCTTCAAAGGTTTGATCATCTTCGACCTCTCCCCTGCGCTTGTTTGCTCTGATGTAGTCTATCATTCGGTTTTTAACCGCCGAATAGAGATATGTTTTTGCAGTTGTTGTAACCTCAATATTGCCTCTGTTCTCCCATATTTTCATGAAAGTGTCTTGCACTATTTCCCTACTTCCTTCCCAATCTTTAATATGGCTGTTGACATAATTAGAGAGTGGGCCAAAGTAGGTTTTGAAGGTGTTTTCAAACTGCTCTTCTGAAAAAGGACGATTGCTCACTGCGATATCACATTTTTTTGAAAAAAAATAACAGGTATTTTATGTGGTAAAAAACATATTATATGTAAATGTAATAAAAAAAGGGGCTATCCAAAAAAGGATAGCCCCTACAATATTTCATGCTCTGAGAAAAGGATTTTACATCATTCCTCCCATTCCTCCTCCTGGAGGCATATGCATTTCTGGCTTGTCTTCTGGAATGTCATTGATGACTGTTTCAGTAGTCAATACCATGCCTGCGATTGAAGCCGCATTTTCTATAGCTACTCTTGTTACCTTAGTTGGGTCAATTACACCTGCAGCCATAAGGTCCTCATACTTATCAGTCTTCGCATTGTATCCTACAGAGCCTTTTCTGTTCTGAACAGCCTGTAGCACCACTGATCCATCTACACCCGCATTGAATGCTATGGTTCTCAACGGATACTCCAATGCTTTCTTTACGATTTGAATACCCATCTTCTCATCCTCATTTTCACCTTTTACAGATGCGAGAGATTTGATCGAACGGATAAGGGCAACACCACCACCGGTAACGATCCCTTCCTCCACTGCAGCTCTTGTTGCGTGAAGCGCATCGTCTACTCTGTCTTTCTTCTCCTTCATTTCAACCTCAGTAGCTGCACCCACATATAGTACGGCAACACCACCAGAGAGTTTTGCAAGTCTCTCTTGAAGTTTCTCACGGTCGTAATCAGAAGTAGTGGTTTCTATCTGCTGCTTGATCTGATTGATTCTTGCCTTGATAGCCTCCTCTGTACCAGCACCATTAACGATAGTTGTATTGTCTTTATCAACGGTTACCTTCTCAGCAGTACCAAGGTGCTCTAACTCTACAGCATCCAGCTTGTAGCCTTTCTCCTCAGAGATCACAGTACCTCCTGTTAGGATAGCGATATCTTCAAGCATTGCCTTTCTGCGGTCACCAAATCCTGGAGCCTTCACAGCGACAACTTTAAGACCACCTCTTAATCTATTGACAACTAATAGCCCCAATGCCTGACTCTCTACGTCTTCAGCAATGATCAATAGAGGTTTACCTGCTCCAGCAGCTTTCTCCAATACAGGGATGATATCCTGAGTATTAGAGATCTTCTTATCGTGGATCAAGATTAATGGAGACTCATACTCTGTCTTCATATCCTCCGCATTAGTTACGAAGTATGGAGATAGATATCCTCTATCAAACTGCATACCCATCACCTCCTCAACATATGTATCTGTACCCTTAGCTTCCTCGACTGTGATCACACCGTCTTTAGATACACGCTTCATAGCATCAGCAATTAGGGATCCGATCTCATTGTCATTGTTAGCAGAGATGGCACCTACTTGTTGTACTTTTTCGAAATCATCACCTATTACCTCGCTCTGAGTTTTCAGGTCTTCGATGATTGTATCTTTAGCTTTGCCGATACCTCTCTTAAGATCCATTGGGTTAGCACCCGCAGCCACATACTTCATGCCAGCTGTTACCATAGCTTGCGCCAATACAGTCGCTGTAGTAGTACCATCACCCGCTGCATCAGCAGTCCGAGAAGCGACCTCTTTAACAAGCTGTGCTCCCATGTTTTCGATAGGATCTTCTAATTCTATTTCTTTAGCTACTGTTACACCATCCTTAGTTACTTGTGGCGCTCCAAAGCTTTTTTGTATTACAACGTTTCTACCTTTAGGACCCAACGTTACTTTTACGGCATTAGCTAATGCGTCTATTCCTGATTTTAATTTGCCACGTGCCTCCGTGTCAAATGTGATTTGTTTAGCCATAACTTTTTCTTTGCTTTAGTTTTTAAAATAAATCAATGAGTGTTCTATAAGTGGTCTACTTGAGGATGACCAGGATGTCATCTTCTCTCATGATTAAATAATCTTCACCCTCATATGCTAGCTCCTGTCCAGCATACTTACCATATAGTATGGTGTCGCCTTTTTTTACTGTCATTTTGTTGCCATCTTTTCCAGGTCCTACTGCGATCACCTCGCCACGCTGAGGTTTCTCCTTAGCTGTGTCAGGAATGATGATTCCTCCCTTAGTCTTGGCATCTGCTGGGGCAGGCTTAACGACTACCCTATCATTGATTGGTTTAAAACTCATAGTCTATAGATTTATAAAAATTGATTTTTAAAATAATTGTAACATGATATGCTTTAACATCATTTGTCGTGCCAAATGGCAAATAACTGACATTATTGCAGTTAAGAACAAAGAACCTTACAGATCACTGACAAAATGTAAGCTCTGCTAATCGTAGCAGATGACAAAACATCAGTAAAGTTCTTAGATATAAATCATTGCCAGAGCATATATATCTCGGCAAATCATTCTACTCAAAGATCGAAAATGGGATACCTATTGAGGCTGAGATAGTAGGCCAGAGTCAATTACGCCACCTGAACCATTAACCATTATGGCTGTAATGATACATAGCACAAAAAGCGCTATCGCTAATCCCCAGGTGATCTTTTCGATCATGTCTGTAGACTTAGCGGCACCGAACATCTGATTTGCACCTCCACCTCCGAATGTAGAATCTAATCCTCCACCTTTAGGGTTTTGAATCAGCACCACCAACATTAGAAGTAGGCAAACAAGAACTATTAATACGGTCAAAAATGTAATCATCAGCTCGTGATTTTTTCAATTTGGGCGGCAAAGTAACCACTTTTTTCTGGATATTTCAATGAAAGCTTCTTGTACATCTTGATCGCCTTATCGATATGCCCTTGGGATTCAAGAATTTTAGCTAATGACTCCGAAATAACTCCGTCATCTGAATCATCTTCATAATCATCCTCAGGATGTTGCTCTAACTCGAGCAGCCACTGCGAATAAGAAGACAATCCAACCTTGTGGTGACTATCTTCTGTAGGCTGATCTGCTTTAGGAGGATCGCTTTGATCTTGTGTAATCATGGGATCTGTAATATCAGATTGGCCTTGTTCATCCGCAAGAGCGTCATCACTGTATTGCGGCTCTTCCTCTTGTATTAGACTGCTATCTTCCGTAATCTCATCATCGAACTCAGCAACTGGGTTTTGATCGGTATCAATAACAGCATCATCTTGGTTAGTCAGATCCATAGTCTGTGTAGGCTCAACACTTGCAGCCAATATCCTTGTTAATAATGATGTAGTTTTTGCCTTGGGTACATCCGTATCAACTTCAGCATCACTTTCTTCTTGGGCAGGATGTAAGGAGTCATATAACTTTGCTCTATCTGAGCTATACAATGCGGCGGCGTGCATAACATCTTGATGTGTGTCCTCTATACCCTGGTCAACAACCTTCTTAGCAAGGAGGGCTCTCAGGTTCTGCGAATAAGGGAAATCTGCCACCCATTTTTGCAGCTCTTCAAAAGACAATTCTTCTAATAACTCTGGATGTTTGATATAGCTTATGAGTTTTGATCTTTGCACAATAGCACTTTAATATATCGCTTAATTCCTTGCAATAGCATTACCAGTTGGTGAAGGCTTTATTGAAAATATCTTGGTTAATCTGATCAAAGATCGTCACAATTAAATCATCCTGGACATTTTCTAATGATTCAGTGCTCTCAAAATCCTGAAAGAAGGAGAAACTCTGTTTCCAAGTATCATCTTCATTCTGCTTGTTGAAATACTCTACCTCCACGGAGATAGACAAGCGATTGAGCGCACTACCCACACCGCCATCCTCTTGTTGCTCTGGGGCTACAGACGTCACATTAAAAGACTGGACTGAGCCCACAAACTCAATGTCTGGATTGAACTCATCATAGTTCAAGCGTGTGCTGTTGAGCACGATTTCTTTGAACGATTCTGTAAACTGTATGCCTATGTCGGGCGGAGCATTAAATGCTCGATTCTGGAAGACATCCACATAGAATGTACTGATCGTTGGAGCGATAGTGATTCCTTTTAAAGAAACATTACATGATGAGAATAATAGGGCAGCAAATACTATTAACCTATATACCATAATACTTGATCTTACGATAGAGTGTACGCTCTGATATACCTAACTCCTTAGCAGCTTCTTTTCTTCTGCCGTTGTACTTTTTAAGTGCTTTAATGATGTAATCTTTCTCCATTTCTTCTAACGAAAGATTGTTTTCTACCACCTCCATCTGGTCATACTCCTCATCACTTACTAATACTGGACCACTATGCTCAAAAGGAACAGGCTCATGCAATGTTGCTACCGGTGGTTCGTATGCTCTTCTTTCCTTCTGTGCTGATTGATAAGTAGGCTGTACAGCACCTAACTCCATCTGCTTTAAGCCTTCCACATCAGATACTCGCAAGTCATTCGTCTTGATGAGTTCAAATATTAAGCCCTTAAGATCTTGCAAATCATTTTTCATGTCAAATAAGACCTTGTACAAAATCTCGCGCTCATGCATGTCATCTGCACCATTCTGACCCACTTTGGATGGCAGATAGCGTTGTGTGATATTGGGTATTAAGTCATTGAGTCTCTCCTTAGTGATAAGTCGATCCTCAGAAAGAATGGAGAGCTGCTCCACCACATTACGGAGTTCTCTTACATTACCAGGCCAATTGTAATCAACGATCAGTGTTTTAGCCTCGGGGTCGAGTTGAATTGATTCTGTACGATACTTCTCGGCAAAGTCTTGTGAGAACTTGCGGAATAGCATATAGATATCTTCTCGACGTTCCTTAAGAGATGGCACCTTGATGGGTACTGTGTTGAGTCTATAATAGAGATCCTCTCGGAACTTTCCATTTCTAACACGATCCAACAAGTCCACATTAGTTGCCGCAATAACACGAACTTCTGTTTTGTTTACCTTAGAAGACCCCACCTTAATATACTCGCCAGACTCCAGCACTCTGAGTAAATAAGCCTGAGTATCCAGCGGCATCTCACCGATCTCATCTAAAAATATTGTACCGCCTGATGCTGTTTCAAAATATCCCTTTCGGTCGCTGGTAGCTCCTGTAAACGCACCTTTCTCGTGACCAAATAGCTCTGAGTTAATCGTTCCTTCGGGTAGCGCTCCAGTGTTAATGGCGATAAATGTATTGTGCTTTTGGGCGCTGAGACTGTGTATGATCTTAGAGATCACTTCCTTACCTACTCCACTCTCTCCCTGTATGAGCACAGATAGGTCCGTATTAGCCACTCTGATGGCTTTACTTAGGGCACGGTTGAGTGCCTCAGACCGTCCTATAATCCCAAATCGCTGCTTGACGCTCTGGATATTCAAACTATTTCACCTTTGAGTGTGGCGCTCGTAACCGAGTCAACACGTACTGTCACATAATCTCCGGGAGCAAGACCTTCTTTCTTAGGGAATACGAGCATTTTATTCTGACTGTTGCGACCCTTAAAATCCTCAACAGACTTCTTAGAGTCTCCCTCGATTAAGACTTTAAAGACCTTGCCTATATCTCCTTGATTTACTTGTAGAGAGATCTTATTCTGCAATTCGACAATCTCAGTCAATCTCCGCTTCTTAACATCCAATGGAATATCATCAGGGTATTTTTTAGCTGCCAAAGTCCCAGGTCTCTCACTGTAGAAAAACATGTATGACATGCTATATTTTGCCCATTCTATCATACTCAAGGTGTCCAGATGCTCTTCTTCTGTCTCGGAACAGAATCCCGCTATGATGTCCGATGAAATCGCACAATCAGGAATAATGCGATAGATACTCTCAACACGTTCCTTGTACCATGCTCTATCATAAGTACGGTTCATCATCTTAAGTATCCGGCTATTACCTGACTGCACCGGCAAGTGTATATAGTTACAGATATTCTCGTACTTCGCCATAGTATGGAGAACATCGTCAGTCATGTCTTTAGGATGAGACGTGCTGAATCTAACTCTCAGGTCTGGACTAACCAGCGCTACCATCTCCATGAGCTCTGCAAAGCTGACTACTGCCTGAGTTTCAGGATTCTGCCATTTATAGGAGTCCACATTTTGTCCGAGCAGCGTTACCTCTCTATAGCCTCTATCGAATAGGTCTTGTGCTTCAGATACGATGCTAAACGCATCTCTGCTACGCTCACGACCTCGAGTAAATGGTACTACACAAAACGAGCACATATTATCACATCCTCTCATGATCGAGATAAATGCACTCACTCCGTTGCTACCTAATCTGAGTGGCGCTATATCCGCATAAGTCTCCTCTCTTGACAGGAACACATTGACTCCTCGATTACCCTCTTCTGCTCCTGCCACAAGCCCGGGCAGATCTCTGTATGCATCTGGGCCTACTACGATATCAACAAGCTGTTCTTCTTCAAGAAACTTCTTTTTGAGACGCTCTGCCATGCACCCAAGTACTCCCACAATAAGTTCGGGCTTATGATCCTTCACTTTGTTGAATATGCGCAATCTCTTACGTACAGTATCTTCAGCTTTCTCACGTATCGAGCAGGTATTGATTAAGATAAGGTCCGATTCCTCCATATTGCGCGTACTACTAAAACCATTGTCAGCAAGTACTGAAGCGACAATCTCAGAATCACTGAAATTCATCTGACATCCATAACTTTCGATGTAAAACTTCTTACCTCCTGGCTCATCAGATGTCATCTCCAGTACTTCGCCTTGGCGATCTTCTCCAAGCGGAGTATTATGGGCTGAAGATATCTTGCTCTTGATATCTGCAATGGTAGGATTATCGTTGTACATGGCCTATTTCTCTTGAAGTGGCAAAAATAAACAAAACACTTATTAGATGTGACAAAATGTCAGTAGCGAGAATGATTGATATAGCTCCTATGGAATAAATTGTGTTCATTCCTCAGACACTCCGATAATAAAGACTTGTGTCTATCATTAAACCCGAGGGTATTGCATTCATTTATCAATATGTACTCACATGCGAATCAACGGACAATTGTGTTAGTATAAAGATGCTCGCGATTTTATACATTTAGCCCTCTAATCGCAATGCACATGTATTTAATATTTCCTACTCTGCTGTGGCTATTGTTCAGTGTGAATGAACAACCATCTGATTTCATCACAGCCGATGAGTCTGAATATCTCACAGAACTCTATAAAGAACTTCACCAAAACCCGGAAGTATCTCTACAAGAGGAGCGCACCGCTCAACGCTTAGCTATAGAACTTGAGAAAATAGGCGTAGAAGTGACCCGCAATTATGGGGGACATGGCATAGTTGGCATCTTTAAGAACGGAGAGGGACCACTGGTCCTCTATCGCACAGATATGGATGCACTACCGATGCACGAAAAAACTGAATTACCCTACGCCAGTACAAAGACTATAGACAATGATAATGGTACTACCGGAATCATGCACTCCTGTGGTCACGATATGCATATGACCTCATGGATCGGAACCGCCCGTTATATGGTAGCTAATCAGCGATCATGGTCTGGCACATTGATGTTTATTGGGCAACCTGCCGAAGAAATCGGGCAAGGTGCAAAGATGATGTTAGACAATGGTTTGTATGAAGACTTTGGAGTGCCGGATTATGGTATTGGGCTTCACTCTAATCCGACAATTCCAGCTGGTCAGATCGGTATCAGCGAGGGATACACCATGGCTAACACCGAAAGCATCGACATCAAAGTAAAAGGTATCGGTGCCCATGGCGCAAGTCCGCATATGTCGATAGATCCTGTAGTCATAGCGAGCATGATCGTCATGGACTTGCAGACCATCGTCAGCCGAAACCTCAAGCCAACAGAGTCTGCGGTCATAACTGTGGGAGCGATCAAAGGAGGAACTAAACACAACATCATCCCTGATGAAGTCTCGCTACAACTTACGGTACGTACATACAAAGAAGAAGTACGACAGATGGTACATAAGCGCATCAGAGAGATATCTCGAGGCGTGGCTATAGCCGCTGGATTGCCTGAGGATCTTATGCCTGAAGTTCATATACCAGATGTATACACTCCGGCCAATTACAACAATCCTGATCTTACGAATCATATTATCACCCATGCTAAAGCTGCTATAGGTGAAAATCAAGTAGTCTATGCCGAACCACAGATGGTTGGTGAAGACTTTGCTAGGTATGGATCTACTGAGCATAAGGTGCCCACAGTACTTTATTGGTTAGGTACTGTGCCAGATGAGCGATTAGATATGGAGAGTCTCCCGGGATTACATTCCCCATTCTACTATCCTGATATTGACAAATCGCTCAAGACTGCGATTAAAGTGAATAGCGAATCAATGATTGGACTGATGAAGAAATGAGTTGAATCAATCTCACCACATGAATTTTTAGCACGAAGTATTCGTATTGGTAAATCTCCAATTGTAGCATAACAGATCATCAAGCAACCGATGGTAGAATTATGTCAAAAGTGCTTCCTTTTCCTATTTGGCTACTGACATTTATTATTCCTTTATTGAGCTTCACAAGCTCTAGAGCTATATGAAGACCGAGTCCTGTACCTTTCTCTCCATGAGTACCTTTCTTCGATTTATCCTTTGATAAGAGGAACAGGTTTTGCATGGTGTCCTGGCTCATCCCTTTGCCAGAATCTTGGACTGTTATTTTAAGCTGATCTTGGACGTCTTCAGCGGTCAATATTATTTCGCCACCATCAT
>CAYPWL010000067.1:0-8780 GCA_964414425.1 uncultured Saprospiraceae bacterium
CTCGCCGCGTCTTCTGCGCAATCCTAATGCAAATGCAACAGGTCTTTGGTAACCTGACGTAGTTTCTACTTGACTTACATAAGCCGAAAATTCTTCAGTCGTATTCATGATGGTATGATTATAAAAGTGGCGAAAATAAATAGTTATTAGAAATCGATAAACTCTTGGATACTTGAGTTCAACTTAGTGGCCTCAATACTTGCCTTTTCATCAAAATCAGCGAAGTCCGATGAAGCATAGATGATGCCTCTCGAGGAATTAATCAATAGACCATAGTCGTCGTTAGCGCCATATCGCAATGAGCGTTCAAGGTTACCTCCCTGCTTGCCAATACCTGGCATAAGAATAAAATGATCTGGAATTATATCTCTTATTGTCTTCAGATAATCGGGTTGGGTAGCGCCAACAACAAACATGGTATTATCAATAGTACCGAAATCCTTGCAACGCTCAATAACTTGTTGATAAACCTTGCGACCATCTGATAAAGTCTGCATCTGAAAATCATTGCTGCCTTTATTAGATGTCAGACCTAATATGATCACCCACTTATCCTCATAACCATAAAATGGCTCAAGCGAATCACTACCCATGTATGGCGAAACCGTGATAGAATCAAAGTTATAGGTCTCAAAAAAAGTGCGAGCGTACAGCTTGGAGGTGTTACCGATATCCCCACGTTTCGCATCTGCGATAGTGAATATCTCATCAGGAATCAGAGCCATACTCTTCTCAAGACTTTGCCATCCTGCGCTACCCAATGATTCGTAAAAAGCAATGTTGAATTTATAGGCGACACAGATATCCTTAGTCTGCTCGATAATTTTCCTGTTGAACTCATAAATCGGATCGTCGTAGTTCTTGACGATTTCTTCTGGCACTCTCTTTATATCAGTGTCAAGACCAACACTAAGCATCGACTGTTTAGCTTTTATCTGTGCTATTAATGCACTTCTCTTCATGGTGTGAGATGATTAGGTTTTTATTTCAACTTTTCTGGTCGGTTGATATAGCTCATGCCTCAACTTAACCTGCTGCAAGAACCTATCGGTCATTTTATCAAAGGTGGAAGCCAATTCTTTGTCTTCTCCCAGAGCAGCAGGCTTGCCATTATCACCTGCTTCCCGTACGGCTTGGACTAACGGAATCTGAGCAATAACTTCACTCATATACTTCTTGGCGAGCTTCTTAGCCCCACCTTTCCCAAAGATGAAATACTTATTGTCTGGCAGCTCTGCAGGCGTAAACCACGCCATGTTTTCTACGATTCCTATAATCGGGATGTTTACCGTATCCAATTTAAACATGTTGGACGCCTTGACTGCATCAGCAACGGCAACATCTTGAGGAGTAGTCACGATGACTGCACCAGTAATAGGAATAGACTGAATCAATGTGAGTTGTATATCACCCGTACCTGGGGGCAGATCGATGATTAAGTAATCAAGTTCTGGCCAGATACACTCATTGATAAATTGCTTGATCACACCGCTGAGCCGTGGACCTCTTAATACCACAGCTTGCTCTGGATCTACTATAAAACCTATCGAAATCAGATGTACACCATACTTCTCAATAGGGATCAACTTAGGCTTTCCATACACCTGCTGAACCTTTGGCTTAGCTCCTACCAGTTCAAACATAGTTGGCATACTCGGACCGTACAGATCTGCATCCATCAGACCAACCTTATGACCTTTGCGAGCAAGCTCTACAGCGAGATTAGCAGAGACTGTGGACTTACCAACACCTCCTTTACCTGAGGCTACGGCGATGACATTCTTCACCTGTGGCAGGACCGTCTTGTTACCTCCTTGACTCTTGGCAAAATGTATATGTACTTCTACATCCTTAAACTCGTCCTTGAGTAAAGCATAGCACTCCGCATTGATTGCAAACTTCGCTTCTTGTGGCAAGTCATTAACCTCCAGAGCAAAGAATATCTGCTTGTCCTGAATCTTCAATTCCTTTACCCGCTTGGCACTTACGATATCAAGACCTGTGTTGGGATCTTTGATATTTCGTAGGATATCGACAACCTTATTATTATCAATCATAATTGAAGAACAAATGTAATCAAGTGTAGTTGTTGTTTAGCCTCGATGGATTGATTATCGTTAGAAGTTGTTGAAGAATCCTAACTGCGAATTAAAATCAGTCGCTGACCAAAAAGAAAAGCATAGAATAGGCGTTATTTGCACAATAATCAGGTGCAATATTGAAGGTACATCGAGGCTTAGATCATTTACCAGTTTTTAAGGATGCAGTGCTGACCATAGGTACTTTTGATGGAGTTCATCATGGGCATAGGACTATTATCAAACAAGTCATCGAAAAAGCCAAGAATACTGAGGGTGAAAGTATCCTCATGACCTTCGACCCTCATCCTCGTCAAGTTGTGTTTCCTAATGATGACAGTCTCCGTCTGTTGACGACGCTGGATGAAAAAATCAAACTATTAAGCGATACCGGATTAGATCACTTAGTAGTTGTCCCTTTCAATATTGCATTCTCTCAGATTAGCTCAACTGAGTATGTAGAGAAAATAATCATTGACAAGATTGGAGCTGCTCATGTGGTTATCGGTTATGATCACAAATTCGGATTAAATCGAGGTGGCAACTTTGATTTCCTTAAAGAATATGCGCAAGCTGGTCACTTTGAATTAACTGAAATTCCTGAACAGCAGATTGCCGATCTCCGAGTGAGCTCGACTAAGATCAGAACCAATCTTATCTCCGGTAACATCAGTGAAGCCAATCAACAGCTATCTAATCCATACATCCTGAGTGGTATTATCACCAAAGGTCTAAAGCTTGCTGGTGCGTTAGGATACCCTACTGCCAATATTGATATACAATCACAGGACAAGCTTATCCCGCGACTGGGCACTTATGCGGCAGAATGTCTGCTCAATGATCAGGTATACAATGGGATGGTATACATCGGAGAAGGAAAAACCCTGCAGTCGGAGCATCGCCTAAGTGTTGAGATGAATATATTTCATCAGTTCGACTATCAATTTTATGAAGACGAGCTTGAGATAAGACTTTTGTACTTTGTAAGGCCGGATCAAACCTTTGATAGTAAGGAGCAATTAATATTCAATATTGATCAAGACAAATTGGATTGTCTCAATTTCTTTGAGGAGCGAGATTATTCTAATCAGTCAAGTTGCTGTATTGCCATACTTAATTACAATGGAGCACATCATCTCGCCAACTATCTTCCATCTCTTTTACAGAGCTCGGAGGACTTTGATTTGGTAGTAATTGATAATGCATCAACAGATGAAAGCGTATCCTTCCTCAAAAAGAAGTATCCAGAAGTCCAATTAATCGAACTTGACGAAAATCACGGCTTCGCTGGTGGGTATAATGAAGGTTTACGAAGTATAGCTCACAAGTATGTTGCTCTGGTTAACTCAGACATACGAGGCACTGATGGCTGGCTTGATACGCTAATCCAGGTATTAGATAACGAGCTTGATGTTTGCGCTGTACAGCCTAAGATCTTAGCCGATAAAACTCCCGATCATTTTGAGTATGCAGGTGCCTCTGGAGGATATATTGATCGTTACGGATTCCCATTTTGTAGAGGCAGAGTGTTCGATAATGTCGAGAAAGATGAGGGGCAATATGACTCAACCGAAGAGGTATTTTGGACATCTGGCGCTGCGATGGTTATGAGGACTTCTGTCTTCAAGAAGCTTGGAGGCTTGGATGCATCCTATTTCGCACATATGGAAGAAATTGATCTATGTTGGCGGATGAAGAAGTTGGGATACAAATTGAAGGTAGTCCCAAAATCTACTGTTTACCACTTGGGTGGTGGCACTTTGAATTATGGCAGTCAAAAAAAAACCTTCCTGAATTTCAGGAACAACTGGAAGATGTTGATGACCAATACTTCTAAAGGTAGAATATGGAAAATCATCTTTACCCGTTCCCTTCTGGACGTCGCATACTTCTTTAAAAGCCTGTTATCTGGAAAACCCAAACATGCGCTTGCTATTGTCAAGGCACACATAGCAGTTGTGAAACAAGTCAAAGAGCTGCGATCTAAGCGTCAAATCTTGAGTTATCAAACACAAAGATCTCAAGCAGTTGAAAATTTAACTGGTATGGCTGATGTACTATTGCCGTGGCAATACTTCATCAAAAAGAAAAAGATCTACTCCCAAATAACCCACAAATCATGAAGCTTGAGATACTATATGAAGACGATGACCTTATCGCAGTCAATAAGCCTGCTAATGTATTGACTGTACCAGATCGATTCGATCAGACGCTTGCAAATCTGCGTACGGTGTTGCGAAACAAGTATGGAGAGATCTTCATCGTCCATAGATTAGACAGGGAGACTTCTGGTGTCATGCTCTTTGCGCGAAATGCCGAAGCTCATAAGAATTTAAATGAAGCTTTTTCGGGGAGAGAGGTAGATAAAACGTATCTCGCTATAGCCCAAAAACCAGGATTCCCAACAGGGGTTATTGAAGAGAACATAGCAGAATCTACACGAGCCCCTGGACACTATGAAATCAGATCAAAAGGAAAATCAGCTATCACCGAATACGAGGTGGTTGAGACATTTAAAAACTATGCTTTGCTCAAAGTAAAGATACTTACAGGCCGTACTCATCAGATCCGAGTACACTTGAAGCATATAGGAGCTCCTCTGTTAGTAGATAGTAAGTATGGTATGGCGGATGCATTTTATCTCTCATCTATTAAGCGATTGAGAAAACGTCCCGACCAAGAGCGTCCATTGATAAGTAGGTGCTCTCTACATGCACACATCATAGAGCTAAAACATCCAACTACTGGAGAACAAATATCATTTACGGCGGAACCACCTAAAGATATGAGAGCGACCCTTAATCAGATGCGTAAGAATCTGAACTGACTTAATTGAGCAAATTAGATTTGGGCATCTCTGCGATTACGGTGTAGTGCCCGCCCTTGTTACGAGTAATCATCTTCCACAACTCTCCACTACGCTTCTTAAATGCATAATTCGCATCCATCTGCGTTATCATCCAAGAGCCGTATTCTAATTCATCGTCGAGTTGTCCAGCCGACCAACCGCTATACCCAAGGAAGAACTTAACATTATGTGATTCTATCAACTTGGATTCTATGAGGAACTTTAGTTTCTCATAGTCCCCACCCCAGTAAACTCCATCTATCACAGGTATGCTATTATCCAAGATATCACCACGATCATGTATATAGTGCAAGGTGTCATGAGCCACAGGCCCACCTACATATACCTCCGCATCTATCTCGGGAAAATCATCTATTAGGGTGTTAATCTTAGTGTTAAGGCGCTTATTCAAGATAAAACCAACAGTCCCCTCTGTTTCATGGTGATCAGTGATCAACACGGCTGCTCGACCAAAATTGGAATCTTCCATAAATGGTTGAGCTAATAGCACCGTTCCTTTTGTCACTGATCCTCGTTTCATGCCTCTTTCCAAACTTCTGTATCGACGTCTCGAGAGACTTTGCGTACCATGCCCTGAAGGATTCTTCCCTTGCCTCCGATTTCAACGAATTGAGTGATGCCTGCACCGATCATATTTTGTATGGTCTGAGTCCATCTAACCGGACTCGTCACTTGATCTATGATGTTTTGTTTGATTTCATCTCCATCGGTAACTGCCTCGGCTGTTACATTTTGATAGATAGGAATCTGTGCATCACTAAATGAGATTGCCTCCACAGCCGCTGCAAATGGCTCAACTGCTGGCTCCATGAGTGGGCTATGAAATGCTCCTCCCACGCTTATCTCCAACGCTCGACGGGCGCCTTGCTCTTGGCAAACTGCAATGGCCTTATCAATTCCCTCTTTTGAACCAGAAATCACCAACTGGCCTGGGCAATTGTAATTAGCAGGTACTACAACCTCAGGGATATTAGCACAGATCTTTTCTACAACATGATCTTCCATACCCAGTATAGCAGCCATAGTACTTGGGTTCTGCTCACACGCAGACTGCATTGCCTCAGCACGACTTTTCACAAGTGAAAGGCCATCCTCAAAGCTAATTACTCCACCAACCACCAAGGCGGTCAACTCTCCAAGAGAATGTCCTGCCAAAGCAGACGGTGATGGATGATCACCATGATACTTAGACCATACCAAATAGCTATGCAAAAATACCGCTGGTTGTGTATTGATGGTTTGCTTGAGTGCATCCTCTGGACCTTCAAGCATAACCTTTCTGAGATCAAAGCCCAAGATCTCGTTTGCCTGTTCGAAGATCGTCCGGTAGTCCGCATTCAACTGCTCTCCCATACCAACAAACTGTGCCGCTTGGCCAGCAAATAAATATGCCTGTTTCATTGTCCTTCTAGTTTATCTCAATTTCGTACCTAATAGCGTAAGAAACTCAGTACGAGTTTCGACATTCTTGAATTCTCCAGTAAATGCTGAGGTTGTCGTTACAGAGTTTTGTTTCTGTACGCCTCTCATCATCATGCACATATGCGCTGCTTCTATGACCACAGCCACTCCCAGTGGTTTTAGGGTTTCCTCGATACAATTCAGAATCTGATCTGTCAACCTCTCCTGCACCTGTAACCTTCTTGCAAATGCATCTACGACTCTTGGAATTTTACTAAGACCAACAACTTGGCCATTGGGTATATAAGCCACATGTGCCTTGCCAAAGAATGGCAAAATGTGATGTTCACACATTGAGTAAACCTCTATATCCTTAACCAACACCATCTCGCTATAATCCTCCTTAAACAATGCCCCAGTTAGGATCTCTTTCGGATCAAGATCATAACCATGGGTTAAGTATTGCATGGCCTTGGCTGCTCTCTCAGGAGTTTTAAGCAAGCCTTCCCGTTTAGGGTCTTCATTGATTAATGAAAGGACTGACTCGTAGTGTCCTTTTAACTCGTTGGTCTCTTTTACTGAGTATTCTTCTATTTTCTTATATCCCATCTCGACACAATTATACTATGCAATTATTTCTCCTTTTATGAACAGGCGTTAAATCTAAAAGATTCGTGTATTCATCCTAAATTTCAAATAATGTTGAATTAGTCCAGTAGTTTTAGTTTATGTTTTTAAATATTGATGACAATCAGAAATTTTACGAGCTATTAGAAAAGGGAATTCAAAAGGGGATACTCTATCACATATTCTTCTGGGTAGTTTTTTTCTTCTTTTTAATCATCATGGACAATAGTGATATCGCCTTATCACATAAGATGTTGCACAAGGCGATAAGATTGATATTTTATATCTCCATAGTCTATATCAATATCAACTATCTCTTCCCCAAGTTCTTGAAGCGAAACAATCTCGTGCTATATGTGATATTCCTCTTCTTAAGTGTTGTGCTAGTAACGCCAATAGAGGTTTGTTTGCAGTACTTGGTCTTCCGGTTGGATCATATTACATTCTCAGAAGCATTCACTTGGCAGTCTAACTCTACCTTCTTCTTGGGAGGTTTTTTCATCACTTTCTCGGCCTCCATCTACAAGATCATCAATGACTGGATGGCGCATCAACGAGAGCGTACAGAGTTGCAGAAACAGAACTTAAGATCCGAGTTGAAGTTTTTGAAGACTCAAATCAACCCACACTTCTTCTTTAACACCCTCAATTCTCTCTATGCGCTTACGCTGAAGAAGTCCGATAAAGCGCCTGAGATTGTCTTGAAACTCTCTGAGATGATGCGCTATATGCTCTATGAATCGAATGAACGGATGATTGACCTATCACAAGAGATCAACTATATCAAAAACTATCTGGAGCTGGAGCGATTGCGTCATGGTGACAACTTCCAGATTGACTTTAATCTGACTGGGGATCCAATAGGTCATGAGATTGCACCGCTGATGTTTATTCCATTCATCGAAAACAGTTTCAAGCATGGTATAGATCATGAACTCAAGGCGGGCTATGTTAATATCGACTTAGATGTGAAGGAAGATGGCCTGGACCTATCTGTTCGCAATAGTAAGCCCTCACCTATCCCTGATATGCAGCCCCCAAAGAAAGCTGGAGGTATCGGATTAGTGAATGTCAAGAGACGACTAAAAATCCTATATCCCGCTAATCATTCGCTTTCTATAGATCAATCAGACCATGAATATATAGTCACTATGAATCTCCAAAAGACACGGAAAATGTCTTAGAAAGACCTTTGCTTCGCTATATCGAAGATTACAAGAAGTTCATAGAATAAACTGTGATCTGATCGAAGAATCCCTGTTATTAGTCTGGAAATCGTGATCTAAGCGATCATCAAATCGGATGGATCACAGTATATTTAAACAAACCGAAAAAATAAATATGATTAACACGATTATTGTTGACGATGAGCCACTTGCTCTTGAGATTATGGAGGCGTATATCGAGAACATCTCTGAACTCAAGCTTATAGCTAAATGTAATAATGCCATTGAAGCGAATAAAGCGCTCAATGAGCATGATGTACAGCTTATGTTCAGTGATATCAATATGCCGCAACTATCGGGTATCGAGTTCTTCAGATCACTGAAGAACCCGCCAATGGTCATATTTACTACAGCCTATCCAGAGTATGCCGTAGAAGGGTTCAATTTAGAAGCTCTTGACTATCTGTTGAAGCCCATCAGCTTTGAGCGATTCTTAAAGGCAACTAATAAGGCTATCGAAAAACATAAGATCAACTGCGCTGGAACTACTAAATCAGACGATGCCATCGACAGCTCGGAAGACTTCTTCTTCGTGAAATCTGATAAGAAACTCGTTAAGACCTTCTATCGTGATATCCT
>CAYPWL010000068.1:0-8685 GCA_964414425.1 uncultured Saprospiraceae bacterium
CCCGCTTTAAATTCTGAAAATGTCTCAATTAAGTTCATCAAGCTCTATTTAAAACTTACGAGTATTTTAGCTTTTTTAATTTTATCTATCGGGAGTATAAGCTCCTCTTCTTTCTTCTTCTCTTTTTTGATCACAGTGATTGAGTCTTCTGTTACCGCTGTCAGTTTTCCTTCCATCGTCTCATCCTCGTCGTTAATCACCCTGATCCGTCGTCCAATATTTTTCTTGTATTGGCGATGTAGTTTGAGCGGTCTATCAACTCCCGGGGATGACACCTCGAGTGTATATTTTTCTCCTAACCAGCCGTTCTCTTCTATCAGGTGTTCTAAGTGTCGACTGATGCGTTGACAGTTTCTGAGATTCAGTACGGTGTCGGAGTCAATGTAGACTTCAATCTTATCATTTTTCTTAACTACGATCTCTACTAAATAGTAATCGTTATACTCCTCTTCAGTAAATTTTGTAGTCAGTGCATCTGACAATAGCTTTTCTATCATCGATATAGTTTTATTAAAAAAAGGGAACATCTCAGTTCCCTTCCTTCAAATCGTGTGCGAATATAGGGTTTTTAGGGCAGAAAGGGATTATTAATATGAGCCCCGTACATTCAATTACGCAGCTACTTTACTCGATAAGCTTAATTTTGCGCGGTATAATGAAATACAATCCGAAATCGAGCTATAATGAAAGATCAATACTATGATCAAATCCAGGAATCTACCGCTTACATCAAATCCATTATTAAGGACGAACCGGATGTAGCTATAGTACTTGGCACCGGACTTGGAAACTTGGTTCAACAAATTGATATAGAGCATAGCATATCCTATGAGGACATCCCACATTTCCCTCCAGTTACGGTCAAGGGGCATAAAGGGCAATTAGTCTATGGCACCCTAAATGGAAAGAAGGTTATCGCTCAAAATGGGCGCTACCACTATTACGAAGGGTACACTATGAAAGAAGTGACCCTACCAATCAGAGTATTTAAATTTTTAGGGGCACAGCACTTGATCATAGCGAGTGCCGTAGGTGGTATACATGAGGATTATGAGGCAGGAGACATCACCGTTGTTAATGATCATATCAATTTGCACTATGACAATCCATTGTTAGGACACAATGATGAGCGCTTAGGTCCACGATTTCCTGATATGACTGATGCTTACGAGCCTGCAATGATCAAACTCTGTCATGAGATTGCGGATGAGCATAGTATCACATTACATGATAGTGTGTATGGAGGCTTACCCGGTCCTAACCTTGAAACTAAGGCGGAGTACAATTACCTACATATAATAGGAGCGACAGTGGTAGGGATGTCAACGATCCCAGAGATATTAGTGGCTCGGCATATGGAGCTCGCATCTTGTGTGCTCACGGCAGTAACGAATAAATGTTTTCCAATATCTGCCATTAAAAAAGTAACCCATCAGGAGGTTATAGACGTTGCACAACAAGTGGAGCAAAAGATCACTCCACTGGTAAGTGAATTGATCAAAAGGTTATAATAGACTCTGTGGAAGAACAGCATATAAGTGTAGTCGGTGCTCGAGAGCATAATCTCAAGGATATAGATGTAAACATTCCTCGCAATAAGTTGGTCGTCATAACGGGTATCAGCGGTAGTGGAAAATCCTCTCTGGCTTTTGACACCATATATGCAGAGGGACAACGGCGCTATCTGGAGACCTTCTCATCATATGCGAGGCAATTCCTCGGTAAGATGGATAGGCCAGATGTAGAGAAGATTGAGGGCCTCAGCCCAGTCATCTCTATCGAACAGAAAACAACAGGGTGGAATCCCAGATCTACTGTAGGCACGACTACTGAGATTTACGATTTTCTCCGATTACTATTCGCACGTATCGGCGAAGCATACTCGTACAATACGGGTAAGCGGATGGTCAAGTATTCTGAAGAAAAGATCATCCAAAAACTCTTGACTGAGTACAAGGGTAAGAAGATCATGATACTGGCGCCATTGATCAGAGCGCGAAAAGGTCACTATAGAGAGCTCTTCGAACAGATGCGTAAGAAGGGATATACCAAAGTCCGCATCGACGGTGAGATCAAGGATCTCATGCCGGGCATGCAAGTAGATCGCTATAAGACGCATGATATAGAGATCGTCGTCGACCGCATCAAGATTGAGGCGGCTAAGCGTGAACGCATCGCATCATCGCTGGCAATAGCCTTTAAGCTGAGCGACAACTTCGTATTGATATATAATGTAGATACTGACGAGATCCAGCCTTATAGTAATCAATTGATGTGTCCTGATACGGGTATCTCCTATGAGGAACCCTCTCCAAACACCTTTTCATTCAATAGTCCATATGGATCGTGCCCTCACTGCAATGGATTAGGCCAACTCAATGAGGTAGATCTCGAAAAAGTCATCCCTGATGATTCGATGACGATTAATAAAGGAGGCATCGTCCCATTAGGTGAGGCAAGAGAAAACACCACTTTCAAGCAACTGCGTAAGCTGGCAAGAGAATATAAATTCACCCTGTCAACGCCCATCAAGGATATTCCTGAAAAGGCAATGGACGTCATCATGAATGGCAAAATAGATAAGGTCAGCAAGGAAAAAAGAACCCTGTCTGATTATAATCATAACATACTTGAGGACGGCCTCATCACTATGCTCCAGCGATGGTATAAGGATACCAGCTCAGAGAAGATTAGAAACTGGGCCTCTGACTTCTTGACCATTGTAACCTGCTCCGAGTGTGAGGGCTACCGACTCAAGAAATCATCACGACATTTTAAACTTGGGAAGAAGCATATCGGCGAGTTAGCTGTAATGGACCTATCTGAGTTGAGCGAATGGTTTGCAGATGTCAACAATCATCTGGATGATCGACAGAAGAAGATCGCTAAGGATGTCATCAAGGAGATCAAGTATCGCTTAGACTTCTTGATGCAAGTAGGTCTCGATTACCTCAGCCTCCATCGTCCCACTCGGACGCTATCAGGGGGAGAGTCTCAGCGAACTCGCTTGGCTACTCAGATAGGATCACAGCTGACAGGCATCACCTATGTCATGGATGAGCCGAGCATAGGACTACATCAACGTGATAATCAACGCTTGATTAAGTCTCTTAAGGATCTCTCAGAGATAGGGAATACGGTAATAGTCGTCGAGCATGACAAGGATATCATGCTGGCATCTGATTATCTAATTGACTTGGGTCCGGGTGCAGGTGTCAATGGAGGCAACGTCATTAATCAAGGCAAGCCGGCAGAATTCAAGGATAAAGAGGGTATAACGGCTTCATATCTGGGGCAACGAGAAGAGATTCCATTCAATAAGAAGCCTCGAAAAGGAAATGGCGATAAGCTTGTCCTTGAGGGAGCAACAGGTAATAATCTAAAGGGCCAAAAATTAAGCGTGCCACTTGGGACCTTCACCTGTGTTACTGGTGTTTCTGGCAGCGGTAAGTCATCGCTGATTAATGGCACGCTCTACCCAATACTCCGAGCTCACTTCTACAAGAGCAGTCAGCGACCGCTACCGTATAAGTCGATAGTGGGGATGGATCATATAGATAAGGTGATAGAGATTGATCAGTCTGCGATCGGGCGAACACCTCGATCAAATCCTGCAACCTATACCAAGCTTTTTGATCCGATCAGGAGGCTGTTTTCAGATCTGCCAGAATCTAAGATTAGAGGATATAAACCAGGTCGCTTTTCATTTAATGTGAAGGGAGGGCGCTGCGAAACCTGCGAAGGTGGCGGTAAGAAACTTATCGAGATGAACTTCTTGCCCGATGTATATGTCGACTGCGAGTCTTGCCAAGGCAGGAGGTATAATCGAGAGACACTCGAGATCATGTTTAAAGGAAAATCTATCTCTGACGTGCTCGATATGCCTGTGGATGAGGCCATAGAGTTCTTTAAGAGCATCCCTAAGATCTACCGCAAGCTGAAGACCCTGCAGGAAGTAGGGTTGGGATATATCACCTTAGGACAGTCAGCTACTACGCTATCAGGTGGAGAAGCACAGCGTGTTAAACTCAGCGAAGAACTCTCTAAGCGTGATACGGGCAACACCTTATATATACTGGATGAGCCGACGACGGGATTACACTTTGCAGATATCAAGCATCTGATCGCAGTCTTGGATAGACTCGTAGAGAAAGGCAATACTGTACTGGTTATCGAGCACAACATGGACATCATCAAAGTTGCTGACCACATCATAGACCTTGGTCCAGAGGGAGGTAAGCGAGGTGGCAATATCATATTCGAAGGAAGTCCAAGTAAAATCATCAAAAGTAAGAAGAGCTTCACAGGTCAATACCTCAAACTTGAAGTGGAGTAGATGAAAGTGGCAGTCATCGGTGGCGGAGCGGCGGGATTCTATGCGGCTATCTGCTGTAAAGAGTTTTATCCCAAGGCTAAAGTGACCATCTATGAAAAAACCAACAAGCTCCTATCCAAAGTGAAGATCTCAGGGGGTGGGCGATGTAATGTCACCCATGATGCTAAGTATCCCTCTGATCTCGCCAAGAACTATCCACGAGGTGGCAAGCAACTGAAGAAGCACTTCAAGTCCTTCAACAATAAGCATATTATTGAGTGGTTTGAGAGCAGAGGTGTAGCGCTTAAGGTCGAGCCAGATGGTCGGATGTTTCCAACTACAGACCAGTCTCAAACCATCATTGACACCTTCATGAAGGAAGTGGAACAACTGGGCATAGATATTCAACTGAAGTCAGCGGTCGATAAAATCACACGACGACCAGAGGGCATCCTGGAGCTCATGGTTAATGGCAAGGAAGAATCATATACCTCTGTGATCATCGCAACCGGAGGCTCCAATAAGCGAACGAATTATAGCTGGCTTGAGAAGATGGGGCATGAGATTGTCGAGCCGATTCCATCACTATTCACGTTTAACATGCCCAAAGAGCGGATCATCAAACTGATGGGTGTCAGCGTAGCTCAAGCCACGGCAAGCATAGTCGGAACTAAGTATATAGCAGCCGGACCCTTATTGATCACACATTGGGGGATGAGCGGCCCCGCTATCTTGAAGTTATCAAGTATTGCCGCTCGCCATCTACATACAGTGGGCTATGAATTTGAGGTGGCCATCAAGTGGTCGGGCGATCATAGTGAAGAACAATTGCAAGAACTCATCCTATCTGGCGGTCAGAAACTGATCAAGAACAATAATCCACTTGAGTTACCGAATCGCTTGTGGATGTATTTTTTAGATCGTGCGGATATAAACCCTGATCAAGTCTGCAGTGAGTTATCCAAGAAGCAAAAGAACAAGCTGGTCCACTCCCTATATTATGATATTTATCAAGTGAGGGGCAAGACAACTTTCAAAGAAGAGTTCGTCACCTGTGGTGGCGTATCCTGGGATAGCATTGATGCTAAGACCCTACGGAGTAGGGCTATGTCTGGATTGTATTTTGCTGGTGAGGTTCTTGATATCGATGGAATCACGGGCGGCTTTAACTTTCAGGCGGCTTGGACTACGGGATGGGTTGCTGGGCAGTTGGGGTGAGAGGAGCGCTTTTCAGGGGGAGTTATGATATTTATCAATGGCTTCCATAGTTGCGAGAGTGGTTATGCGGTTTGCCCTAACACCAATAACGCTATCCCAACCATACAAGATATCCCACCGATCATATATAAACCGTTTCGTTGAGTCAAGAGGCCTTGGGCTTTATTAACCAACAAGAGTATCAGTATACTACAAGCAATCAGCCCGCCGATATATGGCAGGAGAGATTGTTCATAATGAAGGCTTAGCCCCATATCATGTCCGTTAAAGAATCCAGTGACTATCGCCATAAGCGCAAATCCTACCATCGTAAATTCTACCTGAAGCATTAAGAAGACGGATAAAACAATAAGAGATAACGGGAGCACATATTGGGTAGCTTCTAATTCCTTACCATAGCTTCCTAACCATAGGCCTATTACAGCACATAGTAAGAATAGGATGCTTAGTACTTGCTTCTTTTCTAATAGAAGAGTGTAACCAATTAAGCTGAATAAAACTAAGCCTAATGCATAAGGGGCTAAAGAGAGTAAGTATGGGTTCACTTCCACTTAATATTACATCCTGCACTTGGATATTGCGGCTCGATAGTTTTACCAGCGATCGTTAGATCAATAGCATTACGCAGATCTTCTCCGCTCAATGGTACATTATTACCTGGTCGTGACTGATCTAATCGGCCTCGATACGTTAAGTTCATCGCACCATCAAAAACATAGAAGTCTGGCGTGCAAGCCGCATCATAGGCTTTGGCGACTTCCTGATGTTTATCATAGAGATAAGGAAACGGATATTTCAAGACTTTGGCGACGATGCTCATCTTGTCTGGGGCATCCTCGGGATAGTTCTCTACATCGTTAGAGCTGATCGCAATGAATGATACACCTTGGTTTCTATATTCATTGGCCATCTTGACGAGTTCAGGATTCACATGGATGACGAATGGGCAGTGGTTGCAGATAAACATAATCACGGTAGCCTTATCTGACTTTAGATCGTATAGGCTATAATAGTTGTTGCTGATAACATCTTTGATATGAAAGTTTGGGGCTTGAGTGCCCAATGGTAACATTGTAGATTCTGTAAGTGCCATGATTATATATATGAGGACGCTAAGATATCATGATCTCATTAATCCTGATTGACTTCTATCACCACTTTGCCCATAGTGCCTCCTGCTTGAAAAGTCCGTATCGCATCAGGCAGTTCATCAAAACTAAACTCATGCCCCACTATCGGCATGCCAAGATTAAGTGTGTAGAGTTCTGATAGCAACTCATGCATCACCGCTACATTGTCAAATAGATAGATGAGGTTAAAGGCCATGACAGACTTGTTTTGCTTGATCATGTTTTGGGGATCGAGGCGAGGGCGTGTGAGATACTTTGGGATGAGCTTGAAGTAGTTGGGCCGACTGGCGGTGTTGCCATAGTGCGCTGAGCCATATACGATATGTCTGCCCATAGGAGCCAATGCATCGAATCCTATCGTCATCACCTTGCCTCCGATACACTCCATGATGAGGTCTAACGGGCGCCCCTCAAGCTTGGTGTCGAGTTCTTGTTTGAATGTGCGTTGATCTCTTATGATGTAGCTATCATATCCTTCAGCTTTGAGGAGCTCAATCTTTTTATTGCTGCCAACCGTACCGATGGTGTATGCCCCCAGAGCTTTGCATATTCTGTTGGCCCAGATTCCTACGCCGCCTGCTGCAGAGTGTATGAGGACGGTATGGTCTGCTTTGAGATTTCCTAAGTTCTTGAGGCCATAGTATGCCGTAAGCACCTGTACGAGATAGGATGCGCCCTCGGCATAGCTCCAATTCTGAGGTAGTGGCAGCACATAAGATGGATTGATGTTGAGGTGAGTGGTATAGGCTCCGAACCGAGTTACTCCCATGATACGATCTCCTACTTTATAATCGGCGACTTGATTGCCCTTTGCGATGACCTGTCCAGCATACTCCAGTCCAGGGATGAATGGTCCATCGGGCGTAGCGCTATATAATCCTAATATGGCAAATACATCGGCGAAGTTGAGCCCTATGACTTGGACTTGGATCTGTATCTCGTCGTCTCCCGGTGGGGGCAGCTGTTCGGGTGTGATTATTAGTCGATTGGTATTACCTGCCTTCAGTCGATAGACTTGTCGCTGTATCATGATGTGATATTAGCAAGTTATGCTCAGTAAACAAGTTAGAGAGCTACTTTTCCAATTTAATTAGCATAATACTAATTAAAGTAGCATACTAAATAAATTAGCAATATATTCGTCTTATCATGAGTTATCTTAATCAGAACATAAAGTATCTGCGCAAGCAACGAGGGTTCACACAGTCTGATCTGGCGGAGCGCTTGGGGCTCACACGATCGATTATCGGAGCGTATGAGGAGCAGCGTGCAGAGCCTAAGATTGAGACGATTCAGAAGATGGCTTACCTATTTGAGTTGTCTCTGGATCAGTTGATCAATCAAGATCTGAGTACAGGCCATGATACACCGCAAGTAGACACTAAGGGAAAAACCTTGAGAATACTCCCTATTGTAATAGACCAGCAAGATCAGGAGCAGATATCCGTAGTGCCAGTCAGCGCTCGTGCCGGCTACACTCACGGATATGCTGACCCTGATTACATCAGAGACCTACCCAAGTTTACCTTGCCACTCCCCGAGTTATATCCCGATAAGAGTTATCGGCTCTTTCAGATTGAGGGAGATAGCATGCTGCCGATACCTGACGGTAGCTATGTCATCTGTGAGTACATAGAAAATTGGGATACCATCAAGGACGGTGAGAGCCATATCCTCATCACCCAAGCGCAGGGCCTCGTCTACAAGCGAGTATATAAGGAGGAGGGTGGAGAGTTGCTATTGAAATCCGACAACGTACTCTATGAGCCTTATCGCTTAGCGACCAGCGGACTCATAGAAGTATGGCGCAGTCTGGCCTATATCAGCTTTAGCTTACCTAATGAGGAGGACAAGCAGGAGTCAGATATACAGCAGCTCAGCCAGATCGTCATGCAGCTTAAGGCAGATGTAGATAAGTTGAAGAAGTGAATAATCCCGAAGGGATGACATTATCATAGTCGTTTGCGGCAGAGTCATATGAAATAAAGCAATCCTGAAGGGATGACATTATTATAGTCGTTT
>CAYPWL010000069.1:0-8371 GCA_964414425.1 uncultured Saprospiraceae bacterium
GGATGACTTTGTTATCGCCACCTCCGATTATGGTTTTTCTGATCTCGCTGATATTCTTGTATCCTCCTGTTCCGATTAATGAAAAATTCTTTTGACCTGCTGCCACATCACCTCCAGGTATATTGACGTTGTTAGATCGTAGGGTCGTGACGACGTGGCCCAAATTGATGTTGAGTGCCGCCATACGCTCATAATCGAGCTCTACTCTGACTTCTTGCTGGGGGATAGCCTCTATCTGTGGATTATTTACACCATCTATGTCTTCTAAATCATCTATGATGTCATCTCCGATATCCTTCAGGCTTGCATAACTCGCCACATCTGATGATAGCGCAAATACTACAAAATTCACTCGATCAGAAGGCTTGATCTGTTCTACATCAAAGAGGGATATACCCTGAGGTAAAGAAGGCCGTATCTGATTTACTTCTTGCAAGATATCGTCGAGCTGGTCGCCTGTATCCGAACCAAATTCTCCGTCGATGGAGATAATGGCAGAGCCTTCTCTTATGTCGCTATCTATCTTAGTGACTAACAACATGACCATCCCTCGTATAGGCATCGAGGTTGCCGTTACTGCGGGGGGTATAATATTCGCCCTGTTCACTATCTCTTACATAGATTTTATCTCCTTGTTGATAGAGTTCCTCAGTAATGACTTGACCGTTTTGATAGCTTACCTGATTATATGTTTTTCCACCTGACTCATACATTTGTATTTGCCCTTGGATATTGTTGAGCGTAAAGTTCCATCTGCCAAGTGTTCTATCTATGGCAGTGTTCGTACTCGGTGTTGTTGGACTGGTAGATGAATTTTCGGGGATGTTACCGTTGATGATATCATCCAGTGATGGAAGCCCATGCTCGGAGGTGTTGTTTTGTTGCTGATTTTGTGTGGTTTGAGTAGGTTGACTCGAGTTTGCTACGGCGACACCCTTGTCTTGTCTATAGAAAATTTTGCTCACAATCTTCCAGTCCTCATCAATCTTGAGTAAGTGTATATAATCCATAAATGAGAAGGTTGGATACTCAATCTCAATGTGTGCGCTTGCTGAGTTTCCAGAGATGTCTATGGATTTGATCCTTGTGATACGGTCTTGTCGCGGGCCAGGCGTCATATTTTCACTGAAGAACTCCAGTGCATTGGTTTCTTGATACCCATCTGCTGTGATGTACTTCATGGTCGCATGTTTATGAAATGCATTGGCCAGTTGGTAATAGTTATTATTAGTGCCTCCCTCCATATAATAGACCAACGCTTTTTCGACAAGCTCATATTCGCTCTCTTGAGCCGAAGCGAAAGAAGGAATGAGTAGGGTGAGTACAGCTATTGTGATAAATCTCTGAAACATAGTAAGTAATATTATTTCTCTAAGTTAAGAATAAGAATGTCTCTGCTCTTAGTTCAGATTGGTCCTTACATCATATGAGTTAGACGATATTACACAAGAGTTTTCATGAGACTTGTGATGTTACTTAGCCATTCTTCAGTGCTCTATCAGCCTCTTTTAGTAGCTCCTCCAGGCTGGTCTTATTCTTGTCATTCTGCTGGGGTGTCGACCGATGATTATTATTGTTGGACGGTGTCGTAGTCCTTTGCTCTAACTGCCGCTTAAGTTGATCTATCAGCACATTTTGTCTATGGATCGTCTCTTCTTGCTCTGATATCTTATCAGCTTGTTCATTGACTTTTTCGATCAGTTGATCAAACTTTTCATCTAAGTCAGATTCTACGTTATCTGATCCCCCGTAGTCAAAGGTAGATGGTGAGTCAGCGCCACTGTTATCATCAGATGAACTCACTTCTTCAAGCTTTCCTTTTATATCATCCCACTTGCCCGAATCCATCAAGTACTTAGAGCCGAAATAGGCTATCGGTACGAATATGATAAAGAACATTAAAAATCGGGCGCACCCCGTAGCCTTATACTTAGCCATGTATAGATTATTTTGGTGGTCCTAAGATATGATGATGTCTTTTTAATGGGAGCATTATTTTCTACAGTATGTTTCAATCTATAGACTAAGTGAGATCTTAGGCATCTGATTAGTGATGATGAGGTGGTTCAACTTGAGCACACCAGCTATGGTTAGGGAGTCGGTGATAGCTCCATCCAGCACCATAGTTACCAGTTCTGCAAAGGGTAATTTTTTAATCCTGAGGTCTTCCGTCGGATCGAAGGCGGTCTCGCCCATAGTCAGCTGCTGAGCAATATAGATAGAACCATATTCGTCCGTGACAGAGTTAGAGGTGTGGATGTCGAGCAGATGTTGCCATGTATCTGCTGTTAGCCCGGTCTCCTCTTGGAGTTCCCGCTGTGCTGATATTAAGGGGTCTTCATCCAAAGGTCCACCACCCATTGGGATCTCCCAGGAGTACTGGTCAAGGGTATATCTATGTTGTCCTACGATCCACGTGTTCTGCTGCTCATCAAGCGGGATGATGCCTATCGCAAGATTCTTGAAGTGTACTTTGCCATAGATGCCTCGGGTCTTATTGGGTGTGATGACATTGTGGTGCTCTACGGTGATCCAAGGATTATCATAAACCTGCTCCGAATCAATCTTTTGCCAGTTGTTAGTCATAGTAATTGCAGCAAATAAAAAAGGTCACCATAATGTATAGTGACCTTGTATTTTATAATAACAGCGTAAGAGTTGGCAAGCGATTTATGCCAATCTCATGCGTTCTAATTTATAATATTCTGAGAATGAAATCATTCTCATGCTCTCCTCGTCCCACAGCTTATTAGCGGTAAGTTTAATGCTATCCCAAAATGTAATCACGTTAGCATACTTAGTGAAGAGTGGATTCTCCTTCATGCACTTCTCCAGATTATAATTAGGGATACGTGCGCTCAAGTGGTGTATATGGTGGATACCGATATTACCTGTCAACCACTGAAGTACTCTTGGCAACTTGTAATAAGATGAACCTCTGATCGCGGCAAGTAGGAAATCCCAATTCTTACGCCATCTCATGTACCCTTCTTCATGCTGATGTTGGACATAAAAGAACCAAAACGCTATGATGAAGAATGTGAATACTACAAATAGTTGGATAAAGAGAAACTTCTGCCATCCTAATAGATAGGCTAAGCCAGCATATATAGCTACGAGAGCTATATTATTAATGACCTGAGTCCTACGGATCTTATGCCAGCTGTTCATTTTGAATGTAGGCCATCTATTAGAGAACACCATATACCAAAACGGAGCAAAGAAGAACAGCACAAATGGACTTCTGAATACTCTGTATCCCAGTCGTCCCCAAAATCCTCTATTTCTATATTCCTCTACAGTAAGGAAGTCTATGTCTCCTATATCACGCTCCTCTAACTGTCCTGTATGTCCATGGTGATGATTGTGCACCTTAGCCCAATATTTATAAGGAATCGTACTGAACAGACTACAGATCCATCCTATGGTATTGTTCCATCTCTTAGATCCTAAGAAAGATTGGTGTCCACAATCATGTTGGATAATAAATATCCGAACCATGAAAAAGGAATTAACCAAGCCTAATGCGAATGTCAAAAGTAGAGAATAAGACCAGGTGAAATACATCAATACCCACAATGCAAGGTAGGGTAGGAATGTAGTACACAGCTGTAAGACAGCTTTTTTCTTATCGGGCTTCTGATACTCAGCAATGATATCTTTCCAGTTCTTGAGTTTCTCCTGAATCTCGAGTTCCAGAGCGTCTAATTTCGCAGTTCTTGTATTATTCTTCATAGAAGATTGGGTCAAACATCAATGTAAGCAAATATAACGAAGTCATGTACGATGTGATATAATCATCAGAGGACTTTTTGTCCGTTGACATAAGTACCTATAACATTTATCAAGTGTATATTTTCTTTTGGCACCTCAAACGGATTCGCTTCAAGAATAACGAAATCTGCCTTTTTGTTTATTTCTAAGGAGCCAATCTTATCCTCCATATGGAGTTGCCACGCCGCATTGATCGTTATCGCCTCGATAGCTGACTGGAGATCGATGGCTTGCTCAGGGCCTATAGGCTGCCCAGATTGACTGAGCCGAGTTACTGCGGTACGTACAGCTAGCAGTGGATCGGGCCGATACATCGGAGAATCATTATGGAGCGTAAGACGATGACCTCGTTTTAGGGCATCTTGCAAAGGCATCATTCGGGCAGTACGCTCAGGACCTATGATACTCGACGCAAGCGAGTCTCCATAATAGTAGATATGGTTGATATGAAAACTCGGTGTGATCCCTAAGCCCTTCATCCGTGACAACTGTGTTTCAGTGACCAGCGCCAAGTGTTCAAAACGATGCCTCCCCGCTGTCAGACTGTATCCATCATGCTTGAGAGAATCAAAAGTATTGATGGCAATCTGTACCGCACTATCGCCTTGGACGTGCACGGACAATTGATAATTGCTGTCAAGGGAAGACTTAAATAAAGACTCATATATCGGCGTATAGTGCATGCTATGGCCATAAGAACCCTCTTCGATGCCCAGTTTTTTATTGAGCGTGCTCTTGAGATATGGTTCTCTCATCAGCATGCTACCTGTATAGGGACTGCCATCTACCCAATACTTTTGCCCCAGCTTGCCGATAGCTTCATTATCGTTTCCATCATAATGGTCATAGACTTTGCCGCGGCCTACGTCATAATAAAACAAGCGAAGAGATAGTGGATCATCGTCAGCGATATCCGTGCAGATGTCGATAGGATTAATCCCTGGCATGATACCGATGATACCTGTAGCACCAATGGTGGTTATACCGGCCGCATTGTATCGTCTATACATTTTGCCTATTTCAGTCTTGGCTTTGGCTTGGGATAGCGGTGGTAGGGTAGTGATCATCGGTATTACCGTCGAGGACTCCGTGGTCATGCCCGTAAGTTTATTGTTACGATCTCGTACATAGTGCCCACCTCCTAAGGGGTCAGGCGTGTCTTCTGTGATATTAGCTTTTTTCAGTGCCATTGAGTTGAAGTAGTGGGTGTGCATGGCTTGAGTCATGATCCAGACAGGATGCCTGCTGCTAATATTGTTATCAATGTACTCTTTTGTTAGATCGGGGGCACCCTTGAGTTTTAGGAGGTCCCAACCAAACGCAAGTACCCATTCGCCCTCTGGGACGTCACGAATCTCACGCCTCAGGTGCCTAAGGGCTCGCCAGGCGCTACTATGCTTATTACCGCTGACATCTATCCAGTTATATAGTGCTGTACTGGCTATAGGATGTGTATGCGGCTCCACAAATCCGGGTAATACCGTCTTACCCTCTAAGTCGATTACTTGAGTGGTAGAGTCGCGCCATTGCTCAATATTGTCAGATTTACCCACATATATGATCTCGCCATCCTTGACAACTAAAGTCTTTGCATTAGAGAACTGTTGATCTACTGTTATGATGTTAGCGTTATGGACGATTAAGTCTGCCGTCTTTTTAGATTCATCAAGACATGATGTCATGGAGCATGTCATCAACACGATTATCAGTGCATGGTATAGCATGGATGAATTAAGACGTGATACGGACTGCTGACAGTAGCTTGCTCGTCCACGGGTATGACGCGAAGTGCATGTAGTGATCTTAGGTATTAAGGTTAGTATTGCAGTAATCATCCCGAATTTAAAATTCAATTCATCTCCGCTCTTGAAGCGCTCGTTTCAAACTCTATCAATAATAATGGAAGGCAAAGTACTTAACACCATTTAATATTGAATATTTTAGGATTAGACTTATCAATTGAGCTTTATGAGACGTAGGAAATTTATGGAGCAGGCCCTCTGGGCATCCACATTACCCCTGATGATTAATGCTTGTCCTTGGTCAGGTGGGGCAAAAAATGAAAAAGCCCTTGGCGTGGCACTTCTTGGCTTAGGTAGTTATAGCCTGGGACAATTGGCTCCAGCTCTTCAGTTGACTGATCACTGCTACTTAGCCGGATTGATCACGGGCACCCCGAGCAAGTTGCCGCCACTGCAAGAGCAATATGGCATTCCAGACAGTCACGTATACACTTACGATTCTATGGATGAGATCGCCGACAATGATGATATCGACGTGATATACATAGTTGTTCCTACTGCGCTCCATGCCCAGTATGCTATACGTGCTGCAGAACTCGGTAAGCATGTTTGGTGCGAGAAGCCTATGGCCATGAATACCACAGAATGCCAAGCCATCATTGATGCCTGTCATAACAACAAAGTAAGGCTAAGCATAGGCTATCGGATGCTGCATGAAGCGAACACTCAGACGCTGATCAGCTATAGAGATAGTAAACCATATGGCAATATCGCCTCTGTATCTGCCGCAGCAGGATACCGTGGTGGGGGAGGAACGGGTTGGAGACATCAGAAGGCCATGGGCGGTGGGGCCCTCTATGATATGGGTGTATACACCGTCAATGGTATCCGATATGCCACAGGTCTCCAGGTCAAGCGCGTAATAGAAGCACAACATATACTCAATCGTCCAGAGTTATTCAAAGAAGTAGACGAGACGACAACATATACCCTTGAGATGGAAAACGGCCTCATCGCTAAAGGTTGGACCAGTGTGGGTGAAAATAAAAATCGACTGCGGGTAGACTGTGAAACAGGTTGGTACCAGCTCAGTCCGATGCAATCGTACAATGGCGTGGTCGGCCAGACCAGTGATGGGATTAAGCTGGATACCTTCGTTCCTAATCAGCAGGCCCGCCAGATGGATGACGATGCACTGGCTATATTAAATGATACAGCAGTTATTGCGCCAGGTAGCGAGGGTATGATAGATATACATATCATCAATGGCATATTTGAAGCGGCACGTACTGGACAATCTGTAGATCTATAATATCATGGCAAGCTTTTACGAAAAACGAATATTACCCAAAATCATACACTGTGTCTGCGGGATCAGTCCGGTCATGAGACAACGAGCTAAGGTTGTCCCGCAGGCAGCGGGACACGTCCTGGAGATAGGTGTGGGCTCGGGACTGAACTTGTCCTATTACAATTCAGATTCAGTTAAGCACCTCACATTAATAGATCCAACGCCAGCTTATGCCAAGCTGCAAGAGAGTATAGATCAGTCAGATATCCCTGCAGAGTTTCTGGCCATAGGCGCAGAGTCACTGCCAATGGAAGACGGCACATATGACACAGTGGTAGCTACTTATACCTTTTGTACAATACCACTAATTGAGCAAAGCTTGCAAGAGGTGCGCAGAGTGCTTAAACCCAGTGGTAAGCTGCTATTCGTTGAGCATGGTTTAGCACCCGATGCGTCAGTAAGAAAGGTCCAAAATCGTATTAATCCGCTATGGAAACGTATAGCCGGAGGATGTCACCTCAACAGAGATATCCCTGAGACTATACGCAATGCTGGTTTTACTGTCAGCGATGCAGAGCAGATGTACCTGCCAGGCTGGAAGCCTGCTACTTATAATGTGTGGGGTGTGGCGAGGATAGGATAATAAGAGAGAGATGATCAAAAGGATAAAGGAAGAGCTTAAGGATTTTGAAGGATTGAGAGGATTTAAATATTCCTCCAGACATGCATCATACCTTCATAGGGATCATGATCGAACATTATGTATTTGTTTAAGAGAAATTATATCCTTTGGGCTACGCAAGAAAATCACAAATGCAGGAATTGGATTTGTAGAGATCAATAGACTTAAGAATCTCTATGAGGATCTTAATGCTCAATATGTTATCAAGCCAGTAGGCAGCTTATTTCCTAATATCAGTGCAAAACTGGACTATATAGCTAATAATGATCTTAGAAGATCTCCAGGCAAAGCGTACAGTACAGAGGCCGAGCTCATGGAAAGAATAGATAGATATAAGCGAAATATAGAAAAAAAATTTACTCCCCTTCTTTGAGCGATATAAGTCCTTGGATGCCATATTTGAGCATATACAGTCATATTCCTATCAAGAACTGATGAAAGAGAGTATTCTTCGGGCTGGATGGCCGTTTAAACAGTTTGACGCGATTATTCTTGCTAAATAAGACGGCTTAGATGATCGATATGAGCTTTGGCTTGATGCGACATACTCTGCCATAAATAAGTATAAAGATGATATTAATCAGCGTGAGAAAGCAGAAAATGTAGAGCTTGTCCTAGAAGTAATTCTGGAGCGATTAAATAGTGCGGAGAAGGGGTCTGTGGGGGTAGAAGTAGGGCTGTCAGCCGTCGATAAGATAGATGACGGTGAGGACGATGATGGACCTTTAATGATATCTGAGAGTTATATGGGGTTTATCATGAAGCATATCGATCCGGCATCAGATATATCTGATATGCTGGAGCGTATCATAGGAGCTCCGTGTACTCAGTCGTCAGATGATATCACATTACAGGATGCTGTAGATGGGATGATGAGCAGTC
>CAYPWL010000070.1:0-8234 GCA_964414425.1 uncultured Saprospiraceae bacterium
ATCAGCACCCGCTGGACCTTGTGGCCCTGTCGCTCCTTGAGGTCCTGCTGGACCTGTTGATCCGTCATTACCGTTAGGGCCTGCTGGACCCACTGGACCTGCCGGACCTGCTGGACCTTGTGCACCATCAGCACCCGCTGGACCTTGTGGCCCTGTCGCTCCTTGAGGTCCTGCTGGACCTATTGATCCATCATTACCGTTAGGACCTGCTGGACCCACTGGACCCGCTGGACCTGTAGCTCCTTGCGCTCCTTGAGGACCTGCTGCACCAGTAGCTCCTTGTGGACCTGCTGGTCCTACCGCACCATCATTACCAGTTGCTCCTGTTGGGCCTTGAGCTCCTGCTGGACCTGCTGGACCTTGTGCCCCGTTTGCACCAGTTGCTCCTGCTGGACCTGCTGGTCCCTGAGCACCATCTGCTCCTGCTGGACCCTGCGCCCCTTGTGGACCCGCTGCTCCTGTTGCACCTGTTGCACCTTGTGGGCCTGCTGGACCCGCTGGGCCTGTCGCTCCTTGTGGTCCTGCTGGACCTATTGAACCGTCGTTACCATTAGGGCCTGCTGGACCCGCTGGACCCGCTGGACCTGTAGCTCCTTGAGGACCTGCTGGTCCTACCAACTCTATGATCGAGAGAGAATCTATTCCTAATGATTCAAGAATACCAACATCGGCTAGGCATTCCCATACTGGTTCTTCTGGAGGACCCAGATTTACCTGCACACAATTTTCTTCGGTATTAAATATGATCATACCGGTGAGTGGCGTAGGAATTAAATCCCTTTGCTCAGTTGTCATTCTTGTCATGACGAAACCTTGAGTAGTACTCTCAAGCTCCAATATGGAACCATCATCTATAGTAGAAGGGTCTCCGCCAAGCTTTAGCTGTGCTGACATGTCTGTTGTAAACAGAAGCATGGCCAATACGAATGAAACTTTGATGAAATAATTGAATAGTCGACGAGCACGAGTGTGCCCGTTCAGAACGTAAAGTCCTGCGATCATAGCTCTGGTTTTAAAATGTTTTGTAAAGAATGAGTTGAAATACTATTATCTCAAGCTAAAAATTAACTGTATTCAAAAGTGGGGCTTTAATGATTAGTCGTTTTAGCGATTTACAACAATGATAAGTTAAAAATTCGAAGAGCAAATCTTTTTCATTGTGATAATAACACAATTTAACACATATAAAAAATCATCCTACAAATTGGTTCTTTTTATACGATTCGAAATAACATTAGTCACATTTTTATTCATTGGCTTACTCATCTTCTTGATCCTGAGAATCGCCAATAACAACTTCATTTTCTGGCTTCCCCAAGTACGACGGGAGTTCCATGCCTGCCATGTTGAATAAATCGTTGAGCGGAGGTACTGATTTATATAATCCAGAGATGAAATTGGATGTCGAATTACCGCCATCAGAAGACTCAGAACCATTTTCCCAAACGGTAATCTTGTCAATTTTGATATTTTTTATGGCTTCAACCTGAGTTTCTACTAATTCTGGGAGCTTATCGGCAATTAACATTAATACCGCCTCACGAGGATTACCATTGGTTGCTTCTACGATCTGATTAAATCCATCTGCCTGTCTTTTTAGAATCTCATAAAGCCCGTCTGCCTCGGCTTTCTTTCTGAGGAAAAGAGCTTCGGCCTCTCCCTTAGCGATTCTTTTGATTCTTTCGGCTTCGGCCTCTGCCTCCAATTCTATTTTTCGCTTTTCGATTTCGGCCTGTACTATAATGTCCGCTTCCTGTGACGCTTTTTCCTTAGCGGCACGAGCTAACTCGGCATCCGTCTCGGCTTTGAAAGACTCCTCCAAGGCATTCGCTTTTTGAATTTTTTCAGAAGCTGTGGCAAGTTTTTCAGCTTCTGCTTCACGCTGTCGTCTTTCAGCATTGGACTGGGCGATCTTCACTGCGGCTTCATTCTCTCCATCTACTGCATTGGCTTGAGCAGCTGCCTCACCAATCTTAGCTTGAGCATCAGCCTCTGATACCCGCACTCTCTGATCTTGATGTGCCTCTGCTTGTCCTATGGCTCCATCTCTATCTTTTTCGGCGACGCTCTTTTTAGCATCATTGATGGCTTTGGCAGCAGCCTCTTTACCGAGCGCCTCGATATATCCTGATTCGTCCTGTATATCGGTTACGTTCACGTTGATCAAGGATAATCCGATCTTGCGCAGCTCTGACCCTACATTCTGAGAAACATTGGATAAGAACTTATCTCTATCGGAGTTGATTTCTTCGATATCCATGGTTGCCACCACTAAGCGTAGCTGTCCAAATATGATATCCTTCGCTATTTCTCGTATTTCGCCAATCGGCTTACCTAATAGACGTTCTGCAGCATTAATCATTACTCCTGGCTCATTAGATACTGCGACAGTAAATCGTGAAGGGACACTGACTCTAATATTTTGCTTACTCAACGCTCCTTGCAGATCCACATCTATAGATATAGGGGAGAGATCGAGATATTCGTAAGATTGAATAACAGGCCAAACGAAAGCGGCACCGCCTGCAACACATCGTGCTGACCCCTGGCCTGTCTTACCATATATAACAAGTATCTTGTCTGAAGGACAACGCTTATATCTCGTGATAATCAGCATGGCTGCCACTAGTAAAATAAATGCTCCTAAACCAATGAAAAGAAATGTAAATGCCATATTTCTATATTTAATAAATTGATGAAAATCATATTCATATTATGTTGCTGCTTCCACCAACATGACGTTATCACTATCAATATCTTTCACGATCACCGAGGCGCCATAACTAAGGGTATGGCCTGTGGTCACAGCATCAAACTCCATAATCTTGCCTGCGACCTTAAGATGGATCTTGCCTAATCCGCTTTTGCTACCTGGTATAGATAGATACACTTCTGCCTCCTGTCCTACCGCACCAGCTATATCAACAGTACCCGACTCTTGTAGTCCCAGCAACTTAGAAAAGACGTAAGCTACTGCAACCATAGCCAGAAAACCTACTAAAAAAGCAATCATCAGAACTTGGGGAGTTCTCAGTCCTGCTCCCAAGGCTACGATACCGCCCCAGCCAAAAAACATAAAAAATGAGATCAGCCCTTTGATACTGAATATACCTATACCAGCATCACCATCATCTAAGTCTAAATCTAAGTCAGAATCTACTCCAACGAAGGAAAGCAACAGTTGAATCACAAAAAGCGCCGACGCCACTAAGGCTATACCCCAATATATCTGCTCTGCTCCTGAAAGAGCATGCCACCAACCTTGTACAGATAATATCGCCATGAGAATACATTTTAATAAATAACCTTAAGATTTGATTAACAATTCAACTTGGGATTAAAATATCGACCAACGACTGTAATCTACAGATTAAATATGGGCTGATCAGAAATTTACAGCCTAAGATTGCCATAATTACTACCCTATCAGGTAGAAGCAGACAATCCGATAAATAGGGTTGTTGATATAATCCTGCGGACACTTGATCGTGCTATCATGAGGCTTAATCCAAGAGTGTCGTATTCAGGTATGTCTTCAACAAATCTTAACACCTACCCTTTCTTATATTTGCGACACAACTAAATCTAAGTGCAGTGATCGTACTAATCTATTTTATAGTCTTTTATATTTTGCTCGCAGTAAGTCTCTACATGCTATTTCCTAAAATGGATATAGAAGCGTGGAAAGGGTTAGTCCCAGTGCTCAATTTCATGGAGCTTTCGGAAAAAGTAGGTAGATCAAGATGGTACGGGCTATTATTTTTAGTACCCATTGTAGCGTTTTTTGTAGTGGCAGGATTGACTGTGGCTACAGCACGCAGTTTTGGTCGAGACGGCTTCGGTGATGCTGCGATCAGTGTGATCTACAGTCCAATCACATTTTTCAAATTAGCCAAAGATGATAGTGCGCAATATCAAGGTCCTATCCTAAAAGAAGAAAGATCCTATCAACAACAGATCTTAGATGCTAAGAAGAGTGGTCATAAAAAGAAGTATGAGCGACTGGTACAAAAGAATCCCTACGCTAAGTCTGTAGGTCGTGAATGGATAGAATCCATCGTTTTTGCCGTTTTTGCTGCAGCATTCATCAGGATGTTTTTGGTTGAGGCTTATGTCATCCCTACGCCATCAATGGAAGGCTCTCTCTTAGTTGGAGATTTCTTATTCGTAAGTAAAACGAGTTACGGTATCAGGACGCCTCAAACAATAGCCATGGTACCACTACTCCATAATAGAGTACCTAAATTAGGCACCGAGTCCTACTTTAAGAAACCTTCTCTCCCTTACTATAGATTACCTGCATTGCGAGAGATCAAACGCAATGATCCAATCGTGTTCAACTGGCCAGTCGGCGATAGTGTATATATCACCTCAAGGCGATCATATACCGTCGGTCAAGTAGAACGTAACAAAGCACTCTATCTTTCTAGTGATCGAGAACTTCAAAAGAAGGTAACAGCAGAGGACTACGTGGTGAGACCCAACGACAAAAAAGATCACTATATAAAAAGATGTATCGGTGCTCCTGGCGATAGCCTGCAGATCATCAATCGGCAAGTATATATTAATGGGAGCCCAGGAGTAGTCCCTGAGTATGTACAATATAGCTATATCACTAACCTAAATGGTTTATCAATCAACCGGCGAGACTTTGAAAAAATAGGTCTCTCTCCAGCACATGACTATCAGATAGGTGCGAACGGTGCGGCATCGTTAGTGCTGAATCAAAAAGAAATCAATGAACTTAAACAGATCGACCCTAAGATAAGTATCGCTCCAAGAGCATTGGATACCAGACCTACGGAACTATTTCCTCATGATCCCAAGATCACTGGTGGCTGGACAGTAGATAACTATGGTCCAATCTACATCCCGGAAAAAGGAGCGACAGTAGAACTCACGAAGGCTAACTTGCCATACTATAAGAGAATCATAAGGACTTATGAGAATAATGACCTCACTGTCAGTGGAGATGATATTATGATCAATGGGGAGAAAGCGTCATCCTATACCTTCAAACAAGACTACTACTGGGCTATGGGTGATAATAGGCATAATAGTGAGGATAGTCGGATGTGGGGTTTTGTCCCCCATGATCATATGGTTGGGAAGCCGCTGTTCATCTGGTTTTCTACCAAAGACGGGAGTCTGTTTAATGGTATTCGATGGGATCGAATCTTTAAATCAGCCAGCAAGTCATGATGTTTAAACTATTCTTAGCCATCTTTTTCCTCTTTCAGTTAGCGAGTATACAATCTCAGTTGCCGGTTACAAAAATGTATTTGCTTGAGGGTGACTTCTCAAAGTCAGAATGGGATATCAACAACCTAAGATATCTCACAGCGCACAATCCGACGGGTTACAATAATCAACCGAGTTGGTCTGCGGCTAACGAAATATACTTCACCTCAGATTATAATGCTTCTGGGCTCACAGATATCTATAAGATGAATCTAGTCTCTAATCAACTAACCCGTATAACAAAAACAGAAGAAAGCGAGTATTCTCCTGTACTTAACAAAAACGGAGATATCTCTGTAGTTAGGCAGGAGCTCGATGATAGTGCAAAGATACCTCAAACACTATGGAGCTATCCAAGCGCACTAACTTCTTATGGAAGAAATCTAATACCCCGGAGAAGTGATATCGGCTACTACTGCATGCTACCGAATCAGCGAGTAGCACTCTTCATAGTAGGTGATAAGAGTAGTTTACGCATATTTAATATGAATGATGAGGACGAAGAATTCATCAGTTATAATGTCGGGCGATGCTTGCGATATGATCAAAACGGCGGATTACTATATGTACAAAAGCTGGGCAGTTCATGGCTATTGAAAAGGAGAGTACTCGAATCTGGCCTTACTCAGACGATCACTCCCATGTTAGATGATGTCGAAGATTTTGACGTATTGCCTAATGGCGATCTCGTCGCTGGAAAAGAAAGCACACTATATATATATAATATGTCTGCTAAGGATAGTTGGAAAGAACTGTTAGATCTTAGTTCTGCAGGAATCGAAAAAATCACTCGCCTTGCCTCGAGCAAAAACAATTTGGTGATAGTGTCTCAGTAAAAACACGCTAATTCTGAGATAATATCGTTATCGAATGCAGAATATGAAATTGCCGAATATGAAAATGAGGGATCTATCAATTCTATTCAGTGGTCTGTTCATATGGGGCCATTGCTTGACTGCTCAGCCAACTGACTGGATCATAAGAGATTACGATAGGACCATAGAAGATGTTAGCAAGAATAAGCTTAAGTTCTTAGGCGTAGTGGTTGAGCCGATATTCGAAGATTTACATCTGTACAGACTAAAGTTTGATAGGTCGATAGATCGAAGAACAGTCCGCGATCTCTTATTTGAAAAAAGTGCTCAAGTAAATCTCTATGAGGACTTCTTAGTTAAGAATCGTGCAATCCCCAACGATCCAGACTTTCCTGCTCAATGGGGTCTTGATCAAATAAACATGCCTGAGGTTTGGGATATCACCACAGGTGGCACAGCCCCTAATGGAGATGATATTGTTGTGGCTGTTTTTGATGATGGATTTGAGTCGATACATCGAGACTTGATCAATAATGTATGGACAAATGAAGGAGAAATCCCCGATAATGGCATCGATGATGACAATAATGGATTCATAGATGACTATGTGGGGTGGAACTTCACTCAAGATAATGATGATCATCCGCCACGTGCTCATGGTACGGCAGTAGCCGGAATCATAGGAGCATCAGGGAATAATGGTATCCTGGGATCTGGTGTGAACTGGGATATAAAATTAATGCTCACCAGTGGTGGATCCAGAGCGGGGTTCCCTATCTCCGTAATCATTGAAGCCTATGAATACATGTATGACCAAAGGAGATTATATAACAGTACGGCAGGCGAGCAAGGTGCTTATGTAGTAGCCAGCAATTTTTCTGGAGGCGCTGCCAATCTATTTCCTGAAGACTTCCCCGAATGGTGTGAAGTATATGACTTATTAGGCCAAGAAGGAATCCTGAACATAACATCGGCTCCTAATGCAGATGTCAACGTAGAAATTGATGGTGATCTGCCAGCATTATGCCCAAGTGATCATCTTATATTAGTAACGAATACAGATCGTCAGGATAACAAGGTTGAGTTTGCAGGATTTGGCCCTCAAACTATAGATGTCGGTGCACCAGGAGATGGCATCGCCACAACTGGGATCAATGGTGAATTGAATCCAAACTTCACGGGAGCTTCTGCATCTGCACCATTTGTAGCAGGTCTTGTCTCAATGTTATATTCGGTTATGTGCGAAGACGCTTATGAACAATCCATCACGGATCCCGAATCGATCAATCGTATGGTGCGAAGCATTATACTAAGTAACGTAGTGAGTTCTCCGTCTCTCGAAGGAATCACCACAACGGGCGGTCGTATCGATGCTCTATTGGCTATTAATGCTATCAGAGCAACACCAGGACTTGGGGATTGCTGTGCGATATCCTTCGAATCGGTCCTGATCACTGATGAATCCTGCGATGGTGCCACAGATGGCAGAATCATGGTAGAAATAGACACTTTCGACATCAGAAGTGGATTAAGGTTCAGTTTAAGCAATCAGGACTTTAACAGTGAAACGCCCAATGGTAATTTCACCTTCATAGAAAGTGGAACTTATGATCTAAGGGTCAGTGCCGAAAGAGATGAAATGTGCCAAGCAGATACTATCATTAGTCTGGCACCGTCAAGCATATCCTGTGAATTTGGTGAGTTTAGGGTAATCGATATTACTCCTAATCCTCCCGTATCAAATACGGTCACCTTGAGATACGAACTTGACGAAGCGAAGGCTATAACCATAGTAGTCTACGATATGCTTGGCAGGTTAATGTATACGGACTTCATTCCATCTGATGGATCGGGTATGGGAACTGCCGTCATAGATATCTCTAACCTAAGCTCCGGCGTATATAGTGTAGGTTTTCGTGCAAATGACCGATTAGCCGCTGAACAAATGCTTATCGCTCGATAGATAACTACCAAAAACAGCGCTTCTTGCCTAAAATCTATAGATTATTCGGGCCATAATATTTTAACTTGATTATAAAAGGACTACTTTTGCAGCCCTGTTCAAAAAGCTGAGCGGAAAAACCTGCATTCATATTATATGAAGAATGGAGAAGAAGACGGCTCCGTAGCTCAACTGGATAGAGTACCTGACTACGAATCAGGCGGTTGCAGGTTCGA
>CAYPWL010000071.1:0-8138 GCA_964414425.1 uncultured Saprospiraceae bacterium
AGGTATCTTATGCTACAATCGGCGCGCGATATAAGCTCAATAAAATTCTTCAGTTTTTGAAAACCAATCTCACAAGCCTCGCCTTAGGTCAGTATAGAAGAAAGATAGCATGGACCTCAATGAACTTTGGATAGGAGATACCGTAAAGCTGCAATCATCAGGTAAGATAGGAACCTACATAGGTACTAATTCAGAGGGTCGCCCCCGAGTGCGATGTGGGACAAAGGTGATACTTACTGCAGCCAACAATATCGAGGTGTTTCATGAGTCGGAGAAACAAGGCGAAGTAGATATAGAACTGATCGAAAAACCAACTGTAAAGAACTCAGCCTATCTCTCGAGAGAAATAGACCTACACATCGAAAACCTCAATCCATCATTGACTCATGAGGCTCCCCAGATGATATTGAATCATCAAATCAAAAGATGCCGAACGTATATCGAGTCAATCATCAATGCTCAGATATCGCCAGTTACTATCGTACATGGCAAAGGGAAAGGTCAGTTGAAGTTGGAGGTAGAGTATCTGCTATCGCAATATGATGAGTACAATTACTCTATACCAGCTAATGATGGTGGTGCAAGCCAGGTTTGGTTTACATATTCATAGCCTTTTAGCCCTCGTGGAAGAACTTCAGCACTTCGATGTTTACCTGTTCCGGGGCTTCTACATTAGGGTAGTGTCCTATACCTTCTAATACAACACAATTCGGATTAGGGATGAGTTCTTTGTAGCGATCTACAAGATGCTGACCGGATACAGGATCTTCTGGCCCGTTGACAAGTAGGATAGGAGTGGATGTTTCTCTTAGAGCTTTCAACCAATTCTCACGATTGTTGATGCGATCCGTCATATAGTGAATGGTCTTGGAGAAGCAGCGCTTGCCATCATTATAATTTATAATCTCCCAGAAAGCATCAATCTCTTGATCACTTGGAGGGGTGTCGGGTCCAAATACTTGAATCAAGTTTTTACGGAGAGAGCATTTGTTGAGTAGTTTGTTGACCCACTTACCCAGGGGACCTAATAGTAGTTTCTGTATTGGGCGTGCCTGATGAGTCTCAGGAAATAGACCACCATTTAGTAAAATCAGTTTATTAATCGTCGGTAGCTGTGGATCAGATAGTCGACGGTATAGTAATTCTTGGGCCGCACTCACCGCATAATCATGTGCTATCACATGACAATCTACTATGCCCATCTCTGATAAAATATGGTCTGTAATATCGGCTTGCTCTGAGATGGAGTATTGATATGGATAGGGTTTGCTCGAATAACCAAAACCTAAGAAGTCAAAAGCGATCAGATGAAAGTAGTGATGGAGCTCAGGCCACATCTTATACCAGTCGTAAGAACTCGTAGGAAATCCATGTAAGAACACTATTTTGGGCTTGCCATCTTGTGGATATTCTTTGACGAATATCTGGTGGTCACCGTGTGAGATGTACCGCCCGTCCTTATACCATATCCTATAGTCCATGAATCTCAATCTTAGTTAATATATCAATTGAAGATAATTTGAAATACCTTGCCGTCTCATTATAATGATTTAAAGGTATGGAGCTATTGCCTTTGGCTCAGCGAAATAAGGTTTTAGCGGAGATGAGCCGACTACTCGACGATAATAGAGTTGAGCTCATCCACGCAAATAAAAAAGATTTGGATGCCTATGATCCTACAGATCGGGCTATGTATGATCGCTTGATTATCAATGATCATAAGATTGACGGGATGATTACGGCAGTTCAGGATATCCATGCGGATTCTGACCCTATAGGTGTGTCGAGATACAATTGGACACACCCAAATGGGATGGAAGTGCAGAATAAAACAGCTCCGTTTGGCACTATCATGATTATATACGAGTCTCGCCCTGATGTAACTATTGAGGCAGCTGTAGTAGCATTTAAATCCAATAATAAAATACTACTTAAGGGTGGTAAAGAGGCAAAACACTCTAATCTCGCACTGGTCGATTTATGGCATAGAGCCCTTGCAGCAGCAGGATTGAGTAGCGATTGGATCACATTCTTACAACTCAGTAGGCCAGAGACTCAAGATTATTTGAAGAATCCGCCTGTCAAAATAGACCTAATCGTCCCTCGAGGCGGAGAGGGACTTATCAACTATGTTAAGTCGCATGCTTCATGTCCAGTGCTGGTGAGTGGTCGAGGAAACAACTTCATGTATATTCACGAGGATGCTGATCACGAGATGGCACAATCCCTTATACTTCAATCTAAGATTCAAAAGATTTCAGCTTGCAATGCGCTTGACAAGGTGTTAATCAATAATAGCCTGTCGGATATTACCACATTTTTGTCCACGCTCACGGCTAAGCTTGAGGCACAAAATGTTGAGATACTGATTACTGAGGATGTCAAGAAACTGCTTTCATCCGATTATTATAAGGTCGTATCCGATGATTGTATATGGTATGAGGAGTTCTTAGCGATGAAGATAGTAATTGGGCTTGTTGAGGATCCAGACGTAGCAACGGGTCTAATAAATGAATATTCTGGTGGACACTCAGTGAGTATCGTAACAGAAGATAAAGACCAAGCAGCCATGTTTATGGATAGCATAGATGCGGCTGCAGTATATCATAATGCCTCTACAAGGTTTACTGATGGAGGACAGATGGGGGTAGGAGCCGAACTAGCAATCAGTACGGATAAACTTCACCATAGGGGCCCTCTTGGCTTGCACCAACTTGTGACTAATAAATGGTACGTTTATGGTACTGGTCAAATTAGACAATAAGAAAAAATTGAAAAGAATAGTCTTAAAGATCGGCACATCCACCCTTACAGCAGGTACTGATCGCATCAGTAGAGGCAAGATAGAAGACATCGCACTACAGATCAGCGAGCTTAAGGAGAACTATCAGATAATCTTAGTAACTTCTGGAGCGATTGCTGCGGCGAGGCAGTTTTCTGATATTAATACAGCTAGTGATGTCCAGATTAAGCAAGCATTAGCGGCTATCGGACAATTGCAGTTGATGAGGATGTATCAGGAGATATTTAGAGACTATCAGTTAGATATGGCACAATGTCTGTTGACATATTATGATTTTAAGAATCAGGAATCACGAGATAATATCAAAGGAACTATCGAGACCTTGTTAGAGAATCACTTTATCCCAGTAATCAATGAAAATGATACGGTTGCGACGGATGAAATAAAATTTGGGGATAATGATAAGCTAGCGGCTCTTACGGCAGTACTCTTAGAGGTTGATACATTGGTCCTTGCTACTGACACCAATGGAGTCTATACAGCGGATCCTAAAAATCATCCTGATGCTAAAATCATTGAAGAGATAAACAATCTAACTGCAATAAGGAGTTATATATCTGACACTAAATCAAAACAAGGGAGCGGAGGAATGAGATCAAAAGTAGAAGCTGCCGAAATCGCACAAAGCGGGAAGGTAGAAACATGGATATTAAATGGAGGGAAGATTAATTTTTTAACCAGAGCACTAAGGGATAAGAGCGGATTTACCAAGATACCAACCAATTAACTCATGTTACGATTTACAATTCTATTCTTCCTGAGCATCCTCGCAATCGATCTTGCGAGCCAAGATTTTATCTTCAGAGACTACAATAAATCGACTGTACACATTGATGCGCTTGATGAGCGTTTCACCAAATATGAGATAGTTGATTTTCAATTTGATTATGATCAATTACAAAAGAAAGACGGTCAAGTCATCATAAGTCAGTTTCTATTTGATGATATAGTTGATATAGATTTATATCCATCTTATCTCCTCAAATCCGAGTACAAAAAAGCAATTAGTGCCAAATCGAACAGTGTTCCAATGACATACTTTGGGTATGACCAGCATACAACCGCTAGCCTAACTTTTAACCAAGATTTCATCTACGGTTTTGTCAGGCATAAAGATTTAGGCGAGTATTATATCGAACCAGTCTCATTTTATGCTAAGAGTAGTCCTAATCAGTATGTAATCTACAAATCATCAAATGTTATCTCTCAGGAGATCAGATGTGGTTCAAATGAGACGACCATTAGAGAAGAGGGCCTCAAAGACAGAGTATTGAAGGCTAATAGTTGTGAAATAATTGAGTTAGCCATCGCATCAGATGTCACGATGTACGAAAGGTATATAACCGCAGCGGCTGTAGAAAATCATAATACAGCTGTAATGAATTGTGTAAATACCAATTTCATAGACGAGTTTGATATCAATATCGAATTTGAAATAGCAACACAATTTGTCTCAACATCAGAAGCTCAAGATCCGACGTCTAATAGCTCAGATATAGGTACAGTCCTAACTGAATTTACTAACTGGGCTAATGGAGCGCCATGGTCTGATGGTTTTGATATGTACCAATATTGGACAGCAAGAGATGTCGGTGGTGGAGCTGTCGGTTTGGCCTTTACGCCTGGTTCTCATCATGTTTTAGAAGATTTCGGTTCTGGAGCGACCCTGCAAGCACTAACCGCCCACGAAATAGGCCATAACTTCAGTGCTACACATGTAAACTCGGAAACCATTATGCGAGGTAGCGTTGTCATAACCGATGAGTGGGACGCCATATCAGTCAATGAAATAAATAATCGATTAGCTGCGATTGCCCCGTTACTGGATAATTGTGTTCTTGATGATGCGCCTATTGCACGCATCAACGCAACCGGTATATCGCTCTGTGGCGAAAGCGTAATAAACCTTACCGACAAGTCACTATATGGAACGTCCAGAATTTGGAGTACCTCAGGAGGGCAGATAAGTTCGACTACGGCAGAGAGTATAACTTTTGAGGCATCCACCCCAGGCATCTACACAATTACTTTGACAAGTACTAATATCCTTGGTACTACGACGGATACCATTGATATAGAAGTAGAGGCTGATAATCCTCTCCACTGTACACCTACCAGCAATGTGTTTGGCGATGGAGGTTTAGCTTCGTGGTCTATAATTGATCCATCTTCGTTAGTTGTCTTTTCTCAAAATAGTAACCTCGCATCGGTGACGGGTAATTATGAAAATTTCTTTTGCTCTAATATAGTTTCGTTAGATCCTAACACTACTTACACCATAGCATTTACCAGCGCACCATGTGATCAAAATCTGTTTCAATATTTCAGAATGTTTATTGATTATGATGACGATGGTAGCTTTATAGATCTTAATGAAAATGTAGTGTCGTCTAACTTTCTCTGGTGCGGTGGACCAATTACCCAGGGTGCAAATAACGGCCTGGAGACAGGATTAACCTTTACTACTCCATCATCTCCACTAATGAACACAGCATTGCGACTGCGAGTATTAGTAGATAATAGCATTGATCCAGCTGCTGCGACTACGACTTGCTATTCCCCTACTACAGGGCAGATAGAAGATTATCTATTGGTATTCGGTACTTTGCCCACATGTTCAGATGGCATTCAGAATGGTGATGAGTTAGGTGTCGACTGTGGAGGCACATATCCTGGTTGTCCATCATGTCAGACTTGTTCTGACGGCATCCAGAATCAAGGAGAATTAGCTATAGACTGTGGTGGTCCTTGTACTCCATGCATAACGGGATGCGATACAGATATGGACGCCTATAATTATGTAAGTAGTGCTGATATAGATGAGTCTTGTGAGACTTGCTCTGACGGTATTCAAAATGGAGACGAAGCAGGTGTAGACTGTGGAGGCACATATCCTGGTTGTCAGATATGCCCATGTCTTGAGGTGTTTGCTTCAAATTTTAATCAGCCTGGCCCATGTGTTTATGACTGCAATGAATCTACTTCGATTATTAATTCGAGCGATCCAGATACATTGATTACCTCTGCTAATATGTTATCCACAAGTGGAACCATAAATTTGAATGGATCATCGCCTTCATACTGGCGCGCTCAAAACATGGTAGAGATTAATGCTAATACCACTATTACTTCAGAGCTTACTGTGGACATAGGACCATGCAATGATTGATTTCTTGGTAGTGTTTGAAACTCTGATTTCGTTTAGGATGATTTAGTCGGCTTATAATGATATTCGCACGACAGATTTGAAGTTTTAGAACTAACCCTAACAACTCTAAGCGTTCTATTAGGTGATATTCGTTATTGATATGCTACGTCTTGTTACCAGTCCACGTATAGAGTGAGACGCAGATAACAATAAATTGATCAATGTTGAGACTTCTAATTATCGTTCTGCTATACACACTGAGTACTTGTCTTAATGGACAGGATTTTAGTTTTGTGAATTATCATAAGTCAGATTTCAAGGCAGAAGAATTAGAAGATCGTTTTACAGCGTATGAAGTAGTTAAGTTTGATTTTGACTATGAAGCTTTGCAGAAGCGCAACGGTCAGGTAATTGAGAGTGAATTCTTTTTCGACAACATGCTCTCTATAGACTTGTACCCATCTTATCTACTTAGTCAAGACTATGACAAAAGCACTTCAGGCAGATCTAAAAATGTACCCATGCCTTACTTCGGACTTGATAATGACGCTGTTGTAAGTCTGACATTCAACAGAGATTTTATCTATGGCTTCATTAGACACAAAGAATTTGGGGAGTATTACATAGAGCCTTTATCTTTTTATACCAAAGCAGCAGCTAACCAATATATTATTTATAACTCATCCGATGTCATCTCGACGGATGCCAAATGTGGAGTAAACGAGATCGCTCATAAACTGGATGATATAGAAAACGATCACACTCTGAAAGCATCAAGTTGCGAAATCATCCGTCTGGCGATTGCTTCCGACTTCAGTATGTACGAACGATATGGCACAGTCGAAGCTGTCGAAAATCATAACATTGGTGTCATGAATTGCGTGAACTCCAATTATATCAATGAATTTGACGTCAATTTTGAATTTGAGATTGCCACTCAATTTGTGGCTACTTCTGAGGCGCAAGATGCACTATCTAATACTACGGATATTTCGATCTTACTTAACGAATTTGCCGCATGGACAGTAAGGGCTCCTTGGTTTGATAGATTTGATATATACCAATTTTGGACTGCTGCCGATGTCGGTGGGGCATCAGTGGGGCTTTCGTTTCAGCCTGGACGACATCATGTAATTGAGGATTTTAGTTCTGGTGCTACACTACAGACATTAGCTGCCCATGAGATAGGGCATAACTTAAGTGCGACACATGTAGCTACACAATCGATTATGTTTAATCGTGTTATCGCCACTAATAGTTGGGACCCTACCTCGGTAAATCAGATCAATAATAGACTTATTACGATTGCTCCTACCTTAGAAAACTGTGTTCTGGATGATATCCCTATAGCGAGGATAAATTCGTCATCCACCGTGTTATGTGGTAGCGGTGTGATCAGCCTTATTGACAAATCTCTGTATGGCACTTCAAGAACATGGAGCTCATCGGGAGGAGAGTTGAGCTCAACTACTGATGAGAGTATCACATTTGAGGCAACGTCGCCAGGAACCTACCTGATCACCATGGAGAGTACTAATTCCTTGGGGATAGATGCTGCGACAATTGAAATCGAAGTGCAAGCGGACGATTCACAATATTGTGTCCCTACGAGCAACATATTTGGTCTTGGAGGGCTGGCCTCATGGTCGATTCTTGATGGTGCAGATGTTGTTTTTTCTAATAGTAGTAGCTCAGCTGCGACGGGCGGCAACTACGAGAATTTTTTCTGTTCTCGGACAGTTTCATTAGAGCCTAATACGACTTACACGGTTGTTTTCACCACCCTTCCATGTAATGAAAATATATTTCAGTACTTCCGAGTCTTCATAGATTATAACGACGACGGAGACTTTTTAGATTCAGATGAATTAGCATTAGCGTCCAGTCTTCTCTGGTGTGGCGGACCGATAGAGCAGGGGCAAAATGGGACTGAAAATGGATTGATTTTTACAACACCGGCAACACCATTGATGGATCGCGGACTACGATTAAGGGTGTTAGTAGATGATAGTTTACAACCGGAGGCGGCGACGTCGACATGTTATTCACCATTAACCGGACAGATAGAAGATTACCAACTTGTTTTTGGAAGAGTCGAAGTCAGCTGTACAGATGGCATACAGAATCAAGGCGAGGAGGCCGTGGATTGTGGTGGCCCCTGTGCTGCTTGTGTGACTGGATGTGATA
>CAYPWL010000072.1:0-8111 GCA_964414425.1 uncultured Saprospiraceae bacterium
ATTCTATTCTCCTCCCCCTCAGGAAACTCACTCCCATCATCTGCTTGGAATCGTATTTGAGGTATTACTTTTACTTCCTCCATCAAAAAGGCATTTTGATATTTAGCTCTTTGCAGAAGTCTAAAAGCTTGGCATTGACACCTGTTAGCTCGTGATCCAGTTCTTGGAGTTGTTCTGCTACTGCATTGATATCTATGGGTTCCTCCTCCTCAAATGTATCTACATAGCGAGGGATATTGAGGTTATAGTCATTCTCAGCGATCTCGTCCATGGTAGCAACATAGGACAGCTTATCTATGGTCTGACGATCTCGGTAGGCATCTACGATACGATTGATATCCTCGGGTCTAAGTATATGTTGTGTCTTGACCTTCTCATAGTGCGCACTGGCATCTATGAATAGTACATCATCGGGATTCTCTCGACACTTCTTGAAGATCATGATACAGGTCGGTATACCTGTACCGTAGAAGATATTAGGCGGTAAGCCTATCACGGCATCTAAGTAGTTAACATCTTGTATGAGATACTGTCTGATATGTCCCTCTGCTGCTCCACGGAACAATACGCCATGAGGCATCACGACTGCCATAGTACCATTATCTGCGAGCTGATGGAGCATATGACAGATGAATGCATAGTCAGCCTTAGACTTAGGCGCAAGGCGACCATACTGACTGAATCTATCGTCAGTAGTATGGATATCACTGGCAGACCACTTAGCAGAGAACGGGGGATTAGCTACCACTGCCTCAAACTGTTGCTCTATATGTTGCGGTCGCTCAAGAGTATCTTCTTGCTTAATGTCAAAGTTGCGATAGTGTACCCCATGCATGATCATATTCATACGGCAGAGGTTGTAGGTCGTATTGTTCAACTCCTGACCGTAGAAGTCACCCACGCTCTCTACTTCACGAGCTACCCTAAGTAGTAGCGATCCAGAGCCACATGCAGGGTCATAGACATTACGCAGTTTAGACTTGCCCATCGTAACGATACGGGATAAGATCGTAGATACTTCCTGAGGGGTGTAGAACTCTCCAGCCTTCTTTCCTGCACCACTGGCGAACTGTCCGATGAGGTATTCATAGGCATCACCTAATACATCAGCCTCTACATCTTCCAGTAGGAAGTCTATCTCGTCGAGGTGAGCAAGCACCTTAGAGATGAGTTCATTTTTATCATTTTCTGATCTGCCGAGCTTAGCAGATGTGAGGTCTACATCTTGGAATAGATTATTAAAGTCATCCTCGCTCTCAGTGCCGAGTGTGCTCTGCTCTATACTCTGAAATATACGCCCCAGATCGCCCAGTATGAAGTTATCTCCACCGCCACTATTACCACGCTCAGCAACCTTGCTAAAGAGGTCTGACGGCGCTAAGAAGTAGCCAAGGTGTGATACTATAGATTTTTGTAACGCTGTGATGTACTGCTGCCCCTCATCGGTAGATGCGTCTATACTGTCATAGGTAAGTCCATCACCAGAGAGGATCTCATTAGCATAAGCTACAAGCTTCTCCGAGAGATACTTATAGAAGATAAAGCCAAGGATATAATCTCTGAACTCATCAGCATTCATCTTACCACGGAGGGTATTAGCGATGTTCCAGAGCTGGGATTGTAGTTGTCGTCTGTGTTCTGCGGTCATTAGAATCGGGTGAATGAGTAAATATAAGAATTGGGTTCTAATCTCATCCTTTGGGAGTTGGTTACAACGAGGTATAAGAATAGCTGTTGTTGTGCAGGGTATGTGCAAGGGGGAGCTAGGATAATATGGTACAATGCAGTGGTGAGGATTAAGAAGGATTTTTCAATCGTGCCTCATTCAAAATGAAAAAGTGAGGGATGGGGTTAAAGAAGATTCTTATTGGGCACTAATTCCTTTTGCTCCTCCTCTTTTACTGACTTAATCAGAGCAGAAACTGTTAATACTGAAAACCACTTGCGGTTACTTTTCGGATTCAATCTCGTCCTACTTATTGAATTTTGTCAGTTTGGACATTTCCGCTAAGCGAAAAACATAACGGATCAAACTAGACGAAAAACTAACTTACTGTAAGAGCTTATCGAGAGATAGGCTCTTTTTTTTTGTAAAGCTCGTAGGGGGGCACCTAAGAAAAGACTGTCTTATAAGTGAAACAATCAGCAACAAACCCCGTTGCGAAAACCAATTTAAATATGAATAGGAGATCGATAGAAATATCGATCTTTTTTTATTTTAAGACCTCATCTGTCTTATTACCCGTCACAGTATTTCTCGATTTCGATTTCTGCTGATATAGCACCAGTATTTTCCTGAAAGTCCCGTATTTATTAGCCTTTAGGAGCTTTCTGATGCCTTGACACTTATGGCTTCGGGTGCCTTGACCATCACAAATGAGTCAAAATACTGAAGATAATGATTGACCAATCAACTCATTTTTGTTGAAGAATTGTTCCTGTCACTGCTGAACTTAGGCTATTCAATAAAAAGCGCCTTTGGGCTCAGAACAGGTACAGGACTCAAGCAAGCGTAGAAAAACACGGACTATCTGAAAGGAAAATTTAATTAGTCATTTTTAAAATCATCATTATGAAAAAGGTATTTATCAACATGAAGAACAACGCTATTCTAACTGCCATCTTTTGTTGTTTTGCTATGTGCTCAGTCGGCACGAGCCTATCTGCCAATGTTAACGTACAATCCTATGGCAAAAAAGTCATCGTAGACCTTACTCACATGTATGGTGACCAAGCATCCTGCCAGCTGATCGATGAGCAAGGCAGGGTCGTGTATAACAATAAGATTATGGCTCTTGATCAACAGGTGAAAAGCTACGACTTGAGTGGCTTGCAAAAAGGAGATTACACCATGATCATAGAAGATGAGATGAGCATCGATAAGATCTTTTTGGAGTTGTCAGATTCTGAAATCATATTACTCGAGAAGTCTAAGCCGATCTACAAGCCTACAATAATTAAGCAAGCAGATAAAAAAGTCCACTTCAATCTATTATCAAGAACTAAAGATGCGACATTGTCTGTCTTTAAAAATGGTGAAGAGTTCTTTGCTAAAATCTACGAGGGAGAACCATCAATCAATCAGATTATTGACTTCAGCCAGGCGGATAGAGGAGATTATGTGATCAAAGTTTCTATCCTTGGAGAGGTGTTTTATGAGAATATATCGATATAGCCCCTCTGGAAAGTAGGAAGATATTTATTTAATACGAGGAGATTCATAGAGTGATGAATCTCCTCTTTTGCATTTGGAGCGATGTTGACATGATAAAATGGCTAACTTTGGTTACGATGAGTATAGCTGATATCATAGCGCCCAGCAAGATGAGCCTTGCAGTACTGATAGATCCGGAGAAGCAAGATCTACAGTCGCTCGGAGTGTTGATAGAGGTTATTGCTAATGGTCATGCAGACCTCATATTAGTTGGTGGCAGTACAGCGGCTCAACTCGACATGGATTCTTTACTTAAGCGACTGAGACACACATGCCCTCAGCCGATAGTGTTGTTTCCAGGTCATGCTAATCAATTATCTGCCGAGGCGGATATGATCATGTTGCCGAGCATCATTTCTGGTGACTCATTCAAGTACGTGATAGGTGAGCATATAAATCATGCCCAGGAGATCAAGACCCTGGCTCTATCCGTCAGTAGTGCTGGATACATCCTTATCGATGGCGGTCAAGCGAGCAGTACAAGCTTGATGACCTCATCTAAACCAATGGCGCCTAAGAATGTCTCTGCCATAGAAAATACCGCCCTTGCTGCTGAGATGATCGGAATGAGTTGTGTATATCTGGAGGCGGGTAGTGGTGCTGATAAGAGTGTCGATACAGCCCTTATCTCTCGGGTAAAAACATCAATCAGTATTCCGCTCATAGTAGGTGGTGGGATTGATGGCGTAGATAAGTTAGAGGCTGTCGCTGCAGGATCTCCAGATATGATCGTCATAGGCAACGCCCTTGAGAGAGATCCACGCTTACTGATAGAGCTCTCTCAGCGACTATCTCAACTCAATGAGCAGAAGACTACTGTAACACAACAACATAGCTCATGAGGGTGGGCACTATCACTAAGTCGACAGGCAAGTACTATATCATCAAAGATCACGAAGATGGTGCTACACATACGGGCATGATCCGAGGTAAGTTTAAACTCGACGGTTATAAACTAACTAATCCTGTAGGAGTAGGAGATGAGGTACAGTTTTCGATGGAGGGAGAGTATGCTATGATCCAAAAGATAGCGAATAGAGAAAACTATGTGGTCCGACAGTCGCCACGTAAGAAGCACTTCATGCACCTCCTGGCGGCTAATATAGATCAAGCCTTACTGGTAGTTACGGTTGTAGAACCTAAGCTAAAACAGGGGTTTATAGATCGATTTCTGTTGATGACAGAACCCTATAATATACCGGTTATCATAGTATTTAACAAGGCAGATCTATGGGAGAAGGAAGATCAGATGATATTTGATTATCTCCATGATATCTATACACCCATAGGGTATCAGATTATAGCGACGAGTACGATCAGTGGCATAGGTATAAGCGAGTTGCAAGCGAGCTTGTCTGGCAAGAGGACACTATGTGCTGGACAGTCTGGAGTAGGCAAGTCTTCATTGCTTAATACTCTTGCTCCCGATCTTGAGTTGCGGACCCAGGATCTATCTGATTACAGTGGTAAGGGCCAGCATACGACGACATTTGCCGAGATGTTTGATCTCGATGACAAGACAGAGCTTATTGATACACCAGGTATCAAGAGCTTGGCCTTTAATCATCTTGAGGAGATGGATATTGCCCACAATTTTAGAGAGCTATTTAGCTACTCTAAGGACTGTAAGTTTAGCGACTGCACGCATCGCAATGAACCTAATTGTGCTGTTAAAGCCGCAGTAGAATCCGAAGACATCAGTACCTTACGTTATGAAAACTATCTCCAATTAATTGATGAAATTGAAAATCAAAATTACTGGGAGCGAATTACTGACTATTAGATGAGAAAGCCAAAACCAAATAAGTCAATTATAAACCAAGCTGAGACGCTACTTCCTACAGAATGGGGAGATCTGATCCTATCGGCATTTGCTGATAAGGACGGAGATCCTATGCCACACCTCTCGCTGAGGCACCCAGATCTGGATATTAGTCAAGCTGTTGTTACCCGTGTTCATAGCGAATGTTTGACCGGTGATATATTTCATAGTCAGAAGTGTGACTGTGGAGAGCAGCTACTGCAGAGCATGAAGGTAATCCATGAACAGAAAGGCATATTAATCTATCTACGTCAAGAAGGTAGAGGTATCGGTATCATCAATAAGATTAAAGCCTATCGCCATCAAGAGCAGGGCTTAGATACTATAGAAGCCAATGAAGTATTAGGCTTTGAGACAGACTATCGCAACTATACCATAGCTGCAGATATCTTGAAGAGCTTCGACATATCTAAGATTAAGCTACTGACTAACAATCCTGATAAGATCAATAAACTTGACGATAGCGGCATAGAAGTTGTCGATCGACTTCCTCTGGAGATCGAACCTAATAACGTCAACAGATCCTACTTAGAGACCAAGGCTGATGCGATGGGCCACCTATTAAACCTAAAGTGATCATATGTCCTATACGGGTAGAAAGAAATTTAAAACTGCTCGCGAGAAGAACAGGAGTGCCTTCAAAAACATCAGAGCATTCTTGATCATTTTTGCTGTGGCATTGATATTCTATGGACTCAAAAATAGGGTGCGGATTATAGACCACTTAAGTACCTATTTTTATTAGACGGGATCTCCAGCCCACGGTAGTCGTCTATTATTCATGTATTATTCTACCTCATTTTTTCTACTCGATGAAACTCACGGTCTAGTATATGCGGCGTGCCAGCTTTTGCTGGACATGATGGTCATATACAATGTTAGATGTAGTTTCTTCAAACAGGAGTGATTCGTAGCGACCAATCCGATTTCTTTTAATATACATAGTTTCGGTATTGATAAGCTCTTAATTATAATTTTCTGGTATAATAATTCTTAGTCATTTCTTCCATTACCCAATTTGTTCGAGCTGCACTTAAACCCGTACTAGGGCAAGTTCCATTTCCTAATAAATCATCAACAATAGTTTCAATAAGTGGATGCTGAATATGTTTTGGCAAATCAAACGTAAACTTCTCCTTTCTTTTCAAATCAGATTTTTCTAGAACTATCTCGGCATCCCCAAAAAAAGGAATAGATAATTTTCCTTCTGTTCCAATTATAGTTAGCTTATCTTTTTGTGCTTTTTTATCGACAGTAAAACACCAACTACCTACACCTTGAATCCCATTTTCAAAAGTAAAGGAACCGGTAATAATATCTGCTGCACTGTATAGCCCTGATTGGTTTCCAGCATAGCCAATGGCAGATTTAATTGGACCAAAAACAAAATCTAAGAAATCCAGTTGGTGTGCAGCTAAATCAAAAAAATATCCTCCTCCTGAAATTTTAGGACTAACACGCCAATTGACAGATATCATTCCTGCTTTTGTCAGTGAATCATCTGATTCATTAGTTTTGTAGAGCTCAATTTTTACTAATCTAACTTCTCCAATAGCACCAGATTTAATGAGTGTTTTTAATTTTAAAAAATTAGGTAATCTTCTACGGTAATAAGCGACATAAAGTGGCACGTTGGCTTCTTTACAAGCTACTATCATTCGATTACATTCTGCATAGGATATTGCCATCGGCTTTTCTACATAAACAGGTTTTCCTGCTTTAGCAGTTTTTATAGTTAATTCTTCGTGTGCATTAGGTGGTGTCGCAATATATACGGCATTGACATCTGGGTCATTTATTAAGTCTTCCGCCTTATCATACCACTTTGATACTTGGTGTCTTTTAGCATAATTTTGAGCTTTTGCCCCATTTCTACGCATAACAGCGACTATTTCAGAGTTGTCAATTAGCTGCATTGCTGGAGCACTTTTTACTTCGCAAACATCCCCGACTCCTAGAATGCCCCATTTAACAATATCACCTTTTATTTTTTTCGACATTTTATTCAATTAGTGTAATTATCTTTTCCCAAATACTTTCATTCACAAAAATCCCTTCTTCTAAATTTTTTATCCTGGTTTGAGAACTTCGTTCTCCTGGATAATAAATGTTATCTCCAGGGTTTATAGGTTCTACATCATGAGTAAAAGCAATGATTTCATCTATGATTCTTTGCTGAAGTCCTTGATCGTTAAAAATCTCAGGATAAATACATATATATACTTGAGAAATGGCTGTTTCAATTTCTTTAGAACCTATTGTACCGGTAGAATTTCCAGCAGACAATATACTAGCCAGCATATCCAATACCATAGAAATAGCAGAACCTTTCCAGTAGCCAATGGGTAACCCCCGTTCTTTTGATAAGATTTTATTGGGATCATTTGAGAGCTCATTGTTGTCATCCCATCCACCGTGGAAAGGTAACTTTTCCCCTCTTAATTTATAATCGTTAATTTTGCCGAAAGAAAATTGTGAAATTGCCATGTCTAGTATAACATGTCCTTTTTCTCTTGGTATAGATACAACAAAAGGGTTGTTACCTATTTTATTTTCCTTTCCACCCCAGGGAGGCATATTGGGTTTAGTATTTGTAAAAAGTATTGAAATGCAATCAGCATTAGCTGCCTGTTTTCCATATGTTCCACCTCTCATCCAGTGATTGGTATTACGTAACGCTACCATTCCCATTCCATATTGTTTAGCTAATTCTGTCGCTCTAGTTGTACATTTTGTTGCATTTAAAATGCCTGCACCAAGATTTCCATCCCAGCGTTCAATGCTACCAAAAGAGGTTACTTTTTCTGGTTCAACATCAGTTTTAATAATTCCTTTTTTGATATATTCAATGAATAATGGAACTCGATTGATTCCATGAGAACTTACGCCGTCTAACGTACTTTCTACAAAAACATTTGCAAGTAATTTAGCCTTTTCTTCGTTAAATTTATACTTAATAAAAAGTTCGTAAAGAACCTTTTGTAAGTCTTCAGGTGAAATGTGCATAAGGAATTTTGTCTTTTTTGATTTTCTCGATTAAAATAATAGATTGGTTGGCACCAAATTATATCTAAC
>CAYPWL010000073.1:0-7880 GCA_964414425.1 uncultured Saprospiraceae bacterium
TTTTCCGATTACGGTCTCGCCGTTATAGGTTACTATGATTACTGCTACAGAGGGACTCATGAGTTAGGATTATTTGATTGGTTAAATTCCGTCTTTCAAACTGAATAAGTTTTGTGAACTTCAGTCAATTCCGTAATCCTATTTTATGTTAGGAAGATAGTGTAGAAATCTTTTTTTTATCAAAGGCATCAATAAATGAACCTTCGGTCAAATTTACGATTTTGACGCCTTTCTTCACTGCATAGTCATTGAGAGAATGATAGGCGGCAAAGGTTAGCATAAACTTATGCAAGACTTCATGTATTCTTCTATTTCCTCGACCCTCATTCTTGTGCATTTGTCTTGCAATTGATGATTCCTCATCATAGAAATGCTTTTGATTTACTAATACCTCGTTATTGTTATTTACGGATAATTCAGGCAGCCAAGAATGATCTGCTCCAAGGAAAAAGATTTCTTCATACCCCAAATTAATTGCCCTTAATAACGATGGAACAAGGACATTGTGTGGTCGGGGTAGCCCTACACCTAATCTATAAAATAGATGATTGAGTCCCGTTAACCCATCTACCGGTGTTGTATTATAGTGTTGTATGGATATAAACTCATTGGACTTGATATATGAAATAAATTTTTTGTTCTTCTTACTTCCAGACGGAAGGAAAAAGATCAAAGGCCAATTGGTTTTAGTAACCAGATTTTCTATGATGTCCTTTCGTACGTTAACGTTATAATCTTTGGCGTCTATACTGTAATAGCTTGGGGAAGAGACTAAAAAATAGTCAGGTTTGATCTCTTCAAATAGATCTGTTGAAGGAAAGGCGTTAACCGTCAACACACTTGAAGTTGAAAAAAAATCGTTTACTCGACTTATATCTTTTTTTAGAGAAGGTCCATTACCCAAAAGGTAGATTTGCTTATTTTTTGATTTAAGGGGTTTTATAAAAAACTTGGACCTCACAAATATCTTGAGTACCGATATTAAGCTTAATGCAAACTTAGTGAGGGTGTTAAATAATTTTTCGAGCATGAGCAAAGATTATTGGTGCTTGGATGATGAGAATTTTATTAAAGTGGGAAATCTGATTTACTTTAAGTTTTACTCATTGAGCCTTTTAGCTGAGCATACTCAAAGATTACTATATTAGAACTTTCATGAAATAAGTTGATATATTTTATTGATCTCATTTACTATTGTTAAATCCGATGTATTTTCTATGCTGTAGGAACTGTTTTTATCCAAGATTAAATGTCCTACTTTTCCATGAAGTATCGCTCCATACTTTAAGAATGAGGTTTTATCGACGACCGTAATACCACCAACATGTTTGTACAAGGTATCTCGTTCTAATTTACTTCTTGATTCTTGACCAAGAATCGGTTTCATTCCGGTTCCATCATGTTTGAAATATAGATTGTTGTCAGGTCGTACGCTGATGAGAGAGTTGGCTTTAAAGAGCATCATTGTATTGACAGCATCATCTATTTTCATCGTTGAAATTAGAGGGAATCTAAGGTCAAGAATGATTACTGAGTTTACTTGAGTATAGTCTTCATTTACAAGGATTTCCTTTATTGTTTCATTGAGTGAGGTGTTGATGCGAGCTAACTTTTGAGTTCGCTTTTGAAACACCACTTTATTGTGGGCGATGTGATGTTTATCAATTATTTCCTTAACCTCTTCATCAGGGCATGAGATGATAACCTTATCTACAGAGGTTGAATTTAGTGCTTGTCTTATTTTTATATTTAGAAGAGTTTCCCCGTTGATCTCAAGGTTATAGTACTTGTCATTCTTACTTCTGATAGGTATGATAGCAATTGAGTTATTGTTCAAATTGAGACTCTTCACGTAGTCAGCATTGATTTGTGCTCGAGTGTCGAGTATCCTATTTTCATTTGAAGTTAGATTGTCACCATGTTGGCGATAGCTAAACAAGGGCTCTTTGACATTAGTTACTTTATACTTGTTGATGAATTTTATCCAAAGTTCGTAGCCATCTTGGCATTTATAATTCTCATTATATCCTCCTAAGGCCTTAAGAAACTCGACTCGGATCATAGTACATGCACCATGCGCTGCCTGATCAAAGAGGGTAACTTCTTTTTTGAAATCGTGACGCTTATGATGTTCTATGATATTTTCGTCAGCATCTACTATATAATAATCTGGGAATACTAATCCAAGCTCAGCATCATTTTCTAAGGGAGCGGATAACTTTATTAACGCATCTTCTAATAGATAGTCATCTGCATCTAAGCGCATAATGTACTTGCCGTGAGACAAGCTAAGAGCAATGTTGTTAGTGATATTAAGTCCTTTGTTTTTTTGATATACGATAGATACATTGGGAATATTTCTGTATCGTTCTATGATCTTTTTGGAACCGTCCGTCGATCCATCGTCAATGATGATTAGTTCGTAAGAGGTTTCATTTTGAGATAGTACACTTTCAATAGCTCTCGATATGTATTGAGCGTAGTTATAATTAGTTATGTAGATTGTTATTAATGGCTGCATTGAATTTAAGTCTTATTGATTGATTTGGCGGGCACCCCGACTATTGTCTCTTTTGATCCAAACGATTTATTAACTACTGCGTTACTTCCAACTACGCACTTTTCTCCCAGAGTTACACCTGGTAGAATGACGACATGGGCGCCCAGCCAAGAGTTTTGACCAAGTGTGATAGGCTTATGATCATAACCTTGATTTTTGATAGGAACATCATCCTTATGTCTGTGCATACTTGTTTGTAGATATACAAATCCTGATATCAAACAATTTTCATTCACGGTGATAGAGTCTCCACCATTTAATATAGAGTAAAGCCCTATGCGTGTCCCTGACTTTATATCTATTGTTGACGTGTTAGCAGCGAGTATTCTGACTCCTCGATCGATTCTTATGTCATTGGCTATCTTGATCTCGGCTTCGTTATGTGATCGGAGTTCGACATTTCGTCTTAAGTAGACGTTATCAGCGATGGTGATCTTTCCATTTTGGGTGATTAGTATATCTGGAATAGAATCGCATTTGAAATTTTCACCTATCTCAAAGGTGGACGATGAATAGAATAGTTTCACCCAATATCCTAAAAGCTTAGGTTTATTTTTTTTGAAGAATAGAATGAGCTTTAAAAACAATGTATTTCGGTTGTATGCGGTTAGTTAAAGTAAGACCAATCTATTTTCACGTACCGTCCAATATCCTGTTTCAAGATTTTACCTATCAATTCCCTATAATCTCGCGCATCAATTCCATGATTAGGTCTTAAATAGGCCAAGTCTTCAGAAGTTACAACTTCACCAGCTTTCATGTTTCTATTTAGGTAACATGCTCTTCTAAACGATAGATGATGATGTTCTTCCACCTCCCTACACGTTTTAACACCATCTCCTTTTAAATCCTCTATATCCTTTATTTTTTTTATCAAACCTTGCACTTCACCTTTGGTAAGAGAAACTTTATGATCCCTAAACTCCTTCCCTTCTCTTACGTCAGTAAAATGAAATTCTAATATTTCAGCACCCAAAGCAACAGCAATTTCTAATGCATAAGCACCTTCAGTATGATCAGAATACCCAACAGGGATATTGAATGTATTTTTGAATTTGGCTAAGACACTAAGATTAGCGTCTGAATAGGGTATAGGGTACATAGAGGTGCACTGCAGCAAGGCGAGATAGTTTGGATCTTGATAAATAGGATCTAAGTCTTGTATGAATCTGACAACATCTCCAACCTCCTCCATAGAACTTAATCCACTGGATATGAGTAGCGGTTTTTTATATTTCGAAAATTCCTCTATGACAGGGAAGGCGGTAAAGTCACCTGATCCTATTTTGTAGATTTCAGAATATGCATCTACCCATGGGGCAAAAGCGGGATTCCAAATTGAAGCCATATATCCTATGCCAGCGTCCTTGCACATCTGAGCCAGAGCAATATGTTGTTTTTCTTCTAGCTCAAATTTTTTGAAGTGCTTATTCCTTATAGGGTTTTCTATTGGATTGACTAATGTGTCTCCAGTATATATCTGGAATTTGATGTAATCTACATCAGCCTCTATTGCTAGCTCAGTCAACCTACGTGCGTAGTCAAAATCACCTTCGTGATTACCTCCTATCTCGGCTATTAAGAGTGGTCCATGCTTACCATTCCAAGTACTATTTTGAATTTGTTTCATTTCTTTAGATTGAGATTAAGAAGATTTATAGCATTGGAGATATCACTTAGCTCATAAGACTCTGGGAAATTGGACAATTGAGATGAGATGGACTGCGTATTCTCATAATCATCTGGAGTATCTATAGCCAACTGAGTATGCTTGAGTTCCGGGTAATGCTTATTTCTAAAATATTTTTTCGAGTCTATTTTAGCTTCGTTATCATATAAATACTTGGTAACATGTTCAAAGTGTTCTTGATCTATGAATTTGTTATAGAGTTCTTTATAATAATTAGTCTTAACGATCTCTATACTCATACCATATGGAAACGTGCGTCCTGGCACATTAGAAATGAAATTATACTTGTTTGTCAGAGCTGCCTCAACCATGTCTACCAGTAAACTTGAATCTATAAAGATATTGTCTCCATTTACTCGTATGGCGTAGTCTAAATCATAAGTCTGAGCAGCACTTAAGAATCGATTAGCAACATTATCAAGACTTCCAGTAAAGCAAGCAATATGTAAAGATTGGCAGCTTTGTACTATAGGGACATCACTATCGAGATCAGATGTGGCGACTACGATCTCATCAAGTAGATTGATCGAGCGTAACCGAATAATAATGTTTTCTAAGATTGACTTTCCGTTTATCGGCTTGAGTATCTTGCCCGGTAGCCGACTCGAATTGTAGCGGCATAATATGATCGCCCCTATCCTCATACTCTTTTACTGATCATTTTGGCTGGTATACCACCGTAGATTGCATATTCTGGAACGTCTTCTTTGACTATTGCACCTGCCGCAATTACTGCTCCGTCCCCAATAGATACCCCTTTAAGTATTTTACACCCCGTCCCGAGCCATACATCATTACCAATCGTGATTTTAGCAGTGTCGTTTGGCTGTTGATTGATTAGCTTGCCTCGATCAATGCTATGATCACTATCTACCAAATAAACAAAGGGAGCTATTAGACAATTCGCTCCTATTTCAATAGACTCGGAGGCGAACATAAATGTGTCATAACCTATGGTCGTATTGTCTCCAATTCTGATGGTTGCCTGTTGATTGCAAGGGCATAGGCGAGCTCCTGCTTTAACTACCAAGTTGTTGCCTAAATAGATATTTTTTGGGTAACGCATCAAGTGAACCTCTTTTTCGAAATAGACATCAACTCCTACTGCCCCAAGTTTCATTTTGTTTTTAAGACTCCTGTATTTCACGGATAATGTCCTTTTGAGATGTTGTCTTAGTTGACTCTTATCCATGTTTATTTTTAAACCATTGAACAGTTCGTTTTAGTCCTTCGTCCATTGATACCAACGGGGTAAAGCCTAATTCTTGTTGGATGTGGGTGATATCAGCCAGGCTATGTTTGATATCTCCTTTCCTACTATTTATATGCTGAGCAGGTTTATCACATCCGATTATCTGAGCAAGTTTCTCATATAATTCCTTAACACTACATTTCCCACCCAATGCAGCATTGAATACCTGAAAATTGTTGTTTATGTGGTCCTTTTTTAATGCCAATATGTTGGCGTGTACTACATTGTCTATATAGGTAAAGTCTCTACTTTGATGTCCGTCTCCATGAATAGTCGCCGCTTGGTCTTTTAATAAACTTGCTATGAACAATGGAATTACTGCCGCATATGGGCCTTTGGGAGATTGATTTGGCCCAAATACATTGAAGTATCTCAAGCCTACTATTGACATATTATAGAATTCTGAAAACAGTCTACCATATTCTTCTTTAGTCCTTTTAGTCAAAGCATATGGCGAAAGGACCTTCCCTACGGTAGGTTCTGTTTTTGGGATGTGAGGATCATCTCCATATACTGACGAAGACGAAGCAAATACCACCCTTTTAACCTGTACCTCCCTTGCGGAAAGCAGAATATTCAGAGTGCCATTTATATTATTATCGTGAGATAGCCAAGGGTCGCTAATTGACCTCGGAACAGAACCTACCGCGGCTTGATGAGAAACATGGGTTATCCCTTTCATTACCTCTTTACATAAGCTCTTATCCGTTATGTCTCCTTTGATAAATTGAAACTTCGACTGATTCAGAAATGGTTTGAGATTTTCCTCAAATCCGGTCATCAGATTATCAACAACTCTAACTTCACTAACATCGCCATCTTCTATGAGTTTGGCAACCAAATTAGAGCCAATAAATCCAGCTCCTCCTGTTACTAATACATTCATACTATAGCGTTAAATAGGTAACATGTTTTGGGAACGTCACATTGGCATAGACACCTCTTATATCAAAAATTATTGGACTACTCGTTAGGTATGGCTCCAACTTTTCATAGGTGTCTGCTCTATATGCCTTATGTGCTACTGCGACTATAAGTATATCATACTTGCCTTTGGGAGAGTCTTGTAATTCTATATTATATTCTACTTTAACTTCATTAGATTTAGCCATGGCATCGATAACATCAACATTAACAGCAAATTCTCTTAACTCGTTAATTAAGTCGACGACTTTGGAATTTCTAATGTCCGTTACATTTTCTTTGAATGTGATCCCTTTAATCAGCGCTCTGCTCGTGCTAAAATTCTTGCCTTTTTGGGATAGGATCTTTAGGATTTTCATAACTATAAACTGAGGTAGAGTATCATTGATCTTTCTCCCGCTCAATATAATATGTGGTTCATAACCAACTTGTTGCGATTTGTAGGTAAGATAATATGGATCTACTCCTATGCAATGCCCTCCTACTAAGCCTGGATAGAAATTCAGAAAATTCCATTTTGTACGGGCGGCTTCCAAAACGTCATTTGTATTTAGAGCGAGCTTATCAAATATGATTGCAAGTTCATTCATTAAAGCGATGTTAACGTCTCGCTGAGTATTCTCAATAATTTTTGAAGCCTCAGCGACTCTTATCGAACTGGCTTTGTAAACACCTGCGCTAATAATGGAAGCGTAGGTGGCAGCTATGTGCTCAGCAGATTCTGGATCATTGCCACTGACTACCTTGACAATTTGAGCAAGCGTGTGTTTTTTATCTCCGGGATTAATACGCTCTGGAGAATAGCCTACTTTAAAATCTTTTCCCATCTTCAAACCTGATTGTGCTTCTAAGATGGGAACGCAAACTTCCTCAGTACATCCAGGATATACTGTAGATTCATAAACAACATAATCACCCTTTTTTAGTATGCTGCCGACCGATTCAGAGGCTAATTTAAGTGCATTAAGATCGGGGACTTTATATTGATCTACTGGAGTGGGCACAGCAACGACAAAAAAATTGCATTTATTGAGCTCATTAATATCTCGGCTAAAGGATATTTTTTTGTTCTTGAATTCATCATTAGAGATCTCATCAGCGGGATCTATTCCTTGTTTTAATAAAGCGATCTTGCCTTTGTTGATATCAAATCCTACAACATTATAGATGCTGGCGAATCCAAGAGCAACTGGTAAGCCAACATATCCCATTCCTATAACACCAATCTTATTGTTCCCTGTTGACATTCCTCGACAATTATGTTTTATGAAGGCTCATGACCATTATACATGTGTGAATTGAGTTCATTGATTAAAGATAATTTTAATATGTTCTTTAGTAAAATAGCAATGGCGATATTCATCAATATGACGGTATAGAACATGATTAAATTATCCTTTCATACCAAGTCCTATGCAATTGCTCAAATCCCTCAGTGAAATCTATGGGTATAT
>CAYPWL010000074.1:0-5659 GCA_964414425.1 uncultured Saprospiraceae bacterium
GGCGGCGAAGAAGATGATCACGATCCTGCGGGCATCGAGATTTATGACTTAGCGCAGCGCAAGGTTGAGGTGAGTGCTGGCCCATACAGATATGGTGATACGATCGAGTATAGCATCGAGGTGTACAATCAAGGTAGTGTTGCTGCGAGTGGTATCGAGGTGATGGATTATCTTCCATGTGGCTTAGGCTACGATACGAGTAATGATGCGAATGGCTGGAGTCTTCAAGGTGATATCGCTACGATAGTATTAAGTGATGTTTTACCAGCGGGCGGAGATACGAGCATCGTATTCCGAGCGGTTGTACAGCAGTGTATCGATCTATCGGATGATAGCTTCACTAATGTGAGTGAGATCAGTGATAGTAACAGTGAGGATTTAGATGCGCCTGCAGATGATATCGATAGTGATGAGGATGAAGATCCTGACAACGATGGTACACCTGTCGATGATGCGACCATGGATGATAGTGACGAAGATGATCACGATGAGGAGTTGATTGAGATTTTCGATTTAGCGCTTCGTAAGCAACTTCTTACACAGGGACCATACAGTTATGGCGATGTGTTAGAGTTTAGTCATGAAGTATGTAATCAGGGTAACATAGATGCCCAGAGTATCGAGATCACGGACCACATACCTGCAGGCTACAGCTTCAGTAGTGATAATGTTGGTTGGGTGATGGTAGATGATAGCACGTATACTTATGCTGTTGCAGGAGTATTGGCTGCGGATTCATGTGTCACGACGGCACCATTACGCTTAGTCTTAGAGCGCACCGGTGGTGGTGAGCGAGATTGGATCAACTATAGTGAGTTGAGTGATTATGACGATACAGATCCTAATACTATTGGACGACCTATCGATGCAGATAGTACGCCAAATAGTGATGGTGCTGGCGAGCGAGGTGTAGAGCCTGGCGATGCTTCGGATGATGATTTAGATAGCACTGATGCTGGTGGCGAAGAAGATGATCATGATCCTGCAGGCATCGAGATCGTTGACTTAGCACTTACTAAGAGGTTAGTTTCTCAAGGGACGATCTTCCCTGGAGATACGGTGCAATACGTAATCCAAGTCTTCAATCAAGGAAGTGTAATTGCAACGGATGTATTGATCTATGACCATGTTCCAAATGGATTGACTTTCATCAACAGTTCCATAGTTAATAATGGATGGTCTGTTGTCAATCCAGGATTGATATCATATGTTATTTCTCAGAATTTGCAACCTGGTAATTCTGTACAGATCACTATTAACATGATTGCCAATGATGGTGATCTCGGGATCGATGATTATGTCAATGTTGCCGAAATAGGTGAAATCAATGATGATTCCGGAAATGATATTTCGGTTCAAGAAATAGATAGTAACCCTGACGACATCAGTGAGAACGATGGAGGAGGAGAAGTGGATTCAAACAGTGATGATGAGATTGATGGAGATGGAACGGGTTCTCCGGGAGATACCAATGGCCCGACGGATGAAGATGATTCTGATCCAGCATCTATCTGTATTGTGGACTATGTATGTCCAGAAAACATGACTGTCCCATCATGTAACGACCAAGCAACTATTAATCAAGAGTTTGAGGCTTGGTTAGATTTATTTATTGGCCAGAACTGTGGGGTGATTTCATCATTTGTTGAGGATTATACGGCTCCAGACGCATGTGGAGGATCAATTGATGTGATTTTCCAGATATTTGAGATTCAGGGTAATACTCAATTAGTACTACAAGAGTGTACAAGTACATTTAGCGTAGATTTTGATGATATTGCACCAGTCTGTCCTACAGATTGGGATTTAACAGTGGACTACGATGGATGTGTTGTGACTCCTTACAGCACGGTAACTCAATTAGAGATTGAGACGGGTGCTAATGTTGTTGACAACTGCGATGACGCTTCGGATTTAGAACTGACATCGTTCGATGCCATTGTCCATCAAGAGTGCTCTGGCAATGGGAGCTTCTTCTCAAGCCGAGAAGTAATTAGAACATACCAGTTTACAGATGAATGTGGAAATGTAAGTGATTTATGTCCTCAAGTCATAACCTATAACTTTGATCAATGTAATCAAGTAACTGATCCTGGAGCTATTGCAATAGGCGGTAGTACTATGATCAGAATACCTTCTGGTTGTGATGCACCTACTATTTCAGAAAGATCTCCAGCTTCTTCAGAGTGTAATGATTTAATCGAGCATATGTGGTTATCCACCACGGTAGAGAGAAGTCCAGGAGTGCCTTTTGTTCCTAACCCAGTCAATATAGGTCCACAAGGATCTGGTTCTATATGGGAAATTATAGATGGTGCAAATAGTACAGACTATACCCCTGTATCGGTTGACGTCAATACCTATTTTGTAAGATGTACAAGAAGCTTCAGTTGTTGTGAATATTTGGAAACTAATCTGGTAGCATTTATTATTGATGATAATGACCCTAATCTTGAATGTCCAATAATTACGGTAGATCAGGATGTAAGTAATTGTGACGAGATCATAGTCCTTACCAATCCTAATGACAATCTTGCTGCAGGACAGGATACTTCCTTTATAACAGATAGAACCATTGAAGCTGATAACATCATTAATGGTGGCGCACACTTAATTCTGGATGCCAAAGGAGGAACAACCTTAATGCCTGGATTTGAAGTTAATTTATTAGGGCAATTAGAGGTTTATATCAAAGGCTGTAACGAGGATTAATAGGTTTAAATCACTTTTGATAAGGACTATGTATTGTATATGCATAGTCCTTATTTTTTAAGATAGTTTCATTTTACGTGCCTATACATAGTATAATTTGGCACCGCATCCACACAACGCTATGTGAGATATAAGTAGTTTTTTTCACTTATAGTGCGATCGCTATCAGCTGTTTATAATATGCCTTTCGGAGAAATAGCTTTTTATATTGTAAATATAGCTGTTGTAGTTATTCTCATCCTTTTATGCCGGATAGGAGAGGTGCCCAAGTGGCTTAAGGACCACGTTTCGAAAGAGTGTATACCTTAAAATCATTCCAAGGGGACGAAGCTTACTCGACTATTTCACTTGCGGTCATCTTTCTGAATATCAATTACTTACGGTTCTCAATAGTCAGCTTTTACCTGTTCTAAGATCGGACACTTCCTTCTTAGATATGTACAACAAAATATCCGTTCATACCATATGGATTACAGGTCATATGGAAAGATAATCAGCGGTTATATCTCACTCCGTGTTAAGGTCGAAATGCCTACATGAATATGGTCTTGATGTATAATTAGTTCCAATACGAGGCTACAGATCGACTACATCATATTATAATTAGGCATAATGTTTGCTATTGTAAAATGATAGCCATCATTTACTCGCGTCAGCTACCAAAGATTTCTCTTAGGTAGGACGTCACATATTTAATAAAAAGACGCAGTTATGAGTCAAGTTGTCAGAAGTTCAAACATTTTATTATCGAGCCTAATAAACTTTACAAATTTAATTGTTTCAATAAAGTATAGGAAGGTTGTTTTAATAGCCTCACAAATAATAGTACTGTTTAGTTTTGATGTCGAGTTATTAGCGCAAATATGCTCTGGGAATTCGACAAATGTGGCCTTCAATGCAGGTGTGAATAATGCTGAAGCGGCTACTGGTAATCCAGATGGGGCGTTTGCGGAGATTTTTGATGCAGCAGATACGTTAATTTTAGAATTGCAAGATTTCGTTGATGCAGGCTCCATTATATCTGTTACATGGAGAAGAAAAAGCACGTTCACAAATACAGCTGTAGCTGACCTTGTCATAGAGGAATCACAATCTCTCATGGGGCCATTTACGGTCAATACAACCTTAATGACTGCAGAACGAGTCAATTTCGTCACCTCAGACATTACTACAATAAACAGAACAAAATTTTTAAGAATATACATGGCAACAGCATTAGACGATGATGCTGACTTAGATGCCATTACATATAGTAATGTTGACTGTATTCCTCCTTGGGACTTAGTGGATTGTAACGGTGAACAAACATTGTTTCATGACGGTGTTATGCTCATCTCATGTGGTGTGGTAGATGCACAAGAAGTTGATGAGAGATACACTTTGGCTCTTATATCATCAATAGATGCTGTCGATGAAACGGGGAGAACTGAGACAACTGATGCTGACAGTGTTTTTCATAATGACAATTGGACTATTGAGATGCTGGGGAATATTTATGGTGTTGCGCTCAACGAGTTCACAAATCACGGATTTGTAGCGGCATCTTCTAACTATGGTTCGGAGTTCTTTGGTCAGGTTGGCGTACTTGGATATGGATCTATCGGTGCAGGTGCGACTAATGATCAGGTTGTAGCTGCAGGTACGATTTATCAGATAGATGGTATGACTGGAGATCCTACCGTATTTGCTCAGTTACCTCAGCAATCCACTACAATCCAACACTCTAATTGTGAAAATGATGTGGAGTTTGAAGTTACCCGCAACAATACTGGTGTAGGTCTTGGGAATATCACATTCGATGAAATCCATAATCAGTACTTTGTTAGTAACATTGAAGATGGGCGGATTTATCGTTTAAGTGCATCTGGTGCCATATTAGATTCTTTTGATCCTTTGACTTATGATGATGGAGTCCCAGGTATATCCAATTTTGAAGAGACGCCCTATGGATTGGCAGTAGATCCAACAGGATCTAATCTCTTTTTTGGTTTGAATAGAGCGTCCGGTGATCCCGTCAATGCGATCACTGAGACTACAGTTCCTATTTATTCTATACCTCTTAATCCAGATGGATCCTTTGCTGGTACAGTGGATAATACAATTCTTCCTGCTGGTGTCCCAGATAATTATGTAGGTACTGCCACTAAGCATATAGATATACCCGTAGGTGCAGATCCCAATATGGTGCCAGGGGATCATATTAGAACATTCACAACTAACACGACTTATTTTGTCTCTGATCTGGAATTTTCTCCAAATGGAGATTTATTAGCAGGTGTTAGAGTGGGGTGTTTTGGAAATTTCTTTAGTTCGTATAATCATTGGGGAGAAACCGATCTGATCGGGTTAAATACAGGAACTGGACTTTACGATAATATCATAGCAGAAGTTGCCATATCAGTGGATGGTGACGCAGGTATAGATGACGGCTATGGCGGGGTTGGTTCCTATACAGATGCCAACGGAAATATTATATATGGCTCATCATCTTCAGATATCCTTGACGAAAACGGTCCTCATGGTATTGCTCTTTATACAGCTGATAATGCTACAACTCCTGGCTCAATCCCACTTGGCGCATTTTCCTATGGTTTTGTAGATAATAATGGCAATGGAGACCCTAAAGGTGTTGGAGGGGATTTAGAATTTTACGATGGATGTAAGACGATCTCTTGTATTGCCTCTAATGACGGACCGGTATGTGAAGGTGAGAATGTAATACTCTCGGGATCTGGAACTTTTGGGGATGAATTTATATGGAGCGGTCCGGCTGGATTTATGGATACGGCTCAAAACTTAACCATATCTAATATTACAACAGCACAGGCCGGGGTTTATACTCTAATTATTAATGATGTGAACGGCGTAGAAGTATCATCGTGTATGACCACAGTTGTTGTCGATGAGCTACCAATATGTACAGCAAGTAACAACGGCCCTGTATGTT
>CAYPWL010000074.1:5759-6323 GCA_964414425.1 uncultured Saprospiraceae bacterium
TGAGTACAGCAGTTGCTGGTGTATATACAGTAGTGATAACAGATGCTAATGGTTGCCAGAGCAGTTGTAGTACAACGGTTGTTGTCGATGAGCTACCAATATGTACAGCAAGTAACAACGGCCCTGTATGTTCAGGAGCAGGTTTGACTTTAATGGAGAGCGGCGGAGAAGCTGCGAGTTGGAGCTGGAGCGGACCGAGTGGATTCAGTTCTACGGATCAAAACCCAGTATTGAGTACAGCAGTTGCTGGTGTATATACAGTAGTGATAACAGATGCTAATGGTTGTAATAATACATGTATGACCACCGTTGTGGTGAATGATCTACCCGTACTTACGGGAATAGAGACAGATGCTACTTGTCAAAATACAGATGGTGAAATAGATTTAACGCCTACGGGTTCAGGACCCTTTACGTATAATTGGTCTAATGGCGCTGCAACTCAAGATGTAACGGGCTTAGCACCAGGCACCTATACTGTTATAGTAACTGATGCGAATGACTGTGAAACTCAGGCAACATTTACAATAGAAGAAGTAGGTTGTTTCTTTGACTTAGCGTTAA
>CAYPWL010000075.1:0-6253 GCA_964414425.1 uncultured Saprospiraceae bacterium
GTGGACATAAGAAGTATTGTGGCACGAAACGTTATGGAGAAACGCGATGCAAAAGGACACCATAACCAGCTTAAGCTCAAAGAGTATTATACTAAAAGACTTACTAAGAAGTACGGAAAGTATCCGTTCGTGAAAAATTTGAATTTGAAAGTGGACTTAGAGAATAATATGACCAAAGTGTCTATTAGAATCGGTCCTGAGAAGGGCTCAGAGCTATATGTATCAGCTTCCGATTTCAACGAGAATAAGGCCTCTGAATTAGCAATTAAAAGGATGAATGGACTAATAGAGAAATATAAAGAACAGTACTATCATAAAAAGGGTGCTACTTATAAATCAGAATAATGAAAATAGTAGTATCTATTGATTTTTCGGATTGTTCTGAAATAGCAGTTAAGTCCGCCATAGAAGTATTAGATCAGATTGACTCGACCAAATTAATGTCGATAATACTTGTTCATGCATCTGATCATCAAATCAAATTGACGGATCGAATGAAGACTTGGTCAAAGAGATTCAACTCTAAGTATATAATAGATCATGTGCAACTTATCCTTCCTCTACATGCAGGTATTCGGCAGTATCTCTATGATAATGATGATATTGATCTCGTAGTTATGGGTTCTCATGGTATAAGTGGAAAGAATGAATGGTTTATTGGGTCAAATACTCAGAAGGTGCTTCGCAAGAACCGTATAAGCGTACTCGTCGTTAAGAGTATTCTGAAGGTTGAAAGTTTAAAGAAAGCAGCGTTCGTTACATCTGGATCCAAAAGTGATGTTGATAGGTTCTTGAGGTTTATAAATCTATTTGATATAGATGAGATTCACATGTTGACAATTGATCAGCCTTCATTCTTTAGTGAGCCTTCTCCCATTATGATTAGAGCTCAGGAGCAATTTGTCGAAGCGGCTCAGAATAGTGAGTTAAAGTGCCATTTCTATCCTGATTACTCGGTAGATGCCGGAGTGAGACATTTTTCTTCAGAATGGGATATAGACATAGTTGGTATATCCAATGTTGTTAGAAGACCACTCAAAAGATTTATGCAAGGCAGTAATGTAGAATTGATTGTGAATCACCTAGAAAGACCTGTCATCTCGATAGATTTTTAGAGCATTAGCTAATTAGTTTATGACGAAGATCATGGAGTAGTATAATATTGGTCATATCGTATAGGCCATTATTAGATGAACTTGTTGAAAAATTAGAATCATGAAATACTTCAACCTAAGGATTGACACATTAATTCTTCGATTTTATTTATTGATGGCAATTGTGCTGATATCAGTGTTTGCTGGTATTCCATTTATGGCAATATTGGCCCTACCTGTTTTTTTATCAGGAATGTTGGGTGTTACAATCATTAATAGAACTGAAATAAAATAAGTCGGGTCAAGTTAGCCTATTAATTCATTGAGTTCGTCTAAGTCGTGCAGCGTTATGGTTCCTTTTTCAATAGATATAAGACCTTCTGACTTGAAATCTGACAAGGTTCTAATCAAGGTTTCTTTGGCAGTTCCGGCTGACGAAGCTAAGTCCTCTCGTGATATGGAAATAGTTACAGAATGATCACGATTGGACTTCTTATCTGATGCAAAAGAGACCAGGGCGCTGGCGACTTTTTTCCTGACGGAATTGTAAGCCATGTCAATGAGCTTACGCTCTGCTTCTTCTGCTCGGTTAGTAAGCATCTTTATGAATTGTATGCTGAAATCCCGATTGCTCGTAATCAAAGTTGAAAAGTCCTTTTTAGGAATAAGCCTCAACGTTGTATCCTCCATACAAGCAGCACTTTGTTTGTATGGAGTTTCTAGCAGCAGTGGTTGATATCCAAAAAATGCACCTTCATTATATACTTGGACGATGAGGTCTTTTCCATAGTCGTTAGTATTATAGACTTTGACTTGACCTGAAACGACGAAGAATAACCAATGGGCGGTTTGACCTTCTTCAAATATGATGTCTTTTGTCTTATAATGGCGGATTTCACGATCTATAGAGAGATTATCAAATTCTTTCTGAGCTCTGGCTTGTGAGAAAAAAGCATCGATCGAACTCTCATTGTTTTCTTGGTTAACCGAGATTTTTTCGGCCTTGGCTAACCTCATTTCTATTGCCTCTAAGAGCTCTACATCGTCAAATGGCTTAGTTATATAATCATCAGCACCAAGTCCCATTCCTTTTCTAAAATCGCTCTTTTCAGCTTTAGCGGTAAGAAAGATCAGTGGTGTATGATTGATTTTTGGATTTTTATTGAGGATCTTAAGAACACCGAAACCATCTAATTCAGGCATCATAACATCACATATGATCAAGTCAGGTGTCTCCGAAAGAATCTTGTTTACACCTACCTTACCATTTTCGGCAGATACGACTTCATAGTTTGAGAGCTCAAGAATCTCGCATAGATTATCTCGCACTTCATAATTGTCCTCGATTACCAATATTTTTTTCATATATCTCCTGTAAACCCTCAAGAACTAATATAGCATTCTGATTAGATTGATGCTTTCTGACAATCTATAAAATAATCCTTCTTTGATATGGTGCTCATATCGACCTAGGTAGGTATACTGACCATAAATGTTGTGCCATCGGATTCGGTACTCTCGAAACTAATAGTCCCGTCTAACATTTCAACATACCTTTTGACTATACTGAGACCAAGCCCAGTGCCTTGTATATTGATCACATTTGAGGCTCTAAAGAAACGTGCAAACAGGTGTTTTTGATCATCCTTAGGAATTCCGATGCCATTATCAATTATCCTTATTAGAAGTCGTGATTGATTTTTCTTAACAACACATCTAACCACACCGTTAGATTTGGAGTATTTGATGGCATTAGAAATCAGATTGAACAATACATTCTTGAGTATTCTTTGATCACTATGTATTAGGAGTGGACTCTCATAGTCCTTAATAATGGAATGTCCATCTTTTAGCATGCCACTGACCTCAGTGATTACCTCATCGCATAAGTGAGACATATCAAAGCTATTGGACTGTACCTGAATCTTCCCTTCTTCTATTTTGCTCAGTGATAGAAAATCATTCAGGATACCCGTAAGATTATTAACTGCTGACTTAATACGATCGACGTGTTTTGCTCTCTTGTCTTGTTGATGGTCGTCAGTATATCTTGAAATAAGATTTACGGATGACAAGATGGTACTTAAGGGAGTTCTAAACTCATGCGAAGCCATCGAGACGAATCTTGATTTTAAATCATTCAGTTCTTTTTCTTTTACTAAGGCTAGTTCCAATTCCTCCTCTCTTTTCTCAAGGATCTTATTAGTTTGAAGTAATTGATTCACTGTGTGCTCTATTTCTAAAGTACGTTGTTCTACTTTGCTCTCGAGCGCTTCATTAAGAGCCATCAAATCATTTTCAGCCTTTTTTACATCTGTGAGATCATGGATGATACCATTAAATATGAGACGGTCATTTAGTACTACCTCACTAACTGCAAGTCTAAAAGGGAAAGTTTGTCCATTTTTTCTTTTTCCGATTACTTCTCTGCCAATACCAATGATTCTCGGCACTCTAGTGTTGATGTAATTATTGATGTACGTATCATGTTCTGAATGATATGGCTCAGGCATCAACACATGTATATTCTTCCCTTTCAGTTCATCAATTGCATACCCAAACTGTACTAATGCCGCCCGGTTCATTGACTCGATAATGCCCTTGTCATTGATAGTAATTATACCGTCAATAGCTGTGTCGATAATGCCCTGTAATCGACGGGCTAAGTCCAATAAATTTTCTGTTGTAGCCATAATTGATGATTATCATATAGTGCCATGACTTCAGTCATATTTCCAAGCGAATAAGGCACTTAGATTTGAGATCAAAATAAGTTTTATAAATGAATTTATTAAGTCCAATATCTGATCTGATGACGACTAATCTGGTAACTATTGCCTCTTGGTATAACATCCAGTCGGTTGATAAGATTTTTCAGATTAACTCATTTCATCATCTACCTGTGGTAGATAATGACAAGTTGATAGGAATCGTAAGTAAGTCTGATTTAAACCTGTTTAAGCGAGGTTTTTTCAAGAGTAATGAGCAATCTCGTCTGGATCTGCACCGATTGAAAAGTTATAGGGTTGCAGATATTATGACAACAGGCGTCGCTACACTAGAACCTGACGATAAGATCAACGTGGCTCTTGATGTTTTCAGCGAGAATTTATTTCATTCGATCCCTGTAGTCCAAGACGGGGTGTTGCTGGGAATGGTTACCACTTATGACATTATTAAGAGGCTTGCTGATGACAAAGGGGCTGTCAATAAATATATGAAAGCATGTTAGATATCACACTATACGGGAAGCAAACGTCATCATATGCATGGCTCAAATACAACGTGTCAAAAGTAGCCGATAATGCTGGACTCGCATTCAGCTTAAAGGAAATAAACGAAGTCGAAATGTTTATTGAGGATCAGATTTACAAAATCCCAGCGATTAGTATTGGCGGCGAACTCATAATACAAGGGAATAGTGATCTGAATGAGTACGTATTACTATGCAATAAAAAAATATTACAAGCGGAAAATCAGACGGATATGATTCAAATAGTTGTGCCAACAGATATGTCTCAGACTGCGGATAATGCACTAGAGTACGCTTTAGAAATTGCCAAGACATTTAATGCAAGTGTGAGGCTGCTACATGTCTATCGCCCAGTTCCTATAACAGCAAATGGTATTACATATATTGATCCCAATATTGAGGCCAATCAAAAAAAGAAATTTGACGATTACACCCAGTCAATTAATGACAGATCACTTGGCGACATCTATATAGAGAATGACTTTGTAGTAGGATTAACTAAGACAGAAATCTTATCGTATGCAAGGAATATACCCAGTGCTATGATAATTATGGGAAGTCACGGACAGACAGGGTTATTCAAGAAAATATTCGGATCGGTATCGATTGATATGGTGAAATCATCTGATATCCCTCTTTTCATTATACCTCCAGATTATAAGTTTAGCGGAGTCCAAAATGTAGCTTTTGCAATTGAGGACAATGAGAGCAATTATCAGCATATGAATAAAGTGTTAAGCTGGGCCGATAAAATAGATGCAAAATTGAATTTGGTTCATATTCAAACAGCGGAATCAAAGAAGCCTTCTCAGATCCCTACTATACCTGAGGCGTTCCAAGAGTTGGACATCGGTCTTGATGTTGTAAAGAGTACGAATATATATGAGGGACTTTTAAATTATTGTAATGAGGTCCAAGCCGATTTGCTGATACTTACCAAAAAGAAGAAAGGATTTATTGAGAGCTTATTTAATAAAAGTGCTACTCGAGCTATGGCTATGCATCCTCAAGTACCATTATTAATTATCGAATAACAATAGACTAAAATGAAGAATATTCTTGTCCCGATAGATTTCAATGAAGTTTCTGCTAACGCTCTAAAATATGCGTACCAATGCTACTCCAATGATAAGATATATATATATGTCATGTATACAGCGGCCTTTACTCTAGTAAGAGAAACTATATCAAGGCTGGATCGACTAAAAACCAAATAATTAAAGAAGATCTAAACCCTTCTATGTCATAAAGTGCTTGGGGATGACTATCAAAAAGAACGCATCGAATTAATCGTGTTAGAGGGCAACCCAATTATACAGATTGTAAAAGCTGCATATAGAATAGGGGCTCATCGGATTGTAATGGGGAGGCGAGAAAAATATGATATGCTTGATAAGGTCATGGGCACAGTATCCCTGGGTGTCATAAAAAGCGCACAGATACCGACTCTATTAATTCCCGCAAACCATACATTTCAGTACTATGAATCAGTACTTGTCACCTTAGATTCTGACATTGATGATGATCATCTTGAATTAGTTAATGAATGGAACAAATTGCATAATGCGACACTGCATATTAGCCATGTTGCCCATCCATTTGATAATACTCGATTAATATCCAAAGAGCTAAATGACGAGGTTAAAGATGAGCTTAATTCAGCCTATGATTATCAGATCAATCTAAGTATTAGTAAGGATCCTGCAGAAACGATAATTAATACTGCAGAAAATGGATATTATGACCTCATCATTATGTTTCCAAAACGAGAAGGACTAATAAGGACGATCTTTTTAAATTCTATGGTCAAGCAGGTTGCACAAAAAAGTAATACACCAATGTTATTTCTTTTCATTAAGCATGCTGAATGGAAAACAGGTAAATGTTATGGACAGAAGGTAAATAG
>CAYPWL010000076.1:0-5748 GCA_964414425.1 uncultured Saprospiraceae bacterium
CAAATAACGGCATACTGATCCTGCAAAGGACGCTGCTGCCATTGTTTGATGTCATGTATTTGAGCTGATATTATTATTCCCGTATTCTACAATTACTATCATACCACCCAATCGGAAACACAGTTTCCTGCTCTCAGGTCAACAATCATAAAACCGGAAAAGGCACTCTCCCTACAGCGGATTACATGATGAACTTGGCGCCTTAGCGAGAAATATATGTCGCGCAGAGCCGCAAAGAACACAGAGTGAATGTTATCAGATACATATATCACCCGGACTGGGCTTGTTAGAATCTGTATGTAAACAGAGCCTTTTTTAAAACACCCCTTCCACACAATCACCTACTTGTATACCTCAAGGTACATGAGATATCATTTGGTGGAGTATCTTCCCCTTGGACGAATCTCATTACCATGAGTTCAAGTGTAAACTCATCTCCATCTACTGTTATATCCCTCACACGTCCTTCATATGTGAAGTTTTCATCTTCAAACTGAAAGTCCCCCCGAGAAACATCATAATCGCAAGTTCTGCCATTATCAAAGAATCGAATCCGAACTTGTTCCGAAAATTCAAACAACTCAACAGACAACTCGTCTTCGCTCTCGGTAACGAATGTCACCTCAGTGGCTATAAACTGCTCGAGTTCATCACCACAATCCATAAAATCAAGTCGATAGACCTCCCCGGTAGCTGCTAAGCTGCAATTGTCTGTGGGATCAGGAGGGTTACCCTCAGTTATGGTAAACGGATAGCTCACTGTCCCAACTATTGCATCAGCGGTGCGATATACGATCTCAATCGTATAGTCTCCAGGTACGAGTGCAACATTAGGGTCGGTGCGCACGAGCTCATTAGTTCTAATTCTGATGCCATCAAAAATGGTGTCAACAGCCGTAAAGTTATCTCGGTCCTCACCAGTAAATCGGCCCAGCTCTGCTCTCAATCTGAGATGGGTATTAGCAGGGAGGTTGTTATACTCGACAAATACATCTTCGGGTACACCCTGTATCCATTGATACAGTACACTGATGATAAATGACGGATCCTCCTCGGACAGATCAAGAACATTGCGTGGATTATCTAATGCTTCTTGGACATATACGATCGGCTCCACCTGATCTGCATAGAGTGCATAGGGGACACTCAACAGTTGACTCGCTCCGACGAATTGGAAGCTCGATCCTCCGCTGACATCTTGAGAGATACTTAGAAACTTAGATCCATTGCCCCAGTCTATATCACTAAAATCACCCTGTACTTGTGCTCCCTGGCCTATATTGAGGGTATAGATGCCATTCATATTAGTTGTGACATCGTGAGTCTCTCTGTAGATCACAGGACCATTAATATCATCGTCAAGGATATCCACTTGTACGCCTACGGCCTGTTCTTGTATCACCTCTCCTCCTTCTGTAGTGACGATGGCTTGATAGCTAAACGCCTGAGGAACTTGGGCAATAACAGCAGTACTTAGGCATAGTAAAAGATATAGACTGAATAGTCTCAACATGGTTTATTGTTTTATGAAACTTGCAGCAGAATTGCCATTAATGGATAGGTAATAGCTTCCTGATGGCAGCTCGCTTATATCGACAGTTTTCTCTCTACCCTGATAGAGCAGTTGACCCAGACTATTATGAACTTGATAAAATCTGAGCTCCTCTACAGACTCGATTATGATCTTATGACTACTGGGATTGGGATAGATCTTGAACTGCTGCGCATCTGCAAGATCATCAGTACTCACTGTGGTGCCTTGCGTATTAATCAGTGTTATCACATTAGAAGCTGCGCTCTCTGCAGATACGATAAGATCACCGACATAGCCAGACCCTCGATCGCCAGATATACTATAAGGCGTAACCCTCCCTAAGTTAGTCTGAGCAAACCCCTCATTACAGATCATGACTAATAGAAAAAACTTAACAAGTATAAACTTCATAAAACCAATATGTTATCTCTTCTTAACTCATTCTTGACCGAAAATACACCTTATATCTGAAAGACAATAAGCAACCGAAAATCTAATGTGCAACGGGGATGAATTATTCTTAATTAGCCGCTACGGCCCCATAGTACGGGAGTTGAGCGCTCTTATGGACTTGATAAATAAATTCAGACATTCCAAAAAATCGAAGATATCTACCAAAAATAGAGCTGAGTTAGCCAATTGTCTATTTGGCCCATTCACTCCCTTATCTCGCCTGTATCTATGTACTATAATTCATAGAAAACAAAGGGACCAATATGATAACAACCTTAACTCCAACATCCAGTTCATCAACTACATTTTATCCAGCACTCAAGGCTGATGCCTCCCAAGAAGAGGAGATCCTCAGACAACTGAAACTGGGTCAAGCTAAAGCGATCGACTATTTGTTCGACCAATACTACAATCTAATGTGTAACAAGGCTCTCTCATATGTTAAAAACACCAACAGAGCTGAAGACATCGTGCAAGATGTATTCTTAAACATTTGGAGAAAAAGATCTGAAATCAACATTCACTCTACTTTCAAAGGGTACTTATTGAAATGTGTCACTCATCGCGCATTAAATTATATCCGTGATAGTAAGAGTCACTGTGCCGAACTTGACGATCAAATTATGGACAACTCTCTGGGCATAGAAGATGAGATGTACTATAATGATACCGAGCAGATCATCATGCACTATATTGACACACTATCTCCTAGATGTCGCCAGATCTTTATCATGAATAGGATAGATCAAATGAAATACAAAGAAATCTCCAATGAGCTCGGTATCTCGATAAAGACTGTGGAACATCACATTGCTAAAGCTTTACATTTTATGAGAGAACGACTATCTGATTTAAAACAACTATCCTACTCTTAGTTAAGAGCATAATCCCAGTTCATACGTCAGATTTCATTAGCTTGTTAAGTAAAATCACTTAACAAGCTATGAAATCCATTTTCATTTATTTCTGCGCCTTCTTATCGAACACTTTATTCTGTACAGTCTATAGCCAAGACATATTTCCAGAAGTCCTCTCGGTTAAAGAACAAGCCCAAGTGGTAGATCAAATCCTCGAAGATAGACTTGACAATCTCTTACCGCAGCTCATGCGACGTGAAGGGGTAGACATGTGGATACTAATCTCACGAGAGTACAATGAGGATCCCATCATGAAAACCATCCTGCCCAGTACATGGCTCGCTGCAAGACGGCGTACCATTATGGTATTTTATGACAATGGCGAGACCCTTGACAAGATAGCCATAGCCCGATACAGTGTCGGCAGATTACTACAAGGTGAGTGGAATGTAGATGTATATCCCGATCAGTGGGAGGCTCTCATGAATATCATTGCAGAGAAAAATCCTGAGACTATCGCACTTAATTATTCTGACAACTATGGCCTGGCGGACGGTCTTGTCAAATCTGAGTATGAATCATTCATGAAATACCTGCCCCAAGATCAGCACGACAAGGTCAGCTCAGCAGAAAATCTCGCAGTAGCATGGTTAGAAACTCGCAGTGACATAGAACTGGAAATCTATCCGATGATCTGTCGCATGGGTCACCTCATCTTACGAGAAGGACTATCAGAGCGTGTCATCCATCCAGGCATCACAACTACCGATGGTGTCGTATGGTGGTTGCGACAGAGAGTCATCGACTTGGGTCTTGATACATGGTTTCACCCTTCGGTATCTGTACAACGAGCAGATATGGGCAATAATGAGTTTCTGCGATCATTTAGCAAGCGACCGGATCAAGATATCATACGTCATGGTGATCTGTTGCATGTAGACTTTGGGATCACCTACCTCCGACTCAATACTGATCAACAACAGCACTTCTATGTATTGCGACCGGGGGAGTCTGCTCCGCCGGCAGGGCTCCAAGCAGCTTTTGCCAATGGAAACCGAGTGCAAGACATATTGACTTCTAAATTTACAATCGGATCAACGGGCAATGAGATACTAAAATCATCTCTTGACCAAGCCAAGTCTGAGGGGCTTGTTGCATCTATCTATACACACCCTATCGGATTTCATGGACATGCTGCCGGGCCAACTATAGGTATGTGGGATAAGCAGCAGGGCGTCAAAGGTCCAGGAGACTATCCACTCTATGAAAACACGGCCTACTCCATCGAATTATTCGCAGCAACAGAAGTCCCTGAGTGGGGTGGAAAAATCGTAAGAATCATGCTCGAAGAAGATGGTGCTTACGCTGATGGTCAATTCTATTTCTTGGATGGACGGCAAAAAGAATTGTTCACGATCCCCGACAATAGAGCCCATATGGGCAAATAATATGTTAAACACTTTACAAAGATTAATTCTAATGTGTTCATAAGGTCGTATTTTGCATAACTTTAGGGATAGTATTTTCCCCACCTATACTCGAGCAACCATTAAAATAACTACCTGACAATGGTTTAATTCTCAAGCATGAGTATGTCATACGCTAATTCAATACAATCGATTAACTTATATTCTTTGATATCAAGATATCTTATACTGCTATTCGCAGTACTATTAGGATCGTCCTCTATATATGGTCAGATCATATTAGAAGAAACACAAAATACTACTACTCAGCTCGGCACTGATCGACTCAGAGATCTGCCCAACCATGAGGCTTATCAGCATTTATTCACGCCACCTGATGTATGTACTAACATCAACTTCGCACTACAGTCGATAGTAGTAGATGTGACGATTAACAGCATCTCGAATCCTAACAATGCTGATTGTGCAGGCATCGGTATACAAGCCCTATACTATCTACCCAATAATTGCGATTTTAATCAGAATTGTGATATTCAAGGTCAAGTTTTAGCGGAGCGCTGCAGCAATCTTGATCCTGCAGCAACGGCACCAGGTGATTTTTCATTAGAGATTACAAGTTGTCCAGGTGGACTCAATAGTTATAGTACTAATCCTTTAGTGCCGATCGATATCGTCCCAGTGATACCCGCAGTTAGTGGTGGTAATTCTTGTTTCGACAATAGTTCGGCTATCACAGATGGCTGGGTGACCATAGACTATAGCATCACCGTGACTTGGACGTTTACCTCCAGTGATTGTGATGATGGAGACCCCTGCACGATAGATTCGGTTACCGGTTCTGGTAATAATTGTATGTGCGAGAACATTTCTGCCGATGATGATGAAGATGGGGTCTGTGACGCCTTAGATATCTGCCCAGGCGCTGATGACAATATCAATAGTGATACAGATGGCATCCCAGATGGCTGCGACAATTGTCCCAACATCGATAATGCTAATCAAGATGACTTTGATGGGGATGGTATGGGTGATCTCTGTGATAGTGACGATGATAACGACGGCATCCCAGATGATATAGACTGTGATCCGTTAGATCCTGCGGTTACTATGGCTGTAGGCGATAGCTGTGATGACAATGATGGAAATACCGTTAATGATGTGCTTGATACCAACTGCAACTGTATCGGAGAACCTGATCAGGATGGGGACGGCATCCCTGATGGCATAGATAATTGTCCTATGGTGACTAATATGAATCAATTAGACACCGATGGCGATGGCATGGGAGATGTATGTGATAGCGATATTGACGGAGATGGTCTCGACAATGGCATAGACTGCGATCCGCTCGATGATACTGTGGCTTTCAGCATATTTGATGCTTGTGATGATGGCGATCCGCTAACTGTTGGCGATACGGTCGATGCAAACTGTATGTGTATAGGTGAGCCTGATCAAGATGGTGACACTATCCCTG
>CAYPWL010000077.1:0-5615 GCA_964414425.1 uncultured Saprospiraceae bacterium
GGCGATTTCGATCATACAGGCGACAGCGTGTACATCATCGGCAGCACCTGGTGAGCCGAGTACGCTGTCATAGTGACCAACGACCATGACGGCCTTGTCTGAGTTTTTTCCTTTGATGGTCGCGATGATATTTTCGGTGCGACCTACTCTGATATATCCTGAGCCCCAGTTGCGTTGAGAGTGCCCGACGAACACTTCTGTAGGGATCTCCAGCTTTTCAAATTCATCTAAGATGTAGCTCTTGACAGCATGGTTTGCCGTAGTACCCATAGGATGTTTCTCTTGAGCCATCACATTGATGTGGTCCATAGCACTGATTGCAGAAAATCCATCACTGCCGGCAGGACGCACGGATATGGGATCGGAGAGTTTGATGGTGATAAAGCTCAATACAAGAATCCAGAGTAAGGGTAGGTATTTAGGCATGACTTCAGATGATGAGTATGAGAAAGATATGAATTATATCAGGATGGGCGAAGTGGCTACTGATAATGACTACACTATTGTGTCGTCAGTGCGTGATATTGTGATAGGGCAGATCTGATGATAGACTATGTCGGCTACTTTTCATTAACAGTATTTTAGGTGCCCATTAACGCACCTTATGGCAACGGTTTCAGTCATAGATATATATATTACTCAAAGACATATTAGTTATGATTTCATTTATGTATTTATTAATTGTGGTAGCAGGAGCATTTTTAGGCTACAAGGTGGATAGAGACTTTTTATACGCACCGGTCCGAACCAACCGATAGCTCCATCTGTGTCGGCTTTTTTACAAAGGAACAATTAGCCGTAGGGTATCTGTAGAGTGTTGGGGTCTTAGATGTAGACAGAATGTAACTCTCTCTGTCTCTCATTTTTTAAACCAGAACAACTCAAGATGTTAATTATTAAAGTAGCGATGCTTGTTACAGGCCTTTTCTTAGGCTATAAGATGGATAGAGATTTTAGCAATTTCCGCACACAGCGAAAAGTCAAAATAGTAGCGGATCGGAAAAAATAAAGCGATACCCAGTTTCCTTTTTTACTAAATCATTCTTGACGACCTTATGAGGTCCTAACTCTCGCTTAAACTGAGGTTTTTCGATAGAGAGTTTTTCACATTGAGCATTATAGAAATCTATTTTGGTCGGATGCTTATCCGCACAGACATTATAGATCTTTTGGTTGATGTCACTTGATCTGATGATCTGTTGACTCAATGCTATACAATCATCAAGATGTACCATATTAACAGGGTTTAGGCCATTGGGGATATCCTTTTTGCCACTGAACCACCTGCCTGGTTCCCGATTGGGCCCTGCTAATCCAGACAGTCGGAGGATGACCCAATTGTAAAATCCATTTCGGACGTGCTTTTCAGCTGCGACGAGTCCAATACCTGATTGCTTAGTAGCGTTAGGTTCTACTTCCTCTGCCTGTATCTGTTGATTATCGGGATATACACCCGTAGAACTGATGAATATAATTTTGGTCTTTTCATCCAACTTAGATAGTAGCGTGCTGATCTCAAGCGGATAGCGTGTCTCGATATGAGCTATTCTCCGACGTGGCGGGATGTTGATGTATGCGATATCGCAATCGAAGATCGATGGATCAGATACGGTAAGCTGATTACCTTCCAGTAAGAGTTGATAGGCATCGATGCCATGTTGCTCCAGAGTAGTAAGCTTATCTGCTGAGGTTGTAGTACCCTTGACGGTATATCCATTACTCACCATTTGTTTGGCAAGGGGGAGTCCCAACCATCCACATCCGATAACCGATATTGTTTGCCCCACTGATTGTATTAAAATTCTGCGAAGGTCTTCGCCTTATTCAATTGCTTCCAGATCATCTTAGTGTATTTCTCAGGCCAGATTCTTTGGACCCACTGAGCGCTCTTGGCATCAGATCCTACGATTACTCGACTCTTCTTGCGCTTGATATGATCTATGATGATATCTGCAGCCTTAGCTGGCGGCAAGGTTAGCATGCTGTTGGCTTCTGTTGGATCGAGAGCTGCGTTGTTCTTGTCAATAGGTCTTGAGTCATTGGCGATATTAGTGGCGACACCCCCTGGATGTACGGTATGTACGATGAGGTGGGGTGCGTCTTTGATCATCTCCATGCGGAGGGATTCTGTATAGCCCCGTATGGCAAACTTAGAGGTGCAATATGCCGCCTGATAGGCGATGCCTACTAATCCAAACAGACTCGATATATTGACGATAGCGGACTCTGGGCGACTGCGCAGATGGGAGAGGAATGCCTGAGTGCCATATACCATACCCCAGAAGTTGATACCCATGACCCAATCGAAGTTTTCCTTAGATAGCTCCTCTACACGCACCATCCCCAGAGCTACTCCCGCATTGTTGATGACGATGTCGATCTGCCCTAATGAGCTGATGGATGCCTGCGCCCATCGGTTCATATCCTCTTGCACTGATACGTCAAATGCCTCATGATAGGTCTGTATGTTAGGATTGATCTGCTTACACTTGTCGACCACAGACTGGAGGCGAGCACCATCGATGTCGTTCATAGAGATATGGCATCCTTCCTTGGTTAATGCCGTCACTAAGGCATGACCGATACCAGACCCTACGCCAGTGATGGCAACATGCTTTCCTTTTAAGTTTTTCATAGCCGTCCGTTTGACTCTAATATAGCGATACCACTTGCCAATAAGTTCTATTGAAATTGGCATAAGTATAGTTACCTTCCTTGGATACTTTATCTTATGAAAGACCTACTATATTTATTTTGTCTGATTGTGGTATTACAGTCATGTGATAATCCAGGAGCATCGGATAGTACCACTGACAAAACTGGTAAGGGCTCCAGTAAAGCTCATACCGCTGAGCCTGGCATGAATGCATACTTTGGAGATCTACACGTTCATACGAGTTGGTCTTTTGACGCATTCATCTACAATACTCGGACGACACCTGATGATGCCTACAGATATGGCAAGGGACAGCCGATTAATGATTTCATGGGGGAGAAGATCAAGCTAAAGCGACCCTTGGACTTTATGGCGGTGACGGATCACTCGGAGTATATGGGTGTGATGAAGTTAATGATAGACCCAGAACACGAGTTTTTTGATCTGGATATCGCCAAAGAAATTAGAAGCCCTGATAATGCGACCTCTCTAGAGGCATTTAGGAAGATCGGTTTTACCATCGCTCGCAATGAGCCAATCAATAGCATCAACCAAGAGTCCATACGGAAAACAACTTGGCAGAGAATCGTCGATACCGCCAATGATCACTACAAGCCAGGAACGTTTACCACTTTTCCAGCCTATGAGTGGACCTCTTCACCAGGGGACTCACTGGGTGAGGTGGCGTTCGCCAGGAATCTCCACCGTAATGTAATCTTCAGAGGAGATCACGTCCCGGAGTTACCCTATTCTTCCTTTGATAGTCAGAATCCCGAGGAGCTCTGGAGCTGGATGGATGAGCAGCGAGAGGAAGGGATGGAGTTAATGGCAATCCCTCACAATGGCAATATGAGTGATGGGCTGATGTACGCCCTGTCACAGTTCGAAGGCAAACCCATCACTCAAGAATATGCCGAAGCCAGAATGCGTAACGAGCCAATCAATGAGGTCGTGCAGATTAAAGGGCAGTCGATGTCTCATCCTGTATTAGCACCCAATGATGAGTTTGCAGATTTTGAGCTCTTTCAGTATACCTTCGCCACAGTGGTGCCACCACCGAGCCGACCGCAGAATAGCTTTGTTCGACAGGCCTATCAGAATGGCTTGACGTATCAACGTGATCTGGGCGCCAACCCATTTCAATTTGGATTAATCGGAAGCTCTGATGGTCACAACTCCGCCGGACCTGTAGAGGAAGATAACTACTTTGGTAAGTTTGGCGTGAGAGATGGTACTGCCGATCGCAGGATGAACGCAACAGGACGATTCCTCAGTTCACGAGAGATGAGCGCAGCAGGATTAGCTGGTGTATGGGCCGCAGAAAATACCCGTGAGGCAATCTATGATGCCATGGCCCGCAAAGAGACCTTTGCCACTTCTGGTACTCGCCTGAAGGTGCGATTATTCGCTGGATATGATCTGAATGACTTAGACCTCGACAGTGAGGACTGGGTGCAGACTGCTTATGACAGTGCCGTGCCGATGGGTGGCGATATCCATAACCATGATGGCAAGGCTCCTCAGTTAGTTATATGGGCCATCAAAGATCCTGAAGGTGCCAATCTCGACAGAGTTCAAGTAATTAAGGCCTATCTCGATGCTGACGGCAATCCTCGAGAGAGAATCTACAATGTCGCTTGGTCAGACGATAGAGTCGCAGATGCTGACGGCGATATCCACGCAGTAGGCAATACCGTTAATGCCGCTGAAGCGAATTATACTAACGATATCGGAGCGGTGACGCTCAGCACGATTTGGACAGATCCAGACTTCGACCCCGAGATCGAGAGTATGTATTATCTGCGGGTACTGGAGATCCCGACGCCTCGCTGGAGTACCTATGACGCTAAGGCCTTAGGTATCCCCGTCAAAGAGGACCTCGATGCCACGATACAAGAGCGTGCATGGTCATCACCGGTGTGGTATATGCCTTAGTTGAAAGTTGAAAGTTCAAGTAGCAGGCATCGAGTAGCGAGTATCGAGTTGTGCTGAGATGAAGCGCTTTGCGTTCTTGGCGACTTTGCGAGATATAGAAGCCTTAGTTGAAAGTTGAAGAGTCGAGTGTTAATCGCAGTTACTTAAAACTTGCCTACTTCCCAACTTTGGAACTATGCTTGATTACCACGACAAATTCTCCTTTGATGGAGGGCAACGCCTCGAGTGTTGCTAATACCGCCTCGGCGCTACCCTTGTAGATGGTTTCGTAGACCTTAGAGATTTCTTTGATCACTGAGACTTCACGATCTGTGCCGAGATATTCACCGATTTCTTTGACGCACTTCTTGATGCGATGCGGAGACTCATAGAGGGCTATGGTGTGTTCCAATTCTGCAAGGTATTTCCAACGAGTCTGGCGCCCTTTCTTATGGGGGAGGAATCCCTCGAAGTGAAATCGATCACAGGGTATGCCACTACTGGCGAGTGCTGGTATAAGCGCTGTAGCTCCAGGCAAGCAAGTCACTGGGATATCATGCTCATGACAGGCCCTCACCAATAAAAATCCAGGATCCGAGATAGCAGGTGTGCCTGCATCTGTGATCAAGGCAATATCGATACCCGTGGTGAGCTCCTCAATAATGCGATCGACACTCCTATGCTCGTTGTGGGCATGATAGGAGCGCATAGGCGTCTCTATCTCAAAGTGCTTGAGCAACCGTCCAGAGTTGCGAGTATCTTCAGCGAGGATGTGAGCCACATCCTTAAGCACCGCTACCGCTCGATAAGTCATATCTTGTAGGTTTCCGACGGGAGTAGGGACGAGGTAAAGCATAGCGTTTGATTTCAACACAAATGTAGCATCCAAGAACTTAAGTGTTCTGCTTCGGATAATTATAGATCGCCAACCTAATTACCGGGGTACTCTGAGCGTCAAGTTCTTGGATATAAAAGTAGGTTTGATCCGGTACTTAATAATGAGCAGAGATATCAGAGTAGTAGAACGCAAAAGTTAAATCGCATT
>CAYPWL010000078.1:0-5495 GCA_964414425.1 uncultured Saprospiraceae bacterium
CTCATGTCAAGTAGCGCCCTCATACCGATCAAGAAAATCCAAGATGCACGCTTGGCCCTCAAGGATATAAGCCTCAAGACACCTCTGGAAAAGAATAAAAGTCTATCCAAAAGGTATGGGGCTAACATCTTGCTTAAGCGGGAGGACCTGCAAGTGGTCCGTTCCTTTAAGATTAGAGGGGCCTACTACCGGATGTGTATGTTGAGTGAGGAGGAGAGGAAGCGAGGCATCGTCTGCGCCAGCGCTGGCAATCATGCACAAGGTGTAGCGCTGGCCTGCGCCACACTGGGGATTAAAGGGAGTATCTACATGCCTACTACTACACCCAAGCAAAAGCTCGATCGAGTCAAGCACTTTGGCGAGGAGTGGGTAGATATCCAGATCAGCGGAGACACCTTTGATGATGCTAAGGATGCGGCCATTAAGATTGCTAAGGAGGCAGGCAAGGTGTTTATACCGCCATTTGATGATCCTGATATCATAGCTGGCCAAGGTACCGTAGGAGTCGAGATCATCGAGGAGAGCAATGTATCCATAGACTATATCATCGTGTCAGTCGGCGGTGGCGGATTGATTTCTGGCATCGGCAGTTATGTTAAGGTTATCAGCCCAGATACTAAGATCATCGCTGTGGAAGCATCAGGGGCTCCTTCATTGCTGCGGGCGATGGAAGCGGGTAAGGTTGTCGAACTCGAAAAGATAGACTTCTTCGCTGATGGCATTGCGGTCAAGAGCGTCGGAAAGATACCGCTGGCGATCTGCCAAGAGATCGTGGATAAACATATCCTCGTACCTGAAGGTAAGATGTGCAGCACCATCTTAGATCTATATAATGAAGAAGCCATCGTCGTAGAGCCCGCCTGTGCGAGTACGATTGCGGCATTGGACGATCTCAAGGAGGAGATTAAAGGCAAAAATGTAGTCTGCGTCCTCAGTGGTGGCAACAACGATATCACCCGTACCGAAGAGATCAAAGAGCGCGCCATGCTCTATGAGGGCAAGAAGCATTACTTCATCGTACGGTTCCCACAGCGGGCTGGAGCCCTCCGAGAATTCCTCAACATTTTAGGCCCTAACGATGACATCTCACGATTTGAATATACTAAGAAGAATAACCGGGAGAGCGGCCCAGCCTTAATCGGCATCGAGCTCAAAGACCCAAAAGATTTTGATGCGCTTCTCCAGCGCCTCACCGAGTCTCAGATAGACTTTGAGCATCTTAATAAGAGCCCGTTGTTGTTTGATATGTTGGTCTGAGACATAGTCTTATAACATGCCACGATAAGGCCAGTACGGATATTTGTCCATAATATTTGGACAAATATCCTTATCTTTATAAGTAACAGTAAGATTATGATAGCGGCCGAAGTATTAACTAAATATAAGAGCGCAATTAGCAGCGACCTTTCTATTGTGAAGAATGCGAACGCAGGGATTGATTCCACCATATTTTCTGAATTGATAGAGATTTCGGGTATTAATAAAACCTTCTTGGCAGAGGAGGTCTTTGATGTGTCGCTTAAGACGATGCTCCGATATCAGAAAGAGGGGAAGAAGCTCACTCCTCGCAATAGTGAGATAGCCTTAAAGCTCCTAAATTTGTTTGACAAAGGGATTGAGATTTTTGGTTCGATGGATTCCTTTATGACATGGCTCAATAAAAGGGCCTATGGTCTGGGTAATGAAGTCCCCCTTACTTTGATGAATACGAATACAGGTATCGACCTGATCGAAGAAGAACTCATCAGAATAGAATTTGGTGCGCTTGCATAATCAAGGTAATCTATCGCTCAAGTCTGCAATGTGCTAGTCACGCTCAACAGTTAGTGCATGGAGGTTTATCGCATAACACTCAAAAAGTGGTCGAAGAGCTTAAAGGCGTCTGGATATCCAGGCAGATGGAATTCAAGGGGAGTGTTTGTGATTTATACTACGGGCTCAAGAGCATTAGCCAGTCTTGAAAACTTGGTTCATAGAAGTGGTGAAGGTCTCAATAATCTCTTTGCAGTCATGCGGATATCTATACCAGATGAACTTTCCATCATGGAACTTGATCAGAGCCAACTATCAGAATATTGGTTCGACTATGAGAATTATCAGCCCTGTCAACAACTCGGAGATAGATGGATAGAAGATGGCACGTATCCTATCTTAAAAGTTCCGTCCGCTATCATCCGCAAAGAGTACAATTATCTAATTAATCCCAATCATCCACAGTTTCACTTGATTGAGATTATTGAGATAGAAGAGTTTGAGTTTGATCTGAGGCTAAAGATGCTTAACGGATGATGATAAGTCGCCGTCTCTACGAGGTACGAGTAGATATGCGATATTATCTATTGTTATGCACTGTCTTTCAAAGTTACCTATTTTCTTAATTAATATTTCCGGTGTTCTTTGAAATTCTTACTCTACCTATTCAGCGAATTCTTTATTCAGACTCTTTATTGGCAACTCATTTATTAAAAATAATATGCCCGCAGTGTAGGGAATCAATCTGTGGCAACATACTATAGAAAAGGTCTTGCCCTTTTAAAACAAGTTCTGCGCGGTTGCCTCCTCTGTATTGATTTCCTTCTGTGGCCCTTGTCTGGTAAAAGATCGCTACAACATTCAAAAGGCAATCCTCATTAGGATTTAGCTTTCTTTGAAAACTGGTCGATTGATCAAAAGACTCCAATTCAGTTACTCCATAGCTAAATAAATTTCGCTTCTCAAGGGTCATGCTATCCGAAGGCAGAAACAATTTTACGAAAGTGTCTGGGGAATTAGGAATTGCAATTGAATCGGCAGAGAAATTTATTATCAGTTCTAACGGATTCTCGGTTCCATTAATCACACGATTAAAAAATATCAAGTTACTAACATTAAAGTATTTTTTTATAGACCCAGTGTATGGTCCACCCCTTGGTAAGCTATTCTGAATTTTTACCCCATCAGTCACGGTCTCACTATGTATCATTTGTCCTTTAGCCAAAGAGCAAATCAATAAAAAGAATAATACGGATATTGTGAATCTCATAATTTGATTGGTAAACTTAAATATTGGTCTCTTCAATTTATAAGTTGCTTGCATCTAACGTATAATTATATGTCGTGTCTCGGTGACGAAGGAGACGATATGCGATCATATATAATGTTCTCGCCAGTCTTCTCTCAATTTCAATTTTCATCATTCATTACAATACAAATCGCTCGTTCAATGCAGCTGTCAAAAGCTCATATCCTTTCAATAAGTCTTTTTTATCTGCACCAATTCCAATTCTGAAATGATTATCCATACCATATACATCACCTGCTAAGATAAAAACGCCTTTTTCTAAGCGTAACCAATCCGAAAGTTCAGTTGAGTTGATAGGAAATTTATATTTGATAAAGACCATTCCGCCTGCTTGAGGAGGTACAAATTCTAAAAGATTATCATATTGTTTTGCCCAATCAATAGTCACTTGTAAGTTTTCGTTGAGCATTTTAATGTTTCGAGACAATACTTTTTTTCTCTGACCGGGTTTTAGAACTATTTCACCAATTTTGTGACTCAAAATTCCAGCTGTAATTGAGGTATAGTCGGAATACGCCCAAGCATCATCCACTATTTTTTTTGGTCCTGCTAACCAACCTAAGCGCAAGCCCGGAAGCGCATAAGCTTTTGACAAGCCTCCATTGACCACAACTTTCTCATACATGCCATAAAAACTTGGTCTTTCGACTCCGTCCAAATTTGCACCTTTATACACTTCATCACAATAAATCCAACAGTCATATTTTTTAGCGATTTCAACGATTGCTTCCATCTCTTGTTTTGACAGAACGTATCCCGTGGGGTTATTCGGATTACATAAAACTATCATTTTTGTTTTTGAAGACATCTGTCTTTCCAGTTCTTCCAGATCGGGCTTCCAATTGTTTTCTTCTCGCAAGTGAAACCGCTTAGGAATACATCCTATTTCTTCTGCAATGCCCCAAATTTGCATATAATTGGGTACCATCATCACTATTTCATCTCCTTTATCCAATAAGCTATGACAGGCTATAAAATTAGCTTCTGCCGTTCCGTTTGTCACCATTACGTTATCTTCGGTACAATTGGGATATAAGTCTGCAATGGTTTGTCTCAATGGAATAGAACCATTTGTTTGTCCATATCCCAAGACTGTATTCATCAACATATCGAGTTGCTCCTCAGATAGTAGCTCTTTTAAAGTATATGGGTGAAAACCACTTTCGGTCAGGTTAATTGGAACCGTGTTTTCGTAAAGAGATTGAATACGTTCTAAATCAAAAATTCTAATATTCATAATTCTAAATTTTTATGATGATTAAATATTGCTGTTGCAATCATGATATCTTGTACAGCCACTCCCGTCAAATCAGCGACTGTTAGCTGCTTGTCATTAACTCTACCTTGACTTGGATTTTGGATAAGTGTGCCTAATTCAATTAGTTTATTTTCATTCAATGTCCCATGTTTTCTTGCCTGATAGACCTCTCCTCTTGATTGACTTTGGCTTATACTATCTGAAATAACTAAGTCTGCATTTTTAATAATTAAAGGAGAAAGCTCAATTTTTTCCGATGTGTCAGAACCAATTGCGGTGATATGAGTGCCTGGACTTAAATCTTCATATTGTAGCAAGGGAATGGTCGATGGTGTAGTGGTAATAATTACAGAACAAGACTGTGCAAGAGAAGAGATAGAATCTGCTACCCTAATGTTAAATGAACTATTTTGAAACTCTTTTTGAAAAGCAAGACAAGAAGATTTGTTTCTACCCCAAATGATTATGTTTTTGCAATCAGAAACTTGATGCAGAAATTCCAACTGTAAACGAGCTTGAGTACCCGTTCCAATAATCCCAATAGCAATTACATTTTCAGGAGCTAAATATTTCAGCGTAATCATACTGGCGATGGTTGTCCGAATATCGGTTAAATGCCCATCATCCAGTAATATCGCCAATAGCTCTCCTGTTCGTTGACTAAAAAGCATCATTAGTCCTTGACTTGACCTTAGCCCTAACTTTGGATTTTTATAAAAACCAGAAGCGATTTTAATTACATAATAGGGAGTTTCTTTAAGATAGCCGTATTTAATGTGAACTTCTCCGGGAGGGTTTTCAAACAATAATTCTCCAATAGGTGGTATCACCGCTTTTCTTGACGAATAGGCTACAAAACCTTCTTCAATTAGCGGAATAGAATCAATTGTTTTTAAATACTCTTGAATGGAAGGTAAATCAATGATGGCTGGGACACCGTTAGTCATCCTAATATTAATTTTACACCGTTAATTAATATTAGGGTATGTACATTTCGGGATGTACAAGAATATAATTTGCTTCCCTATTTCTTCCCCAATGTTGGAAACAAACTACGATATGAAAACCATTAATTTTTCACATCTGATACTTCATCTGATGCTAAGATACGATATATTTTTCTTTTTTTATTGATTGGCGAGAACGGACAAAGGTATGGATCGTACTCGGTATGTT
>CAYPWL010000079.1:0-5040 GCA_964414425.1 uncultured Saprospiraceae bacterium
CATCCTTCACCTTTTTCAAGGCCAGTCATTCATATTTCAACTCCTCAATTCAATGGTATGAAGAATTAATTAGTCTGATAGTTTTATGTCCTCTCAGTAACAATCAATGCTAAAGTATTAATCCATGTATGAATATTTATTGCAAATAATGTAATATTTTATTTGTTAAAATATTTATTATTATTTAATATAAATTTCATATGATATTGATTTTCAGTTATTTATAAATTTATTTATAAGGCTAATCATCTAATAAAGGCAATTATTGGATTAGAATAAATCTGCATACACACTGTATCGAAGTAGTTACTCGGCAATGTTATACTCAAAGCTTATAAGGATTTATATTTGAGTAGATACTTCTGACATGTCCACGATCACTTCATTATCTCAATTAGATCCCAAGGGTTACTATACCTATCAGGATTGTATGACTTGGAAATTCAAGGAGCGAGTGGAGTTATTCAAGGGAGTTATTTCCAAAATCACCCCTTCACCGAATCGGAGACATCCAGGAGATAAGTGGATTCTTATCCATCAATATTTATGATTACCTCGATGACAAGCCTTGTAAGGTTTATACTGCTCCATTTGATGTCAGATTACCTATCTCAAACAAGCAAGGTAGGATAGACACAGTAGTCCAACCTGATATCTGTGTCATATGTGATCTAAACATATTAGATGAACAGGGATGTAATGGCGCTCCAACTCTTGTTGTTGAGATCCTATCGCCTGGCAATAATATCCGAGAGATGAAAGATAAGTTTGACCTATATGAGCAATCGAAGATTGCCGAGTATTGGATTGTTGATCCTCAGAAAGAGTCGGTCATAATCTACTCACTTAATAGTGATGATCGCTATATCGGGAGCAGACCCTATGTAAAAGGAGATCAAATATTGTCTACATCATTAAAAGGATTGACATGTGATCTAACGGCGCTATTTGATCATAGCTAAGAAACAAGTAACTATTCTCTCTCCCCTTTCGACGGTCTCACAAATCGAATAAATAACTGCATGATTAAAAGAGAGAATAGTAGCGCAAATCCAATAATAGCTGCAGATAACTCTATCTGTGACATTGTGCTATATGAACTCCATATAGACCAAAATCCATACGCACTAAATATGACTAAGAAAGCATTCGACAAGGATAAGCTCGATTTGCTTTTCATAAATCCGAGGAATAGTTTATTAATCATTTTTTAAAGTTTAGATCGCAACTGTTGCAAAGATCATTAAAATTCTTGATAATCCTGATGGTCTAAATACATAGGGCATAGTGTAATAGCGATCAACACCATCCATAAGACTAAATAAAACACGCTTGGGGCATAGTTTTTTATCAATGGCCCGAGCTGATGAATAACTAATAATAATAACATCGAAAGGCCACTCCGTACTCCAAAATAGAAATGTGGCCTACTTTTACGCTCCATACCAAAGTATTCGTAGCCTCCTGCATCAAGCTTTTTTATAAACAGAAATTTTCTCATACCCATTAGATGATATCCTTGTGAAGTTAGTTTTTATTGATAGAACCATCATAAGTCTATGTCAAGCGTAAGTTACAATCTGTCTAATTGATATGAATTGTGCGGATATAGTCGCATAATTTATATTAATTTTGCGATCGTAATCGTGCAATATGATAAAAAGAAATCTTTCTGCCGTATTCAAGGCAAAAATGGAGGATCATAAAGTTCTAATCATTACGGGCCCGAGGCAAGTGGGCAAGACTACTTTTTTGAAAGATTATTTCAAGGAAGTGGACGCACTCTGGCTCAATGCGGATGATGCTGACATCAGACAACTCCTCTCTAATCAAAATAGCACTTCAATCAGACAAGTTGTCGGCAACAATACCACAGTCATCATTGATGAAGCCCAACGAGTAGAGAACATAGGCATTACCTTAAAAATAATCCATGATAACTACCCCCAGACTAAAGTGATTGTCACTGGTTCTTCATCATTGGATCTTGCCAATAAGCTAAACGAACCACTTACCGGTCGCAAATGGGAACTCAATCTGTATCCCATATCTACCATGGAGATGATAGATCATCACGGCAGGTTAGATGAGAATAGACTTATCGAGCATAGAATGATCTTTGGGTACTATCCTGATGTCATCAATAATCCCGAAGGTTCGACTGAAATCTTGAAAGAACTGACTAATAGTTATTTGTATCAAGATCTATTGCTCTGGGAGGACATCAAAAAACCACAAAAATTGCAAAGACTACTTCAAGCGCTAGCGTTTCAGATCGGGCAACAAGTATCCTATAATGAAGTGGGTCAAATGGTAGGGCTCAACCACGAGACGATACAGCGATATATTGATTTACTTGGCAAAGCATTCGTTCTATTCGAATTGCCTTCATTCAGCAGGAATCTACGTAATGAGCTCAAGAAGAGCCGAAAAATCTACTTTTACGATCTCGGTATCAGGAACGCAATTATCAATAATTTTAGACCGATTGACCTAAGAGATGATGCAGGATCACTCTGGGAAAACTATCTCATTATAGAGCGGATGAAATATAAAGCCTATCAAAGACAGTTTACAGATGACTATTTCTGGAGAACACATGCGCAACAGGAAATAGACTTTATAGAAGATTATAATGGTCAACTGAGCGCTTATGAGTTCAAGTATAACATCAAGAAAAAAGCACGTATAACCAAAACGTTTATCAATGCCTATCCTGATAGTTTGACTCATATCGTAGATCGTGAGAACTATCTGGATTTTATAACTGGAGTTTTGTCGGAATTATGAGGACCAGTATTCGGTCAGTTATGCATCTAAACATTTTGAATCTATAGACTCATCAAATCGCTTCACCAACTTGCCACATAAAAGCACCCTTAAAAGTAATAGTGCGAATAGGGCAGGTGATGCTTTCATAAACCCAAGGATTTTGTGCTGATCTTAAGTTACAGAATCTTAGCATTTTATGGCCAACTACTTGTACGATACTGATTCATGGCCCGCCCTCTTGAAAAACAACAGTAAATTAGTATCCTTGCGCTCCATTTGGAAAAGCTGAGTATACGTATCTTATGAATCCATACAGAATCGCATATAAAGGCCTAAAGAGTGGAAGCCACAATATAGATTTTGACATAGACGCTGAGTTCTTCAAACATTTTGAGAAGTCAATAATTACAGAGTCAGCGATCAAAGTGGACATTGAGATAGATGTTAGGTCGACGATGATGGTATTTGATTTTACAATATCCGGTACTTACCGGGGTGATTGTGATCGTTGTACTGCTCCCATCGACATCAATATATCTGGTGTAGATCAAGTGATCTTTAAGTTTTCGGAGGAGGAAATCGCTAATACTGATGAAGTAATCTTCATCGATCCGAAGGAAACTCACATAGATCTCACTCAGGTACTCTATCAACTGATCCATGCACACTTACCGATGTCAGCGAGCAGAGATTGCGAGTCGGAGGAGTACAAATACTGTGATCATCAGATACTGGATAGGTTAGAGTATAAAGCTCCAGAAGAAGAAGACATAGGTGATAACAATCCATTGTGGGGAGCATTAAAAGACTTAGATTTAAAATAGAAGATTAAAAAAAGAGAAAATGGCGCATCCTAAGAGTAGAATCTCCAAGCAGAGAAAAAGAAAAAGAAGAACTCATAAGAAGGCTATTGCCCCTACGATCTCTATCTGTAAGAATACAGGTGAGGCACACCTCTATCATAGAGCCTACTGGCATGATGGTGCGATGTATTACAAAGGTCAGGTGGTTATCCCTGCAGAGGAAGAGATATTCGAATAATTATATTCCATGTATATATTCCGCTTAGGCGGAAAAGCTCCACCGGTAAAAGAGACTGTTGGAGCTTTTTTAATTTGAACTACATCCATCACAAGATTCTTAACAGAATATATAAACCACAGACATGAAAGAAATCAAAAACACTCCTAATGCACCTGCTCCAGTAGGTCCATACAATCAGGCTACTCTTGCTAACGGCACACTCTATATAGCAGGGCAGATTCCTATCAATCCTGCTACAGGTGATATTGTCAACACAGATATCGAAGCCGAGACGCATCAAGTGATGACTAACCTGAAGAACATTCTGGAAAATGCCGGGATGACTTTTGAGCACGTGGTTAAGTGCAGCGTATTCGTCAAGAACATGCAGGACTACGGCAGAATCAATGCGGTTTATGCCCAATACTTCAATGACGATACTGCTCCAGCTCGTGAGCTCGTAGAAGTTTCTGCACTTCCTAAGTACGTCAACGTAGAGATCTCTGCTATAGCGGTCCAATAGTATAAACAGGTAGATTAAGCCAACAGAATTATGAGTAAAAAGACAATCCTATCATGTATCCAGCCCACTGGCGAGATGCACTTGGGCAACTACTTTGGAGCTGTTAAGAACTGGGTAGACCTCCAAGCGGATTATCAGTGCTACTATGGTGTAGTAGATTATCACGCTATGACGATGCCCTATGATGTCAAAAAACTCAGAAACAACACTTGGGAGCTCATCATGAATCTTGTTGCAGTTGGCGTACAACCAGACAACTTATTCATACAGTCTCTGGTACCCGAGCACGCAGAGCTCAGCTGGATCTTTAATTGTTATTGCTCCTTTGGCCAGCTGACTCGGATGACACAGTTTAAAGACAAAAGTCAAAAGACTTCAGAAGCCAACACAGAAAGTTTTATCTCAGCGGGCCTACTGGACTATCCAGTATTGCAGGCTGCAGATATCTTGATCTACAAGGCTGACTTCGTGCCTGTAGGCAAGGATCAAGAACAACATCTTGAGCTCACTCGTGATATCGCCCAGCGATTTAATCATGGTGTAGGCAAGGATTACTTTGTACTGCCAGATACAAAATTTGGTCTACGAAAGTTAAGCACCTTTCTCTAATTTGCCCCAAACACAAAATCCTGCTTTGTCCCCTGAAAAAGCAAAAGGCCCTATTAATATAATAAGGCCGTCATTTCATTTGTTCTGCGATTTAAAACGTCTCAGAAACTTTG
>CAYPWL010000080.1:0-4579 GCA_964414425.1 uncultured Saprospiraceae bacterium
TTTTCCGATTACGGTCTCGCCGTTATAGGTTACTATGATTACTGCTACAGAGGGAGTCATGAGTTAGGATTGTAAACGTCAATAAATCCTTCCTTAACGAATCGGCTCGTACCGTTCACGGAGTAAACTGTTATATTTTGATCCGATAACTTGTCAAGTATGTAGGGTATTCTATCCATAAGAGTCAAACCACCCTCGGTTGGTATGAGGCTGAAATGCTTATTCTCTGACCGAGTGATGGATGTTGTCCTATCTGATGTAACGAATTCTTCTTGATCTAATTCCTCTTGAAAGAAGTACTTGGATCCATTGAAGTCAACTCCCACTAATAGAATATCGAGTTGAGGAAAATTTATAGCACAGTAATTAAAGACAGTAGATAGACTTCCTTTAAAATGATATAAATCCTGCGAGAGAGTAGATGACCATGTGTTGTTAGGATTATTCCAAGTCTGATATCCTATGAACTCAAATTTCCCTGTATTGGGAAGATGTAAGATCGTTTTGAAATGATTGAAAAACAGATTTGGAAAGGCGTATATGAGCGTCAAAATTTGGTACATAAAGCGACTCTTGGTAGCTCGGTATCGAACTTTTTTATTGAGAATATAGGTCGGCTTTAGGTTGTGGGCTGTCAATCTCTTAAAAATGAGATTGAGATAATTTCTTGAGGCTTCACTAAAAATATCTGTAAAATATACGTGAGTTGGACTGATCTGAGCTTTTTGGAAGTATGCACTAAATTTGTTTAGTCCAATTCTGACAGGTTGACTATTTATTAAGTCAAGTTCTTGAGAAGTCAATTGATTAATTGACTCTCCAGAACCTAAAATGACACAGAATTTTCGTTCTATCAATAACCAAATATTAGATAAGACAATAATATTAATACTTTTATAAATATTATTAAATACCTGCATATGTCAAATGTTGAATTCACATCTCCCAAGGTCATTGCTGAAATAGGATGCAATCATAAAGGGGCTATGGATATAGCCAAAGAATTAATCCAACTTGCACATGAATGCAAGGCAGATTACGCTAAATTTCAAAAGCGAAATCCTAAAGAGTTATTAACTCAGGAACAATACAGCAATCCTCATCCTAATCCTCGTAACTCCTACGGAGACACGTATGGGGCGCACAGAGAGTTTTTAGAGTTTGACTTGGCACAGCACAAAGAGCTAAAGGAGTATTGCAATGCAATCGGGATAGGATACGCAACATCGGTCTGGGATATCACCTCGGCTAATGAGATTGTCAGTTTGACACCTGATTTCATTAAGGTTCCGTCAGCTTGCAACAATCATTTTGATATGTTGACTATTCTTAGAGATGAGTACGAAGGACAAGTGCATATATCCCTTGGTATGACCTCCAAAGAGGAAGAAAAAACTATTGTTGAGTTTTTCGATGCAGGAAATGCCCTAAATAGATTAGTGGTCTACTCATGTACCTCAGGGTATCCTGTGCCATTTGAGGATGTATGCCTGTTAGAGATACGTAGACTCAAGGACAACTATGGCGACAAGATCGGGGCTGTTGGTTTCTCGGGTCATCACTTGGGTATCGCCATTGACAATGCTGCCTATACATTAGGCGCAAAATGGGTAGAACGACATTTCACTAAGGACCGAACTTGGAAGGGGACAGATCACTCTGCATCCTTAGAGCCTACAGGGATGCGTAAATTGGTCAGAGATCTAAAAGCAACCTATACCGCACTCTCTTATAAAGAGACAGATATTCTTGAGATAGAGGCTGTACAGCGTGATAAGTTGAAATATAGAAAGTCTTGATTAAATACGATAAGGTTGTAGCACTTATTCCTGCACGAGGAGGAAGCAAGTCAATCCCGAAGAAAAATGTTAAGAGCTTTTGTGGTAAGCCACTTATTTATTGGAATATAGCGGCACTTGCACATTTGAGCCCCAATATTCGCGTAATTGTTTCAACGGACTCTGATGAGATTGAGTCGGTAGTCAAAAGTTTTGGTTTTAATCAGATATCTGTACATAAGAGAAGTGCAGAGAATTCCTCTGATACCGCATCAACTGAGTCAGTAATGCTTGAAGTGATTGATGATCTTAGAATTGATCCTGAAACCTGCCTTGTTCTGGTACAATGTACATCACCTTTGACTCAGTCTGATCATTTTAAGGAAGGCTTGAACAAATACTTTACAGGATATAAGGACTCAGTATTAAGTTGTGTTAGAACTAAGCGATTCTTTTGGAATCCCGATGGCACCCCTCTTAACTATGATTATAGAATTAGACCACGACGACAAGATTTTGAAGGATTGTTTATGGAGAATGGGGCATTCTATATCAATAGAGTAAGCAACGTTATACGTGATCAGAACCGATTGTCTGGAAATATTGGCATAATTGAGATGCCCGAATGGACCTCGGTAGAAATTGATGAACCCGCAGATTGGGAGATGGCTGAACGGGCCTGTAGAAAGTACTGCTCCTAAGAACTCTTAATGAACTCTAAATTAGATTTCGTTAATGTCATGAAACGCTGTTGCACTTTATATATATATTCTTGTTCCATAGCTATGTTCAAGTTCTTTACTCTGTTGAGAATTGCTTCACTAAGATTAGGATTATGGATTTCAACTCCCCATTCTGGACGTTCTATGTCTTCCAAAAAATATCCCAACTTATCATGTGAGATTAGACTAAAAATCGGTGTGCCTACACCAAACGGAATCATCTGAGCATGACCTCGTGTCCCTATGATTAGATCATATTGCTGAAAGGTCTTGATCTGATGGTTAAGCGTCGTGCCTTGAAGATTTACATTATCGAGTTGCAGAGAGCTACCCTTAAGCCACAGATTAAATCGCGCATCCGTATTTACGTGATTTATAAGATCAACGGTATATCCATCACTTTGTAATTTCTTGATCGCCGCACAGATAGATTTAAATATATCCAGTTCTTGATCACCATATCGTTTATGATGACGATCATAAGCAATATTCAAACCTATTTTCTGACGTGGTTCCGATGATCGCTTGAGATTAAGCAAAGTCGATAAAAAGGTAGTTACACATGGTTGAAATCTTATGATTTCCGATCCTTCTATGCTAAGAGAATCGTTTACTTTTTTCAAACTTCCCTTGTTTCGGATTCCCCAAAATCTTGAGGTGTTGTGTAGAGCACGGATGTTAGAATAAAATGCATCTGAAAAATCCGACTGATTGCGAAATCTATTATATCCTACTGCAAATAAGACTATTGGGGCTTTGATCTTAGCATACAATTCTTCAGGACAAGGCCATTGCCAACCAGAAGTAGCATTAGCATTGGTGTCTTTTAAGAATAAGCCACCTCCTCCAACTACTATTAGGTCAAACTTATTAAAGTACCTCACCGTAGATTCCGTAACCTTCTGATGGAGATTATGGCGTCTATATGCTATGTTTTTTATCTGATTCCTTAAGAGATGCTCAATCGACTTAAATAGAGATGTGTCTCCTGCATTGTTTGATCGATGAAATCCTATATGCAATACTGAAAATTTGTTGTCTTTACTTTTATAATATTTCTGATTAAGACTGATTTTCTTTTCGATTCCCTTCTTCCGAATAGCGAGATGTACCAGGTCGTATATTTCTCTATTGGAATATATTGCGTTGATCGTTCGGGCGTGCTTAGTTACCTTTTTGGTAAAAGTGTTTTTATAATTCTTTATTCTAGATTTGATTGACTGGGGTTTATCGCTGTAATTGTCAAAGGATGACACTTGCTCTGTTTTTTGAGCAACGTAACCTATGAAGCCTTTGTAGCGATACTTCTTAAGGATCTTAAACTTGTTCTTTATCAGAAACCCCTTTAATGTGTTGTCAGAAAATGAGTTGAGATGAACATTCCAGAAGAAGTCTTTTACCTCATTACCATACATTCGGTCAATAGAGGGACATTCTAAAAATATAAGTCCATCATCCTCAAGAAGTGAATGGATCTTAGTTAAAAAGCTATTTGGATCGATCACATGTTCAATTACATGGAATGAGCATATAAGATTGAATTTAGTTGTGGTTTCAAAATCTTCGATAGTGTCGGTACCAATCTCGATGTTATATAGCTCATTGCCTGCCTGTGCGAAATTTTTATCTGGTTCAATACCATAGACTTCTGAGCCCTGCGCTCTGCAGTAGTAGAGAAAACTGCCTATCCCACATCCTATTTCAAGAACTTTTGACGGTTGGGCCTTAGTGGTTAAGACCTTATTAAGGATGTTGATTCGATCAAATGCATACTTTTCACTATGAGCGATTTTTGCATCATTAGGTTTATTTAAGTTTCGTCCTTCTTTTGAAAAATCTCCTTCTTGATAGTACTTTGTTAACTCCTTAAGAGTTGGTCTAGGTAATATGCTAACAAATCCGCAAGTAGTGCAGATGTAATTATTAATCGGGTTATCAAATCGATCTCCGCTGAACAAAAGTTCTGATTCAGTCGATTCGCACAGATAACAAGAATGTTTATTAATCATTGATATACAGTTTTCTCATACCAAGTCCTATGCAATTGCTCAAATCCCTCAGTGAAATCTATGGGTATAT
>CAYPWL010000081.1:0-3903 GCA_964414425.1 uncultured Saprospiraceae bacterium
TATGAATGTCGATCGCACTAGTTTCTACAAAGTCAGGGCAACCTTCACAAAACGCCCTCCTTCGCAACCATATCGTCTGTGTTAACTCACCGCCAAAAGCATGAGCTAATTGTTGTGCCGTCAATATCTCTCCCGTACCGCCAGGTATCTCAATGTGGTCTCTAAAGTTGATCGTATATACCCACTGGTATGAAATGTGACCAAAACAATTGCTCGCAGGTGTGTTTCCCTGGGTAGGAAAATTACGATCTGGAGTATAACTACCACATGAGGAAACTCCTCCAATAATTTCTCCAGGGTTGAAGTCTGATAATATGTTATCAACGTCACAACCTGCTATAGAGAAGTTGACTGAAATCTCATCACAAACAGGTCCTCCACAGTTATCTACTTGATAGAGTCGAGCTGAAACACTATGACTTCCTGATCCTAAGTATAGATTGTTGTCATTTTCTGCGCCTCCTGGGAAAGTGATTGGCTCATAGCTCTCACATACCTCATGACCATCTACAACCCATCTGACTGATCCATAATTATCTTCTACTTCCGCCACTATATAGTATTCAGCTGGAAGATCATTCTCATTTATTACCACTCCATTGGTTAACATAGGTAGATTCGGCGCTGGAGCATCAGTTGCTTGATCATATATTTTGAGACCTGTAATCTCACCGGCACACACTGGGGTACATGAACCACCAGAAATAGTAAAATCACCACAATCAGAATTAATAGCTCCATTTAATCCAAACCAAGCCCTAATATTATATTGATCTGATGTGCTGGATTCGCCTGCACCAAAACCTACTTGGGCCCCGATGGTAGGATTAACCCCTGCGGGTCTTCTTGTCATATGGACTTCTTGCCCAGTGTTGCACGATCCGACTCCTGACCAAAAACTTCTTGAATCATCTATATAATGATACATCCAAGTCTCATGTAAGTTATGTGGGTCACTCGCCTCATAAAATGTTCTTCCCATACCTGACCATGTCTCCCAGTCGTATCCTTCGGTAAGGTAGAGACACAAGTCCCATACTTCGCAAGGGTTGTCCCTACTCACTATAGTGGACGTCAGCCTGATAGATCCATCCGAGCAAACCTCAGCTGTTGGAAGCGTTTGGTTTTCGAATGACGTAACTCCAATTCCCCAATCACATCGTCCGTTACCATCAACGTGACCAAATCCAAAATATGCATCTTCAAAAGAACAGCTGCTCACCACAGGACAGGTTTCGCAAACTCTGGGTGTGTTGAGATCAACTGATGAGCGAGCGCTAAGCCCGTTGGAGATACCTGTAAACAGCGAAAGGAAAATGACCACATAAGACATTTTCCAAATCAGATTTAAGCGATTTAGTCTACTTTTTAACATACTCGTTATTTTAGTGCGTTGTTTTCTTGTCATTGAGACTTGAGAAATCAGATTGAGATTTAAATACATTTCTCCATGTACAAAAGCGGGAAAATCATCGTATAGACATCAATTCTTGCTTAAAAAGATGTTTTAAACTTGTACGGACTTGCGAGAAGGATTCTACTGAGAAAACATAGCAATAGTGCAGACGCACTTGGAGCTTGCCTCAATGGATTTCTAGGAGTCTGTCAACCAAAACATTTTTCAATACATGGTCAACAATTAGTATTGGATGGGGAACAACTCTATATTTCTAAAGGGTCTATTATAAAGACACTTGAAATTTGAAATACCACCATTTTAGATTTAAAAATGACGCCCTTATTACAAAAAAAATGTGCGATAAAGTAATAATTCAAAACTATAGTAGACCATAAAAAGCCAAATAGAAAAAGGCCATCTGAACTGAATCAGATGACCTTATTATATCATATAGAATGTCTAAACTCTTAGTCTCTATCTACTTCGGAGAATAGACCGTTATTTTCTAAGAATAGTGCTTTGTCTTGAACGTTAACGTCACCGCTTAAGTCCATATCACGTAAGAAGTAGCTACTATTAAGACCATCATCTATTAACCACGCTCGGAGGTCATTAGAGTTGATGTCTATCGCATCCTGGGCTGTATCTTGCTGATCACCGTTTCCAGCAAACATGGCAAATACTCCTCTTGAGACTTCTTTTTGTCCTACACCGAATGCCAATGGTCCTTGATAAGAGTTACGATTACGGAAATCGTATGTAATCTCACCATTGATAACTGGTAACGGAATAGTTGACATCACTATTAAGTGGTTTCTATGCTCTATTACTACATAGTAATCAAGCGAAGCATCTAAGTTGCAACAATCTCCACCGTCTATGAATTGGATTGAACCATCATTGTGTAACAACGCTGCTCTCTCACATACTGTAGATGCCGCAGACTGATCAGTACGTAGACTAACAAGCACCCAATCCGTAACTGTCAACGGATAGTTACCATTAGTATTCGTTACTGGACCTTGCTGATTAAATCCAGCACCTTCAGTTCCATTGTAGAACCAAGGACCTTGATTATAAGGCTGTCCAGCAGCAGTAGGTATACCGAAGAATGTCATCGGTGTTTGTCCAGGCAAGTATCCTAATCTATTCAGATTAGTTGACATCAACTCTGTGTCTGAGTTATAAGCCCCCTCCAAGAATACTCCTGTATTGATAGCTACACACTGGGCGTTGTCAAACGTTAACTGCACTTCTGCAAAGTCTTCGTCATCCTCACTTTGATCTCCATCATCATTATCTGGAGTTGAGTCAGGATCTGCTGTAAAGCTGTCTACGATCTGAGCCACATTTCTGTAATCACACTCACGATCTACGAAGTGAACTACTGTCGCATCGAAGGTTAATGTTACTGACTCATTAACAGGTATCTGCTCGATGAACCAGAACAATCTGTGACTTGTAAGGATACCATCATCTGAGATATTGCTGATTGCGCCATATCCATCCGGTAATAAATCCTCTACTCCAACTCCAAACGCTGGATCTGGTCCGTTGTTAGTAATTGTAATACTAAACTGTACTTCGTCATTCGGTGATACTTGTACTTGATCAACTTCTTTGATCAATTCAAGATCCGACACTGTACCCACGTTGAATACTGCCATTGATTCATCATCTTGGGCAGGTCCAGAAGTACGATCTAAGTTACCTGGTTCAGAATCTACATCTGTCTGATCCATATCTGTAACTTCAGCGAGATTAGTTACTGACTGTCCGTCTGCACTTGCTGCTACTGTCGCATCAAATGTTAAGACCACCTCACCACCTGCTGGTACGAATAAATCAGACCAGATAATTCTATCTCCGATAAATAAGCCATTGCCAGAGATGTTTGTGAAGTTCACACAGAAATCAGTCGGTAGATAATCTGCTACCTCAACTCCTGTTGCAGCAACAGCACCTTCATTAGTTACTGTGATCGTGTAAGTTACTATATCTCTAACTCGTGGGTTATTATTGCTAACCATCTTCTCTATTGAGATGTCTGTGGTTTCCGGTGCTGATGTAGCACTATCCTCATCATCCTCACTCTGATCTCCATCATCATTACCTGGCGTAGAATCTACATCCACTTGATCTGCCGCAGTAATCTGAGCAACATTAGTATAGTCTCCAGACTCATTGACAATAACTGCCACTGTTAATCTGATCACTCCAAATGCCTCGATATTGAGATTAGACCATGTAGCCACATTAGGTGATGACATTACACCTCCGTTATCGATACCACTTGGGATAATAGTGAATCCACTTGGCACAACATCTTGTACTTCTACTCCTGTTGCATCATTGCTACTGTTGTTAAATACAGTCAACTGGAATCCTACAGTATCACCCGCTCGTGGCACAGATACACTCGCACGCTTGATTAACTCAAGGTCAATTGCGTTAGGATTATCTCCACCGCCAGGGTTACCATCGCCAGGATTATCTCCACCGCC
>CAYPWL010000082.1:0-2248 GCA_964414425.1 uncultured Saprospiraceae bacterium
TGTATTGGGAAGTGAGTGAGATAGGATTTTGCAAAGCAAAAATCCGTCTTCGAACTCATTTCAACCACAGGGAGAAATCTATATAGTCGCTAATCATAAATCCTCTATTTGAAATATTTAGTTATATACTTAGATTATCTCGAGAAATCCATCTGAGACAGACTTTTGCAAAGCCAAAATCCGTCTTTGACCTCATTTCGATGAGAGGGAGCCTGCCTGCCGGCAGGCAGGAAATCTAATTGAAAGAATCTCATCTTTTCTTTCAACCAGAGCGATCCTTTTAACTATATATCCTAACCCAACAACTTATCCAACATCCCTGCAAGGCGCACTCCAGCCCTAAGCAATCTATCCTTTACTTGTGGGATATAATAATGCTGGTACTTCCAGCTGAATGATGGCAATCCGGTCTCTCGGTCTGTATAATTATAGATGTTGTTATAGATATCCTCTCTCAAGCTTATTGACTCATCCGCCAATCATCGACTGGGCTATCTTGCCACGCTGACACATCGCTATCCGTAGCTTTATCGATGAATCGTGCAAACTCCGCAGAGCTCAATTGCTCATGCTCAATCATGCCTATATCCCAGAGAGAATAAATGTTAGTCCGCTCATCAAAGTATAGAACAGTGATATTATTACCTCCTCGATCTTGGTTCTTACTGACATGTAGAGGCATATGTAGGTCACCCACGAGATGAACCAGATATGCTAAGGCTGTCGCTCGTGTTGATCCTCGTAATGGTTTAGCTCCAGAGTTTTCCATCTTAGATTCTAACCAATTGATAGCGTCCTGATCTCCACGTAAGATAATTGCCATGAGATCTATAGCCTCCAGCGCATCATTGATATCATCATCCTTATCGTATTTCTTTCTGACGTCTGCTGGAGTCTGACCTATCCGGACTGTAGTATAATGCCAAGAATCGGCAAATTTCTATCCTGGCTCCGATCTCACATAGTCAGGCCAAGTAGACAGCTCTTCGATGAAGTCTGGACCCATAATCTCATACATCTCCTCCTTAGCCGAGTCAGACATATAGGTCTCGCATATGGATGCTATTATGCGATGCCCGTTCTTACCCCATGGATAAGCGAGTGTCGATAAAAAGCTAAACAAGACGACAACTGATATTCTTTTTAAGATCATGATTTTGATCTTGAGGTCAACAACTGATACGCAAGTTATAAATTAATATCTGCGTAATTAATCGATTTATCTTTGTCCGATAATAGATCTATGAGCCTATCTACAAGTTTACAAGAGCGATCAGATAACAAGTGTGAACTCTGCACTGCGCAACAAGATTTACTCCCCTTCTTGGTGGAGCCGAAATCAGGGCAATCCGACGATGATTATGTAGTCACCTGTGCGAGTTGTGCCGAAGAGATGAACACAAATCCACTGAATCAAGATCACTGGCGATGTCTAAATGAAAGCATCTGGAGTGGAGTCCCAGCAGTTCAGGTAGTTTCTTATCGATTATTACAGCAGATCGGAGCTCCCTGGACTCAAGACTTACTGAGTATGATGTATATGGACGAGCCAACAACAGAATGGGCTCAATCAAAATCAGAAGAAATAATACACAATGATAGCAACGGTCATATCCTTCAAAATGGCGATACAGTAACCTTAGTACAAGACCTCAACGTTAAAGGGGCTGGTTTCACCGCTAAACGAGGAACAGCCGTAAGAAAAATCATCCTTGTAGCTGATAATGAGGAACATATACAAGGCAAAATCAATGGTCAGACTATTATTATACTTACCAAGTATGTCAAGAAATCTTAAAATCTTCTTCTATCTTGATATCCAAGAATAAAGAATTCAACAAGTTTTGAACCGCATTCAAAAATCAACCAACAATCCAGATTGGCTGCTCAGCGTTGAGCAAAATAGCTGGCAGATTGAGATTTTCATTAGTGGAGGTCTCCTGATTACGCTATACCATCTGCCATTTTATATCAATGAGTGGATGTCCGAGGCAGTCAACGACACTCTCCTCACCACTGGCATAGTTCTGATCTTCTTGATGGCCCTTATTATTACCAAAGCACTGCTGATTGGGTTTGCCACTAATCTCTTACATAGGGCTATGTGGTTGGCCTCTTTAGGGGTTCATTTTGCATTACCCGATGGTATCAAAGAAGAAGACATTGACTATCATGAAAATGTAAAAAAACAACTATCACCCCATGAAGGTCCGCACCAAAAGGTATTGATGTTAGAAAAGTGGAGTAG
>CAYPWL010000082.1:2348-3804 GCA_964414425.1 uncultured Saprospiraceae bacterium
GGTATTGACTTGCAAAATGAAGAGTACTTAGAACACCATAAGGAAGGTGAATTTATTGAAAACGCTATGATTCCCTCGGAAGTCATCAACACAAGCTTCCTACCTGTTTTCCTGCCGTACGATCAGTGGTATGACTATGAATTGAAAAAATCTTTAGCCTATTATAATGCTCAATGGAATCCAGATTATAGAGATAGCACATTCAACAGTACGGACAATTTTCACGCTACTCAACGTTCATTCAATGATATACACAAGCTGTCCATAGATTTTGAAATAATAGACTCGCTGAAGTGGTATATGAGAGAGCACCCACAAACTGGGCAACTCGGCTTTCATACTATGGTCGATATCGATTCTCTGGACCGAGGAGGACATACCTTGAGGGTATATTATATACAACGTAAAGACAGTATAGAGTTAGATACTTTTTTATTGAGATGGATTCCGTTTTGGAAAGAATAAATCACTCCCATGCCGAGAGCTAAATTAATACCTGAACTAAAGACTGCTATATCCGATCTAACCGATAAAGAAAAAGACAAACTTATCTTTAGATTACTTCCTAAGGATCAAAAGCTTGTCCATAAACTGGAGTATCAACTATTAGAATTCTCCGATACACAGGAGGAGAGACGTGCTGATGTACGAGCTATTATCATGGAAGCTATGGAGCGTTACCCTTCCTATTATTACTCTCCAGGATATCTCCTACTAACCTTGAGAGAACTCTCTGGCAAAATCACGTATCACAAGGATATCACGAGTGATAAGTTTGGCGAAATAGAGCTTAACTATCTGATGCTAACCGAAGGCTTAGGGCGTAATGTTTCATCATTGCGGCGATCGGGATATTTCTCAATGAAAAGCCTAAATGAATATGTTGTAAAACGAGTATTGAAGCTACAAAAGCTCACTGCCAAGCTTCATGAAGACTATATCCTGGAATTTGAAGAGTCCATGATCCAGATGGGTGAGCTGCTTAGCGAGATTCCATCTATGGGCAATTTCATCAAAGAGCACGACTTGGATCTCGATAGTCTGATAGAGGGCAGACTTCCTGATGAGCTTTCGTAAATTTATCTCCAACAACTCTATTTATGATGAAGTGGTGGCCCTATATCCGAAAATTCTTAATTGCAGCACTAATCGCATTAGTGATCATACAGTTTATCAGTATTGATAAAACTAATCCACCTGTAGATGCCTCACAAGACTTTGCCTCGTTGACTAATCCGCCATCAGCAATCCTCGAGGACTTAAAGAGTGCATGCTATGATTGCCACTCGCACGAAACCACTTATCCATGGTATACTAATATCCAACCCGTTGCCTGGTGGGTCAAAGGGCATATCAAAGGTGGCGTTAAGCATCTCAACTTTAGCATATGGGACAGCTATAGTGACAAGAAGAAGGCGCACAAAATCGAAGAATGTATCGAAGAAATAGAAGAGCG
>CAYPWL010000083.1:0-3493 GCA_964414425.1 uncultured Saprospiraceae bacterium
TTTCATCTAACAGTAATTTAAGAATTTACTGTCCTGTTTTTCGACACCATCTCAGTGCGGAGGTGGCTACGATTTCACGGACTGTTAGTATATGAAGCGTAGCCTGCCGATATATATCGCAAGATCTAAGCTTTAAAACGAATACCTGCCCTGGAGTTATCTAAGAAGGGTCTATCACTACCTGTATGAGACTACAATACCACCTGAGAAGATTCTGAAATGATTTCATTCATTAAGGCTCAATCCGTCATTGAATCAAAACGCCAATCATATGATCAGCGTCAAGAATAAGCCCGTTTATCAATTTGATGATACTGCCCGGCTTATTCGTGTACATAATTTATTTGGAGCTCGTAGCCTCTGGGGTTAAAACCTGTATCCTACATTCAGCCCTGCGGATGATACTATGTTACCTCCGGCGTGCACTGCTAAATGAATTCCTAATGATGCATCTCCAAAAAGATAATAGACATAGTCTATGGCAACATATGGCGCAAGCTCTCTCTCTTGTTGTATCGCTATATTAGCTATAATAAATTCTCTACCGTTTTCTACAAAAGATGAATTTCCATTAATTCTAATAGACTGAATCCATTTATGATTGATACCCGCTGCTACAATTAGGGATTGATTTGTGGATTCATTGACTCTGTAACTTACTCCGATGTTAGCGATCAAATAATCTGCAATAGACGTGTAAATAACGTTATCATTCGATACTATTCCAAGATTATCGAACTGTATTTGGCTATCTCCTGGGCCCAAAAATAAGTCTCCCCCTCTTCCTGAAGTCTTGCTAATCGCTGCGTTAAATCCAAACCGTTTAGAGAAGAATCTATGATAATTGATACCAATTGAAGTCGCAGTAACATCACCAGTCCCTAAGAACGAAAAAGAGTAATCCGTGAGCACTATATTTTTTTGTGTTTGAGCAACTAAGCACAATGGCAAGCATGCAAGAGAGAAAATGATTAAGTATTTGATCATGGTTAAGTTATTTATACAGTGATGAAATAATTTATTAAAAATTGTAACCTCCAAGGATTCCTAAAGTCCATCCTCCATCATTATGTGATATAACAGTACCTCTGAGTCCAACAACCCAGTGGTTACTCAGTTGATAATCGTAAGAGGCACTTACAGTAATACCTAAGGATTTTAGTGTGTTAATCTGAAGGGTTCTACTTACATTCTGATTCACATCAAATGAAGATCCACCGAGAATACGATTAGTACGGGTGGGGCCAGCACCGAAATTGAGGTAAAATCTATGTGGATCTTGATTATATAAGAATAGATATAGGTTGACATGCACATATAGTATCTCTTCTTGATCTCTGAGTTCCAAAGAGGGATTGGCAATATCGATACCATTAATATATCCAGCTGTAATGCCAGTTCCTATGAGCCTACTCCAAAGGCGATAATATTCTATCTGTAGATTAATCCCACGCTTCTCCACAGGATTCTCAAGTGCAAAGCCATCTATAAAGCCCTGAGCCGAACCCAGTGTAACGCTGAAATGATTTTTGTTGAAATGGATTTCGGGAGCAAGTTCTTCCTCTTCATTTAAGTCTTCGGCATGAGACAGCGGTGGCCTTATTCTGTCTGTATTTAATGGCTGAATATCGGCAGATAAGTATGTCGTATTGTCATCCTGCGAACTAGTAGGTTCTATGAGTTCATTGTCCTCTAATTTGGTTTGGATAAATGGGGAAAGTAGATTTTCGCTAGTCCTGTCGAGGTCAGATAGATTCTGCGATTCAGGTGAATTCTCGGTAATGTTCAGATGATCGATAGTTGTTGAGTTGAGTGGTTTATTACTGATAGTATATGGATCATTTATGTCAGCAGAACGTTCTGTTACATGAGCAGCCGGGTTCGTAGAGCTTTGTGGTTTATTATTGTTGGTTTGTATTATGGTCTGTTTTTTGACAGCTTCATGCTCCACTTGTATATTTCTTGATAAAGAAATATGGTCGCTATTACTGGGTTCTATTTTTGAATGAAAGCTTCTCTTGATTTCTGATTGATCAGCATTGGGTAATTCTGTTAGTTGTTGCTCGTCTGTGAATGTTTTGGAGCGTTCAGTTTTTACCAGTTGTACTCTTCGATCCCTCTTCTCAGAGGTATCCTGCCAAAAGACAGTTGTAGTTAGCATTAAGACTAAAAACAAACCACTTCCAAAGATTAACCAGAATCGAACAAGTTTTTTCTTCTTGTCTTTTCTCAGCTTATCAAATTCCCGCCATGCTAACTGATTTGGATCAGTAGTATGTTGATTAAATCTTTCTTTAAGATCCATATCTGTCTGATTCCTTTTGATAATGAATAAGTAATAGTCTCAATGTCTTTTTAGCTTCGGCTACATACCACTTAGCAGTATTCTCATTAATTGATAATTGTTGAGTTATCTCCCGGTAGCTATATCCGTCCATAACCTTCATAACAAAACAGAGTCTGTATTCTGGTTGGAGTTTATTTACGGCCTCCATGATCTCGGACATTGCCATATTAGTCATGGCATTATTTAGGGTTGAATAGGAGTCTATGTCATTAGAGAACTTGAGCAATTTGTTGCTATAGACTGATTTTTTCCTGATGTGATCTATGCAATCATTTCTGACAATTGTACTTACCCAAGCTAGAATCTTATGAGGATGCGATAGGGAGTTTAAATTGTTGAATACATAGAGCATAGCCTGATTGAAAGTCGATGTGGCTTCCGATATGTCACTACTATAGACTTGGGCAATTTTAAAGCAGTGCGTATAACAATAGTCATAAAACAGCCGCTCCGACTCGGAGTCTCGTTTTATAACCTTTGATATGAGAGCTGTTATGTCCATTCTACCTTATGGCGTGGCTCGAAAGGTGTTGGTTGGAAGAAACCTAGTATTTTTTATAATTTTCTTTGTACAGAAAGGTAGGTATGAAATCTCATGATGCATATCAATGTTTCTCACGAGCGATAGCTAAAACCGATGTCGCTCCAACTCAATAATACAAACCATGGTAAGATATATTAAAGTGCGCATGTATAATAGAGTGGTAGCACTAGTAGTTGATAACGCTGAATCTGAAGAGAAGGAGAAGAAGCGCTCTTATAGAAGCAACGTGTCTTAATGACAACTAACGTTATGCTAAAGAATAATACAAGCATTAAAAAGGAGAGCAATAGCTAGGTGGGTCAATTTCTCACATACTTATAAAATGTCCCTTTACTGATACCTGCCCATTGGCAGATCTCTTTGACGGTCATCTCTTTCAGGTCATATAGTTCTTTGACTCGCTTTTGCTTCTTGGCATCGAGCTTGGGAGGACGGCCACCGACTCGGCCTCGAGCACGAGCTGCAGAGAGTCCAGCCATAGTTCTCTCTCTTATGATGTCTTTCTCTAACTGCCCTATTGCACCAAACACATGAAACATAAATTTGCCCATAGGCGTACTCGTATCGATACTATCCTTGAGACTCTTGAGCTCTACCTTCTC
>CAYPWL010000084.1:0-3260 GCA_964414425.1 uncultured Saprospiraceae bacterium
ATGACAATATCAAGATTGAGTCTCTGATAATCGTGGATGGCAATATTCCTAAATCCTACCATGGCAAAGAGCTTGTCTGACAATTCAGATGTGATAAACTTATTCTGATGTAAGATTTCAAAATTCTCACCATAAGTCTGTGGCACACCCCACCTATTGATCCTCACAATATGTGTGGCCATATCTATTGAAGCTTGTATGGCACGCTGAATATTCAAAATGATTAAATCTTGTTGATCCAAACTATCCAAAAATGAATGTTCATCCTCATATTTTTCACGTATGCGATTAATACATCTCTCGATTGTCGCAGCCTTATTGATGATGACGTCATCCATAAATCTTACCAGATTGCACTATATCTTGATATATACCTTTGTTAGACTCTCTCAAATCTATATATCTATAAAAGATATTGTTTTCGAAAGAATCAATATTTGCTGTGTTACGAGCATAAAGAAGTTGACCTTTTGAAACGATCTGCATACGCATGATATCACTTGCTGTTGACATGTCCACTAAATCGACTTGGCGTCCAAATTGAACAGATAATTTTTGTTGCGCTTCCCATCTCTTTTGATTGGTCATCCTGATCTCACTATAAAAAGCTAAATCTATATCACTATCATGAGTATCAGAATTGCTTGCAACACTCCCAAATAGATATAAGAACTCAAGATTCTCTATATACTGCTGGACTGCGGTTATGATCTTCTGATCTGAAATCACCTTGGCTTTATCTGATTTTAATTATACATGTGCAGCAAATACCAATCTTGATATTTACAGAATCTGATATGGCTCCGCCGTCAATAAGTGCAGTGCACTTATAGTCGAAATTAAACCAGCATTGTTGTAACATGTCACTCAGACAGTTAAAGTAAGGGGTATAACCTGAGATGCATCAATAGTCATCCTCAGTGATATACTAATATTTTTTAAGTCAATAATTAATTGTGATCCATTGGCACACTCAACTATTTCGCCACTTAGTCCAGTTAAGTCTCCAGCGATCACTTGAACGCTTTGACCTGTTTTCAATTCGGTCCGGTCATATAATTCAATACTCCTATCTCCATCAACTATGCGTCGTAATAGGCTGATCTCATGTTCTGGTATGGCTGATATAATACCCGCAATATGGACAAAACTGAAAACGTGTATAGTTTGTAAAACGCTGACATACTCTCTACGTCGAATCCTGACGAAGACATAATTGTGGATCAATGGGATAGCTGTGGATCGAACCTTACCTCTAATAAGACGCTGGCGGTGAATTAGAGGCACATAGGTTTCTATTCCTTCTCGCTGTAAAAGTTCCTCAACAAACTTTTCAGCTCTGAACTTCACCTTAACGGCATACCATTCTCTTCTAACTTCGTCCAGACAAGAACTACCCATTACAACTCATCTATATTATCAGCTAACGACAGATGTAGTGCATTGCAACAGTCAATAATCATAAGTCGAAAAGAAATCAAAATCACTTTTGCAATAGAATTGAATGAAGAATAAACCAGTGTAAATATATTACGCTTTATGCAGTCATAGTAGTGACAAACGGTCGAAAATTGGATATGAAATTTTATTATATGATACACGATCAATTAACATGTTCACATAACTACTTAAGCCATCGCATCTCGGACAATTTTTCTTCCTACAAAAAATATGCTAGACAAGAATCCAAGTAAGAATCCACCAATAAGGAATTGTTTTATTTTTGAAGATTCTACAACCAAAGGAATGTAGGTCTGATCTAATAAGAGGAAGTCAGGAGTCTGTCGATTTATAATAGATTCTAATGCTTCTTTAGTTGTTAAGGCTTGTTGATATCTACGGTCAATATCTTTTACAATACGAGAAAGATCAGTAATATTCCGTTGTGCGCTTCTCCCTATAAGACCTTGTGTACGATCTTCAGCCCTCACAAGAGCCCATTCTGCACTTGACAATTGCTGTTGCAATGTATCGACTAAATTTTCTGCTTCCTCAAAAGCTTCTAACGGCCTACCTACTGTTCGCTCAATGTAGAATGCAGATAATTCTTCATAAACGGTATTCAGAGCTTCAATTGTAAGATTTGGATGAGGTGATGAGGTTTGTAAGGTGAATACTTCCGTCGTTTGATCATATGAGACAGACAAGAATCCACTAATTCCCTTTAGCCCATTTCCGATTACAATGTCTTGAAGGTTAGTTAGTGCCCTAATCTCATGTTGATTAAAGTTTGGCCAATTATCTTCGACAAATTTGAAATTTGTGAGTAATCGATCTTTATTGAGACTATTTATTGGTTCCTTGTTCCACTTTTCATGGAGGTTATAAATATCAATAATATGATTCCCCAAGTAATCGGGCACCCCGTCGATAGTAATTTGGCGAGTTAACGCACGATTCATAATCCTCGAAGACTTCACTAATGCAGTTATCTTATCAAGATTATAGTCGATTACTCCCAACCCTAACAAATCAGAAGATAAAGCCACTTGTTTATTCTCGGCTTCTTCACTGATCATAAAGGATAATGTTCCTTTATACTTAGTTTCTTCGAATGAAGCCTTGAGGTAAAAAAGCCCACCGCCGATTATTCCGGCTAAAATGATCCAAAGAATATTCTTCTTAAGTTCTTTCCAAAATTCGATGAGCTTAAGAATCAACTCTTTAAGGGTAATCTCATCATCATGATGATAAGGAGGAGGGTAATATTGTGGAGGAGGTCCTTGGTTCTGATCACTCATTGTCTGGCTCTTCTATTTCTGTTTGTTGCCTTGATGCTCTCCTTGCCTCTGAATCATGATCTTCGCCTACATTAATGATTACTCCTCGTCTTAGTCTTGGATAGTCTCCTTGATCTTCATTGATTTGGATGAAAGGGTCCTTACTAATCACTATAGTAGAACCTGACTCAACGGCCGGGTAATCATATCCGAATATTTTCTTGCGTGCAGATTTAACGGCACCATTTGCGTATTTGACCGTTATTTTTGATCGATCTGATTTATATCTCACTCCTCCGACATATTGATCTACATACCACTTAGCATCCTTCCCAGGAGAAAATGGTACTTCTATTAACTTACTGTTTTGATCGAATGCCTGTGTGTAATCAGAATATATGGCTACAGTATTAGACTTTACTGGGACGACAACATGATCGCCAGCTTGTAAAACTATGCGGCCTCTCAAACCATCTACAACTACTTGCCGAAAATTGGATTCTTCATCTTCATCTTCATCTTCATCTTCATCTTCATCTT
>CAYPWL010000085.1:0-3172 GCA_964414425.1 uncultured Saprospiraceae bacterium
TGCATCGAACGTAAATGGCCCGCCAAATAGATCGCCGCCATTTGCATTACATCCATCGGCATTAGTTCGTACTACCTCTATAGGATTGGAAAGATCAAAACATCCAGTTAAATCTCTCGTGTTCTGTCCAGGAAATAAGGAACCAACTTCTCCATCAAAAGCTAAATACCATATCAGACAAGTTCCTGCTCCTGCGGCTTCGATATCCACAACATCTAAAGTAGGTGGCAAACCAAGAATATAGCCCTCATCATCTGTGATAACCCAGCGGAAGTTAGGTCCTATCGTATCTGAGATTGTGATGCTATCTTGAGATAAGCGATCATCAACTCCATTTCCTATAATTATATTAAAAGGATCTGCTATCAGATTACCGCCATCTACATTACAAACATTATTACCGTTATCGCCATTATTAGGTGCGGTGGCATCTGGACAGATAGCAGTCAGTCTTATATTATCAAGATCCCAAATATGTTGGTTAGCTGATAGGCCTAAAGGACAATATGCAGAAATTTCGAATCTGAAAATCGTCTCGTTCGAAACAGTGAAAGCTGGAATATTAGTAAAATCAAATGATCTTAATGTCCAAGCATCCGAGGTAGGTACATTACTGTTTTCATATACAACTTCATCTCCTATTAATACTCGCACTGCCATTAATGTCGGAGGATCATTAGGGCCCGTAGCACCTTGGATCCACTCGAATGTTCTTGGAGAAAGTTCGTAAAAATCAAGTGTAGTTAAACTTGCTCTGGCTCCAGTTGATGGTGATACCACAATATTAAAACGTACAGCAGTTTCATTGTTAGGCTCATATACGCATGATGAATCATCGTAGCTTACACACATCGCTGGTGCACCATCAAAACCTGGTGTACAAGAATGTCTATTGGTAGCGGGTTGATTTCTAAATAAATTACTACCCAACACACTTAAGTTCACTTGTTCGGTATTCTGGACCTCAGCAGTGAACTCTGAATAATCCATAAAACTTCCATCTTCCAAGAAACTCCTACAGTCATCAAGGTCGAAAGATAATATCGCTGGATCTCCAGCCATAAGCAAAGCACTACTGAGTATAACAAACCCCAATAGGGTTAATCTGATAAGTTTAGTTCTCATAGTATTAATACGGTTGTCTAAAAATTTAGTATCACGTCATTAATACTCACTCAAATAGAAAATGGTTGCGTAAGGGTTGATAATCCATAAACTCAATACATATATGGTTGAAACCGATTTTGTTGACGATATAGAAGGCTTAATTTATATAGACGTATCAGTTTATGATTACCTAATGGCAGTATACAGTATTAGGACCTTCGACATCAATGCTACTATGCCAATAAGAGGGAGGTAGGTAATAGACAGGAGCTACTACTTCGTAATTAACACCGACAATTCAATATTCTTGAATCTGTTGGATTCAAAAAAAAAGCCCGACTGATGACAGTCGGGCTTTTATATTCAATATTAATTATTGTTCACTAATTCACTTTGATAAATCGCTTCACAGAAGAAAGACCATTATCTCCGATAACTCTAATGAAATACATTCCTTGTTCTATATCAACAACATCTACATTAGTATTCAAAACACCTCCTAACGTATTGATATCCCTAACCTGCTTCATTATTATACCATTCTGATTGAATATAAATATTGAAGCTCCATCAGAGTTCAAGTCTTCACTAAATACTCTTATAAATCCATCTGTCACTGTTGGTGCCAATGCAAAATTAAGAGTAGGTTGAGTATTACTAATATCCTGAATATCATCCGGCCTTGGCTCCGTAGAACCATCATTACATCCTCCGACTGTTGCATCGGATGTATTACTTGCATAAGGTGATTCATCGTTATCATCAAGATCTAAAGAGGTTCCCAACTCATAGCTCTCAAAATCATCCGAGAATACTACATTGCCGTCACCATCAAAAACTGTTAGATCATCAATATTCAAACCAGCACCGTTAGATTCCGTTGCAGAGTTTCCAGCAAATCTAAATTGAACAGTTCTAACTCCATCTGCAATAGCATCCAAATCTGCTCCCTCTGATGGGAATGGATCTGCGACCTCTTGGCCATCGATTAATACGGATACGAGTGGTGCGCCTCCACCAGAAGCATCCCACGAGATATCTATATCTACCATTTCACCAGGAGTAAATGCTGGGAAGTTAGCACCGGAATTTTGAGAACTACCTGATTGTGTGAACTCATAACCATTGCCGTCGTCTATTCTAATATCGATGATAGCATTTGCTCTGCTCGTAGAAGAACCCGATAGGTTAACGAAACCATCATTAGATGAAGCATCTTTTATAACAGAAACGGTCATCCTACCCACAGGAAGACTATCCTGTAGACTAAATCTAAGCTCACCAGTATCATCTGTTACCAAATCAGTCACAAATGCAAACTGATTACCATCACACTCCTCATCTGTAGGAGTAGTCATAGTGTCTGAGTCACATCCAATAGTGGCATCAGAAGTATTACCAGCATATGGCGAATCTGGATTTAGATCTGGATCTATTGACACACCAACATCAAAATCTTCAAAATCATCCGTGAATACTACATTGCCATCACCATCGAAGACTGTTAGGTCATCGATTGAGACACCTGCACCACCCGACTCTACAGCCGAATTGCCCGCAAATCTGAATTGTACCGTTCTTACACCATCCGAAATAGCATCTAAATCGGCACCCTCAGAAGCAAATGTAGCTGCTACCTGCTGACCATCAATAATAACTGTTACCAAAGTTACTGTGTCACTTGACGCATCCCATGAGATATCAAAATTGACAAGGTTGCCTGGCGTAAATCCAGGGAAGTTAGCTCCAGCATTCTGAGAATTACCTGATTGTGTAAACTCGTAGCCATTGCCATCATCTACTCTGATATCAATAATTGCGTTAGCCCTACTTGTTGAACTTCCTGATAGGTTAACGAACGCATCATTAGATGAAGCATCTTTTATGAGTGATACGGTCATTCTACCTACAGGTAAACTGTCAGGCAAACTAAACCGGAGTTCTCCTGTATCATCTGATGTAAGATCAGTAATAAACGCAAACTTGTTACCATCGCAATCACCTGCCATGGTCATCGTATCCATGCCCATAGTCATCGTATCCATACCCATAGTCATCGTATCCA
>CAYPWL010000086.1:0-245 GCA_964414425.1 uncultured Saprospiraceae bacterium
GTCTTGTCGTTGTAGCTTGCGTAAATTGACAGATTGTCCCATGAAAGATCATTGAATATGAATTGTCTTACGCTATTATTTTCAAGTGTTTTTACTACAATTCCATATTCATATCCTTTAATTTCTTGCCATATTGTCGATAACCAAACAAAAACAACTCTTTGATGAATTTCCCAATTCCATTCAATTATTTCATCTTTTAATTCTCCTTCATAGTTATCATCGTTAAGCCAATATTTAGATTT
>CAYPWL010000086.1:255-2642 GCA_964414425.1 uncultured Saprospiraceae bacterium
CATATGGCGGTTCTTTGACTATAGTTCCAATTGATTCATCTCTATCCGTGACACCTCCTTCATAATCAATTACTGGCCAAAACTCCAATCCTCCTGAACCATGAAATAAGGTTATTTGTGGGTATTCGGGATATTCACTGAAAGTGGATATTGTTTCGAAGTTGTATTTATTCAAGAATTGTTTGAACTTAAATGTAGACTCTGCTCTATTACTTTCATAAAAGTCTATCAGGTTTTCAGATAGCTTAATCACATCATCTTTGACCATTGAGCCATTTAATTCTTCATTCAATATTTCAAGTAGGTCTTTTTTCATTTTAGTGATAGATAACTAGCTTATAGGAGGAAGTTTGACCCTAAAAGGTGTGCTTTAACAACAGTATATGATGTTAAAGCGGAAGTTTTGTCCAATATAAGGTGTGCTTTAATTCTATAAGACATAGCTGTTCTCACTAAAATACTGATCTATAATCCGTATATGATAAAATAACTTGGAAAATATGTGGATGTTTTATAATCGCCACTTGTTCGTTAATTGATTGTTCTGACAGGTGGTAGAACATTAAAATCTCAGCTCATAAATGATCGCTGTATATCCTTCTCCTCGTATCGCATGATTAGGTAATACATCATTGAAAGGTAGGGTAGCATAATTGCTATTCACTCCGATTGTTTGACTAACAGTGGGGTTCCGCTTTTCGATCTTGATGGTCATGGTGTCACTGAGCATGGCAAAGGCTTCTATGATCATGGATTCATCACGGTCCCGATCTAAGAAGATTTCTTGTCCATTGATATAGAGGGCGGTAACATTGGAGGGTTCTGGGATATGGAGTCGAGTATTATAGGCTACGTCATTATTGATGATCCGTGCCATATTAGACTGAAGACTATCATAGATTACATGAGGGATAACTACCGTCGGTTGGATGTCTGTGGCGACATTCCAATAGGTGCGGTCATAGGGTACTTTGAGTTGGCTTCTTTTAGCGTCTGAGAGATATTGCTCATTGCCGATATTAATATGTTTGTCAGTAGTGGCTATGTGAGCCTCTCCCGAGAGCGTATTGTAATTGTAAAACACATCAGACGGTAGCGGATGCTCTGCTGTGGGATTAGAGCTAAGATGCCCACCTGCTATACTGATCAATATAGCTGCCAGTCCGATATATCGCATCAGCCCAGAGCTGGTCCAGAGCTTATCAAATACCACCATAGTCGATAACACAATCAGTGTAACATGTATCGTAGGCATCGGCAGTCCGACCAGACTAAATGCTAAGAAGAATATAGTAACCACAGGTAACCACATCGCCAGCGGGACGATGCTGGCGACATAAGCACTAATAATACTGCCCAGGTCACTTCTGCTGGCAATGAAGTAATATATCGATAAGGCGATCGTCGGAAATAGTATAAAGTAGGTCCCAGTCGGAATGAAGAGGTAGAAGACGATACATAACAGCCCGAAGAAGAGGAGTACGGCTGCCTTGAAGCTGTAAGGCTTTTCACTCATGAGGGATTTCCTATTGAGCAAGGAGCTGATCAATATACTGATGCCGATACAGGTGATGAGATACCACTTGTGGTTATAAAACTGTCCCGCATAAAATTCTTCATACTGCGGATAGATGGATAGTAAGAGCTTGCCGAGGCCAAAGCTCAATACTGCTGCTATGACAACGCTACCGACGATCAGCAAGAAGGCCAGGCCAAATGACTTACCGCTGATGAGACCTTCCTTGAATGACTTGAATAATAGAAAGGCGATAAATGCCAGAGCCGCAATGATCATGAAGATGTCCCATGAGGCGGGGTATATGATCAGTGAGCCGAGGAAGTTAAAGAAGGAAGCGTTGTGTGTCTTCGTGACTGACAGATCGGTATTAGCGAAGTGTCTGGTCAGCGCCAGCATATTAGTACCTGTGTGTTGTACACTCTTTTGATTGATATGTTCTGGCGTGTCGGCAGGGTTGTGATAATAGCTGAAGCCATCGATAAAGGCGTGATTGATCCCATTGATGCCCGCCTCTTTAAAGAAGGTGAAGTCTGAATCATTGGGTAAGTTTTTATAGATCTCAAAGGACATGGAGTTCGCCACGGGTCGAGTTGCGACTTTCTTGAGTTGACCGACGAGCCATGCATTACCCTCAGACCATTCGAATGAGATGCTTGCACCGCTATTGCCTCTTGCCTCATAGTTGAGTGAGACCCCGATATGATCAACCTCTCGCTGCTCGACATATGCCTTGGCACCAAACAGGCCACGCTCCTCGCCATCGGTGATGAGGAAGATGATGTCATTGTCATGTACTTCAGTGCGCAGGGTTTTGGCGATTTCGATCATACAGGCGACAGCGTGTACATCATCGGCAGCACCTGGTGAG
>CAYPWL010000087.1:0-2163 GCA_964414425.1 uncultured Saprospiraceae bacterium
AAAAGGTCAAATTTTGGGTGTTTTTGAGGGTTTTGGGGCTTGTAAGGCGGTTTTTATGTGGATTATTGGCCTATGCCTTATGTGTAACTACTCGGACACTTCTTGAGTGATTAAATGTTGAAACGCCAACTATGAAAACCCTATCATGAATAAGAATCCATATCCGCTATTCGTTCTACACAAAAACCTTAATGAGAACCATCCTACTCAGTTGTATTTTGTTGTTCCTGGCATTCCAATCAGTCCTCTCAGGTCAGCACAGGAGCATAACGGTAACTGTTACGAACACTTCTGTTAGTGAGCCTATAGCGTTCGCAAATGTTTGGCTCAAGGGCTTAAACACTGGAGCGGCCACTGATGTCAATGGTGTTGCCTCCATATCAATACCTCAGGGGGTTATTTCTGACACTTTAGTCTGCACCTTTATCGGATACGACCGACAGACTCTGCCTGTGCATTTTGAGCAAGCTTCAACAATTAATGTGGTGCTAACGCCTACTTATACGCTACTAAGTGAGATTACGATCACTCCTGATCGCTCCGATAACATTGATGCTAAACAGTTGATAAAAGAAGCCCTCAAAAAGAAGAATATAAAAAGAAACTATTCAACAGATCAGCAGAATATTTTAGTTGGATATCAAGAGATAATTGAAGAAGATGGAGCCTACATCACCTTTAATGAAGCTATTGCGAATGTTATCTATGACGGCTATCCACTGAGAGTATCGCATAAGAGAGGATTTAGGAATTATTACTCTCCTGAGAACAGACAGTCTAATTACTCTAAGAGAGATCATAACAAGGAGAAAGAATCCTTGCTAAGTTGGAACTGTCAGTTTTTTAGATACTATGTTGAACCCAAAGAAAAATGTTACATAATACAAGCGAGACATAGTGATAATCATAGTGCCCATGGACTATCAGTTATTATGGCTGGGGGACCTATTGAAGTACTAACTATGGATAAGGTGAAGTACCGGTACGATATGTTGGATCCTAAGGTGGTTGATAAGTACATTTATACGGTGGCCAATACCTTAATAATAGATGGTAACGAGGTATATGTCATTAGTTTTAAACCAATATTAGACAAATCAACCAAAAAATTCGGATATAGAAATAGAGTCAATGATGCTCTTTTGGCAGGAACTATATATCTAAATAAGGAAGATATAGCCATCACCAAGTTTGAGGCCCAATTGTATGCATCCACAGTCTATAATGATGGGCGGTCATGGCAAGAGTTCGGTCAATCAAACTCTGTTGTCGTTGAGTATAAGAAGTCTTTAGACGAGAAGTATCATATAGATAAGATTGTCACAATACAACAATATTCCTCTGACAGGTATGAAAGCTCATATCAAGTAACAAGACAGTTGAACGTCCTTGATATTGGAGCAGAGTTCAAAGACTATAATGTCATTGCAGAATCCAAGCTCGGTCACTTCTCACATCATCTTAGAAATGTGATAACACCCCCCTATGATAGACAAGATTGGACTACATATCAGAAGTTTGAGAATTACTCTCAACTCACTGCCGATATGCTAAGCGACCTATCACGATCAGGTTCTTTGGAGGAGCAATTTTTTAGGAACAGTATTAAATAGTATCTGTCTGTAATGGAGCTACTGCTCCACATAAGTCCCTTCACACGCTCCGCAGATGATCTTTAGATCAGGTTTGCCCCAAACATTGGTTTTGCAAGTGTCGCAGCTGTATTTCACTTTGTTCTTCTTAGGTGTCGGAGCTCCAGCAGCTGGTGCACCACCGATAACGCTCTCCATACCTTGTAGCACGTTCATCATCTGAACGATGCGATCTCCTTCGATGGAGACGAAAGGCATTTTGAATAGTTCGGGCATGGCGTCAAGTGCTGCCAGGAAATGTCCACCCTCGATAGGATGAAGGTCGTCCTTTAGGAAATCGACGCTAAGTCGATTTAGACCTGAACCGAAACTTGATGTTTCGGGTGGCGAGATAAACCAAATAAAGCCACCCATCCGCCTTGCGGTTCGCTACATCAGATGTGTCCCACACATCTGGTCTACGACTGCATTGCGCTCATCAGATATGGCACTGCTCATGAACAAGAGTAGAATAGACCTCAATCAGATCCATTGCCAAGATTTCAGGATTGATGCTCAGCTCGTGCAAGCG
>CAYPWL010000088.1:0-2075 GCA_964414425.1 uncultured Saprospiraceae bacterium
GTGTCATAAGGTTACGCATCTAAGACGTAGAGCTTTTGTAGGAACCACATTTTTTGAGAACGGTAAGTGCCTAAATGACATCTAATTTGCATAAAAGTCCACATATCATCTACAAGCTTTGTCCTAATGCTCAATAGGTGACACTTTTAATCTGGGATAGAATCTTGAAAGCACCTCATCAATAAGCCACAAGACGGTTAGATCATATGTCTTGTAGAGGATATGTAGAGTCAGGATAGGCTGTACCACTTTTAAAATCCTATATGGCGCTATGCATATTGATAAGGGGTAGTAAGTAAGTTAGGATAATATACTCCTTACGATTGCTTTAAACATATCCGACCCTGTAGAGATAAGCTCATCGGGAAAGTCATAATCTGCATTGTGCAGGGCAGGAGTATCCACCCCAGCGCCTAATCCAAAGATGGAGGTTTTATAATGTGCAGCGTACCAGCCGAAGTCTTCACCAAACTTAAATGGGTAGTTCTTTTCGGTGATATCATAAGCATTGGTGATAGCGGCCAGTTTCACGATTTCATTGCTGTCGGCATCATTGATGCTTGCCGGAAAGTATTCCAACCATTCTATATTGTCTTGTAGCTGGTGAGTCCGAGATATATCTGAAACGATTTCTGTGATGTTGTACTTAAGGAGCTTCATTTTATCTTTTGTCCAAGTCCTGATCGTATAATGTATTTCACCTGCACCTGGAGAGATCCCATATGAAGGCTGCCCCACATTGATGTGTACAGGAGTCAGCACTGCGAAAGAGTCCGATTGAGGATTGGATTTTCCAAGATTTACTAACTCTTGTGCGATCTTGGAGATAGCAAGAGTAGGGTTGATACCATGTTCTGGTTCGGCGGCATGAGATTCTTTGCCTGTGAGTCTTATGATCAGGCTTTGCACCTCTGCTGAGAACCCTTTAGTCATGAGCAGTATCTGATGCATGGGTTCTTTGGGTAGGTTGTGTAGGGCAAAAATATGATCAGGTTGAAGTGCCCTAAACCGCTCGTCCTGAAGCACCCGATCAGCACCTTGACCATTTTCTTCGGCAGGCTGATAGAGCAGAACAACCTTCCCATTGTTTATTGGTCCACTGTCCAGCCAAGCCGCAAGACTGCTGACGATCGCCATATGTCCATCATGTCCACACTTATGAGATACCCCATCATAGGTTGAGCGATAACTTATATCATTTTGTTCTTGTATCGGTAGGGCGTCAAGCTCGCATCTGATGACTATGGTTTTGCCAGGGTTGGGATACGAGTATACAGCTGCTACACCTGATCCACCGAGACCTTCGATGATGTCACTTGGGTTGTATCTAGTTAGATAGCCTTTGATGATCTCAGCAGTCTTATACTCTTCATTAGATACCTCCGGGTGAGCGTGGAGTCGTTGTCGCAATGAGATGATATGAGGATCAATCATCGAGAGGTGGTATTTTAATTTCTGTGTCGAGGGATCAATTAATTATCACGCTTTTCAAAATCTTCATGTTGCTTAGCCTCAACCCTCCTGATAGCGAAGTAGATCAGTAGCAGCAGAAGAGCTACCCAAAACAAACCGTATAAGATTCCGATCGCTGTAAACATATCTTTATGATTTACTTAAGCTTAACAGCGGTGCCGTAAGCTAAGATCTCTGCTGTGCCTTGCATAATCATGGCGGTAGTCAACCTGACATTGATAATCGCATCAGCTCCGAGTCTATCCGCATCCTGTATCATCCGTTGTATGGCTTGCTCCCGTGACTCTGCTTGTAATCGTGTATACTCTGATATCTCCCCACCGACTATATTCTTGAGGCCAGCAAAGATATCTCGACCGATATTGCGTGCTCTGACCGTACTTCCTCGGGCTATGCCCAATATCTGATCTACTTCTGTCCCAGGGATTGATTCTGTAGTGGTGATCTGCATACTATTCTTTTTAATCTGTGGTGATGAGCAAGATACATTCCTGCACGACTAAATATAGTTATCTCACAGGATAGACAGTAGATTGCGTCGCATTAAATAAAACCATTAAGTTACGGAGCTCTAAACAGTGTTCTCTTAAGGTGCCGAAAAA
>CAYPWL010000089.1:0-1912 GCA_964414425.1 uncultured Saprospiraceae bacterium
TATGAATGTCGATCGCACTAGTTTCTACAAAGTCAGGGCAACCTTCACAAAACGCTCTCCTTCGCAACCATATGGTCTGTGTTATCTCACCGCCGAAAGCATGAGCTAATTGTTGTGCCGTCAATATCTCTCCTGTAGCGCCAGGTATCTCAATGTGGTCTCTAAAGTTGATCGTATATACCCACTGATACGAAATGTGACCAAAACAATTACTCGCAGGTGTGTTTCCTTGGGTAGGAAAATTACGATCTGGAGTATAACTACTACATGCGGAAACTCCTCCAATAATTTCTCCAGGGTTGAAGTCTGACGGACATGGAACTTGACATTGATCACTCGCAACGATAACCGCTCCGACTCCAAAAGAATCTCCTCCATGTTGTGGCGAACAAATCTCAATGAATATTCGTGCCTCATTGGCTGGAACCGTGATCGTAGCCTCATAAAGAGAGGCCTCTGGTCCAGCATTTTGATCTGATCTCGTATCCGTGAATGTACTATTGCCAGAACGCACAGTATATCTAACCGTTCGATTAGCGCTGCTAGCATCTTTTTCATGAATGGGGATGCTAATCGTAAACTCTCTATCATTTGGTTGCGCTCCAACATTAACACTAAATCCAAGACAATCGTCTTGTTGAGCTCTCGGTCCATCTAACTCACGATTAAACTGTACTAAGAAACTCGCACTATTCTGTTGCTGACTCTCTACACTCAATGTCATACTTACTGCATCATGACAACCACCGAGATTGGTCACTGACACAGAAGTCAACGGCTGGGTAAACGTAGCCCGATAGATACGTTCTATTTCTCCACCCCCTGGATCAACGATATTAGTGCCTGTTGCAGTACGGACTTCTCCAGTGTTGGAGGTCAGTTGTATACTATTGGGTAATCCACTAGGGCACTCGGTCGACGTCAGCCATACCTCAGCATAAGCCCTGTTAAACCCAGCTATGTTGGGAATATTAATCCTATTCGCCGTAGAACCTTCAACACCTCGAATAAAGGTCTGAATGATGGTATTTTCTCCACATTGGTTGCTGTTAACAAGGTTCCCTTGTGCAGCCAATTGAGTAAAAGAAAAAGACATTAAAAGCAGACAAATAGATGCCTGTATAAGTCTAAGGTTGCGAAAACGTAAAGTTTGATTCATCGCTAAGACGTTTAAATTAAATTGTAAAAAGGTTCCAATAATACTTGCCCAATGATGGATAAGACTCATGATAGAGATTGAGTAATTGAATAAAAATATTTGGAAACTGTAGTAAATGTGTCCTTAAAGAATGTGACAGGAATGATCATAAATACGAGATGGGCACTACCACGCATAGTGTAGCGCAGAAGGCCTTCGGTGTAAATTATCATCATGTTAGTCAGTTTCACCAAGTTTCGTTAAAAAACAACGGTTAACAACTGGTAGGATATGGGGAAAGCGCTGAAAAATCATCGCCTCTGTAATATTAGACAGTTTTATATGTGGAAGCCACTACTTGAAGGCACAAAAAATGACAGATACATTACATTTTTGATTAAATTACCATTAAATAGGTATTCCATAGTTTATGATTATTTATAATATAAAAAGTCATTTATCACATGAATAAAAATAAAAAAAGGTCATCTGAACTGAATCAGATGACCTTTAAATCATTTAGGATTTATTACTCTCTTTCTACTTCGGAGAACACTCCATTGTTGTCTAAGAATAAACCCTTGTCTTGTACATTGACGTCACCGCTTAAGTCAAAGTCTCTTAAGAAGTAACTACTATTCAGTCCATCATCTATCAACCATGCTCTTAAGTCATTTGAGTTAATATCAATGGCATCTTCTAAGGCCGTTTGCTGATCACCATTAGCCGCAAACATCGCAAATACGCCTCTCTCTAATTCCTTCTGTCCTACGC